>NZ_JACJHR010000032.1 GCF_014174495.1 Amycolatopsis echigonensis
TGTGATGAGCGCGTTTTCCTGCGGCGAAGCCAGCGACTGGAACGCGACTCGCTGCGTCCCGGTCGAGAGCAGACCTTGTCCCTTGTCCGCGGAAATCAGGAACTGCTTCTCACCCTCGGACAGGTTAAAGGTCTCCACGATCTCCTCGATCGCCTGCGGCGCTTGACGTAGCAGAATCTGCGTCGCCGCGTTAGCGATGATCGCCTTGCCCAGGTCTGTCCCGAGGACGTCGCCGACGTCTTGGGTCGCGATCGTCAAGCCCGCCCAGTGTTTCCGGGCTGCTTTGGCCATCCGGTGCAGAAAACGCGCGCCGGCAGGGTCTTGCATGAGCAGCCACGCTTCGTCGACGGTGATCAGCCTCGGCCGCCGGATGGCCGGGTTGGACACCCGCCGCCACACCGTGTCCAGCGTGAGCAGGGTGCCGATCGGCCGGAGTTCGTCGGGCAGGTCACGCAGGCTGAACACGGTCAGGTGGCCCTCGGGCCGCGTGGTGGTCGGCCCGGAGAACATCGTGGAGAACGCGCCCTCGACGAACGGGTGCAATCTGGAGCCGAGATCCGTGGCGATCGGATCGCCGGTGGCGGTGAGGACCGCGGCGAGATCCGCCAGCAGCGGTGCCTGCCTGCCCCAGGTCCGCGGGTCGCTGGTGATCCCGGCTTGCTGGTAGGTGGCCATGATCGCCCGGTCGAGCACGGCTCGTTGCTGCGCGGATAGTTCGGTGCCGAGCAGCACTCCGATGACGGTGTGGCCGAACAGCGCCCGGCGCGTGAGGGCGTCTTTGGGGGCGGTGCGGCGACCGTCCGGCCTGATGGCGATCGGAAGGTCGAACGGGTTGATGCGGACGTCGGCGTCGCCGAGGTGGATGTAGGTGCCGCCGATGGCCTCGCCGAGTCGTCGGTACTCGTCCTCCGGGTCGATGATCGCGACCTCGACGCCGCGGTAGAGGCTGCGCAGGGTTTCCAGCTTCACCAGGTAGGACTTGCCCGCGCCGGAGCGCCCGAGCACTACGGCGTTGTAGTTGTCCGCGGAAAAACGGTCCCAGTGCACCAAACCCTGCGATCCGACGTTGAACCCGTACAGCACACCGGCCGGTGCAGCGACACTGGTCGGGTCAGCGGGCGGCAGATCGGGGCTGGTGAAGGGAAACGCGGCGGCCAGCGCACTGGTGTCGAAGGTGCGGCGCATGCCGATGAGATCGAGCGCGAGCGGCAGGGTGGACACCCAGCCCTGCAGCGACCGGTAGGTGGTCGGCTGCGCGTTCATCAACAGGGACGCGGCGAGCGCTCGCACTGCGGCGACCTGCTCGCCGAGATCGTCCTCGCTGGTGGCGTGCACGGTCAGATACAGCCCGAGCCGATACAGCTTGCCTTCGCCGCGGGCGACCCGGGCCGAGAGGTCGTAGGCGTCCTCGGTGGCGGCCTCGACCATCGGGTCCAGCAACCGCCCCTTCTCGCTGGTGTGTCGCCGCCCCGATTCCAACTTGGACAGCTGGCGCTTGAGCCGGTGGGCGGCGGTGACCGGGTCGATCGGCTCGATGTGCAGCGACACGTCGACGCGGCCGGGGTAGGACAGCAGCGGTTGCAGCCATCCGGCGTGTACTTCGCGCGGGTAGCCGGTGACTGCGAAACTGGCGACCCATTCGCCGCCGATCTCCAGGTGCCGGGGTGCGACTGACAGCGAATCCGGCGTGAACGCACTGGCCCTGCCCAACGGTGCATTCGCGTGCTGCGTCCCGCGGCCTCGGGCACGGCCGAACTTCCTGCTCATAGGTCCCCGCCCTCCCATTCGTCCAGGACCGTCGGCTCCGGTGCGCTGTCGCGCCCGCCCCGGCTGGTCGTGCTTCGGTGATGGACTGGTGGCTGGTCGTCGGGGTCCGGGGCGGCGGTGGTGATGACTTCGTCTGCGCCGGCCAGGCCTGCCGAGGGCGGGATCAGGCTGTCTGGGTTGCACGCGGTGGCCAGCACGGCGGTGGCCTGCCCGGCCTCCAGGGGCGTGATCGTGATCCCGGCTGGGGAGAGCAGTTCGGTGGCTTCGCCCAGCCTCCGCACGAGCCGGGTTTCCGCCGAGTGCCGCGCGGTCTCGGTGACCTCGCCGTCCCGGCTGCGGGCGCGTCGTGCCCGCAGTGCGGCGAGCGGGGACGCGCCGCCGAGCCCGTCGGTCGGCCCCGTGGCGCGGATCGGCTCGCGCAGCACCAGCAGTACCTGGCGGCGCAGCAGATCGGTGGAGCGGCGCAACTGGTCGAGGTAGGTCGCGTGCTCGGCCGCGGCGGCTTCGAGCATCGGATGCGGCAATCCGGGGGCGGCCTCGCGCAGGTCGCTGATCTGCTGGCTCAGGTCCAGCCGTTCGGCCCGGATGAGCATTTGCACCGGCGCGGAGATCGAGTGCAGATACCGGCCGAAGCTGGCGACCAGGGCCTCTTGCTCGCCGGGTGTGCGGAGGGCGAAGTTGACGGTGCTGGCCACTGCGACCATCGCGACCCCGTCGGGGCCGAGGTCGACGACCCCGGCCTCGGTGACTCCTTCCGCGGGCAGCCGCAGCGCCGCCGGAGACACCTCCGACCTGCCCGCCACATCGGTCGCGGTGATGGTGCTGGTCAGCCACTCGGGTGCGGGCCGGACCCCTTCGGGGGCGGCGACGCGGCGGCGGGGTTGCAGCCGCTGGCGGAGGGCGGCGAGCATGAGCCGGTCGAGGCTCATGCCGTCGCGCTGACCCAGCGCCAGGACCGCGGCCGTGACACCGAGAGGAACAGCGGCGATCAGGAAGATCGGCAGCGGCACCACACCGCGGGTCAGCGTCCAGGCACCGTAGAGCACGATCCCGGTCACGGCGAGGATCGCCAGCTGCCGGGCGGTGAGGTTGGCCAGGACGCGATCCTCGCGATCGACATCGGAGGGGATGCGCACGGGCTGGGTCATGACTTCTCACCTCCACGGGGCGGGGCTTTCGGCGGAGCTGGTGGCGTGGTCGGCGCCCGGAACGTCACCGGCGGCACGGACGGCGTGCGCGGGCGGGCGTCGCCGAGGCGCGGCTGCGGGTGCGCGGTCCGGAACACCGGCGCGGCGGGCGGCGCAGTCGCGGGCGTGGCCGGACGGGACACGTGGGGCGGTTCCGGCGTCGGCGGCTGGAACCGCAAGTACGGAGGAACCGCGGCCGTCGCGACCGGCCGAGCCGGAGTCGCGGCACCACCGGCTCGGCGCGGTGCACCAGGAGCTTGGAACCGGGGCGCCGTCGGAGCCCGCCTGCGGTGCCGCCCGGCGGGCGGCGGGGCTGGGATGCCGGGCTTGGGTGCGGAACTGAATTCGGGCATGGTGGGTCCTTGACTGGCCGAGGTGACGGCCGGGTCGTGGATGGTCTCCTGCGGACCGGGCTGCAGAAACTCCGGTCGCTGCGAGGGCGGGCGCGGCTGCTGGGCAGCACGGGCGCGCTCGGCGTCGTAGGCCGCCTGCATCCGCTTGTTGACCGCCTCCGGTGTCCGCGGGCTCCGCGGATGAGGGGGCCACGGCGGATCGGCAGCAGCACCGCCCCGGCCACCGCCGCCCCTGTGTCCCTTGCCGCCGGCGGCCGTGCTGGCCTTGCCGAAGCGGCCGGACTTCCCGGCGACCATCCCGAATGTTTTCGCTGCGATGTAGGTCTTGACGAGACTTCCGAGGAGAGAGCGGCCGTTGCCGATCCTGGCGGCCGAGAGGAACCAGAACGGAATCTTGAAGAGGACGTAGAACAAGGCGATCGCGGCGATGAGCATGCCGAGCGCGGACAGCGTCGAGCCGAACAGATGCACCCCGCCGGTCAGGAAGGTCCGCACGGCGCCGATCAGCACGAGCGACTGCGCGACCTGGATCGCCAGCGTCGCCCCGGTCGCCTTCCACCACCACCGGGCGATGCCGTCGGTGTGGGGCAAGCCGTGACACATCAGAAACAGCGGCCCGGTGGCGATCAGGATCAGCGTGATGACGACACGCACTGCGTAGACAGCCAGCAGGGCGATCCCGACGACCACCAGCACCAGCGCCAGCAGAATCATGAAGAACCCGCCGGAGACCGCGCCATCGACCGCGTCCTTGAGCGTGGATCCCAGCGAGGGCGGGTCCACCCCGTCGCCAAGGACTGCGGCGGACAGCGCGTTCGCCAGCCGGATGAGCTTCTCGGCGAAGAACAGCGACAGCGCGGAGGCGAGGAACCCGATCGGGATCCGCGGGCCGATCTCTTTGATCGAGTACCGGCTCTGCACCGTCTCGTGGGACATCACGACGATCCCGGCGACCAGGATCAGCATCCCGTAGCAGGCCAGCACGATCTGCCACGAGTTGTCCCACAGTTCGCCGATACCGGGAAGCTGGTCCAGCGTCGGCGTGGTCAGCACGGTGTGGCCGAGCAAGTCCAGGATCGGCGACAGCGCGGCGGTGACCAGATCCTTGAACACGCCGTTGATCGCCTTGGCGATGCAGCCGGTGATGTTGGTCAGCCCGCAGTCCGGATCGCCGTTTCCCGTACTGGGACCGCCCGGCCGCGGGCTCGTGCTCGGCGGCGGGGTGGGCTGCGGAATGCAGTCCTCGCCCGTGCACGGCGGGTTCGCAGTCGTGCTCGGCGCGGCGGTCGGGCTGCCGGGTGTGCAGCCGATCTGGCCGGGGAAGCAGCTCGTGGGTGGCGGCAGTTCGGTGATCGGAGGCAGTGGCGTCGCCGGGACCGACGGGCGCGGCGAGCCGGTCGGAAAGCGGCACGCCGGGTCCGGCGAGTTCGGGGCACACGTGTCGCTGGGGTTGGGCGGCAGCGGCAACGGCGGCGGTTGCTGCGCCGCGGGCTGCGTGCTCGGCTGCCGGGGTGCGCCGGGCGCGGCCCACGCACTGACAGCCAGCGCACCGCCGAGCAGCATGGTCAGGCCCAGCGCCAGCAGCCAGACCCGCCGCCGGGAACCACGTCCGGTGCGCTGCGGGGTCGGCGGGGCGAGCAGGACCCGCTCCCGGCGCACCGGGTCCAACGGGCGCGAGCCGGTGCCGGGCTCGCCGCGATCGGGCTCGGGCACGCGGGAGCGTCGGGTCGCGGTCATAGCCTCAGGCCCCGACAATCCCGCGCAGGGTTTCCACCACTAGCGGTGCCAGCGCAGCCAACCCGTAGCCCCAGCCCGCCGACTTGAACGACTGCTTGGCCTTCTCGACTTCGCCGGGGTCGCCCCCGGCCATCAGGTACCGGACGCCGCCGATGGTGAGGAACACCGTCGCCAGCCCAGCGAGGATGCCGATGAGCCAGTTGCGGATGTTGTCGAAGACCTGCCCGACGCTGCTCGCGATCGCGAGCACCTGTGTGGAAGCCTGCGCCGCATCCGCGGCGAGCGAGCTGAGCAGGACCGCGCCGAGTACCGCGTAGATCGCCGCGTGGCGCACTGGCCGCGACCGAGAGATCCGATGACAGGTGCGTGTGGTATCCGTGTGTGCCGTCGGCCGCGAGTGGCTGACGACGCCGGGGCGGGATCGTTTCCGGTCGGTCGTGCTCGACGCGAGGAAGCACGACGGCGCGGGGGTGTGCTGAGTCTGGGGATGGGGTGTCACGCGCATCGGCGCACCTCCGAAGTCGGCTCGTGCTCGGCGGTACGCGGAGAGCCGGGTGAGGTCTCCCCGCGCCCCAAGAGGCCGGATTTCGGGTCGTTTTTCGACACCGCCCGTGACGATTTCCTGGAAGAAGCCGGTCGGCCGTTGCGCAGACGACCGCTCACAGCACGTGACACACCTGGGTTTTCCTCGGCGGGAGCGTCCGGTGGATCGACGACGAGAGCGGCGACAGCTGCGTCGGCGACAGGGTCTTCGGGGCCAGCGCCGGCGACCTGATCGCGCAGCCACGCGACGAGTCGGTCTTCGGCTCGATCACGGGCCTTGAACGCGGTCTTCAGCGCAGCGCCATGACGGTGCGCCCAGTCGGTCACCGAGGTGTCGCCGAGCCGTGTCGCCGAGATCAGTTCCGCTTCGGCGGGGGTGAGAATCTGCTCGCCGACCGCCCGCGCGAGCACCAAGTCGGGATGTCCGTACGGCGGGCGCGGTGCCGCGGAGCGGTAGCCCGAGCCCGCCGGCATCGGAGCGTCGAGCGACTCCTCCAATGCTTCCTGCCCGGCGCGGCGGGCGGCGAAGTGCAGCCGGACCGCGATGGCCGGGTCGGCCAGATCGACGGTCGACAGCGCGTGGACAAACCCGGCGAGCACCGCCGCGTGGGCGTCCGCGCGATCGCCGCGATACCGCGCCGCCAGCCATCGCGCGCTCGCGGCCAGCGACGGCAGCGCCATCCCGACGCACGCCACCGTCCAGGCACCCCCGTGCGTGCGGGAACGCAGCACCAGGTGCGCCCACACGTCGTCGCGCGTGCGGGGCGGGCACTGCTTGCTCATCACCCGGTCCCGCAGTTCGTCCAGCGGCACCGGGCGCCGCGGCAACCCGGCGAACCGGGCCCCCTGCACGGCCATCGGCTTCGGCCCGGTGACCAGCCACCCGAAGGCGTCGCGCGCGGTGTCCAATGGCAACCATTCGTGTCCCCCGCGATCAGGGCGGATAAGCGCAGAAGCAGTCTCGTCGTTCGTCATTTGATGCGCTCCTGACTGGAGTTGGTGAATCAGCTCCGTCAGGACGCCAGGGCGGCGACAAGAAAGGGGCAAGAAAAGAACAAGGATGATCTTGTTGGCAGGCAAATTCGGCTACTAAAACCGAAGCCTCGAAGGACTCGAAGACCTCTTGCTGGCGGCGCACCCTGGCGGCGTCCTCGATCGTCTTAGTAGCTGGCGAGCTGGCGTTTAAGCGATCCTTAGTAGGCAAGCGACTGTTCGTAGAGGAGGGTGCACGACGACTCGGTCGGGCGACTTTGATTCGGATCGGAAATTCTTCTTGGCTCAAGTCGGGATGGTTCGACAGCAGATCGACCCCGCACTGTGTTGGACCCGAATAGTTCCGAACGTCCGGGAGTGTCGACGTATTCGGACTCTCTTCTCGCTGCGTGCGGTTCAGAGCTTCGGGAGTTTGTCAAAAACCTGGAAGTGCGGTGTCGAAAAGCGGCCTCAAAACCCGCCTCTTGGGGTGACTTGGCAGACCGCGCCGATCACACTGCGAGGAAGGCCGCCGATGACTCCAACACCGCACCCTGAGCCCGGAAGCCGCCGCCATCACACGCCGCATCACCGCACGGCGAGCGCGGCGCGTACCCGTCACGGACGGCACCGCGCACCGGAGCGCCTGCCCGCTGTCGCGGCTGCCCGCCGGCCACGTCCGGCGGCCTTCTGGCCGTTCGCCGACGCGGAGATGCTGCCCGGCACCGCGCTGCTTCCCGGCTGGCTCGGACGCACGATCGTCACCCTCGTCACGACCTACACCCGCCCCGGCGACCGCGTCCTTCTCCTCACCCCGCCACCGTCCCCACGCACCCTTCGGCACGCGGTCGGCGGTGCCCGCGACGCCGCCCCCTACGCCGGTCTCGCCGAGGCGGTCTGGACCGTCGCCCGGCTCGGACGCAGCACCGACACTGCGACAGCGGTACTCGCCCCCGACTGCCCGGGCGAGCACACCGACTCGCCCCGCCGTTCCGGAGTTGAGTCGGGGTCGCGACCCCGACTCGGTCGGCTCGATCTGCACCCGCTGGCCGACCCGCACCCAGACTCCCCACGCCCTCCGCGTCGCGACGGAGACCGACCGCGCGGCGGTTTCGACCTGATCATCACCTCGCTCGACCCGCGCGCCACCGACTGGCTCGCGCGCGCCGACTGGGACGCCCTGCTCACCCCGCGCGGCCTCGTTGCTGTCGTCACGCACAGTGATTCCCGCGATGGCCAGCTGCGTGATCCGCTAGCGACCTTGCTGAACACACTGGGTAGTCGCGGATTGCGGTGTCACGATCACATCGCCGTGCTCGCCACGCCTGTGCCGAACCTGCCGGACCGCCCCGACCGGATGTGCGCCGAGGACTCCGTGCCGGACTTCTCGCCGCGCGCGGCCGACGCCGCAGCGCCGCCGCTGCGCTCGGTGCACCACGACCTCGTTCTGCTCGGGCGGCTGTCGCCGGACGCGACGGACGACCGTGGCATCGAGGGGAAGGAGACCTCGGATGTCTAAGAGCGCCGACAGGCAGCTCCCCCGCGCGTCGGGGGAGCGGTCCGAAGGCCCGATTGTGGCGTCGGTGTGGCCGACGGGGACTGACAGCTTGACGGCCCAGCTGACCGAGGGCGGCTACCACGACGCCACCGGTGCCGACCCCGGCCTGATGGCCCCGGCGATCGCCCGCTACGCCGTCGCGGCGCTGACCCGGCCCGGCGATGTCGTGCTCGATCCCGACTGCGGCGCGGGCACCACGATCGTCGAAGCGCTCCGGACCGGGCGGCACGCGATCGGGTTGACCGGGCAGCGCCGGTGGTGGCGCCTGGCGCGCGCCAACGTGACCGCCACGAAGGCGCGGGGCGTGTTCGTAGACGGGATGGTCCTCGTCCTCGACCGACGCCCCGGAACGGCCGCCGCCGCAGTCACGGCCGGGTTGACCGGACGGATCGCTCTCCTCCTGACAACCCTGCGACCCGGTCCGGTCGGCGACATCGATGGTGCACTGGAGAGGTTGCACGGACTGCTTGCGCAATACCGGCCGCTGCTGCGTCCGGGCGGGCACGTGGTCGTCACCAGCGCCCCGCAGCGCCACCCCGTGCGGCACGACCTGCTCGACGTGCCCGGCCGGATCGCGGCGGTCGCCGGCGCGGCCGGGCTGGCGCCGGTCGCGCGGTGCGTGGCGTTGACCGCCGCAGTGCGACGAGGCCGCACGTACACCCGCGCGTCGCTGGCCCAGCGACGAGCCGCCGCCCGAGCGGAACGCGTTCTCGGGCATCCGGTCGCGCTGCCCGCGCACCACACCGCGCTGGTGCTCCGGGCCGATCCCGACGCCGCCGATCCGGCCCTGAACCAGTCCCTCCCCGCGCTGCCCGCGCCCCCACCACGCGGCCACGGGCGCGGAACACGGCCCGATTCGGCCGCCGCCTGAGTGCGCGCCGCGTCGCCCAGCACCCGCCGGCAACCCGCCTGTGGCGCAGCGACGCGATCCGACGTACTGCGGCTCGCGATTTCAACCCAACGTGCCGAAGGAGCGAATCTCATGGACACCGTCCACTACCGCGATGACACCGTCACGTTCTGCACCGGCGACGCCACCGCGACCCTCGCCGGCCTGGCGGAGAAATCGGTGGACTGCGTGGTCACCAGTCCGCCGTACTGGGGGCTGCGCGACTACGGGACCGGAACCTGGGTCGGCGGCGATCCCGGTTGCGCGCACCTTGCCGGGTCCGGACGCGGCGGCAACATTCCCCAGTCCAAACACCCCGGTCTCGCCTATCCCGCGTCGGCGGCGCATCGCGGCGGCGAGCCGCAGCGCTGCCGCCGGTGCGGTGCCCGTCGCGAGGACGACCAGCACGGCCTGGAGGCGACCCCGCAGGACTACGTCGACCGGCTGCGGCAGGTCTTCAGGCAGCTGCGCCGGGTCCTGTCCGACACCGGCACGGTGTGGCTGAATCTGGGCGACTCGTACTCCGCCGAACCGCCCGGCCGCACCGGGGACGCGATGCGGGCGAGCACCCTGTCCGGTCGCAGCGCGGCGGCGCCGCTGCGGGAGTCGGTGCGCCGGGCCGGGGTGGCGCGCACGCGGTCGCTGCCGCGGAAGAACCTGGTCGGGATGCCGTGGCGGGTGGCGTTCGCGCTGCAGGCTGACGGCTGGATTCTGCGCAATGCGATCGTGTGGCACAAACCCAATGCCATGCCCGAATCCGTGCGTGACCGGTTGTCGAACCGGTACGAGATGCTGTTCCTGTTGACCAAACAGCAGAAGTATTTCTTCGACCTCGACCCGATCCGCGAACCGCTCGCATGCCCGGAAGCCCTCACGTCGGGCAGTGTGATCGGCGGCGCGAACAAGGGCCGCCACAGCGGGATCGGCGCGACCGCGCGCCGCCGCGGACACAGCGTGTACGGCAAATACCGGGATACCGAGCCGTTTTCCGCGAAAGCGCACGGGGACGCGATGCGCCCGACCGGCGCGCGGCACACCGCCGCGCATGCTCGGGGCAAGAATCCGGGTGACGTCTGGTCGATCACCACCCGCCCGTTGCGGGAGGCGCACTTCGCCGCGTTCCCGGTCGACATCCCACTGCGCTGCATCGCGGCCGGATGCCCAGCCGGCGGTGTAGTGCTCGACCCGTTCAGCGGTGCCGCCACCACCGGACTGGCCGCACGCCAGCTCGGCCGCTCCTACGTCGGCATCGACCTCAACCCGGAGTTCCACGAGATCGGCCTGCGCCGCCTTGGTCTCACCGCACAGAACACCGGGAGGGCGGCATGACCACCTTCGCCGCACGCTCCCCTGAGGACGACGCCGTCACGCTGGTGACCGCCGACGCCGAAGCCGGAATCCAGAACCTGCCCGAGGATTCGATCGACTGTCTGGTCACCAGCCCGCCCTACTGGCGGCTGCGCGACTACGCACCCGACACTTGGACCGGTGGCCGGCCCGGCTGCCGACACCGGTCCGCAGGCCTCGGCAGCCGGGGTTCAGTGCAGCAGAGGTGCCGGGATTGCGGGGCGCGGCGTGAGCATCCGCAGATCGGGCTGGAACCAACTGCGGACGACTACGTCGAGACCGTGCGCGCAGTGTTCGCCGCGGCCCGGCGGGTGCTGACTCCGCGGGCCACCGTGTGGGTCAATCTTGGTGACAGCTACTCCACCAATTCCGACGGCTATTGGTGCACGACCCCTGGGCATACAGGGCAATCGCACTACCGGCCGCGAGCGGACGTGCCGCACAAGAATCTGCTCGGCATGCCATGGCGGCTGGCCTTCGCTCTGCAGAACGACGGGTGGATCTTGCGGTCGGCGATCGTCTGGCACAAGCCCCACGCCACGCCCACATCGATCTCCGACCGTCTCGCGACTCGGCACGAGATGCTCTTCCTGTTCGTCACGCAGCCGGACTACTACTTCGACCTCGATGCGATCCGGCAGCCCTACACCGGCGACCGGGCTCTGTCCCGGCGCGCCCACCACCGGGGCACCAAACCGAACACCGCCCGCGGAACCTGGCCCCGCACACCCGCCGACGGACAGCGTGGTCGCAACCCCGGCAACGTGTGGACCATCCCGCCGGACCGCACCCGTATCGGGCATCCCGCTCCGTCGCCGGCCGAGATCCCGCGGCGCTGCATCGCGGCGGGATGCCCGCCCGGCGGTCACGTCCTCGACCCGTTCAGCGGCAGCGGCACCACCGCCGTCGCCGCCCGCGAACTCGGCCGACGTTTCACCGGCATCGACACCAACCCCGCCTACCACGAGCTCGCACTCCGACGCATCACCGCAGTCGACCCGGACACAGGACGGCCGCAATGACCGACGACACCGCCTTTGTTCAACCGGAAATCATCCACGGCGACGCCCGCGCCCTTCCGGTCCCGGACGCCAGTGTCGATCTGGTGGTCACCAGCCCGCCCTACTTCGGGCTGCGGACCTACCGCGATGGCGACGCCGTCTACCGCGGACAGCTCGGTGCCGAAGACACCCCGGGTGCCTATCTCGAGAACCTGATCGCCTGTACCCGCGAGATGATCCGCGTCCTCCAACCGTCCGGGTCAATCTTCGTCAACCTCGGTGACAAGTACTCCAGCTACAACAACGGCAAAGGCCGCTCCCTGAACGGAACCCGCGGTGCCGGGCAGGTCCCGGACGGCGGCGACCCACACAGCCGCAGTGTTCCGGCGAAGTCGCTGATCGGCTTGCCCTGGCGCTACGCCCTGCGCTGCGTCGACGAACTCGGGTTGATCTTGCGCGCCGAGATCATCTGGTCCAAACCACACGGACTGCCCGAGGCCGTGCGCGACCGGGTCCGCCGCAGCCACGAAACCTGGTTCCACCTCACGCTCAACCCGCGCTACTACAGCGCTATCGACACCATCAGACTTCTGCATTCCGCGCCGAGTCTCGTTCGTGTGGCACCGCACCGATCCCATCCTGGCCGCGCGGCACGCGACGGTCGGTACTACCCGGGCGCAAAACAGCAGACCCTGAAACGACGCCAGATGTCGCACCCGCACGGCCGCCTGCCCGGATCGGTCTGGGAGATCGCACCGCAACCCCTGCGGGTGCCCCCGCACCTCGGGATCGCGCACCATGCGTCGTTTCCGGTGGAATGGCCTCGGCGACTCGTCCTCGGGTGGTCACCACGACGCGTCTGTACTGCGTGCGGGCACGGCCGCCGCCGAGTCCCGATCGCTTACGGCCTGGACACCTCCCGGCCCCAGACGCGGCGGGCGCTGGAACTGGTGCGCGAGCACGGCCTGACCGAGGCCCACCTGTCCGCGCTGCGAGCCGCGGGACTCAACGACACGCCCCGCGCCGTCGACACCCAGGGCCGTCCGGGCGGGCACGAGCACCCCGGTGGGCAGCTCGTCGCCGAGGCACGCGCCGCACTGGGCGGCTACGCCCGCGAATTCCTGCTGTCGCGCGCCACCGAGTTCGCCGACGCCTGCGATTGCGCCGACACGAACGCGGCCGGCGTTCCCGGTGTGGTGCTCGATCCCTTTGGCGGCACCGGAACCACCGCGTTAGCCGCCGCCGTGCACGGCCGGCGAGCCATCTCGCTGGATGCCAGCCGCGACTACTGCCGCCTCGCCGCCTGGCGCGTCCACGACCCCCGCCAGCAAGCACGAGCCCGCGGCACCCACCCGGCCACGGAACCGGCTCCGCGCGCAGCGTGACACCCGTGCCGGTGTGACGTGGACGACAGGCGAGGCCCACTCGTCCGGGGCCTCCGCTTTTCGCCGATCGACGCTACGATCCCAGGCCCGCAGCATCCCAGCTGGACCCTCTGGCCAGCTGGTTTGCGCTGAGCGACAGGCGCTTGCGCGTGGCGCGGGACGAGGAGACCAGGAGGCACGATTCCCATGTCCGCCCCAGCAGCGACTACGGCCACCGAGGGGATCGGCGCCGTGTCCGAGCCGATCAGGGCGGCGTTCTACGGACGCAAGAACAGGACCGACACGATCGCCCTGCGCCTCCTGCGTCAGCAGTACCAGTTGTGCGAGCAGACGTTTCGTCCTCGCGTGGTGATCACCCACTGCTTCTACGACCTGCCCGCCGACGTCGACCCGGTGATGCTGCACGATGCGGGACTGCCCCGACGCGAGGGCGGGTGGCGCGAGCTGGCTGCGACTTTGTCCACTCCGGAACCGGGCTACGACCTGATCGTCTGCGAGAAGGCGGAGCGGCTGTCGCGCGATCCGTTCGAGATTCTGGCTCGCGAACGCCTCGCCGCGCAGCACTGTGTCCCGATCATTTACGCGACCGAGCCCTGGGACCCGGTCTTGGAGATGCTGCCGCAGGCGCGTGCGCTCACCGCGCTGATTCGCCGCCGCGTCCAGGGCTCCGGCTATTTCACGATCGAAAACCCGTATATGGGCGGACAAGGGGGTGTGGACGTTGGCCGGGGAATACGAGCGCCGCGACGACGCCACCGGACGTCTGGCTCCTGACGAACCACCGGAACTGGTCGCGGAAATCCGGGCTGTGGAAGGAATCGAGGCTCAGCGGCTGGCCGCGGAACAAGCACGAGTGTTGTGGGAGGTGACGGAATGGCAGGCCCGGAACAGGTCCGTCGGTGGGCTGGACAACGCAGCGTAGGACCCGTACGGAGTCGTTACGGCAAAGCGGCGGGCTGCGAACCGATGTGCACCTCCTCGCAGCCGACGGTTCTTCGCTTCGCATGGCTGGGCCGTGTGTCCACACGGGACATGCAGGACCCGACCCTCTCCTTGCCGCGCCAGTTGGGGTCGTCGCAACGCTCGCTTCCCGAAGGCGGCCTCATCGTCGCGCATTTCTACGACGTCGAGTCCGGGCGCATGGATCTCGACGCTCGTGGAAGCGGCCGCGCGCACGAACAGTTCGACATCCCGATCCCGCGTGACGGGGGTATCCAGGATCTGCTCGCCGAGGCCGAACGGCCTGATCGGCGGTTCGACTATGTCATCTGCGAGTCGATCGAGCGCACCGCCCGGCACATGTACTACGGCACCACCATCGAACATCGCTTGGAGCGCGCCGGAGTGCGCCTGCTTGCCGCAGACGAGCCCTTTCAACTGACCACAGTGGACGGTCGAAAACCCAAGACTGCCACGCAACTGTTGACCCGGCGGGTCAAGCAGAGCATCTCCGAGTTTTACGTCGTAGACATGCTGGAGAAGTCCTGGGACGGCTACGCTACCCACACCGAAGCCGGGTACAACATCGGCAAAGCCTGCTACGGCTACCGTGCGCGTCACGTACCGCACCCGGTTCCCGCCAAGCGCGCCAAGGGCGCCAAGAAAACCTTCCTCGACGTCGACCCAGCCCAGGCGCCCGCGGTGCGCAAGGCATACCACTGGCGAATCACCGAACGGCTCGGCTACCAAGCCATCGCGGACCGCCTCAACCTCGACCCCTCCAGCTACCCGCCGCCCGTCCCCGTCGACCCGAAACGTGCCGTCGGCCGCTGGACCTACTCGAACGTGCGCGACATCCTCACCAATCCCAAGTACACCGGGCACATGGTGTGGAACCGCAGCGGACGCAAGTCCCGAGGAAACCGCGCCAACCCCATCGGGGAATGGATCTGGACCACGAAACCCGTCCACGAAGCTCTCGTCACCCTGGAGGACTGGCTGCAAGCCCAGGACGTCAGCGGCCACCGCTTCGGCTCCCGCAGCACCGGCAACAACACCAACGTCAAACATCCCCAGACCAAGCGCAGCTACCTGCTGCGCACCTACCTGTTCTGCGGCGACTGCGGCCGCCGCATGAACGGCAAGACCCGCCGAGGCCACGCCTACTACGTCTGCGCCCCGAAGAAGGGGTACGTCCCCGAGGGGCACCCCGCCGCGGGAAGCTTCTGGATCCGCGAAGACGCCATCGTCGACAAGCTCAACGAGTTCCTGTCCGCCCACATCTTCGGCACCTACCGCCGCAGCCTGCTGGGGGATGCCGCTCGCGAACTCGGCGCTGCCGCGCAGCGGGAACGAGAGCAGCGCATCGACGCACTGCGCCGCGAGATCAACGACACCGTTCGCATGATCAAGAACGTCGTCCGCAGTTTCGCGCTGTTCGAAAAGCCGACCAAGGAACTTGTCGGCGAGATCAACGACGAGCGCAGTGAGCTTCACGAACGCAAATCTCAGCTCGAAGTCCAGCTCGCCCAGATCGAGGAGGAGAATCAGCAGGCGGTCAACCCTGACCTGCTTGACGCTCTGCCCGTGGGCGAGGTTCGGGTCGAGGAGTTGCCCGAGGACGTCGCACGGCGACTCTTCGAAGCCCTCCGGCTTGAGGTGCGCTACCAGAAGCGCGCCAACCAGATCAAGTGCACAGCCACGCTCGTAGGACCCGCAGTCTCAGCGGTGCGGCAGGCTGCTCGCGGTGCCGTCATCTTACCGTTTGACCGCAGCAAGCGCATTGACCAGCGTAAACACGAGAAAGAGGAGGATGTCATGTCTGACATCTCTCCCGTTCCCATCCTTGTGGTGCCCTCGGCAGGATTCGAACCTGCGACACCTGCCTCCGGAGGGCAGTGCTCTATCCCCTGAGCTACGAGGGCTCGCTTGCGCGACTGAACAGAGCCTAGCGCATGCCCCGTTCCGGCTGTGCACAGGAGGGTGCTTAACGCGGTAGCGTCGGATCATCGACGCGGAGGGAGGCGGCGGTGCGCGCCGAGCCGTTCCAGGTCAGGGTGGCTGAAGAGGACATCGACGACGTGCGGGCGCGGTTGCGGCGCACCCGGTGGCCGGAGGCGGAGACCGTCGCGGACTGGTCGCAAGGGGTGCCTCTCGCTTACGCGCGGGAGCTGTGCCGCAGCTGGGCCGAGGATTACGACTTCGGGTTCGCCGAGCGGCTCAATGTCTTCCCGCAGTTCCGGCAGGAGATCGACGGCCTCGGGATTCACTTCGTGCACCTCCGCTCGCCCGAGCCGAACGCGTTCCCGCTGGTGATCACGCATGGCTGGCCTGGTTCGGTGCTCGAATTCCTCGACATCCTCGGCCCGCTGACCGATCCGCGGGCGCACGGCGGCGACCCGGCGGACGCGTTTCACGTCGTCGCGCCTTCGCTGCCGGGGTATGGCTGGAGCGACAAACCGAGCGAGACCGGTTGGGGCGTCCGGAAAATCGCGACGGCTTGGGATCAGCTGATGGTCTCGCTCGGCTACGACCGCTACGGCGCGCAGGGCGGCGACTGGGGTTCGGCCGTTTCGGGGGCGCTCGGCGAGGTCGCGCGGGAACGGGTCGCGGGCGTGCACGTCAACATGGCGGCCGCGCCGCGAGGCGACTTCGAAGACGAGACCGACGAGGAACGCGAAGGCGCGCAAGCGGCCGCGGAGTTCCGGCGCACCGGCCAGGGCTACTCGGGGCAGCAGGGCACGCGTCCGCAAACCCTCGGCTACGGCCTGACCGACTCGCCGGCGGGGCAAGCGGCGTGGATCGCAGAGAAGTTCTGGGCCTGGACCGACAACAACGGGAGCCCGGAGGACGCGGTCACGCGGCAGCAGCTTCTCGACGCGATCTCGGCGTACTGGTTCACCGCGTCCGCGACGTCGTCCGCGCGGCTCTACTGGGAGAGCTACCGCAGCTTCGGCGACCTCGTCACGGCGCCGTCCGGCATCTCGGTCTACCCGCGCGACCTCGTCCGCCCGTCGCGGCGGCAGGCGGAGCTGAAGTACACCGATCTGCGCTGGTTCGAGCGGTTGCCTCGCGGCGGGCACTTCGCCGCGATGGAACAACCGGCGTCGCTCGTCGAGCAGATCCGCGGGTTCTTCCGGCTCGTGCGCTGATCATCCCACCTCGCGGAACGGGTCTGGGAGAAACGCTTCACCAGGCGTTAGAGTGAAGTTAGGCTAGCCTGCTTTGCACATATGCGCATGTGACTATATATTCCTCTCGACACTGCGATGGGGAGGCGAGCGATGGGACACGGCCACGGGCACACCGCCGCTCCGGCGAGCGCGTCCGGCCGCTACGTCCGCGCACTGTTGATCGCTCTCGCGGTCGGTGCGGGGTTCATGGTGCTGGAGTTCGCGGTGGGCTTCGCCACCGGCTCGCTCGCGCTCATCTCCGACGCCGCGCACATGTTCACCGACGTTCTCGGCGTCGGAATGGCGCTCGCCGCGATCGTGCTCGCGCGCCGCAGCGGGCCGACGCCCAGCCGTACGTTCGGCATGTACCGGGCGGAAGTCCTTGCCGCGCTTGCCAATGCGGTGCTGTTGTTCGGCGTCGCCGGGTACGTGGCGGTCGAGGCGATCGGCCGGATCACCGACCCGCCGGAGGTGCCCGGCCTGCCGGTGCTGCTCGCCGCCGCCGCGGGTCTCCTGGCCAACATCGTGTCGTTCCTGGTGCTGCGCTCGGGCGCGAAGGAGAGCCTGAACGTCCGCGGCGCGTACCTCGAAGTGCTGGCTGATCTGATCGGTTCGGTCGGCGTGCTGCTCAGCGGCGCGATCACGCTCACCACCGGCTGGCGCTACGCCGACCCGATCATCGGTGTCGCGATCGGCCTCTTCGTGCTGCCGCGCACCTGGACGCTCGCCCGCCGCGCGCTGCGGATCCTCTTCCAGCACGCGCCCGCCGGCGTGGACGTCGGCGAGATCAGCACCGAACTCGCCGCGCTGCCAGGGGTCGCGGATGTGCACGACCTGCACGTCTGGACGCTGACCTCAGGCATGGAGGTCGCATCGGCGCATCTGACGGTGAAGGCCGATGCCGAGCAGTCCACCGTGCTCACCAAGGCGCAAGACCTGCTGTCCGTCCGCTACGAGATCAAACACGCGACGCTTCAGGTCGAGGGACCGCAATGCGCCCGTCGGTGCGCGGAGCTGTCCTGGTAGACCGGGGGCTATGCGCAAGGACTTCGACCCCGCAGAGTTGGCCCCGAACGCGTTCTACCGGCTATTGACCGCCACCGTCGTGCCGCGGCCCATCGCTTGGGTTTCGAGCGTTTCCCGCGACGGGGTGGACAACCTCGCGCCGCATTCGTTCTTCACCGTCGCCTCGGCCGCGCCCGCAGTGCTGCAGTTCACCTCGGTCGGGCGGAAAGACACCCTGCGCAACGTCGAGGCGACCCGTGAGTTCGTGGTCAATCTCGCGCCCGAGCCGCTGTTCGAGCAGATCAACGCCACCGGCGCGGATTTCCCGCCGGAGCTGAGCGAATTCGACGAGGCCGGGCTGACCCGCGAGCCGAGCCTGAAGGTCCGCCCGCCGCGGGTCGCGGAATCGCCGGTGGCCTTCGAATGCGAACTGCACAGCACGGTCGGTTTCGGGCGTTCGACGGTGGTGTTCGGCCGGGTCGTGCACCTCGCGGTCAACGAGGACGTCCTCGATGGCGACCACCCGATGATCGACCGGCTGCGGCCGCTGTCCCGGCTGGGCCGCGACGAGTGGGGGACGCTGGGCGACATCAAGGAACTGGCGCGGCCGAAATACACAAGCTCGTGAGCGGCTAGGCGCTCACGAGCTTGTCGGGGAGCATCGATCAGGGGGCGGGCAGCGGCTGCGCGTCCCGCGCCTTGAGCATGCTCTTCATCTGGTCCATTTCCGCGCCCTGGGACACCAGCATGCTGCGGCACAACGCCTTCACCGCGTCGACGTTCGTGTGGTCCTGGGCGTACTCGGCCATCGCCACGCCGCCCTGGTGGTGGCGCAGCATCAGCTGCAGGAAGTCGACGTCCAGCGCACGGCCGGACAGCGTGCGCAGCTTCGCGAGTTCCGCGTCGGTGGCCATGCCGGGCATCGGCGCGCCGCCCGCCGGGCTGCTGGTCGGCATCTGCATGCCCGCGTGGCCCATCGGTTCGGTCATCCAGCTCATGTACGCGCCGGTCGCCTGCTCCGGCTGGTCCCACAGCATGAGCCAGCCCTTCATCCGCCCGACCTGCTCGGTCTGCGTGCGCTCGATGTCGAACGCGAGCTGGCGGATCTCCGGGTCGGCGGAGTGGTCGCGCGCCCAGCCGGCCATGGTGACCGCCTGTAGGTGGTGCACCGACATGTCCTGGGCGAACCCGACCTCGACCGACCCCGCGCCCGGCGTCGCGGGCGCCGCGTCGCCGCCGTCGGTGAGCCGCGTCGCGAAGACCCCGATCGCGGCCCCGACCAGCAGCACCGCGATCAGCGTCCCGCCGATGACCACCCACCGGGACCAGCCGGGCCGTTCCGCCGCGGCGGACTCCTCGGCGGTCTCGGCGTCGGCGGAACGGGCGGTCTCGACGCCGTCCGTCCCGTCGGCGCGGTTTTCGGAGCGGCTCACGGTCACTGCCCGGCGGGCGGGGTCCCCGGCATGCCGCCCTGCTCGTTCTGCGCCCCGGTGCTGCCCTTGTAGTCCATCGGCTTCGCGTCCTTGCCCGGCTTGCTCGGGTCGAACTTCGGCGGGTCACTCGGGTCGAACATGCCCTTGCCGAGCGCGTCGCACGAGGCGCCGATCTCCGGGTACACGCCGTTCGGGTTGGTCCGCAGCGCGGCGATGAACTGGTCGATGCGCGGGTCGCTGGCGCTGTCCAGCTTCAGCTGGTGGCCCCACGACTGCAGCGAGATCGGCTTGTCCAGGCCCGGGTAGGGCGACATCATCGTGTACGGCTTGCCCTTGACGCGCGCTTCGAGCAGCGCGATCTGGTCGCCCTTGACGAGGTCCGGGTTGTAGGCGATCCACACCGTGCCGTGCTCGAGCGAGTGCACCATGTTCTCGTTGCGCACCGCGGTCGGGTACACGACGCCGGTGCAGGTGGCCCAGTAGCCGTCGTGCGGGCCGCCGAACGGCGGGCTCTGGTCGTAGGCCACCCGTTCGGTGGGCAGGATGTGCACCGAACCGGTGTACTGCTTGATCACGACGCCGGGGATCTTCTTCGACGGGTCCGGGTTGCTCGCGCTCGGCGCGAAGGCGGCGGCGGCCGCGTCCCGGGACGCCTGGTCGCGCTTGGGCGCGGACGCCTGCAGGTAGTAGACGATGACGCCGGCCAGCAGGGCCACCACCACGACGACGCCGATGATGGTGCCCCAGGGCGTACGCTTGCCCGCGACGACCGAGCGGTTCTTCGCCGCCTTCACCGCGGAGGCGGACGAGCCCTTCTTCCTGGTGGTCCCGTTGGCCATGATTGCCGAGATCTCCTCGTGAGAGCGGGGAAGGGATCCGGACGGACCCTGCCGGTAGCCCAGTGTAGAGACCGGGCGTGCGATCACCGTGAACACCCGCGAGGCGCCCCGGCGAGCGGAACATCCGCCTCCGGTGTGCCCGCCGTCTCGCCAGCGCGTACCGCCGGAAGCGCGCGGCCGAAGCGCACCTAGAATTCGGCGAGTGACTCCCGCCGCTCTCGCCGATCTGGTCCGCAGCTCCGCCGTGCAGGTCCTCGCCGCACGGGGCGTCGACGCCGCCGTGCTGCCGGAGACCGTGACCATCGAACGCCCGCGCAACCCGGACCACGGAGACTACGCGACCAACCTCGCGCTGCAGGTGGCGAAGAAGGCCGGGCTGAAGCCGCGCGAGTTCGCCGAGGCGCTCGCCGAGGTCGTCGCCGGCGCGGACGGCGTGGCCGCGGCCGAGGTCGCCGGACCGGGCTTCCTGAACTTCCGGCTCGCCGCGGACGCGCAGGGCGAGCTCGTGCGCCAGGTGCTGGCCGCGGGCGCGGAGTACGGCCGCGGCGACGCGCTGGCCGGGCGCCGGATCAACCTGGAGTTCGTCTCCGCGAACCCGACCGGCCCGATCCACCTCGGCGGCACGCGCTGGGCCGCGGTCGGCGACGCGCTGGGCCGGGTGCTCGGCGCGCAGGGCGCGGACGTCACCCGCGAGTACTACTTCAACGACGCCGGCGCGCAGATCGACCGCTTCGTGCGCTCGCTGATCGCCGCCGCGAAGGGCGAGCCCGCCCCGGAGGACGGCTACTCCGGCGGGTACATCAGCGACATCGCGGCCGAGGTGATCAAGGCCGAGCCGAGCGCGCTGAGCCTGCCCGAGGACGAGCGGCACGAGACCTTCCGGCGCATCGGCATCGAGCTGATGTTCAGCCAGATCAAGCAGAGCCTGCACGAGTTCGGCACCGATTTCGACGTCTACTTCCACGAGAACTCGCTGCACGAGTCGGGCGCGGTCGACGCGGCGGTGCAGCAGCTCAAGGACTCCGGCAATCTCTACTTCGCCGACGGCGCCTGGTGGCTCAAATCCAGCGAGTACGGCGACGACAAGGACCGCGTCGTCCTCAAGAAGGACGGCAACCCGGCCTACATCGCGGGCGACCTCGCCTACTTCAAGGACAAGCGCAACCGCGGTTTCGACCTGTGCATCTACATGCTCGGCGCGGACCACCACGGCTACATCGCGCGGCTCAAGGCGGCCGCCGCGGCGTTCGGCGACGACCCGGCCACGGTCGAGGTGCTGATCGGCCAGATGGTGAACCTGGTCAGCGACGGCAAGCCGGTGCGGATGTCCAAGCGCGCGGGCACCGTGATCACGCTCGAGGACCTCGTGGAGGCGGTCGGCGTCGACCCGGCCCGCTACGAGCTGATCCGCTACTCCGTCGATTCCTCTTTGGACATCGATTTGGACTTGCTGCGCAAGCATTCCAACGACAACCCGGTCTACTACGTGCAGTACGCGCACGCCCGGCTGTCGTCGCTGCGGCGCGGCGCGGCGGACCTCGGCCTGAAGGTCGACGGGTCCGGGGCGGACGTCGATTTCGGACTGCTCACCCTGCCTGCTGAAGGCGACCTGATCCGCACCATCGGCGAATTCCCGGCGGTGGTGCGGCGGGCGGCGGAGATGCGCGAACCGCATCGCGTGGCCCGCTACCTCGAGGAACTGGCCGGCGCGTACCACAAGTTCTACACCGTGGGCCGGGTCCTCCCGCAGGGCGACGAGGAGGCCACCCCCCTCACGTACGCCCGGCTCGCTCTGTGCGAAGCCGCGCGCCAGGTGCTGGCGAACGGCCTGTCGCTGCTCGGTGTCTCCGCTCCGGAACGGATGTAAGAAATGGCGCACCCCGCGGGCCCCCGCCACGCCGACGTCTACCCCCATGCCGACGCTTCCGGGTTCCCGCCCGCGAGTGCCGGCGAACTCGACCAGTTGCCCGCGAAAGTGTGGCCGCGCAACGTTTATCGCGCCGCGGACGGCGTCGTCCGGATCGCCGGGGTCGACGTGCGCGACCTCGCCCAGACGTACGGCACGCCGCTGTTCGTGGTCGACGAGGCGGACTTCAAGTCCCGCTGCGCCGACTACGCCGAGGCGTTCGACGACCCGGCGCTCGTGCACTACGCGTCGAAGGCGTTCCTGTCCGTCGAGGTCGCCCGGTGGGTAGCCGAACAGGGGCTGAGCCTCGACGTCTGCAGCGGCGGCGAACTGGCCGTCGCGCAGCGCGCGAACTTCCCGGTGGAGCGGATTACGTTCCACGGCAACAACAAATCCGTCGCCGAACTGGACGCGGCCGTCGAGGCCGGCGTCGGCACCGTGGTGGTCGACTCGTACTACGAGATCGCCCGGCTCGCCGAAATCGCCGCCGCGCACGAGGTCGAGCAGAAGGTCCTCGTCCGGGTGACGGTCGGCGTCGAGGCGCACACCCACGAGTTCATCGCGACCGCGCACGAGGACCAGAAGTTCGGTTTCTCGCTGGCTTCCGGCGACGCCGCCGAGGCGGTGCGCCGGGTGCTGAACGCGCCGTCGCTGAAACTGGTCGGCCTGCACAGCCACATCGGTTCGCAGATCTTCGACGCCGACGGGTTCGAGGTCGCCGCGCGCCGCGTCGTCGGACTGCTCGCGGACCTGGCCAAGGAGCACGGCCCGGAGCTGCTGGACCAGATGAACGTCGTCGACCTCGGCGGCGGTTTCGGCATCGCGTACACCGAAAAGGACAACCCGCCGCCGCCCTCGCAGATGATCACGCAGATCCGCGAGATCGTCCGCAAGGAATGCGCGTACGCCGAGCTGCCGGTGCCGCGCATCGCGGGCGAACCCGGCCGCGCGATCGCGGGTCCGGGCACGTTCACCCTGTACGAGGTGGGCACGATCAAGGACGTCGCGCTCGGGGACGAGACCGCCCGCCGGTACGTCAGCGTCGACGGCGGCATGAGCGACAACATCCGCACGGCGCTCTACGACGCGGTGTACGACTGCCGGGTGGTCTCGCGGTCCGCCGCCGACGGCGACGAGCCGGTGACCCCGTCGTTGTCTCGCGTGGTGGGAAAACACTGTGAGTCCGGCGACATCGTCGTCCGAGACTGCTGGCTGCCAGACACGCTGGCTCCCGGCGACCTGCTGGCCGTCGCGGCGACCGGCGCCTACTGCTACGCGATGGCCAGTGGTTACAACCGGCTGCCGCGGCCCGCGGTGGTCGCCGTGCGCAACGGCGCCGCCCGGCTGCTGCTGCGCAGGGAGACGACGGACGACATGCTGCGCCTGGAGGTTTGAGAAGTGTCCCCTGTGTCTCCGAAAAGCCTGTCTCCCGCGGACCGCGCGCCCATCCGGGTCGCGATGCTGGGCTGCGGCACGGTCGGCAGCGAGGTCGCCCGGCTGCTCACCGAACAGGCCGGCGAGCTGGCGGCCCGCGCGGGCGCGCCGGTGGAACTGGTCGGCATCGCGGTGCGGCGTCCGGACAAGCACCCGGAACTGCCGGCCGAACTGCTGACCGACGACGCCGCGGCGCTCGTGGCCCGCGACGACGTCGACGTGGTGGTCGAACTGGTCGGCGGGATCGACCCGGTGCGCAGCTGGCTGCTCACCGCGCTGAACGCGGGCAAATCCGTGGTCACGGCCAACAAGGCGCTGCTCGCCGAATATTCGGCCGAGCTGTTCGAGGCGTCCGACGCCAGCGGTGCGGACCTCTACTTCGAGGCCGCCGTCGCCGGGGCCATCCCGCTGCTGCGCCCGTTGCGCGAATCGCTGGCGGGCGACCGGATCACCCGCGTGATGGGGATCGTCAACGGCACCACCAACTACATCCTCTCCGCGATGGACGCCACCGGCGCGGGCTACGCCGAAACGCTCGACGAAGCGAGCCGGCTCGGCTACGCGGAAGCGGACCCGACGGCGGACGTCGACGGTTACGACGCCGCGTCGAAGGCCGCGATCCTTGCCTCGCTGGCGTTCCACTCCCGGGTCACCGCGAAAGACGTGCACCGCGAAGGCATCGCCGACGTCACGGCGTCGGATCTGGCCGCCGCGCGCACGCTCGGCCGCACGGTGAAGCTGCTGGCGATCTGCGAACGCGTGACGGCGGACGACGGCACGGAATCGGTGTCCGCCCGCGTCCATCCGGTGATGATTCCGCGCAGCCACCAGCTGGCCGGCGTCGGCGGCGCGTTCAACGCCGTCTACGTCGAAGCGGACGCGGCCGGCGAGTTGATGTTCTACGGCCAGGGCGCCGGCGGCGCGCCGACGGCCAGCGCGGTGCTCGGCGATCTCGTCGCGGTGGCGCGCAACCAGGTGCTCGGCGGCCGCGGCCCGCGCGAATCGGCGCACGCCGCGCTGCCGGTGCGGCCGATGGGCCAGACGCCGACTCGCTACCACGTCAGCCTCGACGTCGCGGACCGCGCGGGGGTGCTCGCCCAGGTGGCGCAAGCATTCGCCGCGCACGGCGTGAGCATCGCCGCGGTGCGCCAGCGCGACGCGAACGACACGGCGAGCCTCGTCGTGGTCACCCATCTCGCGCCCGACGCGGCTTTGCAGTCCACTGTGGACGAAATCGCGAAACTCGACGTGGTGCACGACGTGGTCAGCGTGATGCGGGTGGAAGGCGAAGACGCGTGAGCGCCGCGGGCAACCGAACCATGGACATCCCTGCCGCGGGCTCGCTGGTTAGCATGGTGAAACTCCGAAACGAGGCGGCAGCATGAGTTCCTGGCCGGGGATCATTGAGGCGTACCGCGACCGGGTTCCGGTCCCCGACGGGGCGCGCGTGGTCACGCTCGGCGAGGGCAACACCCCGCTGCTGCCCGCCGCGCACCTGTCGGAGCTGACCGGCGCCGAGGTGTACCTGAAGGTCGAGGGCGCGAACCCGACCGGCTCGTTCAAGGACCGCGGGATGACCGTGGCGATCACGCACGCGCTGGCCAGCGGCCTGCAAGCGGTGATCTGCGCGTCCACCGGCAACACCTCGGCCTCGGCCGCCGCGTACGCCGCGCGGGCCGGGCTCACCTGCGCGGTGCTGGTGCCGCAAGGCAAGATCGCGATGGGCAAGCTCGCCCAGGCGGTGCTGCACGGCGCGCGGATCCTGCAGGTCGACGGCAACTTCGACGATTGCCTCGAACTCGCCCGCAAGACCGCGGCGGACTACCCGGTCACGCTGGTCAACTCGGTCAACCCGGTGCGCATCGCCGGACAGAAGACCGCGGCGTTCGAGATCTGCGACGTGCTCGGCGAGGCCCCGGACGTGCACTGCCTGCCGGTCGGCAACGCCGGCAACATCACCGCGTACTGGAAGGGCTATTCGGAGTACGCGGCGGACGGTGTGGTGAAGAACACCCCGCGCATGTTCGGGTTCCAGGCCGCCGGCGCCGCTCCGCTGGTGCACGGCGAACCGGTTTCCGACCCGGACACCATCGCGACCGCGATCCGCATCGGCAGCCCCGCTTCGTGGGCGGGCGCGGTCTCCGCGCGCGACGAGTCGGACGGCCTGTTCGAGGCGATCACCGACGAGAAGATCCTTGAGGCGTACCGGCTGCTGGCCCGTCGCGAGGGCGTGTTCGTGGAGCCCGCGTCCGCGACGAGCGTGGCGGGCCTGCTGGCCACCGCGGCGGACGGTCGGCTGCCGAAGGGCGCGAAGGTGGTCTGCACGGTCACCGGGCACGGTCTGAAGGACCCGGCGACGGCGCTGGAAGGCAACGTCGAGGTGGAACCGCTCGCGGTTGACCCGACGGCCGTCGCGGCGGCGCTGGACCTGCGATGACGGCGTTGCCCGGGTTCCGCGCGACGGTCCCGGCGTCGACGGCGAACCTCGGCCCGGGTTTCGACGCGCTCGGGCTCGCGCTGGCCCGCTACGACGTGGTCGACCTGCGGGTCACCGAGGGCGGCCTGAAAATCGAGGTGCTCGACGCGGGGGCCGGCGGCGTCGAGGACGTGCCGACCGACGAATCCCACCTCGTGGTCCGCGCGCTCCGGCGGGCCTGCGAACACTTGGACGTGCGGCCGCCCGGGCTGCATCTCCGGTGCCACAACAGCATTCCGCACGCGCGCGGCCTCGGGTCGTCGGCCGCCGCGGTGGTGACCGGCGTGGCGCTGGGCTACGCGCTGGCGGAGCGTCCGCTCGACGGCGACGCGCTCCAGCTCGCGGCCGAGTTCGAGGGCCACGCGGACAACGCGGCGGCGAGCCTGTTCGGCGGGCTCGTGGTGGCGTGGTCCGAGGACGGCCGGTTCCGCGCCGAACGCGTGGAGCCGAACCCGGCGATCCGGCCGGTGGTCGCGGTGCCGGCGGAGAAGTCGTCCACCCATGCGACCCGCGGCCTGCTGCCGTCGCAGGTGCCGCACGCCGACGCGGCGCACAGCGCGGGACGGGCGGCGCTCGCCGTGCTGGCCGTCACCGAACGGCCGGAACTGCTGATGGCCGCCACCGAGGACCGGCTGCACCAGGATTACCGCGCCGAGGCGTACCCGGCGAGCACCGGACTCGTGCGCACGCTGCGTGCCCGCGGAGTGCCCGCCACCATCTCCGGAGCAGGGCCGACTGTGCTCGCTCTCACGCTCACGGGAATACTCCCGCCGGGCGTGGACGTTGAAGGGTTCGACGTCTCCGAATTGCCCGTGGATCGCGATGGCGTGCAGGTGGTGGCCAGGTGACGACCTGGTCACAGGCTGGACGGCAGCGTGCGCCACGCGGGGGGTGGTTGTTGCACCCGGACAGGGCGCGGTCTACCCTCGGGGGCGTTCGATCACCGTGCGTTTCCGCACCCGATGCCGGGCCTGTTCGCCCTTAGCGGCGGCTCCGGTCCGCATCCTTCGTCGATCCGCCGATTCCGCACCGCCTGGCACGCGGGAGGCGGAGGGACGCAGGCGGGTTTCCGGTTCCGGCGGTGCCGAATTCCGCTTTCTCCGTCCGGAGGGGGCAAACACCCTGTGCTGGCGGCGCTTCGCTGTGTCTCGCACGGCTGGGCGCGAGCCGTCCGCATCGGAGGCAGAAGCCGTCTCGCTACCGGCGGCAGTCCGCTGATCCACCTGGAACGTGGATCGGTCAGGAAGGACATGTGTGAGCAACACCGATCTGTTGAGCGGCGACGTGGAGACCCCCGCCGCGGCCGCTGAGACCAATGGGGCCGCGGCCGCTCCGAAGCGTCGCGCCGGGGGCCTGTCCGGAATGGTCATCGCCGAGCTCCGCCAGCTGGCCGGAGAACTGGGTGTGGGCGAGACCACCGGCATGCGCAAGGGGGACCTGATCGCCGCGATCCGCGAGCGCCAGGGCAAGAGCAAGAAGCGCACCGCCGCGGCCGAGACGCTGCCGCTCGACGGCGTCGGCGAGCCGGTCAAGGCCGAGAAGGCCGAGAAGCCCGCCCGCCGCGCCAAGTCCGAGGCTCCCAAGGCGGACGCGGCCAAGACCGAGGCTCCCCAGGCGGAGCCGAAGGCCGAGCCGGTCAAGGCGGAGGCTCCCCAGTCCGAGGCTCCGAAGGCGGAGACCGCGCAGGACGGGAAGCCCGCCGCGCAGGAGCGCCCGGAGCGGCACGACCGTTCCGAGGGCCAGTCCGACGGCCAGTCCGAGGAAGGCGGCCGCAACCGCCGCCGTCGCGGCGGCGCGAACCGGGGCGGTGACCAGCGAGACCAGCGCGACCAGCGCGGCGACCGCCAGGGCGGCAACCGCGACAACAATCGCGACGGCAACCGCGACAACCGGGACAACAACGGCCGCGACAACCGCGACGGCAACCGCGACAACCGCGGCGGCCAGGACAACCGGCAGGACAACCGCCAGGACCGGCAGGACAACCGGCAGCGGAACCAGCAGGACAATCGGGACAACCGGCCTCAGGACGACGACGAGGAAGGCGGCCGCCGCGGGCGCCGCTTCCGCGATCGCCGCCGCCGGGGCAGCGGGGGCGGCCGCGCCGAGGGCGGCGCGCCGGACACCGAGATCCGCGAGGACGACGTCCTGCTGCCGGTCGCCGGCATCCTGGACGTGCTCGACAACTACGCGTTCGTGCGCACCTCGGGCTACCTGGCCGGGCCGAACGACGTGTACGTGTCGCTGTCGCTGGTCCGCAAGTTCGGCCTGCGCCGCGGCGACGCGATCACCGGTGTCGTGCGCCAGCCGCGCGAGGGCGAGCAGCAGCGGCAGAAGTTCAACCCGCTGGTGCGCGTCGACTCGATCAACGGCCTGGAGCCGGACGAGGCCAAGCGCCGTCCCGACTTCACCAAGCTGACGCCGCTGTACCCGAACGAGCGGCTGCGCCTCGAGACCGAGCCGCACAAGCTCACGACCCGCGTGATCGACCTGATCATGCCGGTCGGCAAGGGCCAGCGCGCGCTGATCGTGTCCCCGCCGAAGGCGGGCAAGACCACGATCATGCAGGACATCGCGAACGCGATCACGACCAACAACCCCGAGGCCCACCTCATGGTCGTGCTGGTCGACGAGCGTCCGGAAGAGGTCACCGACATGCAGCGGTCGGTGAAGGGCGAGGTCATCGCCTCCACCTTCGACCGCCCGCCGTCCGACCACACCTCGGTCGCCGAGCTGTCCATCGAACGGGCCAAGCGCCTGGTCGAAATGGGCCACGACGTGGTCGTCCTGCTCGACTCGATCACCCGTCTGGGCCGTGCCTACAACCTGGCCGCGCCCGCGTCCGGCCGGATCCTGTCCGGTGGTGTCGACTCGACCGCGCTGTACCCGCCGAAGCGTTTCCTCGGCGCCGCGCGCAACATCGAGAACGGCGGCTCGCTCACCATCTTCGCGACCGCGATGGTGGAGACCGGGTCCACGATGGACACGGTGATCTTCGAGGAGTTCAAGGGCACCGGCAACGCGGAGCTCAAGCTCGACCGCAAGATCTCCGAGCGCCGCGTGTTCCCTGCGGTGGACGTCAACCCGTCCGGCACCCGCAAGGAAGAGCTGCTGCTCTCGCCGGACGAGCTGGCCGTCACGCACAAGCTGCACCGCGTGCTGCACGCGCTGGACTCCCAGCAGGCCATCGATCTGCTGATCTCCCGGCTCCGCAAGACGAAGACCAACATCGAGTTCCTGATGCAGGTCTCGAAGACCGCCCTCGGCGGCGGAGACGAAGACTGAGTCTCCTTTCCACGCATCCGGCCCGCCCCCGTTGCTTCGGGGGCGGGCCGGATGCTTTCTGCCGCGCCGGGGAGGTGGCGCGGCAGAAAGTTTCAGCGGCGGGGGACAGCGGCGGGAGTCCAGCCGCGGTAGTTGTTGAAGTAGCTCGTGGAGCTGCCGTGGCCGATCTTGCCGCCGACGCTGGTGGCGTAGAAACCGCCGTTGCCGTCGGCGATTCCGACGTGGCCGTAGGCGCTGATGTTCCAGTACACGAAGGAACCAGCAGGCGGCTTGCCGCTCGTGTGCTTCGGGCTGGCCCCGTCCCAGTGCGCGTTGGCGGACGCCCACACCCCGCTGACGCCGTAGGAATTCTCCGCGGCCTTCTCGCAGTAGTGCTCCCATCCGGTGCTTCCGGCGTGCGCCTTGTACCAGGCGACCGCGCCGGCCGGGGTGCCGTCGCCGGCACCGGTCAGGTTGGTCTCGGACAGCTCGGAGAACGTGCCCGCGGCGGGGTTCACGTCCGCCGCCGTGATCCCGTCGGCGGCGTTCGCGGCGGGCGCGAAGACCGCGGCGGACGCCACTAGTGCCAGTGCCGCGGCCGGCTTCGCGAGCCGGGTGAGCAGGTCGGTCGTGCGCATGTCCGGACCTCCAGTAAGTGAGCGATTCACGAACTCGGCCAGCTTCACGCCAGCGGGTACAAAATCCGTACAATGCGAACGGCCTTCACTACCCACCGTCGCGACCGGGGGCGGAATACCTGGTCACCGGGGTGTGTTGCAGTCCGTGCCAGCACGTCTGGCAGAATGACCCGCTGAAGTCCGGCACCGGTTCACCCCATACCGGGGACCCGGGGCCAACGAGAGAGGACACCATGAAGAGCGGTATTCACCCCGAATACGTGACCACGACCGTCACGTGCAACTGCGGGAACAACTTCGTCACCCGCAGCACGAAGGAGTCGGGTCAGATCCACGTCGAGATCTGCTCGAACTGCCACCCCTTCTACACCGGCAAGCAGAAGATCATGGACACCGGTGGCCGGGTTGCCCGGTTCGAGAAGCGCTACGGCAAGCGTCAGCAGAAGACCGACGCCAAGTAGCTTGTCCGACGGCGCCCACCCGCATGCCCGGGTGGGCGCCGTTGTTCTGTCCGGGCCTGTTCGCGAGAGGAAGACGGCGAAGTGGATTCGAGTTCGCTCAAGGGGCTGCTCGACGAGCACGCGCGGCTGGAACAGGAGCTCGCCGACCCGTCGGTGCACGCCGACCAGGCCCGGGCCCGCAAACTGGGCCGCCGCTACGCCGAGCTGAGCCCGGTCGTGCGCGCGGTGCGCGAACTGGACGAGGCCCGCGACGATCTGTCCGCGGCCAAGGAGCTCTCAGCCGAGGACGCGACGTTCGCCGCCGAGGCCGAGGAGCTGGCGGCGAAAATCCCGCAGCTCGAAGCGAAACTCACCGAACTGCTGCTGCCGCGCGACCCGTACGACGGCTCGGACGTCGTGATGGAGATCAAATCCGGAGAGGGCGGCGAGGAATCCGCGCTCTTCGCCGGCGACCTGCTGCGGATGTACCTGCGCTACGCCGAACGGCACAACTGGAAGGCCGAGGTGCTCGACGCGACGGAGTCGGACCTCGGCGGCTACAAGGACGTCACGCTGTCGCTCAAGAGCAAGTCCGCGGACGTCGAAGGCGTCTGGGCGCGGCTGAAGTTCGAGGGCGGCGTGCACCGCGTGCAGCGCGTGCCCGCGACCGAATCGCAGGGCCGCATCCACACGTCCGCGTCCGGCGTGCTGATCTACCCGGAACCGGAAGAGGTCGAGGTCGAAATCGACCCGAACGACCTGCGCATCGACGTGTTCCGGTCGTCCGGTCCCGGTGGGCAGAGCGTCAACACCACCGACTCCGCGGTACGGATCACGCACCTGCCGACCGGCATCGTCGTGTCGTGCCAGAACGAGAAGTCGCAGATCCAGAACCGCGCGCGGGCGCTGCAGGTGCTGCAGGCCCGGCTGCAGGCGATCGCCGAGGAAGAGGCGGCGGCGAAGGCGTCGGACGCCCGCCGGTCGCAGGTGCGGACCGTCGACCGTTCGGAGCGCGTGCGGACGTACAACTTCCCGGAGAACCGGATTTCCGATCACCGGGTGAACTACAAGGCGTACAACCTGGACCAGGTGCTCGACGGCGACCTGGACGGCGTGCTGGACGCGCTGGCCGCGGCCGACCGGGAGGAGCGGCTCGCCGCGCAGGCGGGCTGATTCTCAGACCGCGGCGGGGATTTCTTCCTCCGCCGGGTCCTCGTCCTCGGTCTGTTCCGGTGCGGTTTCCGCGCGGGGAAGCAGGCTGAGGACCGCGAACACCACGGCCAGCACGGTCGGGAACAGCGTCAGCAATTGGTGTTTCACGCCTTCGATGCCTTCGCCCAGCGCGGACAGCCCCAGCTGCCCCGCCGCGAAGAACACCAGCAGGAACGCGACAATCCCGTACTCGCGCCGGTTTCGGCGGAACGCACGCACCCCGGCCCAGCCGATGAGCACCCAGACCGGCACCAGCACGAACAGTCCGAGCGGCGCGACCAGTGCGGCCAGCCCGGAGAACACCGGCACCCGGTACTCCTTGGAGAGTCGCGGCTGTCCGGACAGTTCGCCGAAGCTGCCGAGGTTTTCCGGGCGTGCGGTGAGGGCGTCGACACCGCCCTGCTGCAGGATTTCCGCCGTCCGGCCCGGGTGCGTCGCGTAGTAGTGCAGCACGTTGCGGCGGCTGATTTTGTCCTTGTACCGCGGGTAAAGCGGGTCGTGCCAGGCCGCGCGCTCGCCCCACCACCCGGTGCCGACGTACTGCTCGAACGACTCCGGCAGCCCGAGCGCGGCGAGGTCGGCCTTCGTGTCGTGCTTTCCGTCCACAATGGAGTCGAAGATCGCGTGGTACATGTTGGCCTCGCGGTATTCCGCGTTGGCCGGGTCGCCCTGGGACTGGATCGCCAAGGTGCCCGCGCCCACGATCGCGAGCACGGCCAGCGGCAGCGCCCAGCGTTTCCGTCCGCGCGCGCCGGACGGGCGGGTCAGCAGCAGCGCGAGCGCGAAAAGCGGGATGAGCAACAGGGTTTGCGATTTGGCGTTGATCCCGACGAGTCCGCCGAGGACAGTCACCGCGGCTCCGGCCCAGCGCGGTTTTCCGGGACGGTGCACCAGGAACAGGCCGCCGCAGATCAGCAGGATGCCGAGGAACGCCGCGCCTTCGCTGAGCACCGACGCGAAATAGCCGAAGAACGCCGAGTCGCCCATCACGAGCAGCAGCAACACCGTGGCGATCAGCCGGTTTCGCCGGTTCAGGTCGAGGCCGAGCACGGTGACCGTGATAGCGCCGGCGACCAGCACGCAGGTGAGCACGCCGAGCACCAGCAGGTTCAGCACGCCGGACGCACCGAACAGCGCGCCGATTTTGCCCGCCGCCCAGTCGAGCCAGGCCTGGCTCGAGACGTACGCGGAGTCGCACGGCGGCGCGGACCCGTAACTGAACCGGACGAACCCTTCCGACGGCCGGTCCAGCTGCCGCCCGCCGAGCTGGCACAGCAACCGCCAGCCGTCGCCGTTGTCGGCCATGCCGATCGGGCGCGGCACCAGGAACCGCAGCAGCAACAGTCCGAGCGAGGCGACGAATACCCCGAGGCCGAAGCGGAGATCCCTGGACTTCACCGGGCGAGTCTAGAGGGGGTCCGCGGCACGGCCTTGGGGTGCCGGGCGTCGTGAGCGGCGATCGCGGTTCTCGCCGGGATCGCCGCTCACGAGACTTCACTCGGTCGCCGCCGCGAACGCGGCCATCCGCTCCTCGTAGCCCTCGTCCCCTCCGAAGTGCACCGCCACCGCGTCCGCGCCCGCCTCCCGATACGCACGGTAGGTCTCGACGGCGGTCTTCTCGTCGAACTGCTGGCGGGCGATCCGCCGCACGCGCCGCTCCGGGTCGAGCTGGTCCAGTTTCGCCGCCCGTTCCGCGAAAGCCTCCGGCGAGAGGCCCGCGCTGAGCCACTGGTCCCCGGCCCGGACCGCCCGGCGCAGTGCGACCGCCGAGTTCCCGCCGACCAGGATCGGGATCCGGTCGTGGGGCCGCGGCTCGAAATACCCGCCGTCCCGGCCCCGGCCGGTGGTGAACAGCTGGTCCAGCAGCGAGAGCGTCTCGTCCAGCGTCGCGCCGCGGCGAGAGAAATCCGCGCCGATCTCCGCGAACTCCGGCTCGTTCCACCCCGCCCCGACGCCGAGGACCAGCCGGTGCCCGGACAGCCGGTCGATCGTCGCGGCCTGTTTCGCCAGCAGGTGCGGCTCGCGCAGCGGAACGATCACCACGGACGTGCCCAGCCGCACGCGTTCGGTCCCCGCGGCCAGGTAGGCGAGCGTCGCCAGCGGCTCGTACACGCCGCCGAAGACCTCGCCGAACGGCTCCGGCGGCAGCACGTGGTCGGGCAGCCAGACGGATTCGTACCCCAGCTCCTCGGCCAGACGGGCCAGGTCGGCGAGGCGTCGCGGGGTCAGGTCGGGCGACTCGTTCGGCAAGACAACCTGGCGGCTCATCGCAGCGCCTTCCGGATCGCGGCGAGCCAGGCTTCCGGCGCTTCGTCGGCGATGCCGTGCCCGGACTCGATCTCGACCAGGTCCGCGCCGGGAATCCCGTCGGCCAGTTCCCGCGAATGCCGTGGCGGCACGAGGGAGTCCAGCGTCGTGGCGATCACCAGTGTCGGCACGGCGATCGATGCCAGTTCCGCCCGGGTGTCGACGGAACGGACCAGTTCGACCTGCTTCGCCGTGCCCGCCGGCACCGACGCCGCCAACTCGGAGACCGCCGAGGTGAGCTGGTCGGGCGTGAGCGCCGCGAGGAACGGTTCGCTGGCGGCGACCAGCAGCAGGTACTTGGCGAGCAGGGTGCGGTCGCCCTCCAGCAGATGCGCCCACAGGTCCAGCGCCAGCTCCGTCCGCGCGTCCGGCCGGGCGAGACCCGCGGTGAGGATGAGCCCGGTGACGCGGTCGGGATGCCGGGTGGCCGCGCGGACCGCGACGGCCGTGCCGAGCGAGTAACCGAGCACGGTGAACTTCCCGACCCCGGCTTCGACGGCGGTCGCGACCAGTCCGTCGGCCAGTTCGTCGAGCGTGCCGCCCGCGACCGGATAGTCGGCCCCGACGACGGTGTGCGTGCGGGCGAGGTCGTCCAGGAGCGGGCCGAAGTTGGCCTTCACGCCGCCGCCCGCGCCGTGGGCGAGCAGCAGGCCGGGGCCCTGTCCGAGGACGAGGGGCGCGAAATGTTCAGTCATGTTCGCGACGTTAAGGATTGACACCAGTGTGAAGGCCAGAAGCAGGGGAAGATCGGATGCTGATCGGCGAACTCGCGCAACGCACCGGCGTCGCGCCGCGGCTGCTGCGGTACTACGGCGAGCAGGGGCTGCTGGACTCGGCGCGCAACACGAGCGGGTACCGGGTGTACGGCGAGGAGGCCGTCGTCCGGGTGCGGCAGATCCGGAAACTGCTGGCCGCGGGCCTGACCACGGAGATGATCGCCGGGATGCTCGACTGCGCGAGCGGTCCCGCCGCGCACCTCGACCTGTGTCCCGAATTGGTGCGCAGGCTGCGCGGGGAACTGGCCGAGGTGGAGCGCCGGATCGGGGATCTCGCCCAGCGGCGCGAAGTCCTGTCCGGGTATCTCGGCCAGGCGTGAGGCCCGCGCGGCCGGGGGTCGATACGCTGGGCAGCACCCCCGCCGGGGGGTGTTTCGACGAGTGAAGGACGACCAGTGAATCGGCAGCCGCTGCGCCTGGCCATCATGGAGGCCACCCGGATCCTCACCGAGGCGGGCGTGGAATCGCCGCGGTCGGACGCGGATCTCATCGCCGCGCACGTGCTCGGCATCGACCGGGGCAGGCTGCCGATGGTGCCGCTGGTCGACCCGCCGGTGATCGACGCGATCGGGCAATTGGTCGCGCAGCGCGCCAAACGGATCCCGCTGCAGTACCTGACCGGCTGGGCCGCGCTCGGCAACATCACGGTCAACGTCGGCGCGGGCGTGTTCGTCCCGCGGCCGGAGACCGAACTGCTGCTCGAATGGGGCGTGAAGTTCCTGCAGGGACGCGAATACCCGGTGGTGGTCGACCTGTGCACCGGCTCCGGCGCGCTGGCGCTGGCGATTGCGCACGAGCGTCCGGACGCGGTGGTCTACGCGGTCGACGTCGACCCGCAGGCGCTCGCCTGGGCCCGGCACAACGCCGACGTGCACAGCGCGGCCGGCAACACGCCGATCCGGCTCTACTCCGGCGACATCGCCGACCCGACGATGTTCGCCGAACTCGACGGTCTCGTGGACCTGGTGCTGTGCAACCCGCCCTACGTGCCGGAGGGCACGCCGGTCCCGCCGGAAGTCGGCGAACACGACCCGGCGCGCGCGGTCTTCGCCGAGGAGAGCGGCCTGGCGGTGATCCGGCACGCGATCGCGGCCGGCGCGCGACTGCTGCGCCCAGGCGGCGGGCTGGCGATCGAACACGACGACACCCACGGTTCGGCGGTCCCGGCCCTGGTGCGCGCGCGGCGGGTGCTGACCGGCGTCGAGGACCACCCCGATTACAGCGGGCGCGCTCGGTTCGTCACCGCCCGCCGGCTGGGCTGAGGCCGCTCTTTCCCGGACCACCACCCCTCGTCCGCGCAGCAGTTCTACTACTGGACCCCGACCGCGGGCCCGGCCACGCACGCCTGGGTGAGCAGCGGGGAGAGCATCTCGTACTGGGAGGATCCGAAGGACGCGGATCTGCTGTGGTCCCTACAGGAGGGGCAGGGGAAGCGGAACGTGTTCGCGGTGAAGCAGGCCAGTTACGGCAGTTGATCGGTGACCCGCTGGGCCGCCGTTCCCTCGGCCGCTGGCGAGATGTCCCCAATGCGGTTTTCTCCGCAGCGCGGAAGCCCGTGAAGGGCTCCTCGGCGGAATGAGATTCCCTCGAGGAGCCCTTCACGGACCTCGGTGGGAGCGGATGCGCACCCCATCTCGGGGCGCTCTGGGAACCTCCGCGCCGGGGGATAGGCTTCGCGTCATGAGTGCGGTCTACGACTGCGGCAAGCGCGAGTCCCGAGCCGAAGGCCTGTCCGCGGCGGCTGCCGCCGTGCGGTCGAGCCGGCTGGTCGTCCTGCCGACGGACACGGTGTACGGCATCGGCGCCGACGCGTTCGACTCCGGCGCCGTCCAGGCGTTGCTGCGGGCGAAGAACCGCGGCCCGGACATGCCGGTCGGCGTTCTCGTCGGTTCCTGGTCCACTGTGGACGGTCTGGTGCTCGGTGTTCCGCCGCAGGCGCGGGCGCTCATCGAGGCGTTCTGGCCGGGCGATCTGTCGATCGTGCTGCCGCACGCGCCGAGTCTGCAGTGGAATCTCGGCAACTCCCGCGGCACGGTGATGCTGCGGATGCCGCTGCACCCGGTTGCGCTCGAACTGCTGCGCGACGTCGGCCCGATGGCGGTGTCGAGCGCGAACGTCTCCGGGCGTTCGCCTGCCTCGACCGTCGAGGACGCGCGGGAGCAGCTCGGCGATTCGGTGTCGGTGTATCTCGACGGCGGGTCGAGCGGCGAAGCGGTGGCGTCGTCCATCGTGGACCTCACCGGAGACAAGCCCGTGGTGCTGCGCGAGGGCGCGGTCACCAAGGCCGCCATCGCCGAGGTGCTCGGCGTGGCCGAGGAGACGCTGGACTGAGCCGGGCAAGTGACTGCCGTTCACCGCGACCGCACGCGGGCGCGGTAGCGTGGCGCGGTGACTCCGACCTCCCGGCGGGCGTGACGCGGTCATGCCTGTAGTCCAAGGACTTCTCCCGATCCGGGAGTACCTGCTCGTCGCGCTGACCGCGACCGCGGTGACCTATCTGCTGACCGGCGTCGTGCGCCGGGTGGCGATCCGGATCGGTGCGATCGCCAATCCCCGTGCGCGCGACGTGCACGTCAAGCCGATCCCGCGGATGGGCGGCGTCGGCATCTACCTCGGGATCGCCGCGGCGATGGGTCTCGCGCACCAGCTTCCCGCGCTCAGCCACGGTTTCGACGTCTCCTACGACGCGGTCGGCGTGCTGCTCGCGGCGGGCGTCATCTCGCTCATCGGCATCCTGGACGACCGGTTCGAACTCGACGCGTGGACGAAGCTCGCCGGACAGGTCATGTGCGCCGGGATTCTCGTCATCTTCGGCGTGCAGTGGGTGTCGTTCTGGGTGCCGTGGGGCGGCAACGGGGATTCGATCGGCTCGGTGCTGGTCCTGGACAAGAACCAGGGCGCGCTGCTGACCGTCGTGATGGTCGTGGTGATGGTCAACGCGATGAACTTCGTCGACGGCCTCGACGGGCTGGCCGGCGGCCTCGGCTTCATCGCCGCGACGGCCACCTGCGTGTTCTCGCTCGGCCTGCTCGACAACGCGGGCGGTGACTTCGGCTCGTACCCGCCCGCGCTCATCGCCGCCGCCCTCGCCGGGGCCTGCCTCGGTTTCCTTCCGTACAACTTCCAGCCGGCCAAAATTTTCATGGGCGACTCCGGATCGATGATGATCGGGCTGATGCTCGCCGGGGCCACCACGTCGGCGAGCGGACGGGTCAACTACACGCGGTTCTCCGCCTCGGACGCGCTGGCCCTGCTGTCCCCGCTGGTGGTCGTCGTGGCGGTGCTTTTCGTGCCGGTGCTCGACCTCGTGATGGCCGTCGTCCGGCGCACGCGGCGCGGGCAGAGCCCGTTCGCCGCCGACAAAATGCATCTGCACCACCGGTTGCTGGAAATCGGCCATTCGCAACGGCGCGCGGTGCTGTTGATCTATTTGTGGGCCGGAATTCTGTCTTTCGGCGCGGTCTCTATCACGATTTTCGACAGTCCGGTTGTGTTCTGGGCCATTGGTGCCGCATTGGTGGTCGCGGTGCTGGTTTCCCTCGTGCCGCGGCTGCGTTCCCGGCACCGGCACGGCGTCTGAGGTCGCGGGCGGTCTATACTGGCGGGTCGAACCGAACGAGGAGCGAATGCAGTGAGCGACACCGAGACGCCCGAGACGTCCCAGGCAGCGGCTCAGGCCACCGCTCCGGAGAACCCGCACGCCGCTCCGGTGCGCCAGCTCGCTCGCTCGATGACGCGTGCCTCGCTGCTGTTCACCCCGCCGTTCATCCTGGTCTGCATTGTGCTTTTCACCGTCCTCAACGGACTGCACGGCTTCCTCGGAGCCCTGGTCGGCGGCGTGCTGGCGATGATCGCCTCGCTGTCGACGCTGGGCATGATGAAGGTATCCGCCGGACAGGACCCCTCGCTCGTGATGCTCATCGCTCTCGGCGGTTACGCGGCCAAGGTCATCCTGCTGTTCCTCGCGCTCACTCTGCTCAAGGGCGTCACCGTGCTGCACCCGCTTTCGCTCGGGATCACGATGATCGTCGCCATTCTCGTGGCCGCCGCCGCGGAGTTCGCGGCATTCCGCAAAGCGCGTATCCCGACCATCATTCCCGCTTCGCATTGACGGGTTCGGGACTAGGGTCCCAGCCGGATTCGGGACCTAGGTCCTGGACCATTCGGAGGGTTAGGAGTACGCCTGTACGGCACTGATCTACCTGCTGGTATGGTCCGCGTCATGGGTGGCGGCCTCGGCCGCGCACTCCCGACGACGAACCGCGATCAGCAGTGTGGCGACCGGATGGTTCCGCCTCATCTCAACGCTGGTCCGAAGTAGACCGCAGGGCAGTGTTCACGCGAGACCTCCCTCGTGCACGGACCGGCAGATCGGCTCCGCGCACGGCGGGTACCCGCCGCCTCCGGCGTCCCGATGCGTATCGGGTACGTTAAGTCCAGATCGTGACGATTCCCCCGGCGGAGTGAACGCCGGCCGGGAGAACCGGGAGGAGCCCAGTGGCCGCGCTGGTACTGACCGAGGGTGCGACCTTCGCGCCCCCTGGCGCCGAAAGCTTTGAGCTGCCGCCGTTGTTCGGCTTCGTCACGAAGCCGATGCTCCTGGTGGTGCTCTCGGTGATCATCATCGCGGGGTACTTCCTGCTGGCGACGCGCAAGCTGAAGGTCGTCCCGGGCAAAGGCCAGTTCGTGGCCGAGTCCATCTACGACTTCGCGCGCAACAACATCGCCCGCGAGCAGATCGGTTCGAAAGACTTCAAGCGCTTCGTTCCGGTCATCTTCGCGTTGTTCACCTTCATCCTGCTGAACAACCTCTACGGGGTCATCCCATTCCTGCAGTTCCCCACCATGGCGCGGTTCGGGTTCCCGATCGCGTTGTCGGTGCTCGTGGTCTACCCGGTTTACCACTACGTCGGGATCAAGAAGCACGGCCTCGGCGGGTACTTCAAGAAGGAACTCGCGCCGGCCGGCGTCCCCGGCCCGGTGCTCCCGCTGTACGCGCTGATCGAGTTCGCGGAGAAGTTCTTCCTCAACCCGCTCACGCTCGCCATCCGTGTTTTCGCGGCCATGTTCGCGGGGCACCTGATCCTGGCGGTCTTCACCCTCGGCGGCACCTTCCTGCTGACCGAGACCTCGAGCATCGCGCTGAAGCCGGTGTCGCTGGTGGCATGGCTCTTCGCCATCGGCCTGACGTTCCTGGAGGCCTTCATCCAGGTCCTCCAGGCGTACATCTTCGCCCTGCTGTCCGCGGGGTACATCGGCGCCGCGCTGGCGTCGGAGCACTGAGAACACCTACAGACCCCGATCCGCGTGAGTGCGCGGACCGAAGTGAAGGGAAACGCACGTGAGCAACATCGTTCTGGCCCAGGCCGCCGCCGAGACCATCAACCTCAACAAGGGCCTCGCCGCGATCGGCTACGGCCTGGGCGCGATCGGCCCCGGCATCGGTGTGGGCCTGATCTTCGCCGCGGTGATCAACGGCACCGCGCGTCAGCCGGAAGCCCAGAGCAAGCTGCAGGGCATCGGTTACGCCACCTTCGTGCTCACCGAGGTGCTGGCGCTGATCGGTATCGTCATCTACTTCATCGCCTCCGCCTGAGTCGTCCGCTCTCGCTAAGGAGACGTTGTGCTGAAGACCCAAGTGGTGCTCGCATCAGAGAACCCGATCGTTCCGAACATCTCGGAACTGATCCTCGGCATCGTCGCCTTCCTGATCCTGCTCTTCCTGCTCAAGAAGTACGTCGTCCCTCGTTTCGAGAAGGCGTACGAGGAGCGGGCGCAGAAGATCGAAGGCGGGATCGAGAAGGCCGAGAAGGCTCAGGCAGAGGCCGAGAAGGCGCTGTCGGAGTACAAGGCGCAGCTGGCGGACGCCCGTTCCGAGGCCGCGAAGATCCGCGACGACGCCCGGCTCGAAGCCGAGCAGATCAAGGCGGAGCTGCGGGAGCAGGCCGAGGCCGAATCCCAGCGGATCGTGGCGCAGGGCCACGCCCAGCTGCAGGCGCAGAAGGCGCAGATCGTCGCCGAGCTGCGGGCCGAGATGGGCCGCAACGCCGTCGAGCTGGCCGGCCGTATCGTCGGCGAGTCGCTCGAGGACGAGGCGCGCCGCCGGGGCACCGTCGACCGGTTCCTCGCGGAGCTGGACACCGCCGGGGCTACTAACGGAGCGGGGAAGTAACCAGAGATGACGCTGCATGCTGCGAGCCGTGAAGCGCTCGACCTCGCCGAGCGGGCGCTCGGCGAGGTGCTGGCCGGAGCGGGTACCGACCCCGCGAAGGTCGGGGAAGAGCTGCTCTCGGTCGTCGACCTCCTCGACCGCGAAATCGGCCTGCGCCGCGCGGTCGGCGATTCTTCGGTCGCGCCGGAGAGCCGCCAGGGCCTGGTCCGCCGCCTGTTCGACGGAAAGCTGAGCGAGCAGGCCCTGAAGGTGCTCGACACCGTGGCGGGCAGCCGCTGGTCCAGTCCCCGCGAGCTGGTGGACGGGCTCGAGTCGGTCGGCCGTTCGGCGCTGCTCACCGCCGCCGAAAAGGCCGGGAACATCGAAACCGTCGAGTCTCAGCTGTTCCAGGTCGCGCGGATCGTCGCGGGCGCCCCGGAACTCGAGGCGGCGCTGTCCGACCTGGCCGCTCCCGCCGACGCGAAGCGGACCCTGGTCCGCGGGCTGTTCGCGGACAAGGTCGACGCGGTCGTCGAGACCCTCGTCGAGCAGGCCGTGCAGCGCGCCAAGGGGCGCGGCATCGGCCACGTGCTCGACAAGCTGGTCGCGCTGGCCGCCGAGCGGCGCGAGCGCTCGGTCGCGTACGTGACCTCGGCGAACGCGCTCACCGACGAGCAGCGGGCCCTTCTCGGGACCAAGCTCGACGGCATCTACGGGCGGCCGATCGCGCTGCACGTCGAGATCGACCCGAACCTCGGCGGCGGACTCGTCGTCCGCGTCGGGGACGAGGTCATCGACGGCAGCACGTCCGGGCAGCTGGCGGCGGTGCGCCGCACGCTGAGCCGGGCCTGAGCGGCACTACAGACTTTGCACACTGGACAGAAGAGAAGCGAGAGCGGGAACGAAATGGCGGAGCTGACGATCTCCTCGGACGAGATCGCCCACGCGATCGAGAACTACGTCTCGAGTTACGCCCCTTCGGTGGAGCGCGAAGAGGTCGGCGTCGTCGCCGACGCCGCTGACGGCATCGCCCACATCGAAGGGCTGCCCTCGGCCATGGCCAACGAGCTGCTCGAGTTCCCGGGCGGCATCCTTGGCGTGGCGCTGAACCTGGACGCGCGCTCCATCGGTGCGGCGATCCTCGGCGACTTCGAGAGCATCGAAGAAGGCCAGCAGGTCAAGCGGACCGGCCAGGTCCTGTCGGTGCCGGTCGGCGACGGCTACCTCGGCCGGGTCGTCAACCCGCTCGGCCAGGCCATCGACGGCCTCGGCGAGATCGAGACCACCGGCCGCCGCGCGCTGGAGCTGAAGGCCGCCTCGGTGGTCGAGCGCCAGCCGGTGTCCGAGCCGCTGCAGACCGGCATCACCGCGATCGACGCGATGACCCCGATCGGCCGCGGCCAGCGCCAGCTGATCATCGGCGACCGCAAGACCGGCAAGACCGCGGTCGCGGTGGACACGATCATCAACCAGAAGGCCAACTGGGAGACCGGCGACCCGAAGAAGCAGGTCCGCTGCATCTACGTCGCGGTCGGCCAGAAGGGCTCCACGATCGCCTCGGTGAAGTCGGCGCTCGAGGACGCGGGCGCGATGGAGTACACCACCATCGTCGCGGCCCCGGCTTCCGACTCGGCCGGCTTCAAGTGGATCGCCCCCTACACCGGCTCGGCCATCGGCCAGCACTGGATGTACGAGGGCAAGCACGTCCTGATCGTGTTCGACGACCTGACCAAGCAGGCCGACGCCTACCGCGCGATCTCGCTGCTGCTGCGCCGCCCGCCGGGCCGCGAGGCGTTCCCCGGCGACGTCTTCTACTTGCACTCCCGTCTCCTCGAGCGGTGCGCGAAGCTGTCGGACGAGCTGGGCGCCGGCTCGCTGACCGGCCTGCCGATCATCGAGACCAAGGCGAACGACGTGTCGGCCTACATCCCGACCAACGTCATCTCGATCACCGACGGCCAGTGCTTCTTCCAGTCGGACCTCTTCAACGCCGGTCAGCGCCCGGCCATCGACGTGGGTATCTCGGTCTCCCGCGTGGGTGGCGCCGCGCAGGTCAAGGCGATGAAGGACGTCGCGGGCTCGCTCCGGATCGACCTGTCGCAGTACCGCGAGCTGGAGGCGTTCGCCGCCTTCGCCTCGGACCTCGACGACGCGTCGAAGGCGCAGCTCGAGCGCGGTGCCCGGCTGTATGAGGTGCTCAAGCAGCCGCAGTACTCGCCGATCCCGGTCGAGGAGCAGGTCGCCACGGTGTTCCTGGGCACGAACGGCCACTACGACACGGTCCCGACCGAGGACGTGCGCCGGTTCAACCAGGAGTTCCTCGACTCGGCCCGCCGCAAGAACAACGAGGCCCTCGTCTCGATCCGGGAGACCGGCAAGTTCTCGCCCGAGGCGCGCGAAACCCTGATCGCGGCGGTGAACGAGTTCAAGAAGGAGTTCACCACCGCCGAGGGCAAGCCGCTCGAGTCGAACGCCGACGCGATGGACGCCGAGAAGGTCGGGCAGGAGACCGTCAAGGTCAACAAGCCCGCCCCGAAGAAGTGAGCTGGTAGCCCATGGCCGCACAACTCCGGGAGCTTCGCTCGCGCATCAAGGCGACGAAGTCGATCGGCAAGATCACCAAGGCGATGGAACTCATCGCCACCGCGCGCATCACCAAGGCGCGCGCGAAGGTCGCCGCTTCCCGGCCGTACGCGGACGAGATCACCAAGGTGCTCTCGGCGCTGGCCGGCGCGGCGGCCAACCTCGACCATCCGCTGCTGGTCGAGCGCCCGAACCCGAAGCGCGCCGCCGTCCTGGTCGTCACCAGTGACAAGGGCCAGTGCGGCGGTTACAACTCGAACGTGCTGCGGGCGACCGAAGAGCTCCTTGCCCTCCTGAAGAAGGAAGGCAAGGAGGTCGACGTCTACACCACCGGCAGCAAGGGCCTGAACTACTACCGGTTCCGCAACCGCCCGGTGGCGGGCAGCTGGACGGGCTTCTCCGACCAGCCCGCCTACCCGGACGCGGTCGCGGCGGCCGAGACGCTGGTGCAGTCCTTCAACGCGGGCGTGGACGACGCGTCGGGCAACCCGGACGGCACGCTCGGCGTGGACGAGATCCACGTCGTCTACACCGAGTTCGTGTCGATGCTGACGCAGCGCCCGGTCGCCAAGCGCGTCGCGCCGCTCGAGGTCGAGTACTCCGACGGCGAGGACGAGAAGCCGGCCGGTCTGTTGCCGAGCTACGAGTTCGAGCCGAGTGCCGACAAGCTGCTCGCCGCGCTGCTGCCGAAGTACATCAACACCCGGCTGTACTCGGCGCTGCTCGAGTCCGCGGCGTCCGAGCTGGCCGCCCGCCGGACGGCGATGAAGGCCGCGTCGGACAACGCGAACGACCTGGTGAACACGCTGACGCGGGAGGCGAACCAGGCCCGGCAGGCGCAGATCACCCAGGAGATCTCCGAAATCGTCGGTGGCGCGAACGCGCTCACCGCAGCAGGAAGTGATGACTGATGACCAGTACTGAAGCCCCGCGCGCCAAGGGGCGCATCGTCTCGGTGACCGGGCCGGTCGTCGACGTCGAGTTCCCGCGCGGTTCCGTTCCCGACCAGTTCAACGCGCTCAAGGTCGACATCGACTTCGAGCAGCTGCGCAAGACGGTGACGCTCGAGGTGGCCGCCCACCTCGGCGACAACCTCGTGCGCACGATTTCGCTGCAGCCGCAGGACGGCCTCGTCCGCGGCGCGGAGGTCACCGACACCGGCGGCCCGATCACCGTCCCGGTGGGCGACAAGGTCAAGGGCCACGTCTACAACGCGCTCGGCGAGTGCCTCGACGAGCCCGGCTACGGCGAGGACCTCGAGCGCTGGGGCATCCACCGCAACCCGCCCGCCTTCGACCAGCTCGAGGGCAAGACGGAGATGCTGGAGACCGGCCTCAAGGTCGTCGACCTGCTGACCCCGTACGTGCAGGGCGGCAAGATCGGCCTGTTCGGCGGCGCGGGCGTGGGCAAGACGGTGCTGATCAAGGAAATGATCACCCGTGTCGCCCGGAACTTCGGCGGTACGTCGGTGTTCGCCGGCGTCGGCGAGCGCACCCGTGAGGGCAACGACCTCTTCCTGGAGATGTCCGAGGACGGCGTCATCAACGACACCGCCCTCGTGTTCGGCCAGATGGACGAGCCGCCGGGCACGCGTATGCGCGTCGCGCTGTCCGCGCTGACCATGGCGGAGTACTTCCGCGACGTCCAGAACCAGGACGTGCTGCTGTTCATCGACAACATCTTCCGGTTCACCCAGGCCGGTTCCGAGGTGTCGACCCTGCTGGGCCGCATGCCTTCGGCCGTGGGCTACCAGCCGACGCTGGCGGACGAGATGGGCCAGCTGCAGGAGCGGATCACCTCGACCCGGGGCCGGTCGATCACCTCGATGCAGGCGATCTACGTTCCCGCGGACGACTACACCGACCCGGCCCCGGCGACGACGTTCGCCCACCTGGACGCCACCACCGAGCTTTCCCGGTCGGTGTTCCAGAAGGGCATCTTCCCGGCGGTGGACCCGCTGGCGTCGACGTCGACGATCCTCGACCCGGCGATCGTCGGCGAGGACCACTACCGCGTCGCCTCCGAGGTCATCCGGATCCTGCAGAAGTACAAGGAGCTGCAGGACATCATCGCGATCCTCGGCATGGACGAGCTTTCCGAAGAGGACAAGCTGACCGTGCAGCGGGCGCGCCGGATCGAGCGGTTCCTGTCCCAGAACATGCTGGTGGCCGAGGCCTTCACGCAGATCCCGGGCTCCACGGTGCCGCTGGCCGAGACCATCGAGTCGTTCGACCGCATCACCAAGGGCGACTTCGACCACTACCCGGAGCAGGCGTTCCTGGGCATCGGCGGTCTCGAGGACCTCGAGAAGAAGTATCGCGAGATCACCGGCAAGTGAGTGCGTGAGACCGGCGGGGGCACTGTCCACTGTGGACACAGGCCCCCGCCGTTCTCGTAACCGAAGCAAGACCTATTACACTCGGTGGTGACACCCCGAGCGAAGGAGTGCTACGTGGCTGAGATGTCCGTGGAGCTGGTTGCCGTCGAGCGCCGGCTCTGGTCGGGTACCGCCACCTTCGTGGTGGCGCAGACCACCGAGGGCGAGATCGGCATCATGCCCGGACACGAGCCGGTGCTGGGCCAGCTCGTCGAGGGTGGCGTGGTGAAGGTGAACACGACGGACGGCGACGTGCTGACCGCCGCGGTCCACGGCGGCTTCCTGTCCGTCACCGCGACCGGGGTGAGCGTGCTCGCGGAGAGCGCCGAACTGTCCGACGAAATCGACGTGGCGGCCGCGAAGGCAGCCCTCAGCACCGGCGACGAGGCCGAGCGGACGAGGGCCACCGCCCAGCTCCGCGCGACCGGACAGTCGGTCTGACCGGACGAGAACGGGCAGGAGCCGGCCGTGCAGATCGCTGTCGTGGTGCTAGTGCTCCTGATCGTGCTTGTCGTCGTGGTCGGCTGGTACGGCCAGCGGTGGATCCGGATGCGGCGCGGCGGCGGCGTCAGCGTGGCGCTGCGGTGGAGCCCGGACAGTCCCCGTTCGAGCTGGCATCTCGGGCTCGGCCGGTACGAGGGCGAGAAATTCGTCTGGTACCGCGTCTGGAGCCTGCGCACCGGCCCGGACCGCGTGTTCCAGCGCGAAAGCATGCAGATCGCGGACCGGCGGGATCCGTCCGGTTCCGAGGCGTACGCGGTGCCTGAGGGCTCGACCGTGCTGCGCTGCGAGTCCTCGGCCCAGGAAGCGATCGAGATCGCGATGGGACCGGGTGCGCTGACCGGGTTCCTGTCGTGGCTCGAATCGGCTCCGCCGGGGCGAAGGCTGCCGCGGGCTTCGTGACTTTTCGGCCGGGCCCGCCACCGTGGAAACGCGGTGGCGGGCCCGGTTTTGTGCTTTTCGGGTGCTGGTGGCAGACGTTGCGGCTCGAGGCCCTGGCGGGAGGTCCGCCCGGATCGGCGCCGACAGCAATGTGGTGCGCTCAGCCGCCCGGCTGCCACAGCACGTCGCCGTCCGGATTGGCCAGCCGGGCGAGGATGAACAGCAGGTCCGAGAGCCGGTTCAGGTACTTGGCCGCGATCGGGTTGGACGTGTCCGGCTCGGCCTCCATCAGCGCCCAGGCGGACCGTTCCGCGCGGCGGGAGACCGTGCGGGCCTGGTGCAGGAACGCCGCGCCCGGGGTGCCGCCCGGGAGGATGAACGACGTGAGCTTCGGCAGGCGTTCGTTGAACTCGTCGCACCAGCCTTCGAGCCGTTCCAGGTACGCCTCGGTGATGCGCAGCGGCTCGTACGGCGGGTCTTCCTGGATCGGCAGGCACAGGTCCGCGCCGACGTCGAACAGGTCGTTCTGGATCCGGCGCAGCACGCCGGCGACCTCGTCGGGAAGCCCGCCGAGCGCGATCGCCAGGCCGAGCACGGAATTGGCCTCGTCGGTGTCGGCGTAGGCGGACAGCCGGGCGGAGGTCTTGGGCACCCGGGAGCCGTCGCCGAGCGCGGTCGTGCCGTTGTCGCCGACCTTCGTGTAGACCCGGTTGATACGAACCACCATGAGCCCGACTCTACCGGCCCGGGTTCGGGCAAAACTGGGCGAGAGGGCATGATTGGCGGCCATGAGCGAGCACTTCGACGTGCATGGCGGAGCGCGGCTGGTCGGCGAGGTCGACGTGGTCGGCGCCAAGAACAGCGTGCTGAAACTGATGGCCGCGGCATTGCTGGCCGAGGGCACCACGACCATCACGAACTGCCCGCAGATCCTGGACGTCCCGCTGATGGCCGACGTCCTGCGCAGCGTCGGCTGCGAGGTGGAGATCGAGGGCGACACGGCGCGCATCACCACGCCGGCCGAGCTGTCGCACCGCGCCGATTCGGCGGCGATGGGCAAACTGCGCGCGTCGGTGTGCGTGCTGGGCCCGCTGGTCGGCAGGCTGAAGCAGGCGGTCGTGGCGCTGCCCGGCGGCGACGCGATCGGCCAGCGTCCGCTGGACATGCACCAGAACGGCCTGCGCAAACTCGGCGCGACGAGCACCATCGAGCACGGCTGCGTCGTGGCGAAGGCCGAAACGCTGGTGGGCACCCAGATCTGGCTGGACTTCCCGAGCGTCGGCGCGACCGAGAACATCCTGATGGCGGCGGTGCTGGCCGAGGGCACGACGGTGATCGACAACGCCGCCCGCGAACCGGAAATCGCCGACATCTGCACGATGCTGACCGAGATGGGCGCGAAGATCGAGGGCGCGGGCACCTCGACGCTCACCGTGCACGGCGTGGACCAGCTGCACCCGACCGAACACCGCGTGATCGGCGACCGCATCGTCGGCGCGACCTGGGCTTTCGCCGCCGCGATGACCCGCGGCGACCTGACCGTCCGCGGCGTCAACCCGCACCACCTCGACCTGGTCCTGGACAAGCTGCGCCTGGCGGGCGCCGAGGTGACCACCTTCGACGACAAGGGTTTCCGCGTCGTCCAGCCGGAACGTCCGAAGGCGGTCGACTGGGTGACGCTGCCGTACCCCGGTTTCGCCACCGACCTGCAGCCGTTCGCGGTCGCGCTGTCGGCGGTGTCCGAGGGCACGTCGATGATCACGGAAAACGTGTACGAGGCGAGGTTCCGCTTCATCGAGGAAATGATCCGGCTGTCCGGCGACGCGCGCACGGACGGCCACCACGCGGTGGTCCGGGGCGTGGAGAAGCTGTCGAGCGCGCCGGTGTGGGCGTCGGATATCCGCGCCGGGGCGGGTCTCGTGTTGGCCGGGCTGTGCGCGGACGGCGTGACCGAGGTGTGGGACGTCTTCCACATCGACCGCGGGTATCCGCATTTCGTGGAGAATTTGAACCGGCTGGGCGCGCGGATCGAGCGTGTGACGGGGGAGCCGGAGCGGGCTTGAGCGACTGCTCGTGAGCGGTTATGCCGGTTCTCGCCGGCGTAGCCGCTCACGAGCATTTTCCCGCTACGCGCTCAGCGCCCGCACCACCAGATCCGTCACCTGATCCAAATACCCTTCCCCCGCCGGAACCCCGCGCACGATCAGCCGCCAGTAGATGATTCCCGCGCCGATGTCCTGAGCCAGTTCCACATCGGTGTTCGCCGGGATCTCGCCGCGCTCGATCGCCCGGGTGAACACGGCTCGGCTGATCGCCCGGCGCGGGCCGCCGATCGCTTCCCGGGAGAACGCGGCCATTTCCGGATTCCGGCTGGCTTCCGCGATCAGCCCGGGCAGGATTCGCGAGAACCGCGGGTGCGTGATCCATTCGTAGAGCGCGTCCAGCGTCGCCCGGAGGTCGCCGCGCAGGCTCCCGGTGTCCGGGTCCACCGCGCGCGCCACGCTGAATTCCGCGACGACCGCGCCGATCATTTCGTCTTTCGACGGCCAGCGCCGGTACAGCGCGCTTTTCCCGACCCCCGCGCGTTTCGCGACCGCTTCCATCGACAGTCTCCCGAAACCGACCTCGGCGAGTTCGTCGAGCACGGCCTCGGTGATGGCGTTGGTGACCTCGGGCTGCAGCACGGCAGCTCCGGTCGGCGTCCGGCGGGTCGTCATGCCGGTCAGTCTAGCGGGTGGACGGGACGGTCCCGTCCCGTGTACGTTGTGGTCGAGACGATACCGTCTCGTCCATTCCTGAGGAGAGCTTCATGCCACTCATCGATCACGCGCTCGACCTGCTGATCCGGCACGACATGGCCGGGTTCGTGCAGTTGTTCGCCGAGGACGCCGTCGCCGAATTCCCGTTCGCCGCGCCCGGGCGGCCCGAGCGCCTCGAAGGCCGCGCCGCCCTCGCCGACTACCTGCGCGACTATCCGAACCTGCTCGACATCCGCGAGGTCGCCGCCAAGACCGTGCACCAGACGACCGACCCGGAGGTCTCGATCGCGGAGTTCGAGCTGGCCGGCGTCGCGGTCGCCACGCAGAAGCCGTACCGCTTGCGCTACATCGTGGTGCTGACCGTCCGCGACGGCCTCATCCGCCGCTACCGCGACTACTGGAGCCCGCTCGCGGTGGCCGACGTTCTCGGGGTGCCGGGTGTCTGACGTTCTCGTGCTCGGCTCGACCGGCACCACCGGCAGCCGCGTCGTGCGCGGTCTCGAAGCCGCCGGCGTGCGGCCGCGCGCGGCGACCCGGAATCCGGTTCGGCCAGGCCAGATCCGGTTCGACTGGGACGAACCCGCGACGTACGGTCCGGCGCTCGACGGGGTCTCGGCGGTCTACCTGATCGCCCCGGTCGCGGCCGATCCGCGACCGCTCGTCGAGGAGTTCCTCAAGCACGCGCCGGACGTCCGGGTGGTCCTGCTCAGTTCGTCCGCCGTGGACGAGCGCACCCCGGTGGTGGGCGGGCTGCCCGGCCTGGTCCGCCGTCAGCCGGGCTGGGCGGTGCTGCGCCCGTCGTGGTTCATGCAGAACTTCTTGCCCGGGCACCCGGTCGGCGACAGCGCCCGCGCGGGCCGGATCGTCACCGCGACCGGCGACGCCCGGGTCGCTTTCGTCGATGCCGGCGACATCGCCTCGGTAGCCGTTCGCGCGCTGCTCGACTCGGAACCGCACAACACCGACCACCTCATCACCGGCCCGCGCGCGCTCAGCTACGGCGAGGCCGCCGAGATCGTCGGCGAACAGCTCGGCCATCCAGTCGTGCACGCACCGGTTTCCACCAGCGAGTACCAGCACTTCCTGGTCCGCGACGGCCTGCCCGAGTCGTACGCCGAAATGCTCGCCTTGCTGGACGAGGCGATCCGCGGCGGCGCCGAGGACCGCGTGACCGACACCGTCGAGCGGGTCACCGGACGACCCGCCCGTGACTTCCGCACCTTCGCGAAAGAGGAGATCCGATGAAGCCGCTGCTGTTCGAGGACGACCCGCAATTCTGGTTCGAAACGCTGATCGCGCTGGGCCAGATCGCCTACGGAGGCGCGGATTTCGGCGAGGTCGTCTCGATCGCGTCGAACATCAAGTCCGGTGACTACGACAGCTGGCACGACGCTTGGCTCGCCGGTGCCGAGCGGCTCTACGCCGAAGCCGCCACCATGCACCCGATCAGCGCGCGAGACGCGTACCTGCGCGCCTCGACGTACTACCGCCGCGCCGAGTTTTTCTTGCACGGCAACCCGGACGACCCGCGGATCAACTACGCCTACGAGCGCAACGTCGAGTCTTTCCAGCGTGCCGTGGAGACGATCGATCACGTCGAGCCGATCGAAATCCCCTACGACGGCCACGTCCTGCGCGGCTACTTCTACCGCGCTCCCGGTGACGGCCCGAAGCCGCTTCTGGTGGTGCACAACGGTTTCGACGGCAGCGCCGAGGACCTGCATTTCATGGGCGCGACAGCGGGCCAGGAACGCGGTTACCACGTGCTGACCTTCGACGGCCCCGGCCAGCCCAGCGCCGTCCATCGCGACGGGCTGAAGTTCCGCCCGGATTGGGAACACGTCGTCAGCCAGGTGCTCGACTACGCCCTCGCGCTCCCGGACGTGGTTCCGGAGAAGGTCGCCCTGATCGGCTGGAGTCTCGGCGGAATGCTCGCGCCGCGCGCCGCCGCGTTCGAGCCGCGGCTGTCGGCCGTCGTCGCGGTGGACGGGCTCTTCGACGCCGGTGCGGCCTTCCTGGAGCAGTTGCCGTGGGACCGTGCGGAGACGATCCGCCGGGCCAACGCTCCTGAGGACGCCGAATTGGACGCCGTTCTGGCTGCCGCGAAGGAGCAGAACCCGACCGTCCGCTGGGCGCTGAGCCACGGCCGCTACGTGATGGGCGGTGCGACCGACCGGGAGTTCCTCGCGAAGTACCTCGAATACCACCTGGACGACGGCGTAGCCGAGCGCATCACGTGCCCGGCGCTGATCTGCGACGCTCCGGAGGACTTGTTCTTCACCGGTCAGCCGCAGCAGCTGTACGACCGGATCAGCGGCCCGAAGAAGCTGCTGAACTTCACCTCGGAGGAAGGCGCGGAGGCGCACTGCCACATCGGCGCGATGCGGCTCGCGAACGGCCGCATCTACGACTGGCTGGACGACGTGCTCTGAACCCGGCTCAGGACTCGAGGGCCAGCGCCGCGCCGAACCCGACGAGCGCGGTGCCGGTCACCCCGTCCAGCGCGCGGCGGACCTTGCGGCGGTTGAGCCACTCGCGGACCCGGTGCACGAAGAACAGCAGGACCAGCAGCCAGATGGTGCCCAGCACGGCGACCGTGTATGCGAGCACCAGCGCGTCCCAGGTCGTCGTGCGCACCGGGTCGAGGAACTGCGGCAGCACCGACAGGTAGAGCACCAGGACCTTGGGATTCGTGATGTTCGACAGGAACCCCTCGCGCCACCGCCGGAAGCCGCTGGCGCGCTTGCGCTGGGTGTCGGCGACCGCGTCGTAGTTGCCGCGCCAGGCGCCGCGCAGCGCCTGGAAGCCGAGGAACAGGAGGTATGCCGCGCCGAGCCACTTGAGCGTGAGGAACACCGGCTGCGAGCGAGCGATGACGACACCGAGCCCGAGCGCCGCGGCGGTGCCCTGCACCGCGTTGCCGGCGAAGATGCCCGCCGTGGCCAGCAAACCGCCCCGCGCTCCGCCGGACAGCGCGTTCTTCAGCATGACCATCGTGTCCGGCCCCGGCGCCAGCACGATGAGGACCACGATCACCAGATAACTGCCGTACCCGCTCCACGTCACGTCTGACCACGGTAGATCCCGGATCGGCCGCCGTCTCGCGGATTTCCGTCACAATGCTTCCGTCCGGTCAGGCAACCCGGGCGAACCGGACGGCGTTCCCTCTTCGGGAGCGAGGAGGGCGCCGTGTATCCACTGGCGGAAGACGAACAACTGCTCTGGTCCGGGCGACCTCAACGGTTTCCCCGCCGATACGCGGACTATCACATTTACGTCGTCACGGCGGTGGGCTTCGGAGCGATGGCCGCGCTCGGCGTCATCGCTGTCGTGCGGTTCGACGTGGATCCCGCCGTCTTCGCAGTGTGGCCGGTCTTGTTCGGCATGACGCTCGGGCTGGGTTCCGAGCGGAACCGGCGGCGGAAGGCGCTGCTCCGGGGCCTGACTTACCTGGTGACCGATCGCCGCGTCGTCTTCGTCGCCGACCGCCCGGGCGGCATCGAGTTCCGCTGGGTATTGCTTCCCGACCTGGGGAAGCCGCGGGTGCGTGACCACGGCGACGGCACCGGCACCGTCGGATTCGGGGCTCCGCTGGGCCTTCGGATGCGCGACCTGCAGTTCCGGGCGGAGTCGCCGCTCGTGACGATGGTGCCCGAGCTGATCGCGATCGACGATCCAGAGCACGTCGCCGACCTGATCTCCGGGCGTGCTCCGGCCGTGGGGTAGCACCTGCCGCGTTCGTCTGCGGCACCGAATAATTCCGGCCAGTCGGGCAACCCCGGCGAAACGGGCGGCGTGCACTTCTCGGGAGCGAGGAGGGTGCCGTGTATCCATTGGCCGAAGGCGAACAGTTGCTCTGGTCCGGGCGGCCGCAGCGGTATGTGCGGCGCTACCGCGATTACCACTACTACGTCGTGGTGGCGATCGTGATCGTCGGCGGCTTGGCGCTCGCAGCGACGTCGGGCCTGGATTACGGCGGCATGGTCGGGTGCAATGCCGTCGCCGGCGTGATGATCGGCTTTGCCGTCGAACGCAACCGCGAGCGCCGCGGCTTCATCGCCGGGACCACTTACCTGGTTACCGACCGCAGGCTGATCTTCGTTTCGCAGTGGCCGCCCGGTGTCGAGGTCCGCTGGGTCCAGCTCGCGGTTCTCCGACCGCCGCGAGTGCGCGACCACGGTGACGGCACCGGGACGATCGACTTCCACCCCACGGTCAGCGAGTGGCTGCGCGACCAGCGCTACCGGTCGCGGCCCGTGTGGTACCCGATCCTGCCGGAACTGATGGCCGTCCGAGACGCCGCCCAGGTCGCCGACCTGATCTTCCGGCGTGCCTCGGCCGTGGGGTAGCACCTGTCGCGTTCGTCTGCGGTGCCGAATAATTCCGGCCAGTCGGGCAACCCCGGCGAAACGGGCGGCGTGCACTTCTCGGGAGCGAGGAGGGTGCCGTGTATCCATTGGCCGAAGACGAACAACTTCTCTGGTCCGGACGGCCGCAGCGGTATGTGCGGCGCTATCGCGATTACCACTACTACGTCGTGGTGGCGATCGTGATCGTCGCTGCTTCGGGGCTGACCGCGACTCTCAACCTGAGTTACGGGGTCATACTCGGCTGGAGTGTCGTGCTCAGCATGGTTCTCGGCAGCGGGCACGAGCGCAATCGAGAACGTCGCGGCTTCATCGCCGTGACGACCTATCTCGTCACCGACCGCAGGCTGATTTTCGTGTCGGACTCGCCGCCCGGCATCGAATTCCGCTGGGTCCAGCTCTCCGATCTCCGACCGCCGCGAGTGCGCGACCACGGCGACGGCACCGGGACGATCGACTTCCACCCCACCGTCCGAGAGTGCCTGCGCGACCAGGGTTTTCGCTCCCGGCCTGCCTGGTATCCGATGTTGCCGGAGCTGATGGCCGTCCGAGACGCCGCCCGGGTCGCCGACCTGATCGCCCGGAACGCTCGGCGCACTCCGGCCGTTGGGTAGGACATGTTGATGACCTGGCTCGGTCTCTCGCTGCCGATCGCCGCCATCGTGCTGCTGATGGTCGGCGGGTGGGAGCTGCGGCGGAAGAGGAAGCCGTCCCGGCTCAAGGCGCGGCTGTCCTCGACGTACCTCGACGAGGTCACCGCGTTCCTCTACGGCACCAAGCGCAACGAGTTGGAGCACCGGGATTCGGCGGAGATGACTCTCGAAGAAGACGCGCAGGGAGCGCCGCCGCTGGGTACCGTCGACCTCGACCGCGGGGTGGTGGTCGTCCGGCCCGGAACGTCACCCGGGCGTGGCCGAATCCACTCCGCCGATTAAGTTACCGGCGGGTACACTCGGGCGGTCGTCTCGGCGAAGAGAGGTGCACCGTGCCGTACCCCACCGACCACGAGCGCGACCGGCCCTGGGTGATGCGCACCTATGCGGGTCATTCGTCCGCCGCCGCGTCCAACGAGCTGTACCGGCGCAATCTCGCCAAGGGGCAGACCGGGCTGTCGGTCGCCTTCGACCTGCCGACGCAGACCGGCTACGACCCGGACCACGTGCTCGCGCGCGGCGAGGTCGGCAAGGTCGGCGTGCCGGTGTCGCACATCGGCGACATGCGGCAGCTCTTCGACGGCATCCCGCTCGCCGAGGCGAACACCTCGATGACCATCAACGCGCCCGCGATGTGGCTGCTGGCGCTGTACGTCTCGGTGGCTCGCGAGCAGGCCGAAGCCGAGGGGCGCGACGTCGACGAGGTGCTGGCCAAGCTCACCGGCACCACGCAGAACGACATCATCAAGGAGTACCTGTCCCGCGGCACCTACATTTTCCCGCCCGGGCCGAGCCTCCGGCTGATCACCGACATGATCGCGTGGACCGTGCACCACGTGCCGAAGTGGAACCCGATCAACATCTGCAGCTACCACCTGCAGGAAGCGGGCGCGACGCCGACGCAGGAGGTCGCGTACGCGCTGTGCACCGCGATCGCCGTGCTGGACGCGGTGCGCGACTCCGGCCAGGTCGACCAGGCCGACATGGAGAAGGTCGTCGCGCGGATCTCGTTCTTCGTCAACGCGGGCGTCCGGTTCGTCGAAGAGATGTGCAAGATGCGTGCGTTCACGCAGCTGTGGGACGAGCTGACGCGCGACCGCTACGGCGTCGAGAACCCGAAGGCGCGCCGGCTGCGGTACGGCGTGCAGGTGAACTCGCTCGGGCTCACCGAAGCGCAGCCGGAGAACAACGTCCAGCGGATCGTGCTGGAGATGCTGGCGGTGTCGCTGTCGCGCGGTTCGCGGGCGCGGGCGATCCAGCTGCCCGCGTGGAACGAGGCGCTCGGGTTGCCGCGGCCGTGGGACCAGCAGTGGGCGTTGCGGATGCAGCAGGTGCTCGCGTTCGAGACGGATTTGCTGGAATACGAGGACATTTTCGACGGTTCGCACGTCATTCAGGCCAAAGTGGACGAGATCGTCGCCGGGGCGCGCGAGGAGATCGCGCGGGTCCAGGATCTCGGCGGTGCGGTGGCCGCGGTCGAGAGCGGCTACATGAAGTCGCAGCTGGTTTCGTCGCTCGCGGAGTACCGGCGGGGGATGGAGAACGGCGAGCGGATCCTGGTGGGGGTCAACAAGTTCGAGACCACTGAGCCGTCGCCGTTGCAGGCGGAGGGCGCGAAGGCGATCGAGACGATCGACCCGGCGGTGGAGAAGGCCGCGGTCGCCGCGGTGGAGAAGTGGCGCGAGGAGCGGGACAACGCCGCGGTGGCTGAGGCGATCGCCGCGCTGAAAGCCAAAGCGTCCACTTCGGACAATCTGTTCGAGGCCACTGTGGACTGTGCGCGGGCGGGCGTGACGACCGGCGAATGGGCGGGCGCGTTGCGCGAGGTGTTCGGCGAATACCGGGCGCCGACCGGGGTTTCCGCGGCGTCGGCCGCCGGGCAGGGCGATCCGGCGCTGGAGCGCGTCCGCGAACTGGTCCGCCGGACCGAGTCCGAAATGGGGGAGCGGCTGCGCATCCTCGTCGGCAAACCCGGTCTGGACGGGCACTCCAACGGCGCCGAACAGGTCGCGGTGCGGGCCAGGGACGTCGGGTTCGAGGTGATCTACCAGGGCATCCGGCTGACCCCGGACCAGATCGTCGCGGCCGCGGTGCAGGAGGGCGTGCACGTGGTCGGGCTGTCCGTGCTGTCCGGGTCGCATCTGGAGGTCGTGCCGCTGGTGGTCGACGGCCTGCGCGCCGCCGGGGCGGGCGACATCCCGGTGATCGTCGGCGGCATCATCCCGCCGGACGACGCGGCGCTGCTGACCGAACGCGGCATCGCGCGGGTGTTCACGCCCAAGGATTACGAGCTGACCGACATCATGGCGGGCATCGTGGAACTGGTCCGCGAGCGGCACGGGCTGGCCGAGGGATAGGTTTCGCGCTGCCGGCCCGAAGCAGTGTCGGAGCTTGACGTGGTCTGCCTGCTTGGTGGTGAGTAACCCACATCCTCGTGATGAGGGTGTAGTGCGGCGATCACCAGGGGTTGCTGGCAGCTGTGACGCAGGTCACGGTGGCCGGCGGCAGGCTCCCGGCGGTGCGGCGGCGCTGGAAATTGACTAACAATGCCGCATTTTCGAGCGATCCCGAATTGCTTGTTTTCGCACGGCGAGCCAGTCATCGTTACCGGACCGTGAAGTCTGCGGAATTCGGTTTTCTCATCCTTTGTGGACGACCGCGCGCGGGAAGATTCCCTGGTCTGGCGCGGTTTTCCGAATGATCATTTGAGTGTTTCGCGGAAAACTGCGCGCGGTTGAGCGTTTCTAATCGATAACAGAACCGACCGGGCACAAGAGATTCTTTGACCATGCCGCGACCGGGACCTACGTTCGATCCTTGTCGGCGTCACTGCCGCCAGCTTCGCGGGTGGGGTCCCTGGCCGGTTGTGACCGGAAATCGCAGGTCACGGATGCGTGACCCGATCAGGGCAAAGGGGCCGCAGACATGGTTCACGACGAATGGAAGCGCCGGGACTTCTTCCGGCTGGCGGCGTCCGGAGCGGTGGTGCTGGGCGGGACCGCGTTCGCGGCCGCGTGCACCCAGGCGCCCCAGTCGGGCGGGCAGGGCGGCGGCAGCGCGCTGGAGCGGGCGAAAAAGGCGGGCACGATCAAGGTCGGCATCGCCGGCGAGATTCCTTACGGCTACACCGAGGGCGGCAACGTGACCGGCGAATCGCCGGAAGTCGCCAAGGCGGTGTTCAAGAACATCGGCATCGCGAAGGTCGAAGCGACGCAGGTCGAGTTCAAACAGCTGATCCCGGCTCTCGCCGCCCAGCAGTTCGACATGGTCGCGGCCGGGATGGCGATCCTGCCCAGCCGGTGCAAACAGGCCGCGTTCTCCGCGGTGGACTACGTGACCCCGACGGCTTTCCTGGTGCCCAAAGGCAATCCGAAGCAGGTGCTGAGCTTCGAGGACATCAAGGCGAAGGGCGTGAACCTCGCGGTGCTGTCCGGGACGGTCGAGCAGCAGGTGGCCAAGGCGACCGGAATTCCGGACAGCCAGCTGCAAACCTACGACGGCCAACCGCAGATGTTGCAGGCATTGCAGGCGAACCGCGCGTACGCGGGCGCGCTCACCGACATCTCGCTCAAGGCGCTGCTCAAGCAGAATCCGGGCGCCGCGCTGGAAGTCACCAACGGCTTCGTGCCGGTAGTGCAGGGCAAGAAGCAGATCCAGGCGGGCGGGTTCGTGTTCCGCAAGAGCGACAGCGATCTGGTGACCGCGTTCAACACCGAGCTGGCGAAACTGCACCAGAACGGGCAGTGGCTCGAGATCGTCAAGCCGTTCGGCTTCACCAAGGACAACCTGCCGCCCGCCGACGTCACGACCGAGCAGCTCTGCTCGGGTTCCTGACGGCGGTGGAGGGCTGATGTTCGACCACTTCGGACTGTTCGTCTCCACGATCGCGAACGGACTGCTGCTGACGGTCGAGGCGACGGTCGGCGGCATCCTGGTCGCCAGCGTCCTGTCGTTCCTGGCCGGGCTGGCGATGCTGTCGCGGTTCGCGTGGCTGCGCGCGATCACGCGGATTTACGTCGAGGTGTGGCGCGGGACCTCGGAGGTGGTCCAGCTCTTCTGGATCTACTTCGCGCTGCCGGTGCTCACCGGCTTCCAGATCCTGCCGTTGTGGTCGGGCATTCTGGTGCTGGGCTTGAACTTCGGCGCGTACGGCGCGGAGATCGTGCGCGGTGCGGTGCAGTCGGTGCCGCGGGAACAGCGAGAAGGCTGCATCGCGTTGAACTTCACGCCGGCGCAGCGGATGCGGCGCGTGATCCTGCCGCAGGCGCTGGTCGACATGGTGCCGCCGTTCACGAATCTGTTCATCCAGCTGCTCAAGGGCACCGCTCTGCTCACCTTTATCACCGTTCCCGAGATGACCTATCAGGCGAGCCAGGTCCTGGTGACGCGCTTCACCGGGCAGGCCGCGCTGATCTGGACCATCGTGCTGGTGTTCTACCTGGTCCTGTCGATCCTGATCACCAGCGGCATGAAGGTGCTGGAACGGCGGGCGGCCGCGCGAGTGGGCCGGGCACCGGCGCGGCGGCGGGCAGTGCTCAGCGGGGCGGGCACATGAGCTGGGACTGGGCTTATCTGTGGACGGTGCTCCCTTCAGTGCTGAAGGGGCTCCTGGTGACGTTCGAGGCGACCGTCCTCGGCGCGCTTCTCGCGTACGTGCTGGGTTTGGTTTTCGCGATCCTGCGGCGGTCGGGAATCCGGGCGGTCAGCTGGGTGATCTGGCTGATCGTGGAGTTCGTGCGCAGCACTCCGTTGCTGGTGCAGCTGTTCTTCCTGTTCTTCGTGCTGCCGCAGTTCGGGCTCACGCTCTCGCCGTTGACCGCGGGAGTGGTCGGCCTCGGCCTGCATTACGCGACGTACACGTCCGAGGTGTACCGCGCCGGGATCGAGGCGGTCCCGAAAGGACAGTGGGAGGCCGCGGTGGCGCTGAGCCTGCCACGGGCGCGCACCTGGCTGCGGGTGATCCTGCCGCAGGCGATCCCGCGCGTGCTGCCCGCGCTCGGCAACTACACGATCTCGATGTTCAAGGAAACCCCGCTGCTGCTGGCGATCGGCGTGCTCGACCTCGCCGGGGCCGCGTTCGAGGTCGGGTCCCTGAACTTCCGGTACGTCGAACCCCTCACCCTGGCGGGGGTGCTCTTCCTCGTGTTGAGCTATCCGGCCTCCCTGCTCGTGCGATTCCTGGAGCGTCGTTTTGGCCTCAGCAGATGAACCGATGATCCGCTTCGACCGGGTGGTCAAGAAATTCGGCGACAACACCGTCCTGCGCGAACTGGATTTCACGGTCGCGCCAGGGGAGTTCGTCTCGCTGATCGGGCCGAGCGGTTCCGGCAAGACGACCATCCTGCGGTTGCTGATGACCCTGGAGAAGGTCGACGGGGGCATGATCGAGGTCGGCGGCCAGCCGCTGAGCCACATGCCCCGCCGCGGGAAACTCGTTCCGGCGGACGAAAAGTACCTGCGCGGCATGCGCCGCCGGATCGGGATGGTCTTCCAGCAGTTCAACCTCTTCCCGAACATGCGGGTGCTGCAGAACATCACCGAGGCCCCGGTCCGCGCGCTCGGACTGTCCCGGGAGGACGCCGTGCGGCGGGCGACCGAACTGCTCGAACTGGTCGGGCTCGCCGACAAAGCGGACGCGCATCCGACGCAGCTGTCCGGCGGCCAGCAGCAGCGCGTCGCGATCGCCCGCGCGCTGGCGATGCGGCCCGAGGTTCTGCTGCTGGACGAGGTGACTTCGGCGCTCGACCCGGAGCTGGTCGCTGAAGTGCTGCGGGTGCTCCGGGAGATCGCGACCACCACGGACATCACGATTCTGTGCGTGACGCACGAAATGCAGTTCGCGCGCGAGGTGTCGGACCGGGTGATGATGTTCGACCGCGGTCAGGTCTTGGAGGACGCGCCGCCGGACCGGTTGTTCACCGCTCCGGAGCATGAGCGCACGAAGGAATTCCTGCGTGCCGTCATCGATCGGGAGTGAGGATTTCCTTGGTGGACTTGACGGTCGCGAAGCCGCCGCCGTGCAGGTTCGTCGCGGTTGCCCGGGAGAGTTCTTCGGCGGTCAGGGTGGTGCCGTCCGGGCCTGCGAGGTCGAAGGTGAAGGTGGCGTCCAGGGCGAAAGTTACGTCGTAGCCTAGGTTTCCGCCCATGCGCGCGGTGGTTTCGCAGCAGAAGTTGGTTTGGATTCCGGCCAGGACGAAACTGGTGATGCCTCGGGTGGTGAACCAGCCGTCGAGATCGACGTCGCCGAGGAAAGCCGAGTTCACCTTCTTGCCGAACACCAAGTCCGGGCGCGCACCGGCCAGTTCGGGTTTGAAGTCGTTGCCTGGCTGCCCGGGCCGGAGAGGCGAATCGGGCTTGATCGAATCGTGGTGCACGAGCACGACCGGGTCGTGGCGGTCCTGCCAAGCCCGCAGCAGGGCCTTGATGTTCGCCTCCGCATCGGGGTTGTTGCGCGGACCCCAGAACGCGGCGTCGTCGAAACCTTGCTGGACGTCGATCAGCAGCAGTGCGGTAGTCATGGCTCGATTCTGTCCGGGGGAGCGCGCCGCGGGGAGTGGCATAAGACGCGCGATGCGGTACTTTTCTGCCATGCACACGATCGGGGTGCTGCTCCTGCCCGGCAGCCGGATGTTCGACCTCGCGGTGATCGCGGAGGTGTGGGCGCAGGATCGCACCGACAGCGGCATCGGTCCGTTCACCGTGCGCGTGTGCGCGCCCGGGCGAGGGCGGACGCGCGTGTCGCCGTTCGGTGAAGTCGTTGCGACGCATGGTCTTTCCGGGCTCGGCGACTGCGACCTGGTTCTCTCCCCGGGACGGGACGATCCGCTGGCGGAAGTTCCCGCCGCTGCTCAGGCCGCGCTTCGGCGGGCTCATCGTGCCGGTGCGACGGTCGCCGGGCTTTGCTCCGGGGCCTTCACGCTCGCCGCGGCCGGGCTGCTCGACGGGCGGCCTGCCACCACGCATTGGCGCGACCTGGACGCACTCGCGACGGCGGCACCAGCTGCGGATCTCCGTCGCGACGTGCTGTACACCGAGAAGGACGGCGTGCTCACCTCTGCGGGCGTCGTCGGCGGTCTCGATCTTTGCCTGCATCTGGTGCGCCGCGACCATGGTGCGGATGTCGCCGCGCGTCTTGCCCGGCGTCTGGTCATGCCGCCGGTGCGCGAAGGCGGTCAGCGGCAGTATGCGGAAGCTCCGTTGCCCGCCAGCGCTTCCCGGCCGAGTATCGCGTCCACAATGGACTGGACGACGACTCGGCTCGCCGACGAGATCGGCGTGCCGGATCTGGTCGAGCACGCGGGGATGAGCCCCCGGACCTTCCATCGCGAGTTCGCCGCCGCGACCGGCAGCACGCCGGGACGGTGGCTTCTCGTCCAGCGGGTGCAGCACGCGCGGCGGCTGCTGGAGACCACGGACCTGCCGGTCGCCCGGGTGGCCGAGCGGGCCGGGCTCGGCAGCGCCGCGAACCTGCGCCGCCGGCTGCGGGCGGAGGTCGGCGTCGGTCCGGATTCCTATCGGCGTACTTTCCGTATGCCGCCGGGCGGGGTTACGGTCGGGGCATGGGCGAGTACGAGCACATCCTCGTGAAGCGGGACGGGGACACGGTCACCATCACGATGAACCGCGCGGCGCGGCGCAATTCGCTGTCCGGCGAGCATCTCGGCGAACTGCTGGCCGCGTTCCGCGAGGCTGGTGAGTCCGACGCGACCGGCATCGTGCTGGCCGGCGCGGGGCCGGTGTTCTCCGCCGGACACGACTTCGGCGACGTCGCCTCCCGCGACCTCATGGGGGTACGCGAGCTGCTCACCCTGTGCACGACGCTGATGCGGACGATGGAATCGGTGCCGCAGGTGGTGATCGCCCGGGTCCACGGCCTGGCGACCGCCGCGGGCTGCCAGCTGGTGGCGTCGTGCGATCTTGCGGTCGCGGCGGAGTCGGCGGGCTTCGCCCTCCCTGGCGGCAAGGGCGGCTGGTTCTGCCACACGCCCGCGGTCCCGGTAGCGCGCGCGATCGGCCGGAAACGCCTGATGGAACTGGCTCTGACCGGCGACGTGATCGACGCGGCGACGGCGCTGGACTGGGGTCTGGTCAACCGCGTGGTCCCGGACGATTCGCTGGACGAGGCGGTGGCGGAGTTGCTCGCCCGCGCGACCCGCGGCAGCCGGGCCAGCAAGGCGATGGGGAAGCAGACCCTGTACGCCCAGCTGGACCGTCCGGAAGCGGACGCGTACGCGATCGCCGTCGAGGTGATGGCGTCGGCCTCGCAACTGCCGGGCGCTCGGGAGGGGATGGCGGCGTTCTTGGAGAAGCGCAAGCCTGACTGGACGGATTGACCCCTCGGCCTGGCCTTGTGGTGCGGAGGTCCGTGAAGGGCTCCTTGAGGGAATCAGATTCCCTCAAGGAGCCCTTCACGGACCTCCGCGCGCAGCAACCCCCACGTCGGCGGTGCCGGTGACGCAAGAGCGCTCAGCGGCGTTCGTGCAGCAGCAGCAATGTGTACGCCGCCACCGATTGCGCGTCCGAGATCTCCCCGGTGGAGATCATCTTCTCCACCTCCGTCCGGCTGAACCACGCCGTCCGCATGTCCTGTTCCTCCAGCTCCCGCTCCGGCTCGCCCTCGGTGAGGCCGGTCGCGAGATACACGTGGCCGCGCTGGCTGGCCAGCCCGGGCGCGACGTCGAGCATCCCCAGTTCCGTGAACTCCGACGCCCGCAACCCGGTCTCCTCCCGCAATTCCCGCCGGGCCAGTTCGGCGGGCGGGGTCTCGGCGAGGTCGGGCGCGGTCCCCTGCGGGAATTCCCAGCGCCGCATCCCGAGCGGGTACCGGAACTGCTCGACCAGGTGCAGCCGGTCGCCGTCGAGCGGGACGACGAGGGCGTAGGTCGGTTTGTCGACCACGCCGTAGATGCCGTCGCTGCCGTCGGCGCGGCGGATGGCGTCCTCCCGCACCGTCATCCAGTTGTTCCGATACACCTCGCGGGTCGCGACACGCTGAATGGGGTCCACCTCGCCAGTATCGCCGAGGCTGTCCTACCCTCGGCGGGTGCGTCTCGTGCTCCCTTCCCAACAGGCCGGTTTCGCCAGCCCGCTCCGTGCGGGGCGGGTCCGATGAGGCTCGTCGTCGCCCGGTGCCAGGTCGATTACGTCGGCAGGCTGACCGCGCATCTCCCGATGGCCAACCGCGTCCTGATGGTGAAGGCCGACGGTTCGGTGCTCGTGCACTCCGACGGCGGCTCGTACAAGCCGCTGAACTGGATGTCGCCGCCGTGCTGGCTGATCGAGGACCCGGACGTCTGGACGGTCCAGAACAAGGCGGGCGAGAAACTCGTCATCACGATCGACGAGGTCATGCACGACCTGAAGCACGACCTGGGCGTCGACCCGGGCCTGCAGAAGGACGGCGTGGAAGCGCATCTGCAGGAACTGCTGGCCGAGCACATCAAAACCCTCGGCGACGGCTACACCCTGGTCCGCCGCGAGTACCCGACCGCGATCGGCCCGGTCGACATCATGGCCCGCGACGCCGACGGCGGTTCGGTCGCGGTGGAGATCAAACGCCGCGGCGAGATCGACGGCGTCGAGCAGCTGACCCGGTACCTCGAACTCCTCAACCGGGACCCGCTGCTGGCCCCGGTGCAAGGCGTGTTCGCGGCGCAGGTGATCAAGCCGCAGGCGCGGGTCCTCGCCGAGGACCGAGGGATCCGCTGCGTGGTCCTCGACTACGACGCGTTGCGCGGCACGGATTCGGACGAGTTCCGGCTGTTCTGATCGTATCCGCTGGTCAGGCCGCGCCCCGGGGATAGCTGGGGCACGCCCGGTACGCGGCGACCGCCACGATCGACTCCCGCGCGTCCAGCGGAGTGGACGCGCGCCGGAGCGCGTGCATGCCGTTCACACGCTCGAACGGCATGCCGACCGTCTCCTGTGCCCGCCGCGACATGGAGGAGTTGAAGCCGTTCCGATTGCGCGCGCTGCCTTGAGGCCTGGGCCTCGTCACATGTTCAGGTCAAGCTGCGGTGGGAGCCACGTGAACCCCGGCTCCCGCGGCGGGACTCACCAGGGTCACCGAGAAGGACTTCGCGGTTTCGGTCTGGCGACGGTGAATCGTCGCGTCGATTCCCGTTGGGGTTACCAGCCGAGGTGCTGGCAGCAGCGCGTGGTCTGCGACCCAGCCCCGATCTGCCGAGACGTATGTTGCGCCGTCTCCGAGCTGCACGCTGAGTGCGCCCACCAAGTCTCCCGGGTCCACCGACGCGGCTCCCCGAACGCGCTGTTTCTGCGGATTCGACGAGTGCGCAGCCGATCGCGGCAGCCTCGGGCGCAGCCATTTTGATCTTCGGTCGACGTTCGCCCCGCCGGACCTAGGAAGCGAGCGGCTGCCGGTAGCGAAGCGCCTGGGTCGCGACCCGTGCTCCGAGGTGGCGTGCCGTGGCGAGGTCCGCGGCGTGGACGGCGTCCGGGCCCTGGTCGTTCCAGGTTTGCGCACCCGCGCCGAGGTAGAACCCGAGCCGGTTGTCGTCGTGTTCGCTGCTGGTGGTGGTGTTCCAGCCGGGCATCAGGCCGAGGCTGACCCAGTGCATGCCGTGCTGCGCGGCGAGCAGCGCGAGGTATTGCAGGGTGTGCAGTTTGTCGCCGCTCATCGATCCGGAGTTGGTGAACCCGGACGCGAGTTTGTCCAGCCAGCGCTGGGTCATCCAGCGTTTCGACGTCGCCTCGGCGAATGCGTGGAACGCGCCGGACGCCGATCCCATGTAGGTCGGGGTGCCGAAGACGATCGCGTCGCTGGCGTCGAGGGTTTCCCACTTCGGGTCGGTCATTTCGGCGACATCGACCAGTTCGGCGCGGGCCCCGGGCACTGACCCGGCGCCGTCGGCGACGGCCTTCGCGATCTCGAGGGTGTGCCCGTAGCCGGAGTAGTAAGCGATCGCGACGTGAACAGAGGACATGAGCGGATCCTTTCGCTGTTGACGTTGATAACGCTATTGCCGTGACACCGTCATTGTCAACGTCAACAGAATTCTGTTATCGTTGGCACATGGCACCCCAGGGGTCGGAGGACCAGCGCGAGCGCATCCTGAGCGAAGCGGTGAAACTGCTGGCCGAGGCCGGGCCGTCGGGTCTGTCCACTCGCGCGGTCGCGAACGCGGCCGGAGTGCAAACCCCGACGCTGTACCGGCTTTTCGGGGACAAGGACGGGCTGCTCGACGCCGTGGCCATCTTCGGTTTCGAGAGCTACCTCGCGGAGAAGCGCGCGTTCGAACCCAGCGAGGACCCGGTCGAAGACCTGCGCCGCGGCTGGGATGTGCACGTCGCGTTCGGGCTCGCCAACCCCGCGATCTACACGCTGATGTACGGAAACGTCCGGCCGGGCCGGCAACCCGCGGCGGCGGCGGAAAACCGGGCCATCCTGCGCGGGATGCTCGAACGCGCCAACGCGCGAGGCCTGCTCCGGGTGCCGGTCGAGGCAGCCGCGGCGGCCATCGAGGCGTCCACGACCGGCGCGGTGCTGCTCCTGCTGGCCCGGCCGGAAGAAGAGCGAGACATTCAGCTGATCCAGCCTTTGCGCGACATCGTGCTCGACGCGCTGACGGAGCAATCGGCGTCTCGCGCCGACGAGCGTTCCCCGATAGCCGACCGCGCGGAGTCCCTGCTCGGGATCGTCGCTCCGGCCAAAGACTCCGACCCGGTGACCGACGCGGGCTTCAGCGTCTTCGAGGCCGGTCTGCTGCGCGAATGGCTCGCACGGCTCACCGAGGCCAGCCGATGACGTCGCACCACGGCGGCAGGGAACGGCAACTGCGGTAAAAAGGGCCCACGACCAGGTCGTGGGCCCCTCGGCGCAGCGTCGTCCGGGAACGCCTCAGATCGTCGTGCCCGGTTGCGGCGCAGGTCCCGCTCGGCGCTGAGCCGCCTTCGCCTCGAACCACGCCTTGACCTGTTCCTGGAACAGCGTCGTCACCACCAGTCCGGCCAGCACCAGCCCGAGGAGGGCTTGCGGGCTGCCGGACACCAGGTTGATCAGCCCGCCGATCGCGGACAGCACCTCGCACGCCAGCATCGCCCACCGGCCCCAGTCGTAGCCGACCAGGATCGCGATGCCGGACGCCAGCAGGCCCGCGGCGAAGATGTACGACAGGAACTCGACCAGATACAGGACCCCGGCCGGATCTTGGCCGTGGTCCTGCCATCTCGCGATCTCCAGCTGGGCGAAGATGCCGAGTATGCCGTTCAGGAGCGCCTGCAGGAACACGAACACGAGCGCGGCGCGCAGCCGTCCGGGCATGCGGAGCGGGGACGTGGGACTGGTCATCGCGAAGGGGGTCCTTTCCGAAGATCTTCGAAGGTGCCGGGATCTTATGGGCGGAGGCGGGCAACCTTCCCGAATCGGGTGAATCTGTGACCTTGGTGAGTCCTTGTCCGGCGAAGCGACAGGACTCAACACCGGTCCGTCCGGGCACGCGGAATGCACAGGTCAGCGGCAGGTTGGTGAAAAACCGCGGTGTCGGGGTGCCTCTTCGGAATCCATGCAGTACTGTGCCGGTCTGACAGGAACGATGGTGTTTTCTGTGTAAGAATGTTTGATTCGGAGGTGGCAGGGGTGCCGTTCCTCGCCGACGCGAACTTGCGGCTCGACGCGAGTCCGATCGACTACATCGAGTTGGCGTTCTATTTCGTCCTGGTGCTCGGCATCGGCTATCTCGCGCGAAGGCAGGTGTCGAGCAGTCTCGACTTCCTGCTGTCGGGCCGGTCGCTGCCCGCGTGGGTCACCGGTCTGGCGTTCATTTCCGCGAACCTCGGCGCGGTCGAGGTCATGGGCATGTCGGCCAACGGCGTCCTCTACGGACTCCCGACCGTCCATTACTTCTGGATCGGCGCCATCCCGGCGATGCTGTTCCTCGGCCTGGTGATGATGCCGTTCTACTACGGCTCGAAGGTCCGCAGCGTGCCCGAGTTCATGCGCCGCCGGTTCGGGCCGACCGCGCACCTGGTCAACGGCATCAGCTTCGCCGCGGCGCAGATCCTCATCGCCGGCGCGAACCTGTTCCTCCTGGCCAGCGTCGTGAACCTGCTGCTGGGCTGGCCGCTGTGGGTGTCGATCGTCGTCGCGGCCGCCATCGTGCTCGCGTACACCGCGCTGGGCGGCCTGTCCGCCGCGATCTACAACGAGGTGCTGCAGTTCTTCGTGATCGTCGTGGCGCTGCTGCCGCTCACCATCGTCGGCCTGGTCAAGGTCGGCGGCTGGCAGGGCCTGGTCGACAAGGTCACGCACAGCCCCGGCGGCACCGCGCAGCTGCACTCCTGGCCCGGCGACAACCTGACCGGCTTCGGCAACAACTTCCTGTCCGTGCTGGGCATTGTGTTCGGCCTCGGCTTCGTGCTGTCCTTCGGGTACTGGACGACGAACTTCGTCGAGGTCCAGCGCGCGATGGCGTCGAAGAGCATGTCGGCCGCGCGGCGGACGCCGATCATCGGCGCGTTCCCGAAGATGCTGGTGCCGTTCATCGTGATCATCCCCGGCATGATCGCGGGGGTCGTGGTGCCGGAGTACTTGAAGGACAAGGGACTTCTGCTGGCGGACAAGCCGGCCACGACCGGGGTCACCGCGAACAACGCGCTCCTGCTGCTGATGCGCGACCTGCTGCCCAACGGCATCCTCGGCATCGCGATCGCCGGTCTGCTCGCGTCGTTCATGGCGGGCATGGCGGCCAACCTCAGCTCGTTCAACACCGTCTTCACGTACGACATCTGGCAGACGTACGTGAAGAAGGACAAGCCGGACGGCTACTACCTGAGCCTCGGCCGGAAGACCACGGTGGGCGCGACCGTGCTGGCCATCGGCACCGCGTTCGTCGCGTCGCAGTCCGCGAACATCCTGACCTACCTGCAGGACCTGTTCTCCTTCTTCAACGCGCCGCTGTTCGCCACGTTCATCCTCGGCATGTTCTGGAAGCGGATGACCGCGGCGGCCGGGTGGACCGGTCTGGTGGCGGGCACCGCGTCGGCGATCACGATCTGGGCGCTGTCGCAGGCGGGCGTGCTCTCGCTCGCCGGTCAGGGCACCAGCTTCGTGGCGGCGGGCACCGCGTTCGCCATCGACATCGTGGTGAGCGTCGCGGTTTCGCTGGCCACCCAGCCGAAGCCGGACTCGCAGCTGGTCGGCCTGGTCTACTCGCTCACGCCGCGCGACGCGCTCAAGCACGACGACACCGGCGAGAACGCGGGCTGGTACCGCAAGCCGGGCCTGCTGGCCGGCATCGTCCTCGTGCTCACCATCGCTCTCAACATCATCTTCTGAGGAGGCCCGCATGACCGAGAAAACCTCGCGGCCGCACAAGGCGGGCGCCTTCGACATCCGATTGATCATCGCGCTGCTGCTCGGCGTCTACGGCGTGATCCTCACGATCATGGGCGCCGGGTTCACCAGCGACGACGATCTGAAGAAGGCCGCCGACGTGAACATCAACCTCTGGTCGGGCATCGGCCTGCTGGTGGTGACCGCGTTGTTCGTGCTGTGGGCGGTGCTGCGGCCGCTGGTCGTGCCGCCGAGCACCGAACTGGCGGAAGAGTCACCCTCCGAATAACCGGGTTGCGCCCACGTCCGGCAGCCTCGCCCGCTAGGTTGCCGGACGTGGTGCACGATCTCCGGTTCGGCCGGTTCCTCAAGTTGTCCGCCCTGGTCGCCGCGGGCGTGGTCGCGACCTCCGCGCTGTCCGCGTGCGGCGGCCCGGACCTGGGCAAGGAGAACTTCGCGCGCACGACGGTCCCCGCCGCCGGGGACAGCGGCGCGACGTCCGGCCCGATCACCGATCCCGCGGTCGCCCCCGCCGTCCTGCGCGACCTGCTGCCGTGCCAGTTCGTGGACAAGACCGCGATGAGCCCGCTCGGCACGATGCAGGGCGACGCGACCGCGTCGAGCACGCAGTTCGACGCCTGCGTCGCGAAGGCGACCGACCCGGGCGGCAAGGAAATCCGGGCGAGCGTCGAGGTCGGCGGCATCGTGACGTTCGCGTCGGACAAGACGACCGGTGCGGTCGGCGGGCTGCCGCAGGTCGAGGTGCCCGACCTCGGCGGAGGGTCCGGCTGCGTGGTCAGTGCGCTCACTGCGCGGAACCCGGACTTCGGCGTCTCGTTCCGGATCGACTACACCGGCGGCGACGCGTGCGCGGCCGGCCGCAAGCTCGTCGCGACAGCGGTCGAGAAACTGCACAACAACCCGCAGAAGTACGTGCCTGGCCCGGGCACGTTGCTCGCTGTCGATCCTTGCTCGGTGCTCGACGAGGCTGCCGTGGACGGCGTCGTGAAGGGCGGGAAGCCGCGGGCGTCCGGACTGCACTCGTGCGACTGGGGCCTCATCCCGAGCGTCCGGGTGACGATGTTCCCCGGCATCGCGCCGGCCGAGGGCGACGGCTGGCTGAAGGCCGACGTCGGCACGCCGAACCAGGCGTACGCGAAGCAGGGCACCACCTCGGGGTCGAGCTGCCAGGTGAAATGGCAGCACCGGCAGTGGAAGGAAGACCACGTCGAGGTGGTCCAGCTGGAGTATTCGAACTCCGACGCGCAGGCGGACAAGGACGACCCGTGCGGCAAGACCGTCGGGCTGGCCAAGCAGCTGGCCGGGAAACTGCCCGCGGCGTGACCAGGGGGCGCTTTGCGGCGCGCCGGGCGACCTCATAGGTTGGGGTCGTCCACGACGCCGAGGTGCCGGAGGTCCGCTATGAAGAAGATCATCAACGATCCGGCGGCCGTCGTCGCGGAATCGCTGAGAGGGCTCGCGGTCGCCCACGCCGACCTGCTGCGCGTGCGCGACGATCCGGCGCTGGTCGTGCGCGCGGACGCGCCGGTGGCGGGCAAGGTCGCGGTGGTTTCCGGCGGCGGCTCCGGACACGAACCGCTGCACGGCGGGTTCGTCGGGCCCGGGATGCTCGACGCCGCGGTGCCCGGGCCGGTGTTCACCTCTCCGACCCCGGACGCGGTGCAGGGCGCGATCGCGGCGACCACCGGGCCGGCCGGGGCGCTGCTGATCGTGAAGAACTACACCGGCGACGTGCTGAACTTCGAGACCGCCGCCGAACTGGCCGCGGCCGAGGACCTGGACGTGCGCAGCGTGGTCATCGACGACGACGTGGCGGTCAAGGACTCCACGTTCACCGCCGGGCGGCGCGGCGTCGGCGGCACCGTGCTGCTGGAGAAGATCACCGGCGCGGCGGCCGAGCGCGGCGATTCGCTGGACGCGGTGGAAGCGTTGGCGCGCAAGGTGATCGGGCAGGTGCGGTCGATCGGGGTGGCGCTGTCCGCGCCGACCGTTCCGCACGTGGGCGAGCCGAGTTTCGACCTCGGGCCGGACGAGATCGAATTCGGCATCGGCATCCACGGCGAGCCCGGACGCGAGCGGATCCCGGCGGAATCAGCCGACGCGCTGGTCGGCCGGATGGTCGAGGCGGTGGTGTCCGATCTGCCGTTCGAATCCGGCGACAAGGTGCTGCTGTTCACCAACTCGATGGGCGGCACGCCGCAGCTGGAGCTGTACCTCGCGCACGGCATCGCCGAGCGGCTGCTGGCCGAGCGAGGGATCCTGGTCGAGCGCAGGCTGGTCGGCCCGTACATCACGAGCCTGGAAATGCAGGGCATCAGCCTGACCCTGCTGAAATTGGACGACGAGCTTACGCAGCTGTGGGACGCGCCGGTGCGCACGCCCGCGCTGCGGTGGGGGATCTGATGGCCTGCACTGCCGAAGGGGTCGCGGCCGCGTTGCGCGCCGCCGCCGAAGTGATCGCCGAACACCGCACCGAACTGGTCGACCTCGACCGCGCGATCGGCGACGCCGACCACGGCGAGAACCTGAGCCGGGGCTTCACCGCGATCGTCTCCGCGCTGGAGACCGGGGTGCCGGAAACGCCGGCCGGGGTCGCGAAACTCGCCGCCACCACGCTGATTTCGAAGGTCGGCGGCGCGGCCGGACCGCTTTACGGCACGGCGTTCCTGCGTGCGTCGGCGAAGCTCGGCGACGCGGCGGAGATCGACGTTCCGCTGCTGCTGGACGCGCTGCGGGCGGCCCTGGAGGGCGTGCAGGCGCGCGGCAAGGCAGTGGGCGGCGACGCGACGATGGTCGACGCGCTGATCCCGGCCGTTTCCGCGGCTGAAGGAGCCGCGGACGGCACGATCGCGGACGTGCTCACCGCGGCTGCCGACGGGGCCGACCGCGGCGCGGAGTCCACTGTGGACTTGATCCCGCGCAAGGGCCGCGCCTCCTACCTCGGGGAACGCGCGGTCGGGCACATGGATCCCGGTGCCCGCTCGACGGCGCTGCTCCTGCGCGCGTTCGCGGAGGCGGCCCGGTGACCGTCGGAATCGTTCTCGTGTCGCACAGCGCGAAACTGGCCGAAGGCCTGGCCGAACTGGCCGCCCAGATGGCCCCGGACGTCCGGATCGTCCCGGCGGGCGGGCTGCCCGACGGCGGCGGCATCGGCACCGACTACGACGAGGTCGTCGCGGCTGCCCAGCGGGCGGACTCGGGCGACGGCGTGGTGCTGCTGTACGACCTCGGCAGCGCGCAGATGACCGCGGAGCTGGCGGTGGAATCGCTGGCCGATCCGTCCGCCGCGGTGGTGGTCGACGCGCCGCTGGTGGAAGGCGCGGTGGCCGCGGCCGTCGCGGCGCAGGGCGGCGCGAACGCCAAGACGGTGGGCGAGGCCGCGGCGAGTGCCGGGGTCGCGCCCGACCTGGCCGCGGCGGAGCCTTCGGCAGCCGGCGAGGAAGGCGTGGTGGAGAAGGAGTTCACGCTGACCAACGATGTCGGCCTGCACGCTCGGCCGGCCGCGGTCCTGGTGCGCAGCCTGGCCGAATTCGAGGCCGAGGTGTCGATCCAGCTGGGCGAACAGGAGGCGGACGCGCACAGCGTGCTGGCGCTGATGTCGCTCGGCGCGCGGCAGGGCGACCGGATCGTGGTGCGGGCTCGCGGGCTGCAGGCGTCCGAGGCGGTGGCGAAGGTGGCCGAGCTGGTCGAGTCGAACTTCGGGGAGTAAACGCGGGTTCCGTCCGGGTGACTTCGGCAGGACTGACTCGATTCCGATGTGCTTTCGAGGGTCTCGCGTGGCACAGTGAGCGGCAATTACCGGCGGGTAACCTCTGGAGGCCTCGTGGCACGGGAAATCTCGACGGTCGGTGTGGTCGGCCTTGGCACGATGGGCGCGGGCATCGCCGAAGTGCTCGCCCGCAGCGGGCTCGACGTGGTCGCGGTCGAACTCGACGACGCCGGGGTCGAACGCGGCCTCGGCCACCTGCGGCATTCGACCGGACGGGGGCTCGCGGGCGGGAAGCTCGACGAGGCCGGCCGGGAAGCGCTGCTGGGACGGATTCGCACCACGACCGCGCTCGCCGACTTGTCCGAAGTGGACTTCGTGATCGAGGCGATCCCGGAGAACCTGTCGGCGAAAGCCGAGGTTTTCGCCCAGCTGGACAAGGTGACCCGGCCGGACGTGGTATTCGCGTCCAATACGTCCTCGCTGTCGATCACCGAGATCGGCGTGCACACCGCGCGGCCGGGCAAGGTCGTCGGCATGCACTTCTTCAACCCGGCGCCGGTGCTGAAGCTGGTCGAGGTCGTGCGCACGGTGGTCACCGAGCCCGATGTGGTGTCCGACGTCGTGGAATTCGCGCAGCGGCTGGGAAAATCGCCGGTGGTGATCGGCGACCGGGCCGGGTTCATCGCGAACGCGCTGCTGTTCGGGTATCTCAACCACGCGGTGCGGATGTACGAGCAGAAGTACGCCACCCGCGAAGATCTCGACGCGGCAATGCGTTTCGGCTGCGGCTACCCGATGGGCCCGCTCGCGCTGCTGGACCTGATCGGGCTGGACACCGCGTACGAAATCCTCGACACGATGTACCACCAATCCCGCAATCGCTTGCACGCACCCGCGCCGCTGCTGAAGCAGATGGTCACCGCGGGGCAGCTGGGCCGGAAGAGCGGGCGTGGTTTTTACACTTACGACGCACCGGATTCGCCGGTGGTGGTGGATTCCGTCGCATCGTCGGGAGTGGACTCTTCGGTGACTCGCGAAGTGCGTTCCGCCGGGGTGATCGGCACCGGAACCATGGCCACCGGCATCGCGGAAGTGTTCGCCAAGCGCGGTTTCGACGTCGTGCTGCGGGCGCGCAGCATGGAGAAGGCCGAAGCGTCGGTGGCGAAGGTGAAGAAGTCACTCGACAAGGCCGTGGTCAAGGGCAAACTCTCCGAAGAGGACGCCGCGGACGCCCTGGCCCGGATCCGTCCGGTGACGGAGTTCGAAGAACTGGCCAACGTCGATCTGGTGGTCGAGGCGGTCGCCGAGGAGCTTTCCGTTAAGCAGGCGGTGTTTTCCGCGCTCGACGAAGTCGTCAAACCGGGTGCGGTGCTCGCGACCACGACGTCCTCGCTGCCGGTCATCGAATGCGCGGCGGCGACCTCGCGGCCCGGCGATGTGGTGGGTCTGCACTTCTTCAACCCCGCGCCGGTGATGAAACTGGTGGAAGTCGTGTCGACGATCGCGACCGCCCCAGACGTCACCGCGACTGCGACGGCGGTTTGCGCGGCGGTCGGCAAACACCCCGTGCAGTGCGGCGACCGCGCCGGATTCATCGTGAACGCGTTGCTGTTCCCGTATCTCAACGACGCGGTGAAAATGCTGGAAGCGCATTACGCGTCGGCGGACGACATCGACACCGCGATGAAGGTCGGCTGCAGCCTGCCGATGGGGCCGTTCGAATTGCTGGACGTGGTCGGCCTGGACGTGTCGCTGGCGATCGAGCGGACGCTGTTCAACGAGTTCCGCGAAGAGGGCTACGCGCCTGCGCCGCTTTTGGAACACCTCGTGACGGCAGGACGATTGGGTCGCAAGACGGGGAAGGGCTTCAAGGACTACTGACGCTGGTACGTGTAGAGAACGAAGCCGTCGTGGTACTTGCCCACCCGGTCGTAAAGCGCGCGAGCCGGGGCGTCTTCGAGCGTGTTCCAGTAGAGCGACGGGAAGCCGTGTTTCTCCGCGTCACTGGCGACCCACTCGATCAGCGCCGTCGCGACGCCCTTTCGCCGGACGTTCTCGTTCACGAACAGGTCGGCGAGGTAGCACTTGCCGGAGTACCAGATGCTGGCGTGGAACAGGTAGTGCGCGATGCCGACCATCGTCCCGTCGAGTCGGGCGGCGATCCCGCGCAGCCGGTCGTCGTCGAGCAGGCGCCGCCAAGTCCGGTCGTAGCTGTCGTCGGCGCGCTCGACGTCGAAGTAGGCGTCTTTGCCGCGGGCGAGGGTTTCCCAGCCGGCGCGGTCGGATTCGGTCAGGTAGCTGATCTCCACCCAGCTATCTTGCGCTGATCACCGGTCGCGCCGCCGGATGCGCGCGCCCTGGGCGGGTTCGCCGTCCGGCGGCAGCAACGGGCCGCCCTGCCACTGCTGGAACACGAGGTTGGTGTGCACGCGGGCGACCTCGTCGCGGGAGGTGAGTTCGTCCAGCACCAGCCGCTGCAACTCGGCGGCCGACGTGGTGGCGACGTGCGCGAGAAAGTCGTCCGGTCCGGTCAGGTGGTAGACCGCGCGGATTTCCGGCAGCGCCAGGAGGTGTTCCACGAACTGCTCGACCAGCGGCCGTCGGTGCGGCCGCACCTGCACGAACAGGAACGCCTCCAGCGGACGGCCCACCTTCGCCGCGTCGACCTTCGCGTGCTGGCCGGTGATCACGCCGGTCTCCCGGAGCCGGGCCACCCGGTCCAAGCAGGTCGACGGCGCGAGCCCGACCGCGGCCGCGAGTTCTTTGTTCGTCGTCCGGGCATCGTTCTGCAGCACCCGCAGAATCTCAAGATCAACCGGACTCAGTTCGACAGTCTCGCTCATTGCTGAATCTTATCCGAGATTCTTGCCCTTTAGCCGTTGTGTGCCCGAACGTGACTGCCATGACTTCCGCCCTGCGCACCCGAGCCGTCCATGCCGGTCGCGACGATCTCGCCGACCTCGGCCTGCACGCCGCCCCGCTCGACTTCTCCACGACCTACCCCGCGCGCGACAGCGCGGAGGAGGCCCGCCGGATCGACGAGTTCGCCGCGGGCGCGAACGTCACCGGCATCTACGGCCGGATCAGCAATCCGACCGTCGAACGGTTCGAGCAGGCGCTGGCGGAACTCGAGGGCTTCGACCACGCCGTGGCCTTCGCGAGCGGCATGGCGGCGGTTTCGGCCTGCCTGCTTTCCGCGGTGTCGCAAGGAAAACGGCACGTCGTCGGCGTCCGGCCGTTGTACGGCTGCACCGACCACCTGCTGACCACCGGTCTCCTGGGCACCGAGGTCACCTGGACCGCGCCCGAGAACGTCGCCGACGCCCTGCGCCCGGACACCGGGCTGGTTTTCGTGGAAACGCCCGCGAACCCGACCTTGAGCGAACTGGACATCGCCACCCTCACCGCCGCGTGCGGCGACGTTCCGGTGCTGGTCGACAACACCTTCGCGACGCCAGTGCTGCAACGCCCCGGCCGCCTCGGTGCCCGAATGGTGCTGCACAGCGCGACAAAGTTCCTGGGCGGCCACGGCGACGTCATGGGCGGCATCGTGGCCTGTGACGCCGAGGAAGCCGCGCGCCTGCGCTCCCTGCGCTTCGCGACCGGCGGCGTGCTGCACCCACTGGCCGGATACCTGTTGCTGCGCGGTCTCTCGACGCTCCCGCTGCGGGTGAAAGCTGCTTCGGAAACCGCGGCCGTCCTGGCCGAGCGGCTTGCTTCGCACCCGTCGGTACGCACCGTGCACTACCCGAAACTGGGCGGCCCGCTGGTGGCGTTCGAGGTCACCGGCGACCCGCACGCGGTGGTCGGCGCGGTTCGGCTGATCACGCCCGCGGTGAGCTTGGGCAGTGTCGACACGCTGATCCAGCACCCGGCGTCGCTGACGCATCGCATCGTCGCCGAGGACGACCGCACGGGTTCCGGCATCACGCACGGCCTGCTGCGGCTTTCGGCTGGGCTGGAGGATGTCGAGGACCTGTGGCTTGACCTCGATCAGGCACTGAAGAGCTGCTGAGCGGCTGTGCTCGCGGTATCCACCGTCGGCTGGTGGATACCGCGGGACGGCGTGCGTCCGCCAAACCGGTCGGCCTGGGCCGGTCGCCTCCGCCGCGGTCTCGCCCGGTCAGCCGCAGCAGCCGCCCCCGCAACAACCTCCGCCAGCCGGTGCCGGGGCGGAGGCCGAACCGGTGAGTGCGACCGTCGTGAGCAGCTTGACCGTGTCCGTATGCCCCTCCGGGCACGGGGCGGGCGCGCTGGACTCGGCCATCGGGCGCTGGAGTTCGAACGTCTCGGTGCAGTCGCGGCAGCGGTAGGCGTAGGTGGGCATGCGTCGATTATCGCTGGCGGGCCGCGTTGGTGGGAAGCTGTCCGGGTGGATGTGCCCCAGTACGCGGATGTTCCGCACCTAGGCCAGGTCGTTCCCGCCCTGCTCGGCGCGCTGGGCGTGCCCGGCGAGGACGGCGGTCTGGCGCTGCCCGAAGCCCGCAGCGCGTGCGTGCTCCTCATCGACGGCCTCGGCTGGGAACTGCTCGCCCAGCACGCGGCCGACGCGCCCGTTCTCACCGAACTCGCCAGCAGCCCCCTGCGCGTCGGCTTCCCGTCGACCACCGCGGCCGGTGTCGCCGCGATCGGCACCGGCCTCGCGTCGGGCGAGCACGGCATGGTCGGCTACACCTTCGAGGTCCCGGGAGCCGGCGTCCTGAACGCCCTGCGCTGGCGCTCCCACGACGACGGCAGCGACCTGCGCGGCGCTCTGCCGCCCCGGGAAGTCCAGCCCCTGCCGACGACCTTCGAACGCGCCGCTGCCGCGGGGATCGAGGCCACGGTGGTGTCCTCGGCGCATTTCGCCAACACAGCCTTGACTCAAGCGACGCAAAGCGGTGCCCGATACGCGGGGGTGCACGCGCTGGGCGACCTGGCCGCGCGGACCTTGGACGTACTCTCCTCGCGCGCGTTTTGCTATGCCTACCACAGCGAATTGGACCTGCTAGGCCACCTCTACGGCCCCGGCTCGACCGCGTGGCGGATGCAGCTTCGCCACGTCGACCGCCTGGTGGAGTCCATTGTGGACGGGTTGCCCTCCGGCGCCGTCCTGGCGGTGGTGGCGGACCACGGAATGGTGACCGTCGAGGAGAAACTGAACCTCGAGGACACTCCGGAACTGCTGGAAGGCGTCCGCGCTTTCGGCGGCGAGGTCCGCGCACGGCACGTCTACACGGAACCCGGCGCGACGGCGGAGGTAACAGCTGCTTGGCGCGAGGTCCTGGGCTCGCGGGCGTGGGTTCTGCCGCGCGAGGAAGCGATCGCGGCGGGCTGGTTCGGCACCGCGGTGAGCGACCGGGTACGCCCGCGAATCGGCGACGTCGTCGCGGCGGCGACCGGAACGTTCGGCATGGTGCGCGAACTGGCCGAAGCAGTGGAGTCGAACCTGGTGGGCCAGCACGGCTCGCTGACGTCGGCCGAGCAGCTGGTCCCGCTGGCCATCGCGCGGGGTTGATCTCTCGGGGCCGGACCGTCTCGGCGGTGGTGTTCTCGCACTGGTGAAGCGGCGGCGCAGGTTCGCGCGTGAGCTTCGACCCGCTCACTGCGACGCTCACCGTTGGGTGCGTCTGACGCAGCGAATGCCGCGTTGGGGTTGTCCGGGTAGTGCGGTGTGCTCTGGGTCCGCCCTCAGCAGGCGATGTCCTCCCGCTCGGCCTGGGCTGCCCGGTTGAAAGGTCACGTTCCCGATCACCCGGTCAGCCTGGGGGAACAACGGGACCTGTCGTCGGAGCGATCCCCGAGGTGCGTGGCTGAGCACTTCCGCCGGCGTCCGGGTTACCGTGACTGCGTGCCCAGACGAAATCGACCCGGCCGAGGCCGTTCCGGTCCCGTCGAGCGGCCGGACGCCGGCGCGGTCAGCGGCTGGGCCCGCAGCGAATCCGCTCCCGACGGCGACTGGCTGGTGCGCACCGTTCCCGGCTCGCAGGCGGCCAAGACCTACCGCTGTCCCGGCTGCGACCACGAAATCCGCCCGGGCGTGCCGCATCTGGTCGTCTGGCCCGCGGACGAGACGGGCGGCGTCGCGGACCGCCGGCATTGGCACCGGCCGTGCTGGGAGGCACGGGCACGGCGGCGGCCGAACCGGCGCTGGTGAGCGGAAACCGTTACCGCGAGAGAGCTTCCTTGCGCCGGGCCCGGTGTCGTCGGACCGCGTCCCGGTTGACGCAGGCGTGGGTGCAGTAGCGCTGCGTCCCGCTGCGGGTGAAGTCGACGAACGCGCGGCGGCATTCCGGCGCGGCGCAGCGGCTGAGACGGTGCAGGCTGGTCGAGGTCAAATACTGCGCCGCCGCGACTGAGGTGACCGCGCGCAGCATCGCGGGCAGCCGTATCCCGTCGTCCCGGTAGTGGAGATGCCAGCTGAAACCGTCGTGCGCGGTGATTCTCGGGTAGGCGGCGGCTTCGGCCAGCAGGGCGTTCAGCAGCCGGACCCGGTCCGCGTCGTCCGTCGCGTCGATGACCTCGACCCAGCGATCCAGGAACGCGCACAGCTCGGGGAAGTCCTCGTCGGCGACCGGCGGGAGCGGCCCCATTTCCGGCTCGTCCCAGTGCTGCAGCAACGCCGCCAGGTCGGCGGGGCGGTCGTTGGTGAGGCCGGTCACAAACTTGAGGAAACTCCGCTGGTAAGAGTTATGCGGCATAAGACTATTACAGCACGATTCTCGGCATGTCTCCTCTGCCGAGCCGCGCGGAGCACGCGGTTGCCGCACCGTCCTGGGTCCCGTTGACCGCCGCCTGCTTCGGCACGTTTTTGCTGCTGGTCTACACCAGCATCGTGACCGTCGCGCTGCCGGCGATCGGGGCCGAGCTCGGTGCGGGATACGGCCAGCTGCAATGGATCGTGGACGTCTTCACCGTCGCGCTCGCGGGCCTGCTGCTGGGGTTCGGCTCGCTGAGCGACCTGCTCGGGCGCAAGCGCGTCTACCTCGCCGGGCTGATCCTTTTCTCGCTCGCGACGCTCGGCTGCGGCGTGGCCGGAACGCCCGGCGAGTTGATCGCCGCGCGGGTCATGCAGGGTGTCGCGGGCGCGGCGATGTTCGCGACGATCCTGCCGCTGGTCGGACTGACTTACGAAGGCCGGGACCGGGCCCGCGCGTTCGCGGTCTGGGGGACGGTGGCCGGGGTGGCCAGCGCGATGGGCATTTTCTCCGGCGGCGTCATCGCGCAGTTGCTCGGCTGGCGGTGGATTTTCTTTGTTTCCCTGCCCTTGTGCGCGGTCGCGATCGTCCTGGCGGCGACGTCGTTGAAGGAGAGTCCGCGAGCGCCCGGCCGCCGCGTCGACTACCCCGGCATCGTCACGTTTTCGCTCGCCGCGACGGGCCTGACCTATTCCGTCATCACCGGCGGCGACCGCGGCTGGTCCTCCGCCGGGGCGGTGATCGGATACCTGGCGACGGTGGTGGCCATCGGCGCGTTTGTGGTCGTGGAACGCCGCAGCCGCGCGCCAATGGTGCCGACTGGCTTGTTCGCGACGCGCCGGTTCCTCGGCGTGCTGCTCGTCGCGTTCAGCTATTACTTCGCCGGATTCGGGGCGCTGCCAGTGATTTCCCTGTGGCTGCAGAACGCGACCGGACTCAGCTCGGCGGCGACGTCGGCGGTACTGGCGCTGCAGGTGGTGGTGTTCGTCGTGGTGTCGGCGCTGCTCAGCGGACGGTTGCACGCCAGGTCGCCGGGCCAGGTTCTGGGCGGCGCGACGGTCCTGCTCGGCCTCGGCTGCCTGACCGCGGTCGCCGTCCTGCTCAGCCCGACCTGGACGGCCCTGCTCCCGGTGTTGATCCTGACCGGAATCGGCGCGGGCATCGTGTCCCCGGTCTTCCCGGCCGTGGCGATCGCATCGGTCCCCGCGGACTACGGCGGCACAGCCGGCGCGGCCGCGAACAGCTCCCGGCAACTCGGCCTGGCGCTCGGAATCGCAGTATCCGGCGCGGTCTACGCGACCCACGGCGAGGGAAGCACCGGGGCGACACACGGGGTGCTGCTGGTGCTGCTGCTCTTCGGCGTGATCGCCGTAACGAGCGGTCTCGTCGGCGGATGGTTGTTGCGGGACAACGCCAATCGCCTTAGCCAAGCGTGACCCGCCGTCTGCCTCAACTCACCCGTCTGTCCACAATGGTCACCCGAGAAAACGCGGCCACCTGACGGCAGCGCAGTCGCACGCCCACCTCGCAGCCGAATCCCCGCCACGCGCGAAAGCAAGTTCGGCCAGATCCCACTCAACGCGGCTCCACCGCGGCGCACGGTGCGTTTGGGCCGACCTTCGGTCGTGCGGCCAGCACTACACGGCCAGTCCGGCGGTTCGGCCAGGCGAGTCCCAGCGTTCGCGGACGGCCAGTCCCACGTGCCCGGCCTCGACCGGGTTCGAGTGTGCGAACCCGGTCGGTCGGCGGACGCGCACGTGTTTTGTCCGCGTGTTCGGCCTCGGCGAGCTTGTGTGGTTCGCGCTGGGCCCTTCCGCGTGCCAATCCCCGGCCAGCGTGCGTGGTTCGTTGGCGGCCCGTCCGCGTGTCCGAACTCGGCCGTCCGTGGTTCGCGCGCTCAGCGTGGGTGTTCGCGCTTGGCCCGCCCGTGGATTCGCACCTGCTCAATCCGCGCGCCCGGACCCGGCTAGCCCGCGTACTCACGCGCGGCGATCCCGCGTGAGCACGCCGTCAGCCCACCGGCCCGCACCCGATCAGCTCACTTCTCCCAATCCACCCGCCTCTCACCCTCCGAGCCATCCGCCTCCTCAACCCGGAATCCAGCCAACAACCCGCCAGGATCCGGCCAACAACCAGGCAGCAACCCGCCAGCCACCACCGCAGTACCCCGGCCCCGGCCCAGCACCGGGACCCTCACCGCCGGAAATGCCGTGAAACCGCTCCGTCGTACTCGTCCTCCACGTACTCCGTGAACCCCAGCTTCTCCACCACTCGCAGCGACGGCGTGTTCGTCACCGCGACGCTGATCAGCACCGGGATCGCCGGTATCTCCCGTTCCGCCCACTCCACCGCCGCCCGTGCCGCCTCGGCCGCGTAGCCCTTGCCCCACGCCGTCGGGCGGAAGCGGTACGCCAGGTTCAGCACCTTCTCGCCTCGGAACTCCCGGTTGCGCACTCCGGTCATGCCGATCACGTCCGACCCGTCGCCCGCTTCCGGCCTGCCTCGCTCCCGGACCGCCAGGTATCCGTAGCCGTACGTCTCCCAGTGCTCGAGCCAGCTGTCGAACATCGCCAGCGTGGTCGCGGTGTCCGGCGGCCGCGGGTTGTGCCGGTTCGTCTCCGGGTCGCACTGGATCTCCACCACTGCCTGCCGATCAGCCTCCACGAAGTGCCGCAGCACCAGCCTTTCCGTCACGATCTCTGTCACGCCCCCGACCGTAACGACGGGGTCCGACAAAAAACGCGCCGAAAAAACAGCGACAATCTCCGCCATGACCGAACTGCCGTTGGTGCTCCTGCACGCCTTCCCGCTCGACGCCCGCATGTGGGACCCGGTCCGCGCGCCGCTCGCGGAACGCTTCCGGGTCATCACGCCGGACCAGCGCGGTCTCGGCCGGAGCCCGTTGCCGGAGACCGAAGCCGAGCCGGATCTGGCCGACGCCGCGCGGGACGTCGTCGCGCTCCTCGACAAGCTCGAACTCGATCAGGTGGTGCTCGGCGGCTGTTCGATGGGCGGCTACCTCGCGATGGCCGTCCTGCGGCAGGCGCCCGAGCGCGTCGGGGGACTGGTCCTCATCGACACCAAAGCCACCGCGGACACTCCCGAAGCCGCGCAGACCCGGCTCGACGTCGCGGACCGCGCGGAGGCCGAGGGCGTCAAGGGCTGGCTGGCCGACGGCAATCTGCCGAACCTGCTGGCCGACACCGCGTCCGCCGACGTCCGCGCGCGCGTGCGCGAATTGATCGACGCGCAGCCGCCGTCCGGGGTCGCCTGGGCCGCGCGGGCGATGCGCAACCGGCCCGATTCCGTTGACCTGCTGCGCGAAACCGGCGTCCCGGCGCTCGTCATCGTGGGGGAGCGCGACGCGATCACGCCGCTCGACGCCGCCAATACCATGGTCGACGCGCTGCCCGACGCGACCCTCGCCGTCCTCCCGGACGTCGGGCATCTGACGCCGCTGGAGGACCCGGCCGGAGTGGTCGAAGCGATCCTCGGCTGGGTCAACTGAAGTACTCGGCCGCAGCGGCGCGCGCTTCGCCCAGGCGGTGCGGAAAACGCTGTGCGATCAGCAACCGCCACGTCACCGCAAAGAGAGAGCGAAGCTGCGTACACGTCGCGAGGACGGCTTCGTCCGCTTCGGCCGGGTACGCGGCGAGAAACTCCGGACCGCCCTGTCGCGCGAGGATCGCCAGGTCCCATTCAAGAGGTCCGCGCCAGGTGTCCTCGAAATCGAGCCAGCACGGGCCGTCGGCGGTCTCGATGAGGTTGCCCGGGTGCGCGTCGCCGTGCAGGGCCTGGACCGGGCCGGGCGGCAGCAGCGCCGCCAGCCGTTCGGTTTCCGCGCGGATCCGGTCGGCGAAGCCGTCCAGCAGCGAGCCGCTTCGGGCGACGGTGTCCAGGAGTTCGCCGACCGGGCCGCGAGACGGCAGTTCGCCCGGGTAGCCGCGCAACGCGGCGTGGACCCGGGCGAGCGACCGGGCGCTCTCGTCCGGCCCGTGCCGATGGTCCGGATCGTGCGGGGTCCAGTGCCAGAGCGTGACCGGCAATCCGTCCGCGAAATGCGGTCCGGCCGGGGGATCCGCGGTCGGTGAGACGACGCGCACACCACGTTCGGTGACGTAGGCCGACAGGGCGACGTCCCGCTCGAGCCACGCGCTCGCGTCCGGCCGCAGCAACCGGGTGGTGCCCGGGACTCTCGCCACGACCGGACCCATCCTCACCAGCACGTTCGAGCGCTCGTGCAGCACCTCGGCGGAGCCGGTCGCGAGGCCGAACCGGCGGCCGACGGCGAGTGCGGAGGAGACCGCCGCGGCGCGGTACGGGTCGGTCACGCGGTGATCTAACCAGCCGGTGCGAGCGACTGTCGGTACCGAGGGCTACGATCCCCCTAGCCGCCCGGATCAGGCTCGCCTGAGCCCGAGCGCCCCGAAGTTGACCACCACCAGGTTGCAGTGTTGGAGGCAGGAGTGACGGCCGTAGCCCCGAAGCCGATCGCGACGCGCCCGTATCCCGCGCGCGAGACGGCAAAGGGTTCGTACCTGCTGCGGTTGTTCCGCACGACGGACCACAAGCAGATCGGGATCATGTATCTCGTCGCGTCGTTCGCCTTCTTCATGGTCGGCGGCGCGATGGCCATGCTCATGCGGACGGAGCTGGCCCAGCCCGGCCAGCAGTTCCTGTCGCAGGAGCAGTACAACCAGCTGTTCACCATGCACGGCACGGTGATGCTGCTGCTGTACGCGACGCCGAGCCTGTTCGGGTTCGCGAACTTCGTCCTGCCGCTGCAGATCGGTTCGCCGGACGTGGCGTTCCCGCGGCTGAACGCGTTCTCCTTCTGGCTGTTCCTCTTCGGCAGCCTGATCGTGCTGTCGGGCTTCCTCACCCCGGGCGGCGCCGCCGACTTCGGATGGTTCGCCTACACGCCGCTCTCGGACGCGATCCACTCTCCGGGCGTCGGAGCCGACCTCTGGATCGCCGGTCTGGCGGTATCCGGTCTAGGCACGATTCTCGGCGGCGTCAACATGATCACCACCGTGGTCTGCCTCCGCGCGCCCGGCATGACCATGTACCGGATGCCGATCTTCACCTGGAACATCCTGATCACGAGCATCCTGATCCTGCTCGCGTTCCCGATCCTGACCGCGGCCCTGTTCGGCCTGATGGCGGACCGGCACCTCGGCGCCCACGTGTTCGACCCCGCCAACGGCGGCGTGATCCTGTGGCAGCACCTCTTCTGGTTCTTCGGCCATCCTGAGGTCTACATCGTCGCGCTGCCGTTCTTCGGGATCGTGTCGGAGATCTTCCCGGTCTTCAGCCGCAAGCCGGTGTTCGGCTACAAGGGCCTGGTCTTCGCGACGCTGTCGATCGCGGCGCTGTCGGTGGCGGTGTGGGCGCACCACATGTACGCGACCGGCGCGGTCCTGCTGCCGTTCTTCTCCTTCATGACGTTCCTCATCGCGGTCCCGACCGGCGTGAAGTTCTTCAACTGGATCGGCACGATGTGGAAGGGCCAGCTGTCCTTCGAGACGCCGATGATCTTCTCGATGGGCTTCATCGTCACGTTCCTCTTCGGCGGTCTGACCGGCATCATGCTGGCCGCTCCGGCGATCGACTTCCACGTGTCGGACAGCTACTTCGTGGTGGCGCACTTCCACTACGTCCTCTACGGCACGATCGTGTTCGCGACCTTCGCCGGGATCTACTTCTGGTTCCCGAAGATCACCGGCCGGATGATGGACGAGAAGCTCGGGAAGTGGCACTTCTGGACCACGTTCATCGGCTTCCACACCACGTTCCTGGTGCAGCACTGGCTGGGCGCGGAAGGCATGCCGCGGCGTTACGCGGACTACCTGGCCAGCGACGGGTTCACCACGCTGAACACGATCTCCACGATCGGCGCGTACATCCTCGGGGCGTCCACGCTGCCGTTCATCTGGAACGTGTTCAAGAGCTACCGGTACGGCGAGATCGTCACGGTGGACGACCCGTGGGGCTACGGCAACTCGCTCGAGTGGGCCACGTCCTGCCCGCCGCCGCGGCACAACTTCACCGAGCTGCCCCGGATCCGCTCCGAGCGGCCCGCGTTCGAGCTGCACTACCCGCACATGGTCGAACGCCTCCACGCGGAAGGCGAGATCGGCTTCTTCGGCAAGGCCAAGCACGTCGCGGCCCCGTCGCAGAAGCTCGTGGACGCCACCATGCCGGGCGACCACAGCAAGGACAACGCGAGCGAGCAGTAACGGCGCTCGAAGAATTGCACGGGCGCGTGCCCGGTCGGGGTTTCTCTCGGCCGGGCACGCGCCTTTTTCGTGGCTGGACCCGCTGAGCCGGGGCAGAGCGCGGTGAGCGGTTCTAACCGGCACACGCACCCGGACCGCGCCGCCAGCCTTCGCCTGAGACCCCTCAGCGGGCCCGTGCCGCCCCTCTGCCGACGCTCGCGCGAGGCCTCGCGGGACACGCCCGACCTCGTCCCAGCCCGTCGCAGCGGCTCTCATCGCCCGTTAGTGGTGCCAGCGGTGTGAAGCGCGGCACGGGGGCGTTCTGCCCGCCGCCGCGGGAGGCCAGACTGGGCGTGCCGACTCGCCGTGGCCTAAGCGTCGGTGCCGAGACGAACGAGGGATACCGAACCAGTGAGCCAGACTCCCGTCCTCATCACCACGACCGGTCCGGACAAGCCCGGGGTCTCGTCCGTGCTGTTCGCCGTGCTCACCCGGCACGACGTGGACGTGCTCGACATCGAGCAGGTGGTCATCCGAGGGCAGCTCGTGCTCGGCGTGCTCGCTGGCGTCTACCGCGACCCGGAGGGGCTTCAGGAGTCCGTCGAGCAGGCGATGGCGACTGTCGGCATGGAGGTCGAGGTTCGGATCGGCGACGCGATCGGCGAAGATCCGTTCGCGCTCGGCCGGCGCGATTCGTCGCACGTGCTCGTCTTGCTCGGGCGTCCGGTGACCGCGCGGGCGTTCTCCGAGGTCGCGCGGCGGCTGGCGGGCGTCGGGGCGAACATCGATTCGATCCGCAGCGTCGCGGACTACCCGGTGACCGGGCTCGAGCTGTACGTCTCGGTGCGCGAAGACACCGACGAGACGGACGCGGAACTCCGGTCCACGCTGGCCGACGCGGCGTCCGAGGCCAACATCGACGTCGCCGTCGAGCGCGCGGGCATCACGCGCCGGGCGAAGCGGCTGGTGGTCTTCGACGTCGATTCCACGCTCGTGCAGGGCGAGGTCATCGAGATGCTCGGCGCGTACGCCGGCGTCGAGGAGCAGGTCCGCGAGATCACCGAGGCCGCGATGCGCGGCGAGCTGAACTTCGCCGAGTCGCTGGAGCGGCGCGTGTCGCTGCTGGCCGGACTGCCCGCGAGCGTGATGGACGAGGTCGCGGAGAAACTCGAGCTGACGCCGGGGGCCCGCACGACCGTCCGCACGCTCAAGCGCATGGGCTTCCGCTGCGGTGTCGTGTCCGGCGGGTTTACCCAGGTCATCGACCATCTCGTGGACGACCTCGGCCTCGATTTCGCCGCGGCCAACGAACTGGAAGTCGTGGACGGCAAGCTCACCGGCCGCGTCGTCGGCGACATCGTGGACCGCGCGGGCAAGGCCACGGCGCTGCGACGGTTCGCGGGCGAGTACGGGATCCCGCTGGGCGCGTGCGTCGCGGTCGGCGACGGGGCCAACGACATCGACATGCTCGCCGCGGCCGGCATGGGTGTCGCGTTCAACGCCAAGCCCGCGCTGCGGGAGGTCGCCGACACCGCGCTGTCGCACCCGTACCTCGACGCGGTGCTGTTCGTCCTCGGCGTCACGCGCGCCGAGGTCGAGGCGGCCGACGCGGCCGACGGACTCGAACTGGTCCGCCCGTGAACCCTCTGCTCGAACCGCTGCGCAGCCGCTACGCCTCGTGGCTCGGCCTCCCCGCCGAGGACACGTCGGACACATCCGACGAGAACCCGGACGAGGTCCGCGCGATGCCGATCATCCTGCGGATCGAACGCGCCGAACCGCCGGGCCGCACCGCGCTCCTCGAAGCGGCGGCCGCGGCGGCGCTGGCGGTCTGCCTGGACGAACGCGCCCAGCCCGGCGGCGAATGGGCCGAGCCGGTCCACGCGTGGCTCGACAACCGCATCCGGAAGGTCGCGCGCCGGGCTCGCGGCACGCACTGGCAGGCGGTGCTCGACCAGCCGGGAATCACCATCGAAGTCGACGGCGCGCAGGCGCGGGCGCTCGTGCCCGGGCTGGTCAAGGAGACCCCGAAAGAGGTCTCGCGGCTGCAGATCTCCGGCAGCGAACTGCCCGCCGACACCCCCGGCCCGGCCCCGGCCGACGTCCCGCTGCTGATGCTGAACCCGGACGTCCCGATGACCGTCGGCAAGGCGTCCGCGCAGGTCGGGCACGCCACGATGATCCTCGCGTCGCTGCTGCCGGATGACGAACTGGCGGCGTGGGCGGCGAGGGACTACCGGGTCGCGGTCCGCACGCCCAGCCCGGCCCGGTGGAAGGAGCTGTGCCCGGTCGAGGACCCGGAGGCGGGCTGGCGTGACAACCGCGTGATCGCCGTCCGCGACGCGGGTTTCACCGAGGTCGACCCCGGCACGATCACCGTGCTCGCGCAGCAGCCCGGAACATCGGCGTGACTCGCGCGGTTGGGCCAATGCAGTGACCCAACGGGTGGAAAGGCGTCTCGGATGACCTTGGAAGTACAGCGCGAAGGCACGCACAGTTTCGTCGGCCGCAACGAGCGCGGCGCGGAAGTGCGGGTGGGCCGGGCTGGTGCGGAGGGCGCGTTCTCCCCGGCGGAACTGCTGCAGATCGCGGCCGCGGGCTGCTCTGCGGTGACGGCGGAGCAGCTGATCACGCGACGGGTGGGCGAGGATTCGAAGTTCCGGGTCTCCGTGACGGCCGACCGGCGCGAAGGTGCGTCGGAACTGGACGCGGTGCACGTCGCGTTCGACGTCGATGTGTCCGCGCTCGACGAGGGTCAGCGGGCGGACCTGGCGGGCGCGGTGGACCGGGCGATCGAGCGGCTGTGCACGGTGAGCCGGACGTTGAAGAAGGGCATTCCGGTGACGGAGACCTTCCCGACCGCTTGAGCCGCAGCGGGTGGATGCTTGGGGGCGGACAGCCGAGTTGCTGCGCCTCGGGCGGTTCGTCTGGCGGGATCGCCAAGGTGCGGTGGACGGGCGTTCGCCGAGTTGCCGCGGCGGGCGAGTGGTTGGTCGGGGTGGGGCTGCGGAGTTGCGGTAGCTGTGTGTCGCCGAGTTGCCCCGGCGGGCGAGTGGTTGGTCGGGGTGGGGCCGCGGAGTTGCGACGGGGCGGTTCCCACGGTGGGCTCGCCGAGCAGGAGCGGCGGGTTGGTCTCGTAGCGAGATCGCCGAGCCGCTGCGGCGGGATCGTCCAGCTGCCGTGGCAACGGACGGTTCTCCTGGCACGGCCGCCGAGTTGCCGCAGCAGGTGGTTCCTGCGGTGGTGGCCAAGCAGAGCTGACGGCAGGCGATCCTCGTGCCAGGATCGCCGAACAACCGTGCCAAGCAGCCACTGCGGCACGGTCTCGAACAGCTCTGGCCGCACCCGTCAAAGCCGCCGCGCCCCTTGTCCAGCAAGGGTTTTCCCCGCCGCCACCGGCAGCGAACGCGCCAGCCGAACCCCGGCGCGGCTCAAACCAGACTCAAGCTCAGCTTTGCCACACCACGTACGCCTGGTCAGCGTCCGTGGTCATCGCCTCGATGAACTTCTCGTTGTCGAAGCCGGGCAGGGTCTGGAGGCGTTCGATGAGGGCGTCCGCGGCCGGGTCGCCGCTCGGGACCGCGGTGCCTTTGCCGTCGTTGCCGACCAGCATGAAGAAGACGTCTTCGTTCCAGGGGCCGTCGGGGATGACTCTCACCATGACGGATTGCAGCTCCGACCACGTCACAGCTTCTTCGCTGCCATCGGCGAGCCGGCGCCGAACCCCGGTGTCGTCAACACTGACGGTCCGGGATTGGGCGCTGGACGAATCCTGGGTCAACGGTGCTCCCTGTCGTGTTCGTTCCACTCACCGTACCCGCCCGTCCGCCGCGCTCGGTCAGGCGGGCGCGGCCGCGTCGAGTCGCTTCAGTGCGTCGCGCGCGACCTGCGGATCTGTCGTCGGCCAGAACGGCGGCAGCGACGCGCGCAGGAAACCGCCGTAGCGCGCGGTGGCCAGACGGGAGTCCAGCACGGCCACTACGCCGCGGTCGGTGACCGAGCGGTGCAGCCGTCCGGTGCCCTGTGCCAGCAGCAACGCCGCGTGCGTCGCGGCCACGGTGAGAAATCCGTTGCCGCCCCGGGCTTCCACCGCGCGCTGGCGAGCGGACAACACCGGATCGTCCGGACGGGGGAACGGGATCCGGTCCACCACCACGAGCTGCAGCGACGGACCCGGCACGTCGACGCCCTGCCACAGCGTGAGCGTGCCGAACAGACAGGTGCGCGCGTCCTCGGCGAACTGCCGCACCAGCAACGGCGTGGCGTCGTCGCCCTGGCAGAGGATCGGGTGGTCGAGCCGTTCCCGCATGGCCTCCGCGGCCTGTTTCGCCGCGCGCATCGAGGAGAACAGGCCCAGCGTACGGCCGCCGGCGGCTTCGACCAGCCCGGCCAGTTCGTCCATTGTGGACTCGGCGAGCCCGTCCCTTCCCGGCGGCGGCAGGTGCTTGGCGAGATAGAGGATGCCGTTGCGGCGGTGGTCGAACGGCGATCCGACGTCCAGTCCGGTCCATTTCGGGCCGTTGTCCTCGTCGGACGGGGCTTCCTTGTCGGTGGCCGTGCCCGGCGACTTCACCACGCGCGCGCCGCTCGGCGGGAGACCCCATTGCCGGGCCATGGTGTCGAATTCGCCGCCGAGCGTCAGCGTCGCCGAGGTCAGCACGGTGGTGTGCTGATTGAAGACCCGCTCCCGCAGCAATCCCGCGACGCCCAGCGGCGCGACCTTCAACGCCGGCGGCCGCGGGTTCGCGGAGTACTTGTCGCCGGTCACCCAGACGACGTCGCGTTGGTGCGCCAGATCTTCGTCGTACGCCTCGAGCAGCCGCACCGCGGTGTCGTGCACTTCTTCGAGCAGCGACCGCGCCAGTTTGCGCGCGGTCGCCTCGCCGACGTCTTCCTTGCGATCCGAGCCCAGCGCGGTGAGGCATTCCTTCGCCGCGTCGCGCACCGCCGGGATCGCGCCCTGCAACGGCCGGGGCAGCGCGTCGAGCCGTCCGGCCGGGATGTCGTCGAGGATCAGCGCGAGCCCGTCGGAGGACTCCAGCAGCCGGTCCGCGATTCCCGCGTCGATCAGCTTTCCGCAGCGCCGCGCGGCGGCCGACACCATGGCGCTGGTGAGCTCGCCGGTCGCGACCGAGGTGACCCGGTCGACCAGGTCGTGCGCCTCGTCGATGATCACCAGGTCGTGGTCCGGCAGCACCTGGTAGCCCTGCAGCGCGTCGATGGCCAGCAGCGCGTGGTTGGTGACCACGACATCGGCTCGGCCCGCCTCGGCTCGCGCGCGTTCGGCGAAGCAATCGGTGCCGACCGGGCACTTCGCGGCGCCGAGACATTCCCTTGCGGTGACGGAAACCTGCCGCCACGCCTGGTCGGACACGCCGGGCACCAGCTCGTCGCGGTCGCCGGTTTCGGTGTCCGACGTCCACTCGTGCAGCCGCGTGACTTCCTTGCCCAGCCGGGACACCGCGAACGGGTCGAACAGCTGCGCGTCGTCGGGTTCGTCGGCCGGGCCGGTGTCGAGCCGGTGCAGGCAGAGATAGTTGCGGCGGCCCTTGAGGATCGCGAAGGTCGGTTCGCGCCCGAGCGGCTTCTTGAGCGCCTTCGCCAGGCGCGGGAGATCGCGGTCGACCAGCTGGCGCTGCAACGCGATGGTGGCGGTGGAAACGACGACGGTGGTGTCTTTCTCCACCGCGTGCCGGATCGCGGGCACCAGGTACGCCAGCGATTTGCCGGTGCCCGTTCCCGCTTGCACGGCGAGGTGTTCGCCGGTGCGGATGGCGTGGCCGACGGCGTCGGCCATCTTCACCTGGCCGGGGCGTTCAGCGCCGCCGACAGACTCCACCGCGTGGGTGAGGAGTTCGAGGACGCCGGGGAAATCGGTTCGGGCGGGCACAGCGAGACACGATAGCCGCCAGCCCCGACAGGATCTTCGATCCGGCGCGAACGGACCCGTCGCGCCGGACCGAAGCTCCCGGAATTCCGGCTCAGTCTTCCTTGCGGAAGCGCGAAACCGCGGCCCACGCGAGCGGCAGCACCCCGGCCGCGACCACGGTCTTCAGCACGTCACCGACGAGAAACGGCGTGACGCCCTTGTCGAAAGCGGTGGCGAGATCGAACCCGGTGACGGCCATCAGCCACGGCACGCCGAAGGCGTAGATCGCGACGTTGCCGAGCACCATGGTCCCCGCCGTGCGCAGCGGAGTGCGGTCGCCGCCGCGGCGGGCGAGGGTGCCCACGAGGGCGCCGGCGAACACGAACCCGACGATGTAGCCGGCCGAGGCTCCGGACAGCCCGGAGGTTCCGCCCTGGAACCACGGCACGCCGGCCGCGCCGACGAGCAAGTACAGCAGCAGCGAGGCAGCGCCGCGGCGCATGCCGAGCGTCGCGCCGACGAGCAGCGCGGCGAAGGTCTGGCCCGTCATCGGCACCGGTGTGCCGGGAAGCGGGATGACCAGTTGCGCGGCCGCGCCGGTGAGCACGGCCCCGCCGGCGACGAGCGCCAGGTCGCGCACCAGAGTGCCGGGCACGAGGTCGGCCAGCACTTGACGGCGGGCCGGGAGAGACAGTGACGACACGGGACCTCCAACCACGGAAAACGGACGTCAGGGCAGGTTATCGTCGAGCGAGGCGACGGAACGAGACAAGTTGCGTTCCTCACCACCCCTGTCGTCCGCCACACGTCCGGGTGAGCTGCGACCGTCGACGTTTGGGACCCCCTCCGCGCTGCCGATGTCGAAGCACGGGCGAAGGGAGAGCAGTCGAATGCGCGGACGGATCTTGCTGGTCACCGGGGTTTTCCTGGCGGCGGTGCCCGCGGTGGCGCACGCCGATCCGCCGACGTCCACCGGCTGGGGTTCCGCGGGCAGCCTCGACGTCCTGGTGGACCACCAGCACGTCGTCACCGGCGAACTGGCCCGGTGCGACGCCGACGGGCCGGTTTCCGCGCGTACCACCGGGGGCGCGGCGGGCGACGTCGCGGTGTTCGGTTTCGGCGGCACCACCTGCGAGCGACAAGGCCAGGTCGCGCAGGTGCGGACCGGCGGCCAGCGCTTCGAATCCGACCTGCTCACCCGGTACGGCGGGCCTGAACTGAAGGTCCGCACGTACTCGGTCGGCTGCACTACCACGACGGATTCGGGCAGCACCGGTTCGATGTCGATCGGCGAGGTCTCCGGCTTCACCGCGCCGTCGTCGATCCCGGCGAACTACCGCGTCACGATCCCCGGCGGCGCGGCGGGCACGGCGCTGGCCACGATCACGCTCAACGAGACGGTGACGCCGCAGCCCGCCGACGGCAGCCTGGTCACGCACGCGGTGCACGTGAAGCTGTTCCCGCAAGGCGGTCCGGCCAGCGGGGACATCTACCTCGGCACCGCGGCGTGCAACCCGTACGGCAAGGGCGGTGCGCCCAAGCAGTGACGCGTCAGGCGGGCGGCAAGGCGGGCGTGCCGGTGTAGCGGACGCCTGCCTTGTCGAAGTCCTTCAGCGTCGCGTCCACCGTCGGCCGCGATCCGCCGACGGTCAGATCCAGCAGCACGTGCACGTTGAACCCGGCGCCCGCGGCGTCGAGGGCGGTGGCGCGCACGCAGAAGTCGGTGGCGATGCCGACGACGTCGACGTCGGTCACTTCATGCGCGCGCAGCCATTCCTCGAGCGTCTTGCCGTCGCCGGACTTGCCCTCGAAACCGGAGTACGCGGCGCTGTACTCGCCCTTCGAGAACACTGCCTCGACCGGCACCACGTCCAGTTCCGAGTGGAACGACGCGCCCGCGGTGCCCGCGATGCAGTGCGGCGGCCAGCTGGTGTTGAAGTCGGGCGTGTCGCTGAAGTGGTCGCCCGGGTCGATGTGGTGGTCGCGGGTGGCGACGATGTGCGCGTAGCCGCCGTCGGCCATCCGCCGCGAGATGGCCGTCGCGGCGGCCGCCCCGCCCGGCAGGCCGAGCGAGCCTCCCTCGCAGAAGTCGTTCTGCACGTCCACCACGATCAGCGCGGTTCCCATGGTCGGCTCCCTACAGAAAAGTCGTCGGTATCGCGGGCTCGCCGTGCGAGAGCTTGAGGCCCTCCCACGGCAGGCTCACCTGCGCGCGCCGCAGGCGGGCACGCGCGTCGTCCAGCGTGGGCAAATCATCCATCGGCACGCCACCGCGCACCAGGGGGATCTGCAGGTCGAGATCGTTCTCTCCGGGTTCCGGGCGGCCGCTGGCGGCGGTCCAGACCACTTCCTCGACCGCGGTCCCGGTGTCGCGGTGCCGGCGCAGCGCGTGCTTGCGCCCGCCGCGGGATTCCTTGTGCGCACTGCGTTTCGCGACCGGCCTGCCGTCGACCTCGACCAGTTTGTACACCATCCCGGCGGTCGGTGCGCCGGATCCGGTGACCACCGACGTGCCGACGCCGTAGGCGTCCACCGGCTCCGCGCGCAGCGCCGCGATCGCGTGCTCGTCGAGGTCGCCGGACACCACGATCCGGGTGTCCTTCGCGCCGAGCGCGTCGAGCTGGTCGCGGGCCTTGCGGGCGAGCGGGCCGACGTCGCCGGAGTCGATCCGGATCGCGCCCAGCTCCGGACCGGCGACGCGCACGGCCGCCTCGATGCCCGCGGTGATGTCGTAGGTGTCCACCAGGAGAGTGGTGTCCGCGCCCATCTTGCTGACCTGGGCGCGGAACGCGGCTTCCTCGCTGTCGTGCAGCAGCATGAACGCGTGCGCGACCGTGCCGCGGGTCGGGATCCCGTAGCGGCGGCCCGCTTCGAGGTTCGACGTGGTGGCGAATCCGGCCAGGTAGGCGGCGCGCGCGGCGGCGACCGCGGCGTACTCGTGCGTGCGCCGTCCGCCCATCTCGATGATCGGCCTGCCGTGCGCCGCGCCGGACATCCGCGCTGCCGCCGACGCGATCGCGCTGTCGTGGTTGAGGATCGACAGCACCAGCGTTTCCAGCACCACCGCCTCGGCGAAACTGCCGGTCACGGTGAGGATCGGCGAACCGGGGAAGTAGAGGTCGCCTTCGCGGTAGCCGTCGATGTCGCCGCGGAACTCGTAGTCGGCCAGCCACGCCAGCGTTTCCGCGTCGACGACCGCGGTCTGCTCCAGCATGGCCAGTTCGGCGTCGGTGAACCGGAACTCGGCGATCGCGTCGAGCACGCGCGCGGTGCCGGCGACGACGCCGTACCGGCGGCCGTCGGGAAGCCGGCGCGCGAAGACTTCGAACACGCACGGCCGGTCGGCCGTCCCGTCCGCGAGCGCGCTCGCCAGCATGGTCAGCTCGTAGTGGTCGGTGAGCAGCGCCGTGCTGGCGCTGGTGACCGGCTCGGGGGAACCCATGGGAGCACCCTATTCACTCACATGGACGGACCTGGCGCGGCGTACCGGGACGGCCCCGTGACACCATGGTGTGCATGTCCACGCCTGTCGCATCCGAACAGACGCAGGTCGATCCACTCGGGGCCGAGCTGGCCGAATCCGACCAGCCTTGGCGGACGATCGTCTGGAACGATCCGGTCAACCTGATGTCGTACGTGACGTACGTCTTCCAGAAGCTGTTCGGCTACAGCCGGGACCACGCCACGAAGCTCATGCTCGACGTGCACAACAAGGGCAGGGCGATCGTGTCGTCGGGTTCGAAGGAGAAGGTGGAGACCGACGTGGCGAAGCTGCACGCCGCGGGCCTGTGGGCGACCATGGAACAGCCCTCGTGAAGGCCTGGCGGCGCAAGGGGGACGCCATTCTCGCCGGGTTCGAACAGCAGGAAGCCGCGGTGCTGCGCGGGCTGGTCGGGCAGCTGGAGGACATGCTCACCGCGCGGGCCGAGGAGGCCCCGCAGGACGAACTGGCCGAGCTGACCGGCATCCGCACCGGACCCGCCGAATCGCCGGACGACCCGGTGCTGTCGCGGCTGCTGCCGGACTTCCACCGGCTCGACCCGGACAACCCGAGCCGCGAGGACCTCGATTCGGCCGCGGCGATGCGTTCGCTGCACGAGCCGGAGCTGCTGGAGAAGAAGGTCGGCGTCGCGAAGACCGTGCTCGACACGCTGCCGCGCGACGGCGGTTCGGTGAAGCTGACCTTCGAGCAGGCCGACGCCTGGCTCGGCGCGCTGAACGACGTCCGGCTGGCGCTGGGCACCGCGCTCGACGTCACCGAGGACATGCCCGACGAGCTGCCCGACGACGACCCCCGTGCCCCCCATCTCGGCGTCTACCATTGGCTCACATGGGTGCAGGAGACGCTGATCCAGGCGCTGACCGGCTGACCGGCGGGAAAATCACCGACGTTCCCGGCGTGCTCGTAGGCCATCACCAGCGGCTGGGCGACGGCTGGGCCAGCGGAACCACTGTCGTGCTCGTGCCGGACGGAGCGACCGGCGCGGTCGATCAGCGCGGCGGCGCGCCCGGCACACGCGAAACCAACTTGCTGGAGCCGGAAAACCTGGTGCAGCAGGTGAACGCGGTCTGTCTCTCCGGCGGAAGCGCGTACGGGCTCGCGGCGGCGGACGGCGTGATGCGGTGGCTGTCCGAGCGGAATTTCGGGTTTCCCGTTGGCGCACAACCGTATGAGGTGGTGCCGATCGTGCCCGCGGCGGTGCTGTTCGACCTGCCGCGCAGTGCGTGGGGCAACCGGCCGGACGCCGATTTCGGTTACGCCGCTTGCGAAGCAGCCGGGGACGCGGTCGCGATGGGCACCGTCGGCGCGGGTTCGGGCGCGGTCGTCGGCTCGCTCAAGGGCGGCATCGGGACGGCCAGCGAGGTCGTCGGCGAGGTGACGGTCGGCGCGATCGTCGCGGTGAACGCGGCGGGCCAGGCAGTGGATTTCGCGACCGGGCGGGCTTTTGCCGCTGATCACGAAGTAGACGGCGAATTCGGCGTCCGCTGGCCGGACCGTCCCGGCGAGGTGCCCGGGCAGCGGACCGATCTGAACACCACGATCGGTGTAGTGGCTTGCGATGCGGCGTTGACGAAGGCCGAGGCGCGCCGGTTGACGGTCGCCGCGCAGGACGGGTTGGCGCGCGCGGTGCGTCCGGCGCACTCGATGTTCGACGGCGACACCGTGTTCGCGCTGGCGACAGGTGCGCGGGAGCTGCCAGGGGAGCCCGGGTCGTTCGCGGCGGCGGCGCGAGCGGGCGCGCTGGACGCGCTTTGTGCGGCGGCTGCGCGGGTGTTCGCGCGAGCGATGGTGCACGGACTGCTGTCGGCGACTTCAGCGGCTGGCGTCCCTGCTTACCGGGATGTGTGGCCGGAAGCTTTCGGCTGAGGTCAGAACGGGTCCTGCGGGAGGGCGTCCTCGCTCCGCTCGAGGTCGGCGGCGCGCACGGCGGCCACGTACTCGTCCTCGATCTCCAGCACCAGGCCGCCGAACGACACGGTCGCCCCGAGCGACGGATGCAGGTCCACCGGGCCCAGTTCGGTCGACCTCGGCAGCTGCGCCCACACCGAGACCGGCTTCCACCGGCGGAAAGCGCTGCAGGCCAGGACCGTCACGTGCCGGTCGGTGACCACGACGACGAAGTTCCGGTGCGCGGCCATCATCGACACCATCAGCGACGTGGCGGGAAACACGTACTGGACGACGTCGCCCTCGACCAGGAACGAACGGCAGCGTTCGCGGACCTTCGACGACACCGGCATCCCGCTATTGTGCCCTGACCTGCGGATGAGCGGTAGCTCTCACAGTGTGGACTGGTTCGGTCCACGAACTAAGATGTCCGTGTGCTCCGGATCCGCCGTGAACTCGTCGACGAGATCGTCGCCCACGCCCGCCGTGACCACCCCGACGAAGCGTGCGGGGTGGTGGCCGGTCCTGCCGGTTCGGACCGCCCCGAGCGGTTCATCCCGATGCTGAACGCGGCCCGCTCGCCGACGTTCTACGAGTTCGACTCGGGCGACCTGCTCAAGCTTTACCGCGAGATGGACGCGAACGACGAGGTCCCGGTGGTCATCTACCACTCGCACACCGCGACCGAGGCCTATCCGTCGCGCACCGACGCGAACATCGCCGCCGAACCCGACGCGCACTACGTGCTCGTCTCGACCCGAGAGCCCGATTCGCACGAGTTCCGCTCGTACCGGATCGTGGACGCCGAGATCACCGAGGAGCCGGTCGAGATCATCGACTGATCCCGGAATAAAGCGCGGCGTCCGATGCGTCAGCGTGTTAGGAACCCACCCGGAGGTAAGAAACCATGGCCGTGACCGTGTCCATCCCGACCATCCTGCGCACCCACACCGGCGGCGAGAAGTCCGTCGAGGCGTCGGGCAAGACCGTCCTCGAGATCATCGACGACGTCGAGTCGCGGCACGCCGGGCTGAAGGCGCGCCTGGTCAAGGAAGAGAAGCTGCACCGCTTCATCAACGTCTACGTCAACGACGAGGACGTGCGCTTCTCCGGCGGGCTCGACGCCGAGGTCAAGGACGGCGACACCCTCACCATCCTGCCCGCCGTCGCGGGCGGCGCGCGCTGAGCCGGTGACTCGCTACGACTCCCTCCTCGACGCCCTCGGCGGCACGCCGCTGGTCGGGCTGCCGCGGCTGTCCCCGACCGACGAGGTGCGGCTGTGGGCGAAGCTCGAGGACCGCAACCCGACCGGCTCGATCAAGGACCGGCCCGCGCTGGCCATGATCGAGGCGGCGGAGCGGGACGGCATCCTGCGCCGAGGGTCCACGATCCTCGAACCGACCTCGGGCAACACCGGGATTTCGCTGGCCATGGCCGCGAAGCTCAAGGGTTACGGCCTGGTGTGCGTGATGCCGGAGAACACGTCGGCCGAACGCAAGCAGCTGCTGCAGGCGTACGGCGCGCGGGTCGTGTTCTCGCCGGCCGCGGGCGGCTCGAACGAGGCGGTGCGGCGGGCCAAGGAGCTGGCGAAGCAGAATCCGGACTGGGTGATGCTGTACCAGTACGGCAACCCGGCCAACGCGGACGCGCACTACCGCGGCACCGGGCCTGAGCTGCTGAAGGACCTGCCCACGCTGACGCATTTCGTCGGCGGCCTCGGGACGACCGGGACGCTGGTGGGAGTGGGCCGGTACCTGCACGAGACCAAGCCGGACGTCCAGGTCATCGCGGCTGAGCCCCGGTACGGCGAGCTGGTCTACGGCTTGCGGAACCTCGACGAGGGGTTCGTGCCGGAGCTGTACGACGAAAGTGTGCTCAACGGACGCTATTCGGTGGGGGCGTACGACGCTCTCCGGCGGACGCGGGAGCTGCTGGAGCACGAGGGCATTTTCGCCGGGATCTCCACGGGTGCGGTGCTGCACGCCGCTCTCGGGGTCGCGGAGAAGGCCGCTGCCCGCGGCGAAAAGGCGGACGTGGCTTTCGTGGTCGCGGACGCCGGGTGGAAGTATCTGTCGACCGGCGCGTATTCCGGGTCGCTGGACGAAGCGGCAGAACGGCTTGACGGTCAGCTCTGGGCCTGACCTTTGACTGTCCGTGAAGGACTCCTTGAGGGAATCAGATTCCCGGAAGGAGTCCTTCACGGACCGCGTCCCGGGCCTGAAGTTCAGGGATTTCTCCCGAGGCCGCCCGCTCGCCCGCGACGTAGCCTGAGGTCGTGAGCACACTGCCTCCCTCCCCGCCGACCTCGCCGCCGCCCGCTGCCGGCGGCGACAAGCCGGTCGACGCCGCGAAGCGCATCCTGCCGGCCCGTCCCAAGGCCGCGGCGTTCGTCGCGCTGGGGTTCGTGGCGGTGCTGTACCTCGTGGAGCTGCTCGA
>NZ_JACJHR010000033.1 GCF_014174495.1 Amycolatopsis echigonensis
GCCGATGGCGGGCCAGCGCGGCGAGGGCTCCGAAGACCACCAGAACCGCTACACCAAGGGCAGCGCCTTCGACTTCCTCGAGGACCTGCCGGACGCGTACCCGCCCGTGCTGGGCGAGTGAGGCGGGATGGCCAGACATCTGCCCGAGGTCGACGGGATCGCGCTCTCGCATCTGGAATTCGACCTGCTGTGGTCGGACTTCGACCTCGGTCCGACGCCGTATCCGCTTGAAGTGCCGTCGCACGGGCAGACGATGGACGAACGCGACCGGCTCGGCGCGCAGGTCGCGGAGAGTCTCGCGGCGGCCGGGCTGCTCGACGACGAGGACGAACCGCATCCGCGGCTCGGCCAGGTGTTCGCGGTGCTGGCCGAACCGGCGTTTTCGGTCGACCTGCTGGTGTTCCGCGATCCGCCGCTGCGCGCGCTCGCCGCGGCCGGGCGCAAACTCGGCGTGCTGGCGGTTCTCGACGCGGCTGAACTCGCGCTGCGGCCGTGCCTGCCGGACGACGTCCCGCAGCTCGCGGCGAGTGTCATCGGCCCCGCCGAACCCGGGCCCGGCAACGCGGTGCGGTTGCCGCGCGAGGCCTTTTCCGAAGCTATGCAAGCGTTTGCGGACCACGGGCACGGTGCGTTCGAGCGAGTGCTCGGCCGGGCCGGTCTCACCGGTCGCGATCTGCGCGCGATTTCGACGCTCGTCGCCACGCCGCGCGTCGCGTACGGCCAGTTCGCGGTCAACGGTCCGGGCGGCCGTTCGCCGGTGGTCGCTTGGTACGACACGGAGGCGGGCCGGTACGGCGCGGTCGTGCGCGAGTCCGCGGGCACGAAATGGGTCACCCTCGCGCCCGCGGACCACGCGTGGCTCGCCGACCGGATACAGGAACTCGGACGCGGGGTGTCGTCCGTTCGGGGGACTAGGGAACCGGCAGACGAAGGGTTCCGTCTCACTTAAGGCAGCGGCGAAGCGCCCTGCTGAAGGGGGCAGGAGATGAGCAAGTTGTCGGCCGAGGAAATCGCCCGGCACGCGTACCGGGCGGGGTTCCGCGGGCACGCGCTGACCACCGCGGTCGCGGTGGCGCTGGCGGAATCGGGCGGGAACCCCCGTGCGCACAACGGGACCCCGCCGGACAACTCGTACGGGCTGTGGCAGGTCAACATGCTCGGCTCGCTCGGGCCCGCCCGCCGCCACGAGTTCCATCTGCACTCCAACGACCAACTGTTCAACGCGGACGAGAACGCCAAGGCGGCCTGGGCCATTTCGGGGCACGGCACCAGCTTCCAGCCGTGGTCCACCTACACCAACGGCGCGTACAAAAGCCATCTCGCCGCCGCGCGCAAGGCCGCCGAGGATGTCACCCGCCACCACGGCAAGGACGGCCATCATCCCCACAAAGCCGACCACCGCACGCACAAACCGCACCACGGCAAGGGCGGCAAGGGCGGCGGGTTCAAGGCCGATCTCGAACAGTTCCTCGCCTACGAGCGCACCACCGAGCACGTCGCGGACGAACTGGTTTCGGTCGGCAGGAAGACGGTGCACCGGGTCACCGGGATCGCCAAGGACAGCTTCGGGAAGGTCGGCCAGGAAACCGGATTCTCCGACGCGCTGGGGGATTTCAGCCGTTCGCTGGAATCGCAGGTGCGCGCCACCGGGGCGCACGCGCGCACGCTGAGCGCTTCGGTGTTCCGGGCCCGGCAGGCGTACGCGGGCGCCGATGCCGACGCCGGCGCGGCGATCCGCGAACACGACATCAAGGGCATTCTGGGCTGAGGGGGAATCCGTGCTGGACACCGCAGGGGTCGCGACGCTGTTCGCGGACGAGATGAAAACGCACCACGGCAAGCTCCAGGGCAAGGCCGCGGAGTCGCAGGCCGCGCAGCACGCGCTGCAGCAGGCCGCGCACGAGATCACCGAACAGTACGAGGCGCAGCGCAAGGCCGCGCACGCGCTGCTGAACACGTGGCACAGCAAGGCGAATCCGGCGTTCGAACACGACACTGACAAGTTCGGCCGCGATCTCAAGGTCACCGCGCAGGCGAGCACGCACGGAGCGAAGGTGGTCGGCGAGGTCACCGACGCGCTCGCCGGGCGGCACCAGGCGACCGGCAAGCTGATCGACGAGTTCGCCGCGAAGGCGCGGAAGATCATCGATGCCGGATACGTCCTGGCGCGCAACGGAAGCCCGGCCGCGCTGCTGATGGCGATCGCCGACGTGGCCGACCTGGCCGGCAAGTACCTGAAGGAATCCGGCGGGCACTTGAAGAACGCCCGCACGGAGATGGAAGAGGCAGCCCGGAAGCTGCGCGCGCTGCAGAAGGACCTGAACCACGACGGCGTCGCCGACCCGGGCGGAACGCACCGCGGCAAGCCGGGGAAGCATCGCGAGCACGAGCAGCATAAAAAGCACGAAGCGCACCAAAAGCACCAGCAGCACCACGGGTCCACGCACGCGAGCCACAGCAGGAAGGTCGACGAGATCCTCGACCACGCGCAGCACAACCTCGGCTACCACGAGGGCCCGAACAACCGGAACAAATGGGGCCCGACCGGACAGCCGTGGTGCGCGTACTTCGCGACGTCGATGTGGCGCTCCGCAGGGGTGGACATCCCGAAGTACGGCTTCACCGGCGACGTCTACAAGTGGGGCCAGCGCCACCACCTCGCCTACGACCGCGCCGCGCTCGCGCACAACGCCCGCCCGGGTGACACGATCCTGTTCGGCGACGGTCCGTCGTGGGGCGAGAGCCACCACATCGGGATCATCGAAAAAGTCGAGGGCAACAAGATCACCACGATCGAGGGCAACGCGAACGACCAGGTCGAGCGCCTCACGTACACGCTGCCGCGCGACCTGCACAAGTTCTACGGCGGGGTGCACCCGCAGTGAGCATCACCGGCACGGCGCGACACGCCGGGGTGACAGTCGAGGTCGCGCCCGGCGGAGCCCTGCGCACCCTGGAACTGACCGCAGACGCCCTCCGCGGCGGCGGTCCCCGGCTGGCGGACACGATCCTGCGCGCGGTACGCGAGGCTGCCGCTGAGGCGAACGAACGCGCCCGCCGAGCCCTGGAAGCAGAACTAGGAGATCTCGGCGGCTCCGGCGGTCTCAGCGGTGCCGAACTGAGCCGTCTCGGCCTCGGCACCGAGGAAGGCCTGGCCGACCGGGCCGAAAACACCACCCCGGACACGTGGAGGGTGTGATGACGGAGGCGAACTGGGGCAACCCGGCCGAGGACCAGCGCGCGGCCGCAGGCGAGAGCGGTTCTGGCGGTGCGGAGGTCGCCGCAGCGGCGCGGCCTGCGCCCGGCGGGCACCCAGCTCAGCCGGTGATCGAGGAGCGAGCCGCCGCGTTCGAGCGAGGGGCAGCCGGGCTTTCGGGCCAGTTCGCGGGCGAAGGTCCCGAGGCTCCGGGCGAGTCCCGTGCACTGGTCGAGGCAGCCGATCCCGCCGGAGACGAGCGAGGCATCGACGAGCTGATCGAGATCGCCGAGGAAATCCCGGATCAGCTGGGCCTGTCCGAAGGCCTCGCCGCCATCCGCGCGACGGCTAGTGGCGAGGGATTGAGCGTCACGGTGAACCTGCACGGCATGCTCGTCCACCTGGACATCGGCGAGTCCGCGCTCGAACTGGGCCCCGCCGCGCTGGCCGCCGAGATCTCGCGGCTCAGCACCGAGGCTGGCTCGCTGGCGTTGCAGCAGGGTCTGCGGGCCGTCCGCGCGGGGTGCGTCCCGGCGGTCGCGGCGGCCGTCGAAGACGAGTTGGCGCTGGACGACGTTCCGGAAGCTCCCCAGCCCGCCCAGGAGGCACCGCGCGAGCCTGAACCGGCGCGGGTCTCGCGGCGTCGGGCTCCGGTCGACGACCAGGACGACGAAGGGTTCGTGCTCACCCCGGTCAAGGACTGAACGACGCGCCCGCATCCCCCGCCCTCGGTGCGTCCCCGAGCGCCTGACCGCGCCCGATGCCATCCTGTGAGGCATGACCCACTACGCACTGACCCAGTCCGTGGCGATCGCGACCGATCTCGAGGCCAAGGGGTTCCTCGGCACAGTCGGGAAAATCGCCGCCGCCACCGTCATCTTCTTCATCGCGATCGGTCTGATCGTCGGGCTCATCATCGGGTACTTCATCGGCCGTTCGGTGGGACGGCGCCAGAGCACCGGCGGCTGATCGGGTTAACCCGGCTGTCCGGAACGGGACAGAACCTCGCGCGGGGCTTCACCGGCACCCGCGCGGGTTCTTATTCTGGGCGGAAATTCACCCGGCCGAGGGGACGAGTCCATGCGGACCGTGCTCGTACTGCTGCTCGTGTTCGCCTCGTTGACTGTCCCGCGCGCGGCCGCGGACACCGCCGCTTTCTGCGCGCTCTCGTGCGACACCCTCGATCCGTCGCGGGCAGCGCAGGAGAGTTTCCCCTTGCCGGACAAGGACATCAACGGCCGGGTGCTGCGGCTGCACGTGTCCGATCCGGACGGAATGGCCTGGGCCAGCATCGACAACGGCCGCACCGGCGACGCGGTGTGGCTCGACCGGTCCTGGGACGGCGGCCGCACCTGGGACGGCCTCCTGGGCAAAGCGAGCATTCCGGACACCTGGACCGGCACCCGCACGCTCATGTACAACCTCACCGACCCGGTCGGCCACCGCCGCGGCCTGCTCCGGGCCTGCGGAGACGCACAAGCGGTCGCGTGCACGGCCTGGATCTACCCGACCGTGTGCGCCGCAGCGTGCGACGGTTCCCCACCCGGTGTCGGCGACCACCAGCCGGTGCCGGGCGCGACGATCTTCGGTCGAGCCGTCCGGCTCCACTTCGACGACCGCGGAATGGCCTGGGCCAGCATCGATTCCGGCGGCCCCGGCGATGAAACCTGGCTCGACCGGTCGTGGGACGCAGGCGCCACCTGGCCCGACGGCTCGTCCCTCGGCCGCACGAGTGTCCCCGCCGGGGCGACCGCGACACAGACCGCAACGTTCGCCGCCCGAGATCCACGCGGACGGATGAACGGGGGCGCCGTTCGGGCGTGCGGCCGGCAAGCCTCTCACCAAGAGGGCACCTGCACCGAGTGGGCACGCCCCGTCCCGTCTCGAGTCGCCGCCGGCGTCGACGCTTTGCTGTGGTCACAGGACATTTACCGAGCCTGGTGGCCGTCGAGCTGGTGGAATTCGGCAATTGCGGTGACCGCCTTGGCGGATTCCGGAGTGCCCGACCTGGACCCGGTACTGGCAAGGGTTTTCGACGTGAACCGGGCGGCGTTCCCCGCCGGAGCACGCAGCTCCGACCCGATCGACGGCGACTTCATCAGCCGATCGATCGACGACACCGCATGGTGGGGCCTGGCCTGGCTCGCGGCCTACGACCGTACGCACGACACCCGGTATCTCGCCGAAGCCACGAAAATCGCCGATTACGTGCACGGTTTCTGGGACCCCAGCACCTGCGGCGGGGGAGTGTGGTGGGATCGCGAACGGACGTACAAAAATGCCGTCACCAGCGGTCTCTACCTTCGCCTCGCGGCCGCCCTGCACCGCCGCCTAGACGGCGACACCGAATGGCTCGCGCGCGCCCGCACGGCCGGTGACTGGTACCTGCGAAGCGGCCTGATCAACTCGGCCGGCCTGGTCAACGACGGCCTGACTTCCGGCTGCGCGAACAACGGCCAGACGGTTTGGACCTACAACCAGGGCCTGGCCATCGGCGGCTTCACCGAACTCTGGCGAGCGACCGGTGATCAGTCCTATGTGGATGCCGCCCGCCGACTGGCAGATGCGGCAATGATCGGTCTCACCTCGGACAGAGTGCTGGTAGAATCGTGTGATACCGGCTCCTGTGATGATAATCAGAAGCAATTCAAGGGCATCTTCCTGCGCTATTTCGGCGATCTAGCGTCAGCGATCGGCGACCAGAAGTACCGGGATTTCGTGCGGCAGCAAGCGGATTCGATCTGGTCGCGGGACCGTGACTCGCTCAACCGGATCGGCGAACGGTGGGATGGCAGCACGCCGAACGCGGTGGATTGGCGGACCCAGGCGTCGGGGCTGGAGGCGTTGATCGCCGCGGCCGCGCAGTAACTGGCGATGGCCGGTCGTCGGGCCGTCGTGTGGCGGCTGGCGGTGGCTGGTTGTTGGGTCGTCGTGTGGAGGCTGGCGGTGGCTGGTTGTTGGGTCGCCGAGTGGAGGCTGGCGGTGGCCAGTTGTCGGGTCGCCGAGTGGAGGCTGGCGGCGGCCGTTGGCCAGTTGTCGGGTCGTCGGCTGGCGGCGGCCGTTGGCCGGTCGTCGGGATGCCGTGTGGTGGCGGGCGTTGGCCGGTCGGTGGGCCGTCGTGTGATGGCTGGTCGTCGGGATGCTGTGTGGTGGCTGGGATGCTGCGCGGTCGTCGGGATGCTGTGTGGTGGCTGGGATGCTGCGCGGTCGTCGGGATGTGACCTGTCGGCCGAGAGGCTGTGTGGTCGCCGGGTTTCCGCACTGTGGCCGGGGCCGTCGCGTGGTCGTCGAGATGTCGCATGGTTGTCGGGATGCTTTGTGGCGGCTGGGATCCTGCGGGTGGTTGGCACGCTGTCATCGCGGCGAGGTCGCGTGGTGGCACGAATGTTGCGCGCTGACTGGAGATCCTGCGCGGCGGCGGCGACGCCGGGTGGCCATCGGTAGGTTGCGGAGTGGCCGGGATGCTGCGTGGCGCATCGAATGTTGTGTAGTGACGGGACCGTTCTGCGGCGATCGGGATGCGGCGCGGTCGGCGGGATGCCGCATGGCGGTCGGGACGTTGGGGTCGTCGGAAGGTCCCGTGGTGAGCGGCATATCGCGTGGACGCAGCGTGGCACCGCGCATGACCTGCCGCCACCGGATCCGGCGTGCGCGACCGCGTGGCCTGGCCCAGCCGACGAGGCGCGTCAGGAGCCGTTGCGCCAGACGCGGCGGATTGAGAGGGTGTCGCCGATGGTGGCCGTGGGTCGCCGGCGACCAGTACGAGGTCTGCGCGGAGACCGGGCTTGATGCGGCCTCGGTCGGTCAGTCCGAAGCGCCGCGCTGGGACGGAGGTCGCTGCTCGCAGGGCTTCGGCCGGTGTGAATCCCGCCGTCGTCAGGAGGCGCAGTTCGTCGTGCAGGCTCGCTCCGTGGGCCATCCCGGGCGCGCCGAGGTGTGCCGCGTCCGTGCCCGCGAGGATGCTGACCCCGGCTTCCTTGAGTGCGGCCAACGTTTCCAGTGCGTAGTCGAAGTACGAACGGGGGCTGGTGGCCATCGCGCCGCACAGGTTGTCTCGCCATTCTGGAGCCAGCTTGGGATAAACCCGCCGATCCTCAGCGAGCCGTCGACCGGCGGGCTCGCCGGTGATGGACGCGATCACCGTCAACGTGGGAATGACGAACGTGTCGGCAGCAGCGACCTTTGCGATCAACTCCACGGTGGGCGGCCGATCGAAGAAGAGATGAGTGAGCCCGTCCACTCCCGCGTCGACGACCTGCTCGGCGGTTTCCGCGGTCATCGCGTGCGCCAGCACCATTTTCCCGCGACGGTGACTCTCGCGAACCGTCGCATCGACCAACTCGGGAGCGAGGCGGGGCAGCGTGTCGCTTCCGAACAGCCGTCCGTCCTCCACCAGCACCTTGAGGTAGTCGGCCCCTTCCGCGATCCGGGCCTCGACAAACGCCGCTACCTCGTCCGGACGGGTGGCAGTCGGCCACGGCGGGTCGCCTTCGCCCTTCCTCAGTTGATGCGGATGCCCGCCCGCGGGGGTGAGCCCGATGGACGGAGAACGCACGTCCGCGAGGTCATTCGACGCGGCGACCTGGCTGCGCAACGGAATCATCTGGTGCGGCATCGAAAGCATGTCGAATTCAGTGGTGACCCCGAATGCCAACGCCTGGCGGAGCGACTCCGCGCCGGTGTGGGTGTGCGCGTCGATGAGCCCGGGCAGCAGGGTGGCACCGGACCCGTCGATGAGCTCAACCCCGTCGGGGTGACCGCCTCCGACGCTGGCGATCTTGCCGTCGGCGACTTCGACGTCCACGGTTCCTAGCGAATTCTCGCCGTCGAAGACGCGCGCGCCCGTGATGACGAAGTGGTTCACGGAGCACTCCTGGCAGGTTTCGTGCTGACTCCGGAACGGTAAGCCGAGGTGATCATGGTGCCAAGAAGGCACTTTTCGGCTAGCTGGTGAGGCCGAGGTGACCACGTTGCCCGGACGCGAGAAGTCGCTCGGCAACCGTCACGGGCGCTCCCCGCGCGGCGTCGGCACGGGGAAGGAGTGCCACCCGGTGAGGACCAAGGCTGCTCAGCCGGGAGAGTCGAAGCAGGCGATCCGGTGGCCCCGCAGGTCCGGAGACCCCTCCCCGGAAGGCCGAGCCCGCTCGGTCCCACCGGTGCCACCTCGGCAAACGCCTCTTGCCCGCCTGCCATGCGTGATGTATACATCTTGTCCATGAGCAGTGTACGACAGGCTGGGCGGGCCGGATCCGCGCAGGACGTCACCTATCGGTTCCTCAAGCAGCGCATCGCCGAGCTGCCCCGCGACGGCGGGACGTTCCTCACCGAGTCGGAGGTCGCCGAGGCGGCCGGGACGTCGCGTACGCCGGTCCGGGAGGCGCTGTTGCGGCTCGAGGCCGAGGGGTTCCTCGAGATCGTGCCGAAGAAGGGCGCGTTCGTGCCGCCGATCTCCGACGCGGAGGTGCGGGCGGTGATGGAGGCGCGCGAGCTGGTCGAGGACTGGTGCGTCCGCAAGCTCGCCGAGCGCGTCGACGAGGCCTTCCTGGCCGAACTGGACGACGTTCTCGCGAAGCAGCGCGAAGTGGTCGACGAACCGGTGCGGTTCATCGAGTTCGACCGCGCGTTCCACCGGGCGATCGTGCGGCGTGCCGGGAATCCCGTGCTGGCCGAGTTCTACGAATCGTTGCGGGACCGGCAGGTCCGGATGGGGCTGCGCGCGGTCGCGGGCAGCGAGACGCGGGCGGAAACGGTGCTGGCTGAGCACGCGGCGATTGTCGAAGCGTTGCGGGGCGGCGAGCCGGCCGCGGCAGGCGAAGCGCTGGCGAAGCATTTGTCCAGCACGATGACGGCGTTGCGGGTCGGGGAGCGGCTGTGAAGGTCGCGTTGGTGCAGCTGGCCAGCCCGCCGGACGAGACGGCCGCGGACCGCCGGGTGCGGGCCGGGCGGTTGGTGGAGGCGGCGCGCGGAGCCGAGCTGGTCGTGCTGCCCGAGTTGTGGGCGGCGGGGTATTTCTCGTTCGACGCGTATCCGGACGAAGCGGAATCGCTCGACGGGCCGACGGTCGCGGCGGGGCGCGAGTGGGCGCGAAGCCTTGGTGCGTATGTGCATCTCGGCAGTCTGGTCGAGCGCGACGAGGCCGGGCGGTTGTTCAATACCGCGGTGTTGCTCGCGCCGGACGGCACCATCGCGCACACCTATCGCAAGGTGCACGTCTTCGGCTATGCCTCGCGTGAGGCGGAATTGCTCACGCCGGGGGATTCCCTCAGCGTCGCCGAGACCGAACTCGGGCCGATCGGCGCGACGACCTGTTACGACTTGCGATTTCCCGAATTGTGGCGCGGGCTGGTGGACCGAGGCGCGAAGACCGTCGTGGTTCCGGCCGCGTGGCCGGCGGCGCGGCGCGAGCACTGGCGGATGTTCACCTCGTGCCGTGCGGTGGAAGAGCAGGTCGTGGTGATCGCGGTCAACGCGGCCGGCACCCAGCGCGGCGGCGTCGACTTGGCTGGTACCAGCCGGATCGTCGACCCGTGGGGGACCGTGCTGGCCGAGGCGGGCACGGGCGAGGAAGTGCTGCGCTGCGAAATAGACCAATCCATTGTGGACACCGTACGGGCGGAGTTCCCGGTGCTGGCCGACCGGCGGTGGCCGGTGTCCACAGCAGACTTCACGGGAGCGGGAGTATGAGCACGATTGCCCTGCACGTCGCGGGAACCGGGGAGGAACTGGCCTTCACTCCGGCGCGGCTGGTGGTGGCCGGATACACCGGAAGCGACGAGGCCGCGGTCGAGGAGCACATCGCCGAACTGGCGGCGATCGGCGTGCCGCGGCCGGAATCGGTGCCCGCGTTTTACCGCCTGGATCCGGAATTGCTGACGACCGAGCCGGTGGTCGGCGTGAGCGCGCCGGGGACGTCCGGGGAGGTCGAGCCGGTGCTGATCCGGCACCAGGGAAGGTATTTTCTGGGCGTCGGATCCGACCACACCGACCGCGACTTGGAGCGGGACGGCGTGGAACTGTCCAAAGCGGCCTGTCCGAAGCCGCTCGGGGAGGTGGTCGCCGAGCTAGGTCCCGAAGTGTCCATTCCGGACTGGGACCACGTCGTCGCGGACTCCAGTGTGGACGGATGTCCGTACCAGAAGGGGGAACTGTCCGCGCTGCGGCATCCGGCGGATCTGCTCGACCGGCTCGGTCCGGTCGACGGCGATTTCGCCCTGTACTGCGGCACCCTGCCGCTGCTTGGCGGCGAGTTCACCTATGGCGCGTACTGGCGCATCCACCTGGAGCTGCCCGGCGGCCCGACCCTGACCCACGCTTACGAAACGAAACAGAGGAGCGAGTGATGCGCAGCGGAGCCGACTATCTGGCCGCACTGAAAGGCCCCCGGCGGATCTATCTCGACGGCGCGCCGGTCGAGGACGTCGCCCATCACCCGGCGTTCGCGCCGATCGCGAAGACCATCGCGGAACTGTTCGACCTCGCGGCCGACCCGGAGAACGGCATCTCGGTCACCGACCCGGCGACCGGGTCCACCGTGAACCGCCTGTTCACGCCGCCGCGCAGCCGGGAAGACCTGAAGGCGTACCGGGAAGCGGCGACCGTCTGGGCGCGGCACACGCACGGCTGGGTCGGGCGCAGCCCGGACCACGTCGGCGCTTTCGTCGCGGCGTTTTCCGCGCACCCGGAGGCCTTTTCGCAAGGGGAGCGGGACTTTTCCGCCAACATCGCCGCGTACCACAAGCGCGTGCTGGAGGAGAATCTGTACGTCTCGTACGCGATCATTCCGCCGCAGGTGTCACGGGCTACCACCGCGCACGCTTGGGAGGGCGACCTGATCCAGGCGGGGGTCGCGGAGGAGCGCGAGGACGGCATCGTGATCCGCGGCGCGCAAATGCTCGCGACCGGCGGCGCGGTGGCCGACGAGATCTTCGTGTCCTGCATCAAGCCGCTCGGCCCGGAGGACGCTGACTTCGCGCTCGGCTTCGCGGTTCCCGTTGACGCAGAAGGGCTTAAACTCTACTGCCGCCGTCCGTACGCGCCGGCTGCCACGAGTGAATACGACTACCCGCTCACCTCGCGCTACGACGAAACCGACGCGCTGGTGGTCTTCGACGACGTCTTCATTCCGTGGGAGCGGGTGTTCGTCTATCGCGATGTCGCGGGGTTGCGGCGGCAGTTCTTCGACACCGGCGCGCACGTGTTCGGCAACTGGCAGGCGCAGATCCGGTTCATGGTGAAGACGCAGTTCATCGCCGGGCTCGCCCGCAAGGTCGCCGCTGTCAACGGGGTGGACAAATTCCCCGGCGTGGTCGAGAAACTCGGCGAGCTGGCGAGTCTCACGTCCATTGTGGAATCCGCGGTGCTGGCGGCGGAATACACCGCGGAACCGGACGAGAACGGCATGTGGCGGCCCGGCTCCCGCGCGGTGTACGGCGCGATGGGGCTGCAGGCCGAGCTGTACCCGCGGCTGCTGGCGATCCTGCGCGACCTGGTCGGCGGCGGGGTGCTGCAGGTGCCCTCCAGCGTCGCGGACCTGACGAATCCGGAGACCCGTGCCGATATCGACAAATACATTTACAGCCCGTCCGCGCCCGCCGAGGAGCGGGTGAAGCTGTTCAAGCTCGCCTGGGACGTCGTCGGCAGCGAATTCGCCGGACGCCATCACCAGTACGAGATGTTCTACGCCGGCGCGCCCTTCGTGGTGAAGGGCTACGCCTTCCGCAATTACGGTTTCGACGGCGTGCTCGGCGACATCGACGCCTTCCTCTCCAGCTACGACCTCGACGGAGCGATCACCCGATGAACAAACCGGAACACGAATTCTTCCCGGTGACCGACGTCGCCTTCACGGTGTGCCCGGGCGACGACCCGAAGATCACCGAACGGATTCTCGCCAAGGACCCGGAAACCGGGGTGGCGACGCGGATCCTGCGCTACGAACCCGGTGCCGATTCGACGCCGATGGGCGTGCAGAAACACGATTTCTGGGAGGAGGTCTACATTCTCGAGGGCTCGTTCACCGACCTCACGCTCGGCCGGACGTTCACCGCGGGGATGTACGCCTGCCGTCCGCCGGGCATGCCGCACGGCCCGTGGCGGACCGACGAGGGGGTCGTCACATTCGAGGTCCGCTACCCGGCTTGACCCTCCGCAAGGGAGAACCCCATGATCACCACTCCGTCGACTTCCGAGGCCGAGGTCGACCCGATGACGATGCGCCGCACGATGGGGCGTTTCGCCACCGGCGTCGCGGTGGTCACCACCCGGGGGGCGGGGGTGCCGCACGGGATGACCGTCAACTCGCTGACGTCGGTTTCGCTGGATCCGCCGCTGCTGCTGGTGTGCCTGACGATCGGTGCGCGCAGCACCGACGCCGTCGTCGAGGCGGGCCGGTTCGCGGTCAACATCCTGTCCGCGCGGCAGGAACAGCTCGCGCTGCGCTTCGCGCGCCGCGGCGAGGACCACTTCGCCGGACTGGAGGTGACCGAGGGCAGGCACCGCGTGCCGGTGATCCCGGACGCCTTCGCGCACCTCGAATGCGACGTCGAACGGCACCTGGTCGCCGGCGACCACGTGGTCGTGTTCGGGCACGTGCGCAGCGTGTGCGAGCGCGACGGCGAACCGCTGGCGTTCCACGGGGGACGGTTCGCGGACCTCGCCGACCGGGCCAACGAGCCCGTGCACTGGTTCTTCTGAGGCAGTTCCCGAGGGGGGAATACGCCTCGGTGGCTGCGGCAACAGCCACCGAGGCTTCCGGCACCAGCACTTCATCCGCGTCACGGACCCTCCGACTCCAGGAGCCGAAATGCCTGACACCTCTCGCGAACGTAACAGAAAACGCCCGCACACGCGGCTGGGGGTGGTGGCGGCGTCGAGCCTCGCCGGCACCGCCGTCGAATGGTACGACTTCTTTCTGTACGGCACCGCGTCCACTTTGGTCTTCAACAAACTGTATTTCCCGTCGCACGACCCGCTGGTCGGCACGGTTCTCGCGTTCGCCACCTACGCCGTCGGATTCCTCGCCCGGCCGCTGGGCGCGGTCGTGCTCGGCCACCTCGGCGACCGCAAGGGACGGCGGTCGACGCTCATCTCCAGCCTGCTTTTGATGGGTGCTTCGACCTTCTTGATCGCTCTGCTGCCCACTTACGAGGCGGTCGGCGTGCTCGCGCCGTTGCTGCTCGTTGTCTGCCGCCTGGTGCAAGGGTTTGCGCTCGGCGGCGAATGGGGCGGGGCGGTGCTGCTGGTGTCCGAGCACGGCGGCAGCGCGCGTCGGGCGTTCTGGTCTTCGTGGCCGAATGTCGGGCCGCCGCTGGGAAATCTGCTCGCCGCCGGTGTGCTGGCGGTTCTCGGCGCGGCGATGCCGTCGGCACAGTTCCTGTCCTGGGGCTGGCGGCTCGCGTTCGGACTTTCCGCGGTGCTCGTTTTGATCGGGTTGTGGCTGCGGCTTTACGTCGCGGAAACTCCGCTGTTCCACGACGCGCCGAAACCCCAGGGGCTGCCTGCGGGCGTGGTGATTCGCAAGCACTGGCGTAGCGTGTTGCTCGCCGCGGCGACGCGTTTCGGCGAGAACGCCGGGTTCTATCTGTTCTCGCTGTTCGTGATCACTTACGTCACGACTGTGCTCAAAATGGACAGTTCGGTCGGGCTGACAGCGGTGCTGGTCGGGCAGGCGTGCGCGGTCGTGACGATTCCGCTGTTCGCCCTGCTGGCCGACCGGGTCGGACGGCGGCCGATCTACGTGGTCGCTTCGGTGGCGACCGTAGTGTGGGCGTTCGTGTTCTTCGCCTTGGTCGACACGCGGAGCCCCGGCCTGATCATGGTCGCGGTGGCTGGCGGGTTGCTCATCTTCGCCGCGTACAGCTCGGTGATCGGAGCGTTCTTCGCGGAGCTTTTCCCGACTGAGGTGCGGTATTCCGGAGTTTCGCTGGCGTACAACCTGGCGTCGGTGCTGGCGGGTTCGCTCGCTCCGATCATCGCGATCGGGTTGTACGCGAAGTTCGGCACCGGATACGCGATCGGGGCGTACCTGGCGGTGATGGGCCTGATTTCGCTCGTGGCTTCGTTGCTCGCGAAAGAAACGAAGTCGGTCGATCTTGGTTCGGTGGCGGGGAAAACGGTGGAAGAAGTTCGTGCGCCCGTTGACTGACGATCTCGAGGTGTACGGCCGTAGCGGTGTTCGGTTCGGACGCGACTGACAACGCCGAAGCGCACCGAGCCACCTGTGCTGAAGTCCGTGAAGGACTCCTTGCGGGAATATCGCGAGGAGTCCTTCACGGCTTTTCCACCAGCCGGTAGCCGGAACCGTGCGGGACCAGGTGCCCGCCGGTGGGCGGGGTGAAGTGCGTGCCCAGCACGAGAGTTTCCGAGTCGGCCAGTTCGGTGAGGAGGCGGCGGCGGGTCTTCTCGGACGCCGCCGGGTCGATGTCCACCGACGCGCCGATTTCCGGGTGCGCGAACTGCACGGGATGGTGCACCGCGTCCCCGGTGATCAGCGCGGTCTCGCCGGCGCTGCGCAGTTCGACCGAGACGTGGCCCGGGGTGTGGCCGGGCGTCGGCAGCAACCGCACGCCGGACACGATTTCCACGCCGTCCGCGGGGACGTCGACCAGGTCCAGCAGCCCCGCGCGCTCCACCGGCAGCACGGAATCCTCGAACATCTGCCGCCGCGGCGCGTCCATGTCGTAGCCCGCCCAGAACTCCCGTTCGGCGCGGGCAGTGACGTGCCGGGCGGAGGCGAACGTCGGCACCCACTCGCCGTCCTGCTCGCGGGTGTTCCAGCCGACGTGGTCGGCGTGCAGGTGGGTGAGCAGCACCAGGTCCACTTCGTCCGGAGCGAACCCGGCGGCCGCCAGCGCGTCCAGGTACCCGGTGTCGAGGTCGTGCCACGCCGGGTTGGCGCGGGTTTTCCCGTTGCCGATCCCGGTGTCCACGAGGATTTTCCTCCCGTCCTTCTCGAACGCGAAACTGTGGCTGTGCAAGCGGATCGCGCCGCCGTCGGCGAAGTCCGGCCGCAGCCAGTCCTCGCCCGAGACGACCTCGGCGGTCGCGCCGGGCAGCAGCCACGGTCCGGTCTCGGCGGGGAATTCGATCTCGTCGACCCGATGGACAGTGATCTCACCGACGGTCCAGGACATGCCCCGTTCCTCCTTAACGCAACTTGTTTGCTTTAAGCGACGGTAGCGACTACGGTCGCTTAAAGCAAATGGTTAGCTTTTAGGAGTCTCCGTGTCCGACCTGACCCCCGACGAGGCAGCGAGCCTGGCCGCCCGTGCCGGACTGCCGCTGGCTGCGGCGCGGCACACCACCGTGGCCGCCGTCGCCAACCACATCCACTCCGTGGTGAGAGTCCTACGCGACCTGGATTTCGGCGACACGCCACCGGCTTCCACCTATCGTGCGGAGGAGGACGTCCGGCATGTCGCTCGCTGACCTCACCCTCGCCGAAGCCTCCGCCGCGATCCGGGACCGGCGGGTGTCGCCCGTCGAGCTAGTCGAGGCCGTCCTGGCTCGCATCGACGAGGTAGAACCCCGGCTGCACGCGTACGTCGCGGTCGACGCAGATCGGGTCCGGGCCGAAGCGGCCGCGCTCGGGCAGATCCGCGGCCCGCTGCACGGCATCCCGATGGGCTTGAAGGACCTGATCGACGTCGCCGGAACCGCGACCACCGCCAGTTCCCAGGTCCGCGCCGGGCATCGCGCCGAACAAGACAGCACCGTCGCCGCCCAGCTCAAGGCCGCCGGAGCAGTCCTCCTCGGCAAAACCCACACGCACGAGTTCGCCTACGGGCTCACGACTCCGCAGACGCACAACGCCCGCAACCCCTCCCGCGTGGCCGGGGGATCGAGCGGCGGTTCCGCGGTAGCTGTCGCAGCAGGCGCCGCGACATTCGCCCTCGGCACCGACACCGGCGGTTCGATCCGGGTGCCCGCCGCGCTGAACGGAGTCGTCGGCCTCAAGCCGACCTACGGCCTCATCCCGCGCCACGGCGTGACGTCGCTGTCCTGGTCGCTGGACCACGTCGGCCCGATCACCCGCACCGTCGAGGACGCCGCGCTCGTGCTGTCTGTCTTGATTGGACAGTCGTTCCCGATCGGCGACGACCTGACCGGCCTGCGCGTCGGAGTCCCCGGCAACTACTACTTCGACCACATCGACCCGACGGTGGAAGCCGCCGTTCGCGACGCCATCGACCGCCTCGCCGAGCTGGGGGCCGAGCTGGTCGACGTCGAAATCCCGCTGACGCGCTACCTCCAGGCAACGCACTGGGGCCTGATGGTTCCGGAAGCCACGGCGTATCACGAACAAACCCTGCGCACGGTGCCCGGCCAGTACGCCGCCGACGTCCGGGTCCTGCTCGAAGCCGGTGAGCTGATGGGCGCGGGGGACTACCTGCGCGCACAACGCGCCCGCACCCTCATGCGCCAGGAATGGACTCGACTGTTCGAAGAGATCGACGTCCTCGCCGCGCCGACCGTTCCGATGACCGCCGTCCCTGCTGGTCAGGAAACGGTCACCTGGTCCGATGGCACCGTCGAAGCGGTCTCGGACGCGTACGTGCGGCTGTCGGCCCCCGCGAACATCACCGGCGTACCGGCCTTGACGCTCCCGATCGGCGACGACCTCGACGGAATGCCGATCGGCCTGCAGCTCCTCGCCCGGCCGCACGGCGAGCAGGTGCTGCTGCGGACCGGACACGCACTCGAACGGACGCGCCTTAAAGTGGCACGGTGAGCCAGAAGCGGATGGTGCGTCCGGGCGGGCGCAGTGCGCGAGTCCAGGAATCGGTGCACGCCGCCGTCCGCGACCTGATCGCCGAATCGGGCCGGGACGCGCTGACCGTACCCCAGGTCGCGGCGCGGGCGGGCGTCACGCCGTCGACGATCTACCGGCGCTGGGGCGACCTGCAGGAACTCCTGTCGGACGTCGCGGTCGAACGGTTGCGCCCGGAAGCGCCGCCGGAGGACCACGGTTCGCTGGCCGCGGACCTGGCGGCGTGGACCGAGCTGTTCCTGGACGAAATGGCCTCTCCGGCGGGCCGCGCCTACATCCGCGACGCGCTGCTCGGCGATCCGGACGGCAGCAACGCCGGGCAATGCTCGGCGTACGCCGCTGACCAGGTGGAAGTCGTCCTGGCCAGGGCGGTCGCCCGGGGCGAGGCGGCCCCGCCGGCGGAGACGGTGATGGACCGGGTGGTGGCGCCGATCATGTACCGGATCCTGTTCCGTCCGGAGGGGCTCGACGCCGCCTACGCCCGCCGGTTGGCGGCTGAGGTGCTGGCTTAGAACCAGTGCACGCAGTGCGGCGCGCGATCCGACCGGAACAGCGCGTCCGCAAGCCCGGGCGCCTCGCCGTGGTGCGCCTGGATGTGCCCGGCCCGGATCAGCACGCTCGGCAGCGTCCCGCCGAGATAGATCGACCCGAGATCGCTCACGTCCAGCGACAGGTCCGGCGCGAGGTCCGTCCGCACGCACTCCGCCTTCCCGTCGCGCACCGTCAGCCGGTACCGGCCGTGCTCCTCCAGGAACGGGTCCGTCACGTCCAGGACCAGCGAACCGTCCGTGAACCAGCCTCGCGTGGTCAGGGCGCGCGGGATGTCCAGCAACCGCACCCACAGCCAGTCCGTTTCGGCCGGCTCGCCCGCGCGCAGATCCGCCAACTGCCAGCGCAGCGGGTTCCCTGGCGGAAGGTGCTTGAACTCGATCTTCTTGACCAGGTCGTGCCCGAGCAGGTACTGGGTCAGCGAGGTGAAAGCGGCGTCGTCGACCGCGATGACCTCGTCGACCGTCAGGGTGTCGCCGTTGACCAGGTAGCTCGCGTACCCGTCCGCGGTGCCCTCGGCGTCCCGGTGCACGGCGAGGTACCGCGGCTCCGGGCCGGTCGGCGGATGTCCCGCGCCGAGCGCCCACCAGCGGTGCGGTCGCGAAAGCGCGCCGGGCTGGGTGCGGCGGTAGCGGTCGTAGATCTCTTCCAGCAGCTCCGCGCAGTCGACGCGCCGAAGCAGTTCGACGGAGCCGGTCGCGACCGCAGTGCCCCCGCGTGGTGCGGCGAAAGCGGAGCGGTGCCGTTCGACGGTCATCCGCTCCGTGTAAGTCGCTGGTCCGTAGCCGAAGCGCCGGTAGATCACCGCTTCGGAGCAGAGCAGGACGGACAGGAACTCTCCGCGGGCGCGAACGTCGGCGAGGTGCTCCTGCATCATCGCGCGGAGCACTCCCTGCCGCCGGTGCGTCGGCAGCACGCCGACGGCGGTGACGCCCGCGGCGGGGGAGAGCACGTCGCCTGGCAGGGTGAGGTCGAAGGAGTACGCGCCGGTGGTGCCGACCGGTTTCCCGTCCGCCGCGTGGGCGATCAAGCTCCGTTCGCTCTCGAAAGCGCCCAGGATGCCGCTGCCCGCCGAGTCCGTCCAGTAGCGGCCGAACGCGGCCTGGACGGTGCTGAAGAAGAGCTCGTAGTCGTTGTTGTGCCGGATTTCCATGGCAGGAGGCCCCCAGGAGCTGACGGTGTCTCCCCGTATCCCAGTCGTGCTCCCGGGGGCAGGCAAGCGATTTACGCCTGAAGGGCTCCCGGCTGGACCCGCGCCTGGAATTTCCGCAGCAGCGCCGCCGCGACGCTCACCGCGATCACCGCCGGTTCCTTCCCGGTCAGGTCCGGGAGCCCGATGGGGGTCGTGATCCGGGACAGCGCCGCCTCGTCGTGGCCGAGGTCGGTCAGGCGTTTCCGGAACCGCGACCATTTCCCGGCGGACCCGATCAGGCCGACCGACCCGCACGTGCCGCTGCGCAGAGCCGCGTCGCACAGCGCGATGTCCTCGGCGTGGTCGTGCGTCATGATCAGCACGTGCGTGCCCGCGGGCAGCTCCGCGAGCACCGTCTCCGGCAGCAGCGGGACCTGGTGGACGTGCACGCTCGCCACCGCGTCGTCGAGCACGGCCAGCCGTTCCGCGGTCAGCTGCTCCGGCCGGCTGTCGATCAGGTGCAGCGAGACCTCGTGCCGGGCGAGCACCCGCGCCAGCTCCAGGCCGACGTGCCCGACCCCGAAGACCGCCACCGCCGGACGCACCGGAAGCGGCTCGAACAACAGCGTCATCGTCCCTCCGCAGCATTGCACGCCGTGCTGGTAAGGAGCCTTGTCGGACAGCGAAAGCGTTTGCAGCACCGGCGCGGTCGCGTTGTCCCGCAACAGTTCCCGGGCCCGGTCGATCGCGACCGCCTCGGCATTGCCGCCGCCGATCGTGCCGTGGCATTCCGAGGGGCCGACCACCATTTTCGCGCCGCCCTCGCGCGGGGTGTGCCCGCGCGAGGACGTCACGGTGACGAGCACGCCCGGCAGCCCCGCGTCCCGCAGGTGCTGGACCGCGCTGATCCAGTTCATGGCTGGCCCACCAGATCCGGCACCTGCGCTTCGATCTCCGGAGCGGCGGTGACGACGCGGTCGATCGCCCAGAACACGGCCTCCGGCGTCGCCGGAGAAGCCAGATCGACGCTTCGCCCGGGCTCTCCGAAGGCGGCGACCGCCTGCCGCAACGCCTCCCGCACCGCGAAGGCCAGCATCAACGGCGGCTCGCCGACCGCCTTCGAGCCGTAGACCGCGCCTTCTTCCGCGGCGTCGGCCAGCAGCGTGACGTTGAATTCCTCCGGCATCTCCGACAGGCTCGGCAGCTTGTACGTGCTCGCCGCCTGGGTCGCGAGCCGTCCGCGAGACGGCCGGTCGGATTCGTCCCAGCGCAGGTCTTCCAGCGTCAGCCAGCCCATGCCCTGCACGAAGCCGCCCTCGATCTGGCCGATGTCGATCAGCGGGGACAGGCTGTCGCCGACGTCGTGCACGATGTCGACCCGCCGCGTCCGGTACGCGCCGGTGAAGTCGTCCACCTCGACCTCGGCCAGCGCCGCGCCGTAGGCGAAGTACTTGAACGGCGATCCGCTCATCGTGGCGGAATCCCAGCTCAGCCCCTCGGTCCGGTAGTACCCGGCGGCCGACAGGTGCACCCGGTCGAAGTAGGCCGCGTGCACGAGCTCGTCCCAGCCGATTTCCTCGCCGGAGGACGTGCGCGCGGCGCCGCGGACGATCCGGACGTCGCTTTCCGGGACTCCGAGCTTGCCCGCCGCGACGGCGACAAGCCGGTCGCGGATCTGCTCGCAGGCGTTCTTGACCGCACCGCCGTTGAGGTCCGCGCCCGAACTCGCCGCGGTGGCCGAGGTGTTCGGCACCTTGTCCGTCCGGGTCGGGGCCAGCCGCACCTTCTCCGGCGGCACGCCCAGCGCGGTCGCGGCCACCTGTAGCATCTTCGTGTGCAGGCCCTGGCCCATTTCGGTGCCGCCGTGGTTGATCAGCACCGAGCCGTCTTTGTAGACGTGCACCAGCGCGCCGGCCTGGTTGAACGCAGTGAGGTTGAAGGAAATCCCGAACTTCACCGGCGTGATCGCGAGGCCGCGCTTGGCATGCGCGTGTTTCGCGTTGTACGCGGCGATCTCGGCCTGCCGACGTTCGGCGTCGCCCGAGTCCAGCAGCTGCTGCCAGATCCGGTGGAGGCGTTCCGGGTGCCGGACCGGCATCCCGTACGGCGTGTCCTGGCCTTCGGTGTAGAAGTTGCGCCGCCGCAGCTCAGCCGGGTCGATGCCGAGCAGCGGTGCGCAGCGGCCGAGGATGTCCTCGATCACCAGCATGCCCTGCGGCCCGCCGAAGCCGCGGAACGCGGTCTGCGACGTCTTGTTCGTCTTCGCGATCCGCCCCATCGCGCGGACGTGCGGAATCCAGTACGCGTTGTCGACGTGGCACAGCGCGCGGGCGAGCACCGGTTCGGACAGGTCGAGGCTCCAGCCGCCGTCCGCGGTCAGCACGACGTCGAGGGCCTGCAGCTTGCCGTCGGCGTCGAAACCGACGCTCCATTCGGCGCGGAAACCGTGCCGCTTGCCGGTCATCGTCATGTCCTGCGTGCGGGTGAGCCGCAGCCGCACCGGACGTCTGGTGAGCGTGGCTCCGAGCGCGGCGACGGCGGCGTACCCGTGCGGCTGCCATTCCTTGCCGCCGAACCCGCCGCCCATCCGCAGGCTCTGCACGGTGACCTCGTGGCTGTGCTTACCCAGCACGTGCGCCACGATGTCCTGCGTTTCCGACGGATGTTGCGTGCTGCTCTGCACGAAGACTTGGTCGGATTCGTCGACGTGGGCCAGTGCGCATTGGGTTTCCAGGTAGAAGTGCTCCTGGCCGGCGAAGTCGAACTCGCCGCGGAAAACGTGCGCCGAACTGGCCAGCGCCGGGTCGACGTCGCCGCGTGCCACCACCCGCGGCTCGCCCTGGAAACTGCCCGCGGCGATCGCTTCGCCGACTGTCACCAGCGACGGCAGCGCCTCGGTGTCCACCTCGACGGCCGCCGCGCCCAGCCGTGCCGCCTCCAGCGTCTCGCCGAGCACCCAGCACACCGCGTGGCCGTAGAACATGACCTCGGACGGGAACAGCGGTTCGTCGTGGTGCACGCCGGAATCGTTGACGCCGGGGACGTCCGCCGCGGTGAGGACGCGAACCACGCCGGGTACGGCTTCGGCCGCTTCGGTGCGGATCGCGAGCACCTTCGCGTGGGCCTCGTTTACCTGTACGGGGTACGCGTGCAGCACGTCCTTGGTGCGGGCGACGAGGTCGTCGGTGTACAACGCGGTGCCCCGGACATGCGCTGCGGCGGCTTCGTGCGGCCGGGCGATCCCGATGGACGGGCTTTCCGGGCGTTCGGACAAGGCGCTCATGCTCGTGCCCCCTCCAGGGAGTCGGCGTGAAGTTTCAGCAAGCTGCGGCCCAAAGTCGCGGCGCGGTAGGCAGCGCTCGCTCGGTGGTCGTCCATCGGCGTGCCCTCGCCGCGCAGGATTTCCGCCGCGGCGCGGACGGTTTCCTCGCTCCATGGCTGATCGACGAGTGCGGCTTCGGTTTCGATAGCGCGAATCGGCGTCGCGGCGACCCCGCCGAGCCCGATCCGCGCGGTGCGCACGAGACCGTCTTCGATGTCAAGCGCGAACGCGACGGCGACGCTGGAAATGTCGTCGAACCGCCGCTTCGCGACCTTGTGGAACGCGGTGGTTCCGGCCAGCGGCAAGGGAATCCGCACCGACCGGATCAGCTCGTCGGCCCGCCGGACGCTCTGCCGGTAGCCGGTGAAGTACTCGGCGAGCGGCACCTCGCGCTCTCCGTCTACAGAGGACAAGACAACGCTTGCGCCGAGGGCGAGCAGCACCGGTGCCGAGTCGCCGATCGGCGAACCGGTGCCGAGGTTTCCGCCGAGGGTCGCGGCATTCCGGATCAGCCGGGACGCGAACTGCGGGATCAGCTGGCTCAGCAGCGGCACCCGTCCGCCGAGACGGCGGTCCATTTCGGTCAGGCTCAGCCCGGCGCCGATCTCGATCGCGTCCGCGCCGATGTCCAGGACCTGCAGCTCCGGCACGCGATCGATGGCGACAACGCAGTCCGCTCGCACGCCGCGGATGTTCACCTCGACGCCCCAGTCCGTCGACCCGGCCACGAAAGTCGCGTTAGGACGGTCGTGGCGCAGCTGCAGCGCTTCGGCCCAGCTGGCCGGGCGAAGGTAGTCCCGGCCGCCGTCATGCAGTTGCGTCGCGACGGGTTCTGGTGCGCGGCAGGTTCGCCGCTGCGCCAACGGGTCTTCGGCCGGAGGAGCACCGAGCGCGTGCGCGGCGTCGCGGATCGGCCGGTATCCGGTGCAGCGGCAGAGATTGCCGCTCAGCGCGTGGATGTCGAAGCCGTTCGGCGCGTGGTCGTCGCCGGTCGCGTCGCGGTCGCTGCGGTAGTACTCGGCCGCCATGCTGCAGACGAACCCAGGAGTGCAGTACCCGCACTGGGATCCGCCGCACACGGCCATTTCGTGCTGGACCGGGTGCAAGTCCTCAGTGGACCCGAGACCCTCGGCCGTCCACACCTCCTGCCCGTCCAGCGAACCGACCGGGGCGAGGCACGCGTTGATCGCGACCAGGTCCGTCGGGGATGCGACGCCGGGGCGCGCGACCAGGATCGCGCACGCGCCGCATTCGCCTTCCGCGCAGCCCTCCTTGCAGCTGGTCAGGCCCTGTCCGCGGAGCCAGTCCAGTGCCGTGGTGTGGACGGGAACGTCGCCGATCGCGGTGCGTTTCCCGTTGACGGTGACCTCGGGGTCGACCATCGGAGTTCCTCTCGTCTTTTCTCGGCTGGGTCCACGGCCGCCGACGCGCCGGATCGGCGCGGGTCAGGGGACCGTGAAGAGTGGTCAGGCGGAGGCCTGACGGCACCGGGACCCGGGGTCCCGGGCGAGAGCGCGACCGAGCGGGGAGACCGCTCAGGGCCGCGTTGGCCAGCCGTGCGCGACGCGCCCCTTGTTCCAGGCGGACTGGCGCGTGCGCTGACGGAGGTCGGCGAGCTGTCCGGAAGTCAGAAGCACGCGCACCTCCTCGAGAGCGAACGGAACGGGCGGTGCGGGCGCACCGCCGTTGACGAAGCGTAACGCCGGGCGCAGGCGCAGACAAGGGCCGGCGTCGCCCGGACTGAGACCCACGACACACTTCCAGATACCCCCTAGGGGTATAAAGTTCGTGCCGTCGAGAACGAGCGAAGGAGAAACCGATGAACGTCAACGGCACCGCACTTTCGGCCGGCGAGGTCCAGCTCGGCGTGGTGCACGCCCCCGCTCGCGCGGGGCAGGACGGCGAGCTTTCGTTCACCGTCGCCACCGCCGGTGGACAACCGGTCACCAAATACGAGGAGGCGCACGGCAAGCAGTTACACCTGATCGTGGTTCGCACCGACGGCGCGCACTTCCGGCACCGTCATCCGGTGCTCGACCCGGAGACCGGCGTATGGACGATCCCCTGGACGTGGGACGCGGCGGGCACCTACCGGGTCTTCACCGATCTGACCCCGGCGGGCGGCGAGAGCGTCACGCTGTCGCGCACGGTCGAGGTGGCCGGTGACTACCAGCCGCAGGCCCCGGAACCGGTCGCGAAGAGCGTGGTCGACGGCTACGAGGTGACCCTCGAAGGCACGCTCGCGGCCGGCGCCGGAACGATGCTGACCGCCCGCGTGACCCGCGACGGACAGCCGGTCACCGATCTGGAGCCGTATCTGGGGTCGTTCGGGCATCTGGTCGCGCTGCGCCAGGGCGACCTCGCTTACCTGCACATCCACGCGCTCGCCGACGGGAAGCCCGGGCCGGAGATCCGCTTCCACGCCGAAGCCCCGACGACCGGCCGGTACCTGCTGTACCTGGACTTCCAGGCCGAGGGCGTCGTGCGTACCGCGGCGTTCGTCCTCGACGCCGGACTCGCCTGAGCCGCCGGATGCCGTGCTGCTGCCGTTCCCCTTGAAGAGAAAGCGAAAAACGATGACTACCGCACAAGAAACCCGGCCGAACACCCTCCGCTGGTGGGCGCTCGGGCTGATCGCCCTGGCCCAGTTCATGGTGATCATGGACACCTCGATCATCGGCGTCGCACTGCCGCGCATGCGCGACGCCCTCGGCTTCACGCCCAGCACCCTGTCCTGGGTCTTCAACGCTTACGTGATCGCCTTCGGCGGCTTGCTGCTGCTCGGCGGGCGACTATCGGATTTGTTCGGCGCCAGAAGGCTTTTCGCCGCTGGGTGGGCCATTCTCCTGGCCGGTTCGGTGCTCGCCGGAGCCGCGGGGAACGTGCCGGTCGAACTCGCCGGCCGGGTCGTACAGGGCGCGGGAGCCGCGCTCATCGCCCCGTCCGCGCTGACGTTGTTGATGATGCTCTTCGGCAGCAATCCGAAGGAACTCACCAAAGCCCTGGCACTGTACGGCGCGGCGGCTCCGGCCGGCGGTACCGCGGGGGTGTTCCTCGGCGGAGTGATCACCGAGTACCTGTCGTGGCCGTGGGTGTTCTACCTGAACGTGCCGATCGCGCTGCTCGCCCTGTTCGCGACTCGGGCCGTCCTGCCTGGGGGAGCGGCGGGAACCCGCGGCGCCGTCGACGTCCTCGGCGCGCTGACTGTCACCCTCGGCTTGGGCACGCTGGTGTACGGGATTGTCCGCGCTCCGGAAGCGGGCTGGGCGGCCGCGGAAACCTGGATCGCGCTCGGTGCCGGTTTCGTCTTGCTGGCCGGTTTCGTGGTGCGGCAAGCGAAAGCACGCACTCCGCTGATGCGGTTGTCGATTTTCCGCGCTCCCCGGCTCGGCGCTGCGAACCTGGCGCAGGTTTTCCTGGGTGCGGCGTGGATTCCGATGTGGTTCTTCCTGAACCTCTACCTGCAGCAGGTGCTCGGCTTCCGCGCCTTCCCGGCCGGCGCCGCGCTGCTGCCGATGACCGCGCTGATCATGCTGGGAATGATCGCGCTGGCCCCGCGGGTGATCGGCCGGTTCGGCCCGAAGCCGCCGATCGTCGCCGGACTGCTCTTGCTGGCGGCCGGACTGGGCTGGCTCGCGCTGGTGCGCGCGGACGGCAGCTTCTGGGTCGACGTCCTGCCCGCGTCGCTCGTCGCGGCGCTGGGGATGTCGCTGGCGTTCATCCCGTCGCTCAGCACGGCGATTTCCGCGGCCCGGCCGGAAGAAGGCGGGCTCGCGTCGGGCATCGTGAACACCGGCTACCAGGTGGGTTCGGCGCTGGGGCTGGCCGTGATGACCGCGCTGGCGGCGGCTTCGGGCGCGGGTGCGCTCGGCGACCCGGCGGCGTTGACCAGCGGCTACTCGGTCGCCTTCGTCGGCTCCGCGGCGATCGCGCTCGTCGGCGCCGGCCTCGCGGCGCTCACCTTCCGCCGCCGGTAAGTCCGTGAAGGACTCCTTGCGGGAACCAGATTCCCGCAAGGAGTCCTTCACGGTACGTCAGGCTTTCGTCTCGGCGGGCTTCCAGATCCGGCCGTGCAGGCCGACGAACAGCAGGACGAACGCCACCGTCAGCAGGATGTGCCCCAGCCCGGCGATCCCGGCGATCGCCGCGCCGGATTCCTTGCCCAGCACGGTGAGCGTGCCGTGCACGACCATTCCGCCGACCGTGATCAGCATCCCGGCGTGGTAAATCCAGAAGAACGGCGCGAACGACCTCGTCTCCGAGAGCGCGAACACCTTGTCCAGCACCAGGACGATCAGGAACACCAGCGTCCCGAGCGCGAGCAGGTGGGTGTGCACAATGGACAGCTGGGTGTCGCCGGTGAAGTTCCTCGCCTTGGTCAGCTCGCGGTAGTAGAGCCCGCCGAGCAGGCCGAGGATCGTGTAGATCGCGGCGGCCCAGTAGATCTTCTTCGTCATCGGTTCTCCTCGGCGCCGGCCCGGGCCGGCTGGTGGATCCGTCCGTCGACGACCTCGTGCACCGAGTCGACCCCTTCGAGGTGGGAGCGGTCGTGGGTGACCAGTACGGTCGCCGTCGCCTGTTGGTGCGTGATCGTAGTGAGCAGATCGATCACCGCCGCGCCGCGGTCCTGGTCCAGCGCGCTCGTCGGTTCGTCGACCAGCAGCACCGCGGGCTCGTTCATCAACGCGCGCGCGATGTTCACCCGCTGCTGCTGTCCGCCGGAAAGCCGCCCCGGCCGATGTATGGCCCGGTCGGCGAGCCCGACCGCGTCGAGCAGCTCCCTCGCTCGTTTCGTCGCCTCGCGACGCGGCGTTCCGTTCAGGTGCGCCATGACTTCCAGCTGTTCCACCGCGGTGAGCGAGGCGAGCAGATTCGGTTGCTGGAACACGATCCCGATCGTCGAGCGACGCAGGTCCGCCAGCGCGGCCCGGTCGAGGTCCGCGGTGTCGACCTCGCCGACGACCACGCGTCCGCGATCCGGCCGGATGAGCGTCGCGGCGACGGCCAGCAGGCTCGATTTGCCGGACCCGGACGGTCCGACCACCGCGGCGACGCTCCCGGCAGGCACGTGGAGGTCGACCTGGTCGAGCGCGGTGAGACGGGAATCGCCGTCGGGGTAGGTGAGGGTGACGCCGGACAGGTGCAGGCTCATCAGTGCGCTCCGGAGGTGAGGGCGGTCAGCGGATCGACGGAGGTGATGCGACGGACCGCCAGCGCGGCCCCGAGCACACCGAGGACCACCAGCACCGCGGCCGGGCCGAGCAAGGTGCCCGCGCCGAGCACGAACGGCACCGTTCCCGACGCGACCGCTCCGAGCGCGGCGGCGAGCCCGGTCCCGAGCACGGTTCCGCCGATCAGCAGCACGACGGCTTGGCCGAGTGCGTCGCGCAGCAGGTACTTCGTGGTCGCGCCGAGCGCTTTCAGCACCGCGATGTCGCGGCTGCGCTGGATCGTCCACACGGTGAAGAACGCGCCGATCACCAGCGCGGCGATCACGAAGAGGAACCCGCGCATGAGCTGGAGCGAGCCGTTTTCCGCCGAGTAGGAACCGATCGCGGACAACGCGTCGTCCTTCGCGACGGTGCGAGTGCCGAGGCGCGCGTCCGCCGCGGCGAAATCGGTGGACGGGTCGGTGGTCACCGCGAGGACTGTCGCGTTTGGACCGGCGGAATGCGTCCACACCACCGGGAGATGGCTGTAGGAGTCGTCTCCGGCGATGGCGGTCACGGTGACCTTCTGGCCTTGCAGGGTGAGCTGATCGCCTTCCGTGGCCTTCAACGCGTCGGCCGCGCCGGTGGACAACACGGCCGTGCCCGGGCTCGGGTTCCGGACCCCGAACGCCGCCACCGTGGCGGTGCGCCCGCCGACCGCCGCGCTGGCCGTGCTGATCGCGATCGGCTCCGCGCTGGTCACTCCGGGAACCCGGGCGTACTGCTCGGCCTGCTCTCGGGTCACTGTGGACTGTCCAAACGAGAGGGATCCGCGGCCGGGTTCGGCGAAGACCAGGTGATCGGCCCGTAATCCGGTGATCGCGGACGTGCTCTGCGCGGCCAGCCCCGCGGTGAGCCCGGACAACAGCCCGACCAGCAACGTCATCAGCACGACGACGGTCCCCATCAACGCGAACCGGCCCTTGGCGAAGCGCAGATCCCGCCACGCGACGAACATGTGCGTCCCTTCCTTCTCGGTGTGCCACCCAGCCTCGTCCGGCCGGTGCGCGGGAACATCGCGCTGCGGATGGCCGGCTGGGAATCGATGGGTGCACTCGCCGCTCAACCTTTCGATTGATGCGGATTCCGCTCGGGACCCGGACAATCGAGGCAGGAGGCTTTCGTGAACCCGCACACCCTCGACCGGCCGTTGCGCGTGCTGCGCGTCTGCCTGCACCTCCTGCTGGCCGGGCTGCTGGTGCTCGCCGTCGCGCGCGCGTTCGCCGAAGGCCTCCCGAACGCACCCGCGGTGCTCGCGGGTGCGCTGGTGATGGGCGGCGTCTACACCGCGGGCCCGCTGCTGTCCCGCGTCGGCCGGGTGCCGGGCGCGACGGCCGGATGGCTTGCCGTGCTGGGCATCGCGTGGCTCGTGCTGCTGTGGCTCACTCCGGACGGGGTGTGGCTGGCTTTCCCGCTGTACTTCCTCCAGATGCATCTGCTGCCGACACGCTGGGGTCTCGTCGTCGTCGCGCTCACCACCGTCCTCGCGATTGCCGGTTTCACGCGCCACCAAGGCGGATTCAGCGTCGGCGTGATCATCGGCCCGGCGCTCGGAGCCGCCGTCGCGGTCGCCACCGTGCTCGGCTACCAGGTGCTCTACCGCGAAAGCGAGCAACGGCGGCACCTCATCGAGGAGCTGCGCGAAACCCGCAACGACCTGGCCGCGATGGAACATTCCGCCGGAGTCCTCGCCGAACGCGAACGGCTGGCACGGGAAATCCACGACACCCTGGCCCAGGGGCTGTCGAGCATCCACCTGCTGCTCCGCGCCGCCGAACGCGCTTTGCCGGACCGTCCCGACGCCGCGGTCCCGCACGTCGCCCAGGCTCGGCAAGCCGCCCAAGACAACCTGACCGAAGCCCGCCGTCTCGTCTACGCCCTGGCCCCGGTGGAGTTGGAAGGCGCTTCCTTGCCCGCGGCGCTGGAACGCCTCTGCGCGACCACGCAACAACGTTCCGGCCTGACTGTCCACTTTCACCTCAGCGGCACCCCGTTCGACGTGCCGACGGCGTACGAGGTCGCCTTGCTGCGCATCGCCCAATCGGCGCTGGCCAATACCGTCCGGCACGCCGCGGCCGGCCGGGCCGAGCTGACCTTGAGTTACATGGACACGAGCATCACCCTGGACGCCGTGGACGACGGCATCGGCTTCGACCCGCAAGCAGTGCGCAGCGGCAGCGGTTTCGGCCTGCCCGCGATGCGCGCCCGCGCCCGGTCCCTCGGCGGCTCGTGGACCGTGGAATCGTCGCCCGGCACCGGCACCGCACTGGCCGTGAGCTTCCCCGTGGAGCCGCGATGATCCGCCTCCTGCTGGCCGACGACCATCCCGTCGTCCGGGCCGGACTGCGCGCCGTCCTGGAAACCGAGCCGGACCTGGAGGTCGTCGCCGAAGCGTCCTCCGCCGCGGAAGCGGTCCGCCTGGCCGCCGGGGTGGACGTCGTGCTGATGGATCTCCAATTCGGCTCCGGAATGCACGGCTCCGAAGCGACCGCGAAGATCACCGCCGCGACGGACGCGCCGAAAGTCCTGGTCCTGACGACCTACGACACCGACGGCGACATCCTGGCCGCGATCGAAGCGGGCGCCACTGGGTATCTGCTGAAGGACGCGCCGCCGGAGGACCTCGCCGCCGCGGTGCGGAACGCCGCCGCCGGACAGACCGTCCTGGCCCCCGCGGTCGCCCACCGCCTGATGAACCGCATGCGCACCCCGGCGGCCGCGTTGTCGCCGCGGGAGATCGAGGTGCTGGGGCTGGTCGCGGACGGGCTGTCGAACCTGGAGATCAGCAAGAGGCTGTTTCTGAGCCAGGCGACGGTGAAATCGCATCTGGTGCACATCTACACGAAGCTCGGAGTGGATTCCCGGACCGCGGCGGTGGCGGCGGGGAAGGAGCAGGGACTGATCCGCCGCTGACGGTCGGCGCCCGGGGTTTCGGCGGAGGCATTCCGCGGCTGGCCAGTTGTCGGCGGCTAGGACCGGGCCGCATTGTGGTTTTCTCTGTAGCCGTTGTGCGCGGCTTCGGGGTCGGTGAGGGGCCCCTTTGATGCCAGGGAGTCAAGCCGCGTGGCCGCACCGGCTGTTGAGCGTCCACAAAGGACGCCAAGCCTGGCGAACGCCCGATTTATCGCTATTCGGCTGTTCGCGGACGATAACCCGCTCCCAGCACCCGGAGGGCCCGTCGCCAGTCAGCCCGGGCCCGCGAGGTCATTCGGCCTCGGCAGGAGCGCTTCAGCCCCGCCCATCGTGCCGCCTTGAGTTCCTGGCGTTGGAACTAAGCTCCCTCCGGACGTTCGCGGTGCCGGGCCGGACGAGCGCCGGATTTCCGGATGCCGCAGCCGCGCCGCAACCAGGTGACGGGAGTGGTCCGGAAAGCCGGGCCGGGCGACAATACCCGGCGGGAGGAGGCGTGCCGATGACTCTGTTCGCGATGGCCGTCGTCCTTCTCGCCGGTCTGGCCGGGCCGCTGCTGGCCACCCCGGAACGCGCCCGGATCCCGATCGTCGTCGGGGAAATCCTGCTCGGCGTCGTCGTCGGCCGGACCGGGTTCGGCTGGGTGAAGGCCGACGATCCGATCCTCTCCTACGTCGCCTCCGCCGGGTTCGCGCTGGTGATGCTGGTCGCGGGCAGCCACGTGCCGTTGCGGGACCCGGCGTTGCGCGTCGCGGCCGGGCGAGGGGCGTTGCTGGCCGCGCTCGTGGGCGTGTTGTCCGTGCCCGCCGGATTCGGGGTGGCGGCGCTCATCGGCACCGGGCACGGGCTGCTTTACGCCGTCCTCCTCGCGTCCAGTTCCGCAGCGCTGGTGATGCCGGTGCTGAACGAGACGAAACTCGGCACGCCGCCCGCGCTGGCCTTGATCGTGCAGGTCGCGATCGCGGACACGGCGTGCATCGTGGCGTTGCCGCTGGCGGCGGCGCCGGAGCGGGCCGGGCGGGCGGCCCTGGGCGCGCTGGCGGTGGTCGCGGCCGGTGCGGCGTGGTTCGCGATCTTGCGGTGGCTGCATTCCCGCGGCCTCGTCGACAAAGCGCACGACCTCAGCAAGTCCCGGCATTTCGGCCTCGAACTCCGGGTCGCGCTGATTGTCCTTTTCGGACTCGCCGGGCTGGCTCAGCTCGTCGGGGTGTCGGTGATGCTGGCGGGATTCGTCGCGGGGCTCGCGCTGGCCGCGGTGGGGGAGCCGCGCCGGCTCGCGCGGCAGTTGTTCGCGGTGACCGACGGCTTTCTCGGACCGGTGTTTTTCGTGTGGCTGGGCGCTTCGCTCGACGTGCGCGCGCTCGGCCAGCATCCGGTGATGCTCCTGCTGGCGGCGTTGATCGCGGCCGGGTCGATCGTGGTCCACGGCGCGACGCGGCTGCTGGGACAGCCGTTGCCGCTGGCCGTGCTCGCGGGTGCGCAACTGGGGGTGCCGGTCGCGGCGGTCACGATCGGCACGCACGAACGATTGCTCGCTCCGGGCGAGGGCGGGGCGATCCTCGCCGCGGCGCTGATCAGCGTCGGCGTCACCGCGTGGGCCGCGTCCCGCGCTGCCAAGGCTGCCCAAGAGGTCGAATCGAGGGAGGCGTCATGAAAGAACACTGGAAAGACGAACCGGACGAGCACGATTATCCGGCAGCATTCGACTATCTCACCCTCGTCGCGCCCGAGGAGGCCGCGACCGGCCTGGTCGAGCAGTTGAAGCAAGCGAAGCTGACGCACCGCAAAGCGAAGGACATCCTGCGCGCCAGCAGGCTGAAGCTGCTGCCCGAGGACAACGTGCACGTCGCGAAGGATCTCGAGAAGGTCAAGGACGGCAAGGCGCTCTCGCCGGTCCTGCTCGTCCGCGGGCACGGCCACCCCGGTTTCGAGACGGCCGACGACCTCGTCATCGCGGACGGTTACCACCGCGTGTGCGCTTCGTATCACCTCGACGAAAATGCCGACATTCCGTGCAAATTGATTTGAGGACCGCCGGGATTCCGAATTGATTGCGAAGGTCCGCGGCTCGTAACGCCCGCCCGTGGCTGTCGATCTTTGGGTGCGGGATCGACGAGACAGGCGGGCGAGTGGACGAGCACAACATCGAGAATCACCCGGATCTGATGGATCCGGATTGGCAGCGGCACGCCGAGAAGGAAGCCTGGACCGGCCTGCGCCGCCAGCGTCGCCGGGCGCGCAGGCGCAGGTGGCTGACCATCTCCGCCGCGGTCGTGATCGTCGTGGCCGCGGCGGGGTTTTACCTGTGGAAGCAGGGGACGCGTCCGGAGGAGATCGCCGGGAACACGCCCGCCGTGCCCGCGGCGACCACCACCGCGCCCGCGCCGACCGACCTCCCCGACTCCGCGCACGTCGACCTGACCCGGCCGTTCGACAAGACCCCGGCGCAGAACTGGCCCGACGGCATCGCCGGGCTGACGATCCCGGCCCCGGCGAAGGTCGGCTCGTTCTCCGCGAAGCAGGTCGGGGACGCGCAGGCGCAGGTGAAGCACGCGGTCGAGGTCGCGCAGTTCGACAAGGACGTCCTGGAAGGACATCACCCGGACGGGTACATCGGGCTTTTCGCTCCCAACGCCCGAGCGGAGCTCCAGGCCAACCCTCCGGGCTACGTGATCTACCTGGAGGACGGTTACCGCCTCCTGCCCGTGCAGCCGAGAATGACCGGGACGATGACCGTGCGCCCGGGCGAGGCCGGAGAGCTGTACTTGCACGTCTCGTATGTGGTGGCCTACGCCTTCGATCCCGGCAGCCGCGTCGTCGAAGGGCCCGCCGACCTGGACCCCTTCGTCCGGGCCGACGCCGACTACGTCGTGCGCAGCGGTTCGTCGTGGGACAAGGGCGACCGCGGCCTGTGGCTGAGCAAGTCCGACGGGTACTTCACCAGCGTGTCGTGCGACGCCCGCAAGAACAACCGGCTCGGTCCCGCGTTCGCCGACACGGACTTCACGGGCTCCTCGCTGACACCCGACCCGGGACAGTTCGATCCGGGCAAACCCGTTCCGGTCAAGGGAAACTGCAAGGAGTGACGGGATCCGGCTCCGATCGGGGATTCTCCTGACCGCGGTCCGGACGCGGCCCGGTACCATCACTCCCGATGATCACGAATGTGTCTCGGCGGGCCGGGTCCGGCGCCGTCGCCCCGTGGCGGGTCGACGAGGTCGGACGGAAGGTGCGGCTGCGCGAGGTCCGCCCCGGCGACCAGCGCACCCTCGCCGGATTCGACCGGGACTCCGTCCGGGCTCGGGACCCGCAGGTCGGCGGCTACCGGCACTGGGCGACGCATCGCGGGCACGCCTCCCCGGACGGCTTCCACTTCGCGATCGAGACGCTGCACAACCGGACGCTCGTCGGGTCGGTCTGGGTCGAAACGGACCCGTTCGCCGGCCGGTTCAGCTACGGCATCGGGATCGGCCCGCAGCACCGCCGCTGCGGGTACGCCGCCGACGCCGTCGCGCTGCTGCTGGCGTTCATGTTCGAGCGGTGCCGGTACCGGGCGTGCGAGGTGAGCGTCAACGGCAGCAATTTCGCCTCGTTGTCGCTGCACGGCGAGCTGGGTTTTCGCGAGGAGGCCCGGCTCCGCGACGCCGAGTTGCGGCGCGGGGAGATCAAGTACCCCGTCCTGATGAGCATCACGGCGGAGCAGTTCGCCGAGCGTCATCTGGCGCTGACGGCTCGGGGCTCCGGCCGGTCGTCGCGCGGGCGGCACTGGCGAGTCCAACGCCCTGGACGGCATCGCCGCATCGCCTACTCCGCCGGCGGCTAGCTCCCGTTTCTCCAAGCTTCCGCGAACCCGATCTGCGACGCTGACCGGGTGATCAAGCGCATCATCGCCTACTCCGAAGGCCCCGACGACGCCGCGACCCGCGACTTCTACGTCCGCGTCCTCGGGCTCGACGTCGCCATGGAATATCCGGTTCTCGGCCTCCGCAGCAGCGACCACCCAGCCGCCCAGGTGCTCGTCCTTCCGCCCGGAGGCACCGACCCCGTTCCGCGCTGGGGCATCGACCTCGGCGAACCGGAAGCAGTCGAGCGAGCCCACGCCGAAGCAGTCCGGCGCGGGCTGCGCGTCGTCTATCCGCTCACGGACGAACCGTGGGGCGTGCGGCGGTTCTTCGTCGAGGACCCGGGCGGCACCGTCGTCAACGTGCTCGCCCACGTGACGGGCAGTTCGGGCACTGAGTAGAAGATCGTTTTCCTTGCGCTCCAAGTGATCCAGCGGCTGAGCCAACGCCAGTGTCGGCACCCGCCGGGGCAACGCCGAGGCAGAGGCGCCCAGCCGTCAGCCCTCGGCAGTGTCGGCGTCACCAGGACGTTCGAGCCCGCTCCACAGAAACGGATGCCTGCGCCCAGCTGATTCGTCGCGCGCGACGAACTCGTCCAATAGTGCGTCTAAACGCGACTGCAGCTCAGCTGCGGCCTTGTCGTCGAACCGGACCACGCCGCGGCGGGTTTGCTGAAGTACCGCTGGGTCGGTCCGCTGGGCATGATGATGGCCGACGTCTCCCCGCCGGGGACCGCGGCGACCAGACTCTCGATCAGCTACAACATCACGGCGTCGGTGCTCGGCGGGTTCACGCCGATGATGGTGATTTGGGCTGATTCGGGCGACTGAGCGGCCCGTCGTCGGCGGTGACCTCAGCCTTTCGCGGCATCACGGCGAGCGGCGGCGGCGTCGCGGCGTTCCTCGAAGCGGGACGCCTGCGTGCCAAGGGAAACGAGGAAGGCCGCCAGCTCGTCTCGCGCGGTTTCGCCCACCGGGCCGAGGCCGGTCAGGTCGAACACCTTCCAGTAGCGCAGCAACGGGAGGATGACGTCGTCGTGGTGGATGCGCAGGTCGTAGATGCCGGCCTTGGCGATCAGCGCCGCTTTCCGGGCGAAGCTCGGGATCACCGCGCCCGGCATCGCGAAGTTCAGGACCTCGTCGGCGATCGCGCGCAGCGTGGCGTCGGGAGAGATCTCCAGCGCGGCCTTGACCAGGTTCCGGTAGAAGACCATGTGGAGGTTCTCGTCCGTGGACACCCTGGCCAGCAGGCGTTCGGCGAGCGGGTCCTGGGTGTAGCGGCCGGTGTTGCGGTGCGAGAGCCGGGTGGCCAGCTCCTGGAACGAGACGTACGCGCAGACGTGCAGCAGCGGTTTGTCGCCGGTCGCGTAGCCAGCCTGCATGGTCGCCATCCGCATGCGTTCCAGCTCGACCGGGTCGACGGCGCGGGTCACCAGGAGGTAGTCGCGGATGCAGATGCCGTGCCTGCCTTCCTCGGCCGTCCACCGGTGCACCCAGGTGCCCCAGGCCCCGTCGCGGCCGAACGCGCGCTCGATTTCGCGGTGGTAGCTCGGCAGGTTGTCCTCGGTGAGCAGGTTGACCTCGAGCGCCGTCCGCGCGACCGGGCTGACCCGGGACTGCTCGGGGTCCCACGCCTCCCCGCCGAGATCGGCGAAGTCGCGCCCCTGGCTCCAGGGGACGTACTCGTGCGGCATCCACTCCTGCGCGGCGGCGAGGTGCCGGTTGAGATTCTCCTCGACCGTCCCTTCCAGTTCGTGCAACAAGCGCGTGCTTTCGGAAAGCGGCATGAGGACGACCTTTCGTACCTACGCGACCGTAACTTACGGTGCCGTAAGTACGGTCAACGGCCGCGAGGCCCGCCGGGTTCCCGCGGCGGCGGTCCGGGTGATGCCGCTCACGGCTCCCGGGTGCGTACGGACCGACGGCCTGCGCGGATAGGCTTGCCCGGTGTCAGGGACCGTGGCCCGGAGGCCAGCGTGGTTGCCTTGCTGGTCTGCCTGGCGCCCATCGTGGTGCTGCTCCGGCGAGCCGTCCGCACCGGCCAGCCAGGTCCGGCCCCGCCAGCGGGTTCGCCGGACCTCCGCTTGACCCCTCGGCCGTGGTCCTGCGACTGAACGGCCTCGCAGAGCTCGGAGCCGCCGGTCTGGAATCGGGTGCCCAGGACGGCGTTATCCAGCAGCGCCTGCAGGTTCGCCGGGCCTTGCGTGCGGTGGCGGCCTCGTCGAGCGGACGTCCCGGCGTTCGAGAGCTTGGTGCAAGACCTCGACTCCGTAGGCGTAGCCGTGAATGCCCGCACCGGCAATCACTGCTTCGGCGAGGTCGGAAACGTAGGAGTGGTGCCGAAACGGCTCGCGTCGGTGGATGTTGGTGAGGTGCACTTCGGCGACGAGCAGTTCGGACGCAAGGAGCGCGTCGCGGAGGGCGACGGAGGTGTGGGTGAGCGCGCCGGGGTTGAGCACGACGCCGTCGGTGGCGCCTCGGGCTTCGTGAAGACGGTCGATCAGCGCTCCTTCCCAGTTGCTCTGCAGAAAATCGGTTTCGTAGCCGAGTTCCTTGGCGCGGGCCGCGGCGAGTTGTTCGGCGTCGGCCAGCGTGTGCGTGCCGTAGAGGTCGGGCTCGCGGGTGCCGAGGAGATTCAGGTTGGGGCCGTTGAGGATCAGCAGCCGGTGGTGTCGCATGTGGACTCCTGGGCGGGCGGCGGTTCGGCCGCCCGCCCGCGGGGCGTCAAGCGGTGACGGTGCGCTCGTCATTGGCGGGGCGGGAGACCGGGCGGCCCAGGTCGGCCAGCGGTGTGCGGTAGGTCTCGCGCATGGTCAGCACGGCGAGCGCGGAGACCACGCAGGCGGCGGTGGTCAGCGCGGCGACGGGCATCCAGTTCGCCAGCTTGGGCCCGGCCAGCGCGGCGGCGACCGACGGCGCGAACCCGCCGAGCGCGAAGCCGAACTGCGTGCCGACCGCGACGCCGGACATCCGGACCCGGGTGCCGAACTGCTCGGTCCACAGTGCGTAGCCGACGCCGCCGTAGGCGCTGTACACGATGCCGGACAACAGGATTCCGACGACGAAGACGAGGGCCAGGTTGTTCTGGCTGACCGCCCAGATGAACGGCCAGATCAGCACGGCCACGCCGAGGGAGCCGAAGAGGAACACGGGTTTGCGGCCGAACCGGTCGCCTGCCTTGCCGAACAGCGGGATGGCCACGAGCGCGACGATGTTCCCGGTCATGATCATCCACAGCAGCGCGGTGCGGGACATGCCGATGGTGGAGGCCCCGTAGGTCAGCGAGTAGATGGTGACGATGGTGCTGGACACCGACACCAGTGCGCTGAACACGATCTTGAGCACGTCCGGCGTGTGGTGGCGCAGCAGCACGGCGAGCGGAGCCCGGGGCGTGGCGCGTTCGTGCTTCGCGGTCTCGAACTCCGGGCTTTCGTGCAGGGACCGCCGGATCCACCAGCCGGCCACCGTCACCGCGGCGCTGAGCAGGAACGGGATCCGCCAGCCCCAGGACAGCAGTTCCTCGCTCGGCATCGCCGAGATCGGCAGGAACACCGCGGTGGCCAGGATCAGCCCGAACTGCGTGCCGGCGAGGGTGAAGCTGGTGAAGTACGCGCGTTTGCCCGGCGGGGCGTGTTCGAGGGTCGTCGAACCGGCGCTCGACTGTTCTCCGGCGACGACGAGACCCTGCACCAGCCGCAGCACCAGCAGCAGAATCGGTGCGGCGAATCCGATCGTGCTGTATCCGGGCAGGACGCCGATGAGGAAGGTCGCGAGGCCCATCCCGGACAGGGTCAGCAGCAGCACTCGTTTCCGGCCGATCGTGTCGCCGAGGTGCCCGAAGAGGAACGAGCCGACCGGGCGCGCCACGTAGGCGACGCCGAAGGTGGCGAGCGAGGCGACGGTCGCGGCGGCCGCGTTGCCGTGCGGGAAGAACACTTTCGGGAAGATCAGCGCCGCGGCCGTCCCGTAGATGAAGAAGTCGTAGTACTCGAGAGCGCTGCCGATCCACGAGGACACGGCGGCTTTGCGCGGGGTGCGGCGAGGGGAGTCCGGCGTGGCCGGATCCGGGCGCAGGACGGCGTCGTCCACGTCTGCCTCCTTGGCGGCCGCGCGCGGCGGCCGGGGTTCGTCCACTCGGAATGTACCGACTGGTTATGTACCGGATGGTGAGTTAGCGAACCCCGTGGTGTCAAGACCCGGCGAGGGATCCGGTGGGTCTCAGGCCCGGCCGACGTGCGCGGTGAGGTACTCCAGGACCAGGTCGCCGAGCATCCGGCGGTAGTGCGCGCGCCGCGCGGGATCCAGCAGGTCGCGGTCGAAGATGGCCTGGAAGGTGTGCTGGTTGGCGGTCCGGAACACGCAGAACGCGCTGATCACCATGTGCACGTCGAGCGCGTCGACGTCCTCGCGGAACAGTCCCGCCGCGCGGCCGCGGTCGAGGATGCCGCCGAGCACGTCGACGGCGGGCGCGGCGAGCCCGGGCAGGATCGGCGAGGTGCGCAGGTGCTCGGCGTGGTGGATGTTCTCGATGCCGACGAGCCGGATGAACGCGGGATGCGATTCGTGGTGGTCGAAGGTCAGTTCGGCGAGCGCGCGCATGGCGCGGGCCGGGTCGAGGTGGTCGACGTCCAGCTGCTGCTCCAGGGCGCGGATCCCCTGGTAGGCGTGCTCGAGGACGGCTACGTAGAGGCGTTCCTTGCTCCCGAAGTAGTAGTAGATCATCCGCTTGGTGGTGCGGGTGCGGGCGGCGATCTCGTCGACGCGCGCGCCGTCGTACCCGCGGTCGGCGAACTCCTCGGTGGCGATGTCGAGGATCTCCGCCCGGGTGCGTTCGGCGTCGCGCTGCCTTTCCGCGGGCTCGGCGGACCCGTTCGCCTCGGCGCGGACCGGGCCGTCCTGCGCTGCTGTGCTCACGCCGCCGAGGATATCCGCCCGCCGGCTTCCCTTCCGCGCTCCGACACGGTACAAGTAACTAACTGGTACATACATCGGAGGCGAGGGAGTTCCATGCCGCAGGACCGCACCACCCGGCCGGCTTCCGGCCCCGGCCGGCTGCTGACCGGCCTCATCGGGGCGGGGATCGGGCCCTCCCTTTCGCCCGCGCTGCACGAGCGCGAGGCCCGCGAACTCGGGCTCGACTGCGCCTACGCCCGGTTCGACCTCGACGAACTCGGCGTGGCGCCGGAGGCCGTCGGCGACCTGCTCGCCCGCGTCGCGGCGGAAGGCCTGGCCGGGGTCAACGTCACCCATCCCGCCAAGCAGGCCGTCCTGCGGCATCTCGACGAGCTTTCCCCGGACGCCGCCGCGATCGGCGCGGTGAACACCGTGGTCTTCTCCGGCGGCCGGGCGATCGGGCACAACACCGACTGGTCCGGCTTCCGGGACGGTTTCGTCGCCGGGCTGCCCGGCGCGCCGCTGGACCGGGTCGTGCTGCTCGGCGCGGGCGGTGCCGGGGCGGCCGCGGCGCACGCGCTGCTGAGCCTCGGCGCCGGTTCGCTCACGGTGCTCGACGTCGACGCCGGCCGGGCGGCGCGCCTCGCGGACGACCTCGCGGCGCGATTCGGCTCGGGCCGGGCGATCGGCTCGCCGGCCAGCGCGCTGGAGCGAACGCTGGCCGCCGCCGACGGGCTCGTGCACGCGACCCCGGTCGGCATGGCCGAGCACCCGGGCCTGCCGCTGCCGGTCTCGGTGCTTCGCCCGGAGCTGTGGGTGGCCGAGATCGTTTACCGGCCACTGGAAACGGCGTTGCTGCGGGCGGCACGCGCGCGCGGCTGCCGGACGCTCGACGGCGGGCGGATGGCGGTGCACCAGGCGGCGGAGGCGCTGCGGTTGTTCAGCGGACGGGAACCCGATCCGGCCAGGATGCTGCGGCATCTCGCCGAGCTGGTCGGCGGCGAAGGAGGTGCCGGCCGTGTCGCGTGATTTCCGGACCGCCATCGCCACCGTGTGCCTTTCCGGTGCGCTGGAGGACAAACTCGCCGCCGCGGCGTCCGCCGGGTTCGACGGGGTCGAGATTTTCGAACCCGACCTCGTGGCGTCTCCGCTGCCGCCGGGCGAAGTGCGGCTGCGCTGCGCCGATCTTGGCCTGTCGGTCGACCTGTACCAGCCGTTCCGCGACTTGGATTCGACCGTGCCGGACCGGTTCGCGGCGAACCTGCGGCGGGCGGAGCGCAAGTTCGACGTGATGGAGGAGCTCGGCGCGGACACCGTGCTGGTGTGCTCGTCGGTCGCCGACGACGCGGTCGAGGACCTCGATGTGCTGGCCGAGCAGCTGCGCGAGCTGGCCGAACGCGCCGGCGCGCGCGGGCTGCGGATCGCGTACGAGGCGCTGGCCTGGGGCAGGCACGTGAACACCTACGACCGCTCGTGGGAGGCCGTCCGCCGGGCGGACCACCCCGCCCTGGGACTGTGCCTGGACAGTTTCCACATCCTCTCGCGCGGTTCGGATCCCGCGGGCATCGCCGGAATTCCCGGCGAGAAACTGTTCTTCCTCCAGCTCGCCGACGCGCCGCACCTGTCGATGGACGTGCTGCAATGGAGCCGCCATCACCGGTTGTTCCCGGGACAGGGCGCGTTCGACCTGCCTGGTTTCCTAGCCCCGGTTCTGGCTGCCGGGTACTCCGGCCCGCTGTCGCTGGAGGTCTTCAACGATGTGTTCCGGCAGGCAGACCCGGCGCGGGCAGCCGTGGACGCGCACCGTTCGCTGCTCGCACTGGCCGAGGCGACCCTGCCGGCGGCCGCGGGCCCGCCGGCGCCCGCGGTGCGCGGGCACGCGTTCGTCGAGCTGTCCGCGGACGACAGTCTGAGCCCTGTCCTGGCCGCGCTCGGCTTCGCGCGCACCGGACAGCATCGGACGAAGCCGGTCGAGCGGTGGGAACAGGGCAGCGCCCGGATTCTCGTGAACCGGTCCGGCTCCCCGGCCGCGGTCGGCGCATTGGCCGTCGAATCCGCCGATCCGTCCGGAGCCGCGCACCGTGCGACCTGGCTCGACGCCACACGGCTGCCGCGGGAACGGGGTCCGGCGGAGGCGGACCTGGCCGCGGTGACCGCGCCCGACGGGACCGCGTTGTTCTTCTGCCGCACCGGGTCCGAAGAGGACTGGACCGGCGACTTCGTCCCGACCGGCGAGACAGCCCCGGGCATCGGCGTGACCGCGATCGACCACGTAGGACTGGCGCAGCCGTTCGACCACTTCGACGAGGCGGTGTTGTTCTACCGCAGCGTGCTCGGACTGGAACCGGCCGCCGACGGCGAATTCGCCGCGCCGTTCGGCCTCGTGCGCAGCCGGGCCGTCGCGGACGCCGACCGTCGCGTCCGGCTCGCGCTGACCGTGTCGCTGCTGCGGCGCGGCGAGTGGGCGCCCGGGGTGTCCGAACCGCAGTACGTGGCCTTGGCGGTGGACGATGTCGTCGCCGCCGCCCGCGCCGCCCGTGCTGCCGGCGCACCCTTGCTGGCGATCCCGGACAACTACTACGCCGATCTGGCCGCTCGGCTGGACCTGCCCGCCGAGCGGATCGCCGAGTACCGCGAACTCGGAGTGCTGCACGAGGAAAACCCGGACGGCGCGTACTTGCAGGTGTGCACGGAGGTACTCGGCGGCCGGGTATTCCTCGCGCTGGTCCAGCGGCTGGGGGAGTACGACGGGTACGGCTGGACGGACGCCCCGGTCCGGATGGCCGCCCATCGGCGCCGGCGGCTGGCGCGGGAGCATGCGCACGCTTGATGATCGCCGCTGTCTCATCGCGCAATGGTGCAGAGGGATGACCTAGGCGCCATCCGGACCGATGCCTGCGCTCGCCGTCAGTGCGGGCCTTCGTGGCTCCCGTGCCGGGCGGGCAGATCCACGCCGTCCACGAGGCCGTGGCGGACCGCCAGCGAAGCCGCTTGCAGGCGCGAGTGGACGCCCAGTTTCGTCAGCACCGCTTGGACATGCGTCCGCACCGTCGTCGCCGACACGCCCAGCCGCCAGGACATCGCGGTGGTGTCCAGGCCCTCTGCCAGCAATGCCAAGCACTGCCGCTCCCGGGTCGTCAGGAACGACGCCAGCCGCACGGCGTCCATGTCTCCTCGGGATCTCGGGCTCGCGGCAGGCAATTCCACGACGATGTCGCCCGCGTAAGCGCGGCGGATGGCGGTGACCAAGGCGGGCAGGCCCAGTGTCTTGTGGACGAATCCGGCTGCCCCGGCGGCCATCGCCAGGACCATTCCGGTCGGATCTCGGTCCGCGGTCAGGATGATGACCTTCGTGTTCCGGTCGGCGCTGCGGACGTCGGCGACCGCGCGGGTTCCTTCGCCGTCGGAGAAGTGGCGGTCCAGCAGGCAAAGATCCGGGTTCAGGTCCGCCACCGCGTCGATCGTGGCGGAGAGGGTGAGCTTGATGGCGAGCACGGTGAAGCCCTGCTGGCCGAGCGCGGTGCCGAGGGCGTCCGCGAACAGCTGGTGGTCGTCGCCGATGACCAGGCTCGCCATCGGGTCAGTCCGCCGGCGTCGCGAACACGAGCCGGACGCAAGTGCCGTGCGGCGTGCGGTCTTCGAACCGCACCTGAGCGCCTCCGGCACCGGCTTGTTCGGACACGATCCGCAGCCCCCGCGCAGCCCAGCCCTGTGGTCCGCGGCCGAACCCGGGGCCGTTGTCGGCGATCGCGACGGTCACCGGCGGACCCGGTTCGGCGGACAGTTCGACCTCTCCGCCCGGGCCCGCCGCTCGCGCCGCGTTGCCGACCAGGTTCGTGATCACACGCCACAGCGACAGTTCGTCGGTCACGAGCAGCACCGGTTCGTCGGCACGCACTTTCACCGCCGCGCCGCCGGTTTGCGTCGCGATCTGCGCCGCGCACTCGAGCAAGGCGACCACGTCCACCGGCTTCGGTGCGCACTCCGCTGCCGACGCCTGCCGGACCAAGGCCAGCAAGCGGGCGGTCTCGTCCGAAATCACCGCGATCCGGCGGTGCGCCCCGGCGGACAGGCGCTCGGAATTCAGCACCGATTCGGTCAAACAGGACAAAGCGAACAAGCCGTGTCCTAAATCGTGCAGCACATCACCGGAGAAGAGTCCCGGGGCAGGCCCGGTATCGGTGTGCCGCAAAAGTTCCGATGACATTGTGCACCTCGCCCCGACGGCCATTCGTAACGCCCTTTAATCGTGCGCCGCGCGAGGAAGGTTACGGCCCTCCTCGACGTGATCTCCGGAAACGGGGCGAGCCGCAATCGTCCTCGTTGCCGATCCGCCGGGATTTCCGGCCGCGTTACCGTCCGATGGTTCTCCGGCTGCGCGGCGTCGCCGGGCCGGATCCGAACCGGGAGGGCCGATGGGCGATCCGCCGGACGAAATGCCGCTCGTGTTCATGTATCACTCGATCGCGAGCTACACCGAAGATCCTTACCTCATCACGGTTCGTCCCGAACGTTTCGAAGCGCAGATGCATTGGCTGTGGCGCCATGGCCGGCGCGGCGTCTCGATGCGGACGCTGCTGGACCGCCGTCGCCGGGGCGAGGGCGGCGACCTCGTCGGCCTGACCTTCGACGACGGGTACCTCGATTTCTTCGACCACGTTCCGCGGGTGCTCGCGCGGTACGGCTTCACCGCGACGGTATTCGCGATCGCCGGCCGCCTCGGCGGCACCAACGAATGGGACGGCGACGGTCCGCGCAAGCGCCTGATGGACGCGAGAAATCTTCGGGAATTGGTCGCCATGGGGATCGAGATCGGTTCGCACGGGATGCGGCATGTCCACGTTCCCGCGCTCCCGCCGGACGGAGTCGAAGACGAACTGCTGCACAGCCGGGAGCTGCTCGAATCCGTGATCGACACGCCGGTGACGGGTTTTTGCTATCCCTATGGCGACGTCGACGGAAAAACGATCACGTCCGTTCGGGAAGCCCGATACGATTATGCCTGCGCGGTTTCGCACAGCGCGTGGGATTCGCGGTTCGCAATTCCGCGAGTCTATGTCGGCGACCGCGACACCGGCCTCCGGCTGCGCGCGAAGCGGCTGCGCCACCGCATCCGGACCGGGGACAGCCGGCTCGAACCCGCGGTCAGGGACTGACCCGGTGCTCTCGGTTCTGCACGTCGTCCAGCCCGCGGACGGCGGCGCGGCGGCTTACGTGGCGGCAGCTGCCGCGGACCAGCGGGCGCGCGGCTGGCGGGTCGCCGTCGCCGGCCCCTCTGCGCTGCGGGAAACGCTTGCGCGCCAAGACATCCTGCTGCTTCCTTGGCAAGCCGGCCGGACCCCGGGAGCCGCCACCGCGGCCGAGGTGCGGCGGGTGCGCCACCTGGTTCGGGCGTTCCGACCCGATCTGCTGCACCTCCACTCGGCGAAGGCCGGTCTGGCCGGGCGGCTGGCGGTGCGGGGTGCCGTGCCGACTTTGTTCCAGCCGCACGGCTGGTCCTGGTTGGCCGCCGCCGGCGGATCTGCCCGCGCGGCACGGGTTTGGGAGCGCTACGGGGTTCGGTGGACGGCGGCGACCGTCTGCGTCGGAACCGGCGAGGCGCGAGCCGGTCGGCGGGAGGGCGTCGGAGGGACGTTCACCGTCATTCGCAACGGAGTGGACCTCGCCCGGTTCCGCCCCGGCGCGATGACGAGAACGGCCGCGCGGCACGCGGTGGGGATCGCCCCGGACGTGCCCGTCGCGGTATGCGTCGGGCGACTGACCCGGCAAAAGGGCCAGGACCGTCTCGTCGCGAGCTGGCCGCGGATCCGGGCCGCATTCCCCGCGGCGCACCTGGTCCTGGTCGGCCCCGGCGAAGCGCCGTCGGCCGCCGGCGTCCGTTCCGTCGGCCGCGTCGACGACCCTCGGCCCTGGTACCGCGCGGCCGACGTCGTCGTTCAGCCCTCTCGCTGGGAAGGTCTCCCGCTGACGGTCCTGGAAGCCATGGCGTGCGGGAGATCTGTGGTCGCCACCGACGTCGAAGGACTGGCCGAGGCGATCGGCCCGGACACCGGGGCCGCGGTTCCGATGGCCGCACTCGCAGGCGAAATCCTCCGGCGGTTCGCGGACCCGGCGCGAGCGGAGCGGGAAGGACAGGCCGGCGCCCGCCGCGCGGGGCGGCTCTTCGATCTGCGGGAGACGCTGGCGCGGTTGGCCGAGGCGAGTGTCCAGTACGCGAAACCGTCCCCTGTGCGTAGGGAACCTCGTCCGGTTGCGCGAGGTTCGATCGATCCCGGCATGTGACCGTCTTCCGAGTCTGCCCCAGGAGTAGCCGATGCGCCGCCAGCCGAATTCGCCGCCCGACGTGGACCGCGCCACGCCCGCGCTCGTGCTGAAGCTCGACGCCAACGTGTTCCACCACGGCGGCCTCGGCGTGATCCGGTCGCTGGGCCGGCTCGGCGTCCCGGTCTACGCGGTGCAAGAGGAACGGTTCACGCCGGCCGGTGCTTCGCGTTATCTCAGCGGCGGATGGCGGTGGCGGCCCGGGACCGAGGACGCCGCACGGGTGCTGGCCGGTCTCTTGCGGATCAGCGAACGGATCGGCAAGCGCGCCGTCCTGTTGCCGACCGACGACGCCGGCGCGCTGTTCGTCGCCGAGTACCAGGCGAAGCTGCGCGAAGCCTTCCTGTTCCCCGAACCGGATCCGGGGCTCCCGGCGCTGCTCGCCGACAAGTACTCGCTGCACGAGATCTGCCTGCGGCTCGGCGTGCCCACGCCGGCGACCGCGCTCGCCCGCTCGTGGGACGAAGCGGAGGCCTTCTGCGCGGCGCACGGCTTTCCGGTGATCGCGAAACTGGTCCGCCCGTGGCGGCCGTCCGGCGCCGGTCGGACGCGGAGCACGAATCTGGTGCGCACGCGCGAGGAACTGCGGGGACTGATGGAGCGCGCCGAGCTGATGCTCCAGGAGTACCTGCCCGGCGGCGCGGAGGCTGACTGGTTCTTCCACGGCTACTGCGACGAGCATTCGGTGTGCCGTCCGGCGTTCACCGGCCGCAAGCACCGGTCTTATCCGGCGGGGGCCGGGCTGACCGCGTTCGGCACCGCCGAGCCGAACGCCGAACTGAGCGACGCCGTCCAGACGATGCTCGAGCGGCTGTCCTACCGCGGGATCATGGACCTCGACCTCCGGCGGGACCCGCGCGACGGCCGGTACAAGCTGCTGGACTTCAACCCGCGGCTCGGCGCCCAGTTCCGGTTGTTCGCCGACGACGCCGGGGTGGACGTCGCGGTCGCCGCCCACCTGCACCTCACCGGCCGCGAGATCCCGGTCGGAAACCCGGTCCGGCGCGGGTTCCTCGTGGAGAACTACGACCCGTTCGCCGCGCTGGGCTCCTGGCGCCGCAGCCAGCTGCGGCCGGGCGACTGGCTGAGGTCCCTGCGCGAAGTCGACGAACTCGCCTGGTTCGCCCGCGACGACCTGGCGCCCTTCGGCCTGATGTGTGCCCGCCTGGCCTGGCGGATCCTGCGCCGTCCGTTCCCGGCCGCGCACCGGCCGGACGAACCGACCCCGAGACACCGCCGCGGCCGTGCCGCGGCGCAGCACCGGAAGGGGAACCGATGATCAGCCAACCCGAAGTCGTCGTAATCGGAGCGGGTCCGTACGGCCTGTCGATCGCCGCCCACTTGCGCGGCAAGGGCGTGCGGTTCCGGCACTTCGGGACGCCGATGCATCTGTGGCGCGATGCGATGCCGGAGGGGATGTTCCTGAAGTCCCAAGGCTTCGCGTCGAATCTGTCCGATCCGGCCGGCACGCACACGCTCGCCGCGTTCTGCCGCGAGACCGGAAGGGAGTACGGCGACTACGGCGTCCCGGTTCCCCTCGACACGTTCGTCGCCTACGGCGACTGGTTCCGGGCCGCGCAGGCCGCCGGCCTCGAAGACCGGACGGTCGAGCGGATCACCGGCACCGGCGGCGGATACGAGCTCAAGGTCGACGACGGCGAGGTCGTCCGGACCCGGCACGTCGTGTGCGCGCCCGGTGTCCAGCACTTCGCGCACCTGCCGGCGGAATTCGCCCGGCTGCCCGAGCAGGTCTGCTCGCACAGCTCGGCGCACCGCGACCTCGGCCGGTTCCGCGGCAAGGACGTGATCGTGGTCGGGGCCGGTCAATCGGCGCTGGAAACCGCGACCCTGCTGCACGAACGCGGCGCCAGCGTCCGGCTCGTGGCGCGGGCCTCGAAGGTGGCGTGGAACGGCCCGCCGCTGCCGCCGGACCGCCCGCTCCTGCGCAAGCTGCGCGAACCCGAGGCGGGGCTCGGTTCCGGGTGGTCCACGTGGTTCTACTCGACGCGGCCGCGCGTGTACCGCTCGCTGCCGCCGCGGGTGCGGATCCGCCGGGCTCGTACCGCGCTCGGCCCCGCCGGAGCGTCGTGGCTGCGCACGCGCGCCGAGGGAGAGTTCCCGACCCTGCTCGGACGGTCGATCGTCGGCGGCGAGCCGGTCGCCGGCGGGGCCCGCCTGCGCCTGCGCGCCGCCGACGGCACGACCGAACAGCTCGAGACCGAACACGTCATCGCCGCTACCGGGTACCGTCCCGCCGTCGCGCACCTTTCGTTCCTCGACGATGCGCTGCAAGTGAAGCTGCGGCGGATCGGGGGAGCGCCGTGGGTCGACGGCGGGTTCCGGTCCAGCCTCCCCGGGCTGTGGTTCGCCGGACCGGTCGTCGCCAGTTCCTTCGGTCCGGTCATGCGCTTCGTTTACGGCGCGGACTACGCGGCCCGGACGGTCGCGAAGCAGTTCGGATGACGACCGAGGCGCCCGTTGCGCGCATCAGCCCGGACCGGCCCGGCATCGCGGAAATCCCGCGGCGCACCCGGCTCCGGACTTCGTTCGCGCGCACGGCCGCGCTGCCCGCGTGCGACGCGGGGGCCCTGTTCGCCGTGCTCGCGGCGACCGGCGGCCCGTGGTGGCCGAAGGTCGCTTACGCCGGCGCGGTGCTGGCGATCCTGCGTCTCGCCGGAACGCAGCGGCAGCGGATCTGCCTGCGCGTGTCCGACGAGCTGCCCTGGCTCGCCTTTGCCGTCGCGGTTCCGGCCGTGCCCTTCCGACTGGACTGGGGCACTGCGCTGATGGCCGGCACCGCGCTCGCCTTGGGGCGGTTCGCCTGCTTCGCGGCGGTGCGAGCGGCGCGACGGCACCGGTGGGTGGCCGAGTCGGCGCTGCTCGTCGGCACCGGCGCTCTCGGTGTCGAAACCGGGCGGATCCTGGCCGCTCATCCCGAATACGGGCTGTGCCCGCTGGGGTTCGCCGACCGGCTTCCGCCCGGGCCGGAGTCGGAGCTCCCGCTGCTCGGCACGCTCGCCGACCTGCCCGGGCTCTGCGCGCGGCACCGGGTGCGGCAGGTGATCGTCTGCTTCCCGGCCGCGACCGACGCCGACCTGGCCGAGCTTTTCCGCACGAACCGGACCAGGCGCACGCGGGTGTCGGTCGTGCCGCGCCTGTACGAACTGGGCACCCGGATTCCCGCCCGGCACCGCGACGAGATCCATGCGATCCCGCTGCTCCCGCTCGCCTCGCCGCGCACCGGAAGGCTCGGCAGGAGGCTGTTCGACGTGGTCGCCGGTGGCGTCCTCTTCCTCGCGACGGCCCCGGTGCTCGCGGTGTTGATGCTCGCGTTGCTGGTGCGCCACGGCCGCCCCGTGCTGTTCCGGCAGGTCCGGCTCAGCCAGGACGGCCGCCCGGTCGCCGTCCTCAAGCTCCGCACCCTCGACGATCCTCGTCCGGACACCAGCTGGGCCGTGCGCGACGACAGCCGCGGCACCTTGCGCCACTGGCTGCGCGCGAGCCATTTCGACGAGTTGCCGCAGCTGTGGTGCGTGCTCCGCGGCAGCCTCTCGCTCGTGGGCCCGCGGCCGGAGCGGCCGTACTTCGCCGACCGGTTCGACCGGAGCGTTCCCGCGTACCGGCACCGCCACCGGGTGCCCGCCGGGGTGACCGGCTGGGCCCAGGTGCACGGACTCCACGGCGACACGTCGATCGCGCAGCGGGTCCGGTTCGACAACGCCTACATCGAACACCGCTCGCTCTGGACCGATCTGGTCATCCTCGTCCGCACCGCGGGCACCCCGTTCAGCGGTCTGCGCCGATCGCGCCGATCCGAAGGAGGAGAACCGTGAGAGTTCTGCACGTCATCACCGGGCTGGATGTGGGCGGCGCCGAACTGCAGGTCCGGATGCTGCTGCAGCACACCCGCAACGACGCGGAGGTGCTCGCGCTCTACAACCCGGCCAAGGTGGCCGCGATGATCCGCGAGGACGGCGGCCGGGTGCGGGACCTGCGGATGCGCCGCAACACCGAACTGTCCGCCGTGCTGCGGCTCGCGCGGCTGATAAGCACCGAGAAGATCGACGTCGTGCACGTCCACCTGTACCGGGCGTGCCTTTACGGCCGGGTCGCCGCGTGGCTCGCCCGCACGCCGGTAGTCGTCACCAGCGAGCACTCGATCGGCGAGACCCACATCGAGCGCCGCCGGATGACCGCGGGCGTGCGCGCGCTGTACCTCGCCACCGACCTGTTCTCCGACGCCACGATCGCGGTGTCGGAAACCGTGCGCGAGCGGCTCGTGAAATGGGGCGTGCGGGAACGCAAGATCGTCACGATTCCCAACGGGCTGGAGTTCGAGGGCCTGGTGTTCGACCCGGTGCGCCGGCGGGACGCCCGCAGCGGGTTCGGAATCGACCAGGACGCGTTCGTGCTCGGCGTGATGGGCAGGCTGGACGCCGCCAAGCGGATCGAGATCGCGATCGAGGCCGCCGCTCCGCTGCTCGGCGAGAAGTGCAAGATGCTGATCGTCGGCCAGGGCGCGGACCGGGAACGCCTGGAAGGGATCGCGGCCGTGGCCGGCGTCGCCGACCACGTGCTCTTCGCCGGCTACCAGGCCGACGGCCTCGCCATGCTGTCCGCGCTCGACCTTTACGTTTCCACCTCCGCGCAGGAGACGTTCGGCCTGTCGGTGCTGGAGGCGCTGGCGAACGGGATGCCGGCGCTGTTCACCGCCTGCCCCGCGCTCGACGGCATCGCCACCGAGCGGGCACGGCAGGTTCCCGGGGGAGTGGCCGACCTGCGGGCGGAGATCCGCAAGGAGATCGAAGCCGGGCCGCGCCCGCGCGAGACGGTGCCCGCGGTCGTCGACCGGTACGGCATGGCCTCGGTCGCGGCTCGCATCGACGACCTCTACGACGACCTCGCCGCCGCGCGGCGCAAGCGGTTCCGGCTGCGCCGCCGGCCCAGCGGTCCCGCGATCGGAGGAGACCGTGCTCATGTCCGTGCACGATGATTTCGGAGTGCGCGCCGCGCATCGTGACGAGATGACCCCGGTGCGGCTTTTCCTCGTCGACGACCACCAGATGCTGCGCGACGCGCTGGCCGCGCGGCTGTCGCTCGCGCCGGGGGTCTGCGTGGTCGGCGGGGCGGCCGTGCACGACCCGGCGCTGCTGGAACGGATGGGCGGGTCGCGCCCCGATGTCGCGACCGTCGAGATCGGGCACTGCGGCGGCGATCCCGGGGAACTGCTCGGCCGGCTGGCCGAGGAATTCCCGCACCTGTCCGTCGTGGTGCTGACCGATCGCACCGAAACCGACCTGGCGGTCGTCGCCGCCAAGGCGGGCGCGATCGCCTGGGTGCCGAAGAACAGCACGATCGAGCATCTCGTGTCGGTCCTGCACGCCGCGGGACTCGGGCAAGGCACGTATCCGGCGGTGCATCTGGGCGAGGTGCTGCGCGCGTTGCGCGACGACGTCCGCCGGGCCCGTGACCGCAGCGGCCCGCTGGACATGCTGAGCCAGCGGGAGCGCGAGGTGCTGGCCAGCATGGTCGACGGCAAGCGGCGCTCCGAGATCGCGCGGGAACTCTGCGTCTCGACCAACACGGTCCGGACCCACACGCACAAGATCCTCACCAAGCTCGGCGTCGGCAGCAGCCTCGAGGCGGTCCGGGTCGCGGTGTCCTCGGGAATGCGGCCCGCGGCGAACGCGCGACCGCGCGGTCACGGAAGGCAGTCGTGCGACGGATCGGCGGACGGGCAACCGGTTCGCGGTCGTAACGGCGCTCGTCCTGCTTGATGAGCCGCGTCGCGCCGCACGCGCCTAGCGTCGCACGGAAGACCGGTTCCCGCGGACCGCGAATGCCGTTCGGCCGACTTTCGACACAGTGGGAGAAGGAGTTGGCGTGAAGTATCTCAGGAAATGGCGCCCGGCTGCCGCTCTGGCGCTGGCGCTCGGATGCAGCTGCGGATTCGTCGTGGCGCCGGGCATCGCGGCCGCGGCGGGGCCGCCGCGGGTCGACTTGAACGTCCTCGTCGTCACCGACGGTTCGCCCTGGGTGGAGGGCCTCCGGCAGCAGATGGCGTCCGAAGGCGTCGCCACCACGGTGGTCGACCTCAACAACAGCGCCCGCCCGGTCATCACCAGCGGGTTCCTCGCCGACACCCTCTCCGACGGCACGCCGCACGCGAAGTTCGAAGGCGTTGTGCTGCCCAGCGATTCGCCGGCCGGGTTGTCCGCGGACGAGCGGACCGCGCTGACGAACTACGAAACCGGGTACGCGGTGCGCGAGGTGGACAGCTACGTCTACCCGACCGCGAACGTCGGCATGAACGCGCCGGCCTACGCCGGGTCGCTCGACGGCGTCAACGCCACGGTCACCGCTGCCGCGCGCGCGGACGCGTTCCGTTACCTTAAAGGAACTTTCGCCTTCGACGGCCAGCCCGGCGGCCCGCTGTCCTACGGCTATCTGGGGCAACCGCTCGCGAACACCGCGACGTCGTCCTTCACGTCGTTCCTGACCGCGCCGATCCCCGGCTCGGCCACCACCGGAACGCTCGCCGGCGTGTACACCACCGGCAACCGGCAGCAGCTGGAGATCAGCTTCGGCTACAACTACTACCAAGGCCAGTTCCGGTATCTGGCGCACGGCATCGTCGACTGGGTGACCAAGGGCGTCCACTTCGGATACTGGCGCAACTACTTCAGCGTCAACATCGACGACGTCTTCAACTACGACGCGATCTGGAGCGACGTCGGGAAGTGCACCCCCGGCGACGGGACCTGCCCGGCCGGCACGCCGGACACCACGCCAGCGCGGATGTCCGCGACCGACGCTTCGTACGCCGCCCAATGGGAGCAGCAGAACACCTTCACGCTCGACATGCTGTACAACGGCGGCGCCTCGGTGCAGTACCTCGCCGACAACGGCGCGCTGCTCGACCCGCTGCTGCTGCAGTTCCAGCTGCAGGGCGTCAACCAGTTCCGCTGGGTCAACCACACCTACACCCACCAGTTCCTCGGCTGTCAGCAGGACTTCACGGTGATTCCGTGGCGGTGCGCGACCGATTCCAGCGGGAACATCCTCTGGGTGCCCTCGTCGACCATCAACAGCGAAATCAAGCAGAACATCCAGTGGGCCAAGCAGAACGGGATCCCGGTGCGCGGCGGCGAGCTGGTCGCCGGGGAGCACTCGGGCACGTTCATCCTGCCCCAGCAACCGGTCGACAACCCCAACTTCGACGCGGCGCTGGGCCCGGACGGGGTCAAGTGGCTCGGGCTGGACGCTTCCCGCGAAGCGAACCAGCGGGCCGTCGGCGCGGCGCTCGGCGTGCCGCGGCACCCGGTCAACGTGTTCTACAACGTCGCCACCAAGGCGCAGGAGGTCTCCGAGTACAACTGGATCTACACCTCCACCGCCAACGGCGGCAGCGGAATCTGCCAGAACAGCACGACCAGCACCTGCATCGCACCGCTCGACCCGAGCACCGGATGGGATTCCTACATCCTGCCGCAGTCGATCCAGATCGCACTGAGCACCGTGCTGCAGAACGACCCGCGGCCGTACTACATGCACCAGTCGAACCTGACCCAGGACCGCCTGGCGCTGCAGTTCACGAGCGGCCTGTTGTCGGCTTACCGCACTGTCTTCGCGACGAGCACGCCGGTCGTCAACGCGACGATGACCCAGGAAGGACAGGCGCTGCAGTCCCAGAGCCAGTGGACCGCGACGCAGAACGCCGGCACGGTGACCGGCTACGTCCAGGGCACGTCGGTCGTCGTCACCGGGCCGGCGGGCACGTCGGCGCCGCTCACCGCCCCGGCCCAGACCAAACAGGGCAGCCCGGCCTACGGCAACGCCTATGCCGGGGAACGGTCGGCGTACCCCACGCTCGGCTCCTCCCCGCTGGTGCTGACCCTGCCGTCCACCCCGTTCCCGACCTCGCCGTAAGACAGGAGCCGGCGATGAAGGTCGCGCTGATGACCGAAGGCACTTACCCGCACCAGTTCGGTGGGGTCAGTGTCTGGTGCGACCAGCTCGTCCGCGGCATGCCGGAGCACGACTTCCACGTGGTCGCGCTCGTCGCCACCGGCGCCGAGCAGCCCGCGTGGGAGCTCCCGGCGAACGTCGCGTCCGTCCTCAGCGTCCCGTTGTGGGGAAGCGGTCCGGCCGGGCGGAAGCCCGGCCGGACCGGTCGCCGGCGCTTCTCCGCCCTGCTGGCCGAGCTGGTCGACGTGCTGGCGGACAATTCGCCCGAGGCGCCCGCCCGGTTCGGCGAAATACTGCGGGCGTTCTTCGAATACGCGGAAAGCGAAAGCCTCACCGGCGCCTTCGCGACCGACGAAGCGTTCGAGCAGTTCACCCGGCTGTGGTGCGGGCAGTGGCCGGACACCGCACCGGTGCGGCCGAGCCTGCACGACGCCCTCACCGCGCTGCAACTGCTCGACCATTCGCTCCGTCCGCTCGCGCACCCGCCGGAGCCCGCCGACGTGGTGCACGCGGTCACCAACGGGCTCGGCGTGCTGCCCGCGCTGACCGTCAAGTGGCGCTACGGCATGCCGGTGATCGTCACCGAGCACGGCATCTATTTGCGGGAGCAGTACTTGCACGCCCGCAAGGGCCCGTACCGCTGGCCGGTCAAGGCCTTCTACCTGAGGTTCCTCCACCATCTCTGCGCGCTCGGCTACCGCGAAGCCGCGGTGATCACGCCCGGGAACGTCTACAACACGCGATGGGAACAGCGGCTCGGCGCCGCCGCCGAGTCGATCAAGACCGTCTACAACGGAGTGAACCCGGACGATTTCCCCGCCTTCGAAGAAGAACCCGAGGCTCCGACCGTTTCGTGGGTCGGGCGCATCGATCCGATCAAGGACCTCGAGACGCTGATCCGGGCCTTCGCGCTGGTGCGCGAGGAGATCCCGGCCGCGAAGCTGCGGCTGTTCGGTTCCCCGCCCGGCGGACGCGAAGGATACCTGCGGCAGTGCGAGGACCTCATCGTCGAACTCGGCATCGACGGCGCCGCCCGGTTCGAGGGACGGGTGGAGATCATCCGGGACGCCTACGAGGCGGGGCACGTGGTCGTGCTGTCGAGCCTGTCCGAAGGATTCCCGTACAGCGTGCTCGAGGCGATGACCTGCCGGCGGCCGTGCGTGGCGACGGACGTCGGCGGCGTCACCGAGGCGATCGCGGACACCGGGATCGTGGTGCCGCCGCGGAATCCGCGCGCCATGGCGGACGCGTGCGTGCGCTTGCTGCGCGACAGCGAACTCCGGCTGCGGCTCGGGTCCGCGGCCCGGGCGCGGGCGCTCGAGTTCTTCACCGTGGACCGGGCCGTGGAGACGTTCGACGAACTGTACGAGCGGCTCGGCTCCGGTCTTCCGCTGCGGTACGCGGAGGAATCGGCATGAGCGCGGGGACCCTGTCCGGGCTCCAGCAGGCCGTGCCGCCGCACGCCCTGCTGGAGGCACCGGGCCGCCGAGGGCAGCGGGACGGGGTCGGCGAGCTGTGCCAGGAATTCGCCGCGGTGTGCCGGTCGGCGGTCGACCCGCTGGAGATCGCCGCGGCGCTGGAGTTCGACGGGCTCAACGACCAGGCCGTCCGGGAGAAGTACGGCTACGCCGACGTGTTCGAACTGGCCGAGGAGATGCACCGGCGCGTCCCCGCCGACCCGGTCGAGCCGCCCGGCGCCGAGGATCCGTGGCGGCTGGGGCTGGGCCGCCCGGCGTTGCACGGGCTGATCTACAGCCTGCCCGCGATGTTCTTCCCCGCGGCCACTGGTCTCCTCCGCGGTCCCGGCTCGATCACCGTGCTGCTGGTGTCGATGCTGGTTTCGTGGCCGGTCAGCCAAGGACTGGCCTATCTCGGCTACGCGCGGCTCGGGCGGGGTGATGCCGCCGCGACGAAACTGACGCTGCGGTACGGATTTCTGGGCACCGTGGCGGTCGCCGCACTGGCGATGGCGGTCACCGGGCTGGTGGTCGACGCGCGACTGACCGCGCTGGCCTTCGGCTTCGGCCAGGGGCTGTACATGCTGAGCGCGACCGTGCTCATGGTGCTGGGGGCGGAGCGGCTGCTGCTGCTCGTCCTGACGCCGGGTTTCCTTGCCGGGGCAGTGTTCCTGCTGATGGGGCGTCCGAACGGGTTCGCCGTCCCGGTCGCGTGGGCGCTCGCGGTGACGCCGCTGTGCGGTCTCGCGATGTCGATGTGGGTCACGCGGGGCATCGGCAAAGGCGCGGGCAAGCCGTTCGCGTTCGCGGACCTGGTCGCCGCTCTGCCGAGCGCCTCGTTCGGGCTGGCCGCAGCCGCGCTCATCGCCTTCCCCGTGGTGCCGGGGTGGGGTGCCGGCCGGACCGGCATCAACACGGGCGCGCTGCTGGCCGCCCTTCCTCTCTCGCTCAGCATGGGAGCGGCCGAATGGACGCTGTTCTGGTTCCGGCGGCGAAGCTGGCGGCTGCTGCGCGCCACCGGAAAGCTGCGCGCGTTCGGCCGCCGGGCCCGGCTGATCCTGCTTGCCGCACTGGGGCAGTACCTGATCGCGACGGCCGTCCTCATCGCGGCCGTCTCCGCGATCGCGTGGGCGATCGGGCCGGCGCAGCCCGGCGGGAGCGCCTATCCGCAGATCGCCGCGTACCTGGCGCTCGGCGGCGCGATGTTCCTCGCGCTGCTCCTGCAGACCACCCGACTTCGGGTCGTTCCGCCGGCCGCCTGCGCGGTCGCGTTCGCGCTGGAGTTCGCGGGCCGGGACTTCGGGCTGCGCGCGCAATTGGCCGCCACAGTCGGGCTGCTCCTGTTCTTCGGCGCGTACGCCCTGGCTGTCCTGGGCAAGCCGTCGCGGCACACGTAGCGAAGCCATGCAGAGAAGGGATCGATTCATGACGGGACTTGCCGCCGTCACCGGCGCCGAGGGCTTCATCGGTTCGCACCTGGTGGAGGCGCTGGTGCGGCGCGGGCATCGAGTCCGCGCCATGGTGCTCTACAACATGTACAGCTCGCAGGGCTGGCTCGACACCGTGGATCCGGAGATCCGCGCGAACGTCGACGTGGTGTTCGGAGACGTGCGCGACCCGGGGACCGTCCGGGAACTCGTCGAAGGCGCCGAAACCGTGTACCACCTCGCGGCGCTGGGTTCGATCCCGTATTCCTACGCCGCTCCGCGGTCCTTTGTGGACACCAACACGATCGGCACGCTGCACGTGCTCGAAGCGGTGCGCGCCTGCCGCACGCCGCGACTCGTGCACACCTCGACCAGCGAAACCTACGGCACCGCCCGCAGCGTCCCGATCAGCGAGCAGCATCCGCTGCAGGCGCAATCGCCCTACGCGGCGTCCAAGATCGCCGCGGACAAGCTGGTCGAGTCCTACCACTTGAGCTTCGAAGTCCCCGCGGTCACGCTCCGGCCGTTCAACACCTTCGGCCCGCGGCAGTCCGCGCGCGCCGTGATCCCGGCGGTGATCACGCAACTCGCGTCCGGCGCCCGGCAGCTTCGGCTCGGGGCGACCGAACCCACGCGCGATTTCACCTATGTCACCGACACCGCGCAGGCGTTCGTCACGCTGGGCACCGCCCCGGCGTCGGCGGTGCTCGGCGAGCAGTTCAACGCCGGGTCCGGTTCGGAGGTGTCGATCGGCGACCTGGTCGGCGACATCGCGCGGCTGATGGGCGCCCGCGCCGACATCGTCGAGGAGACGCGGCGGTTGCGTCCCAAGGACTCCGAGGTGATGCGGCTGGTGTGCGACGCGTCGAAGCTGACGCAGCGCACCGGATGGCGTCCTCGGCACACCCGCGAGGAAGGACTGCGCAAGACCATCGAATGGTTCTCCGACCCGGTCAACCTGGCCCGGTACCGGCAGAACGAATACAACCAGTGACTTCGAGGAGGCGATCATGCACGCGGTGATCATGGCCGGCGGCAAAGGCATCAGACTCCGTCCCTACACGACGCGCCTGCCGAAGCCGCTCGTGCCGATCGGGGACGAGTTCTCCATTCTCGACATCGTCCTGACCCAGCTGGCGCAGGCCGGGTTCGACCGGGTGACGCTCGCGATCGGGCATCTCGGCGAGCTGGTCCGCTCCTACGCCGGCGACGGACGGCGCTGGGGCGTGGACATCGACTACCACCAGCAGGGTTCGGCGCTGGGCACGATGGGTCCGGTGGTGGACCTGGTCGACCGGCTGCCGGAGGAGTTCCTGGTGATGAACGGCGACGTGCTCACCGACATCTCCTTCGCGGACCTGCTGGGCCGGCACCGGGAGAGCGGCGCGCCGCTGACCGTCGCGACGTACCAGCGCCAGGTGCAGGTGGACTTCGGCGTACTGTCCACACAGGACGGTGTGGTCGTCGACTTCGTCGAGAAGCCCAAACTGGACTACCGGGTCAGCATGGGCGTCTACGGGCTGTCCCGGGAGACCCTCCTGCCCTACACCCGAGGCCTGCCGCTCGGCTTCGACGAACTCGTCCTGGACCTGCTCGCCCGGGGCGTCCCGCCGCGCGAATACGCGTTCAACGGCTACTGGCTCGACATCGGGCGGCCCGACGACTACGACCGCGCGAACGCCGAGTTCGACCTCCTCAAGAAGACCCTGCTGAAGGGTTCGCCATGCGCGTCCTGGTGATCGGCGCGTCGGGGTTCCTCGGCGGCCACGTCCGGCGCGCCGCGTGCGCGCGGGGCTTCGACGTGGTCACCGCGGGGCGCAGCCCGGTGCGCCCGGCGGACCGGGACTATCTGTTCGACCTCTCCGCGTGCGTGGCCGGCGACCTCGCCGAGTTGCTCGTCGAGGTGGCGCCGGACGCGGTGGTCAACTGCGCGGGTGCGGTCGCCGGCGACGCGGAAACCCTGACCCGGGCGAACGTCGCCGCGACGGAGAACCTGGTGCACGCCGTGGCGCTGGCCGACCGAGGCGTCCGCCTGGTCCACTTGGGATCCGCCGCGGAATACGGCCGCGGTTCGCCCGGCGTCCCGGTCCGGGAGGACGCGAGTCCTCGGCCGATCGGCCCGTACGGCATGACCAAGCTGCTCGGCACCCAGAGCGTCGTGCACGCGCGCGAGCGGGGCCTGGACTGCGTCGTGCTCAGGGTGTTCAACCCGGTGGGCGCCGGCGCGTCGCTCAGCGGCCTGCCCGGTCGCGCCGCCGCCGCGCTGCGCAAGGCCGTCGCCGACGGCAGCGATCTCCGGCTGGGCCCGCTGGACGCGGTCCGGGATTTCGTCGACGCCCGCGACGTCGCCGACGCGGTGCTCGCCGCGCTCGCGGTGCCGGCGCTCCCGCCGGTGCTGAACGTCGGCAGTGGCCGCGGACTGTCGGCGCGAGCGCTGGTCAAGGAACTGCTCGAAGCGAGCGGAGCCGGGTGCGCGGTCTACGAGGACGCGCCGGGCTCCGTGCGGTCGGCGGACGTCCCGTGGCAGGAAGCCGACCTCACGCTCACGACGCGGACGCTGCCGTGGAGCCCCCGGCGGGATCTCGCGGACGCCGTCGCGGACCTGTGGAGCGCGTCGTGATCAAGCTGGTCGTGCCGGCGTACTTCTACCCGACCGTGCGGCCGGGGGACTGGGCCGAGCTGGCCCGGCACCCGGACCGGATCCGGCTCGTCGTGCTCAACCCGGCGAGTGGTCCGGGCGGGCAGTGCGACGAGGCGTTCCTGCGGCCGCTGGAACGGCTGCGCGAGGCCGGGGTCGCGGTCGCGGGTTACGTCGACACCGACTACGGCAGCCGTCCCGCCGCCGAGGTGCTCGCCGAGTTCGACCGGTACGTCGACTGGTACGAGGCGAACGGCGTGATGTTCGACCGGGTCTCAGCGCTGTCCGCCGATCTGCCGCACTACGCGTCGCTCTCCCGCGCGGTGCGCGCGGCGGGCGCGGGGGTCGTCGCGTTCAACCACGGCGCCCACCCGGCCGAGGGCTACGCCGAGCACGCGGATCTCCTCGGCACCTTCGAAGGCCCGTTCCGGTCCTATGTGGACGCGGGAATCCCGCGCTGGGTGCGCCGCTGGCCCGCCGACCGGTTCTTCCACCTGGTCCACGCCGTGCCCGGCAAGTACTTCGCGGACGTGGAGCGGCTCGCGATCCGCCGGAACGCGGCGAACGCTTACCTCACCGACCAAGGGGGCGCCAACCCATGGCAGTGCCTGCCCGGCGGCCTGCTCGCTTCTTCTCCGTCCTAGCGGCTTTCCTGGCGGCTTTCCTGGTGGCGGGGTCGTGCGCGGCAGCCCCGTCCTCCGTCGCGGTCCCGCCGTCGGTCGTGGCCGGGAAACAGCGCTGGATCCCGGCGCCGCGCACGACGTGGCAATGGCAGCTGAGCGGGACGGTCGACACCACGGTGAACGCCCAGGTCTACGACATCGACGGAGTCGACAACAGCGCGGACGTCGTCGCCGCGCTGCACCGGGCGGGCCGCGAGGTCGTCTGCTACGTGAACGCGGGCGCCGCCGAGGACTTCCGTCCCGACGCCGCGGCGTTTCCGCCTGCGGTCAAAGGAAAGAACGACGGCTGGCCGGGCGAGCAGTGGCTCGACATCCGCCGCCAGGACATTCTGGCCTCGATCATGACGGCCCGGTTCCGGCAGTGCCGGGACAAGGGGTTCGACGCGATCGAGGCCGACAACGCCGACTCCTACGCCGAGGACACCGGCTTCCCACTGACCGGAGCCGATCAGCTCTCCTACAACCGGATGCTGGCCGGGATCGCGCACCGGCTCGGCCTGTCGATCGCGTTGAAGAACGATCTGGAGCAGGTCGGCGACCTGCTGCCGGACTTCGACTTCTCGATCGACGAATCGTGCGCGGAACAAGGCCAGTGCGATCTGCTGGTCCCGTTCATCCGGGCCGGGAAAGCGGTGTTCCACGTCGAATACCGGCTGCCGAACGAGCAGTTCTGCCCGGAAACCACGGCGCTGGGCTTCAGTTCGATGCGCAAGAACCGGAGCCTGGACGCGGCTCGCTGGCCCTGTTGAGCGGTCCCGGCGCCCCCGCGGACGGGAACGCCGGGACCGGGGCGCGTCAGTGCGCCGGTTTGAAGGAAACCTGGATCTGCGCGCTCACGCCCGGAGGCGGGGTGAAGCCGAAGATTTCGCTGCTCGAGTAGTGGCCCGGGATCGCCGGGACGCCGATGTCGTCATTGGTGAGCTTGGTGACCGTGGTCTGGCCGCGGCTGGTCGTAGTGTCGGTTTCGTCGGTGAAGAAGGTGTACGGCCCGGCGCTGCCCGGCCCGACCCACCACTTCGTCACGTCGGCGCTGGTGTGCGCCGCGCCGTTGAAGGCGCCGTGGCTGCAGCCGGTGAGCTCCGCGTCCCCGGTGTTGGCTCCGGTCGCCGGGTTGTGGTCGAGTTCGCCCCACCCCCAGAACCCGCCGAGGTTCTGGCTGCCGCAAAACGCGGGATTGTCGCAATTGAACGAAATCGCGAGCTGGTACACGTCCATCGCGCCGTCTCCGCCGTAAGCCGACGCACTGCCGGCCCCGAGAATCGCCGCGGCGACCGCCAGAACCGCGGCACTCGCGGCGGCGATCAATTTCTTGGCTCGTCCATGCATGATATGTCCTGATGCGGATTTCGCCGACCGCGCCCCGATGCGCGGAACGGTCTGAAATGGAGTCGGCGGGAAAAACCACGGTGTTACCAGTTGTTTTTCAGCCACGGGATTCGCTCGACGGCTGCGGCCGGGGTCTCGGCGCGGCTGAGTGTCTGGGGCCGTTGCCGCCCGAGGATGTCGCTGAGCGTATGCAGGAACTCGCCGATCGCATTGTGCGGCTGTGCGACGCGTACTGCCGAAGCTCGTCGCTGGTGGCGGACGCGGAGTGCGACACGGTTGAGAAGGAGTCGCGCTGGTTGGTCGAAGCGAGTCCGGACTGGATCAAGGGCCCGATCTTGGACGCGCACTTCGCCCTCTTCGCAGGCTGAGGAAATCCCGGCGCACTCGCGGAACCGCCTGCGCGTGATGGGGTCAACGATGACTGACCAGATCGAATCGCCCACGGTGCGTAAAGTGTATCATCGGTTGATTCCGTTGCTTTTCCTGATGTTGTTCTTCAATTACCTGGATCGCAGCAACATCGGTTTCGCCGAACTGGACATGGGTGACAAACTGCGTTTGGGCCCCTCGATTTTCGGTTTCGCGGGCAGCATCTTCTTTCTCGGCTACATGGTGCTCGAAGTGCCGAGCAACCTGCTGCTGCACCGGTTCGGGGCGCGGCGCTGGATCGGCCGGATCCTGCTGACCTGGGGTGCGGTCGCGGCGCTGACCGCGTTCGTCTATGACGATACGAGCTTCTGCGTCATGCGTTTCCTGCTCGGCGTGATGGAAGCCGGTTTCCTGCCCGGCATCGCGGTTTACGTCACCAAGTGGTTCCCCGAGCGCTACCGTGCGCGGGCGGTCGGCGGGTACATCATCGGCAATTCGATCGCGGCGGTGCTGGGCGGCCCGAGTTCCACCGCGCTCATGAAGTATCTGGACCGCTTCGCGAGCCTCGCCGGCTGGCAATGGATGTTCATCGTGGCAGGCGCCGCCGCGATGATCCTCGGACTGGTCGCGTTTCGCGCGATGGCCGAGCGCCCCGCCGACGTCAAATGGCTCACCGCGGAGCAAAAGGCGTGGCTGGAGTCCGCTTTGGAATCCGAGCGCGAGGCACTGGGCGGGCAGCGGCACGTGCCCGTTCTGCGCGTCATCCGCGACAGCCGGGTGTGGAGCCTGTCGATCCTCTTCGGCTGCGCGCTGGTCGGTATCTACGGTCTGCTGCTTGCGGGGAGGTTCGAGCCCCTTTCGTTCGGCCATCAACGGTGTTGACTCACGCGGCCTCGCCGCGTCGGCTTCCGCGAGCTGCTCGGGCGTGATCTCGCCCTGGCTGAGCACGGCGTTGAGACCCGGCATCCGGTCCAAGACCCTGCCCGCCTCCCGCATCGGCGCGTGCAGCAGGCGGCACCGATCAGCGCCGGGATCTTCACCGCGCACTCCCGCCCGAATCCGACCATTTCGTCGCGCCCGGGCAGTTCGCCCAGCCCGCGCACGATGATCTCCTCGACCCGCACCCGCATCCGCTTGACTGTCCGCGGCTGGAACGCCGGTGACGCGAGCTCGCACAGCCGGGTGTGCGCGGGCGCGTCCACGTTAGGGAGGGAGAATCGGTAGAACTCCGCCGTCGGCCCGGTCCCGAAGTGGGCGGGAAACTCGCCTGGGTGCGGCTGCACGGTGTTCTTTGCGGACTTGAGAGCCATTTCGACGTCGGCGTAGCCGGTGAGCAGCCACGAATCCTGCCCGTTCACCACGGTGCGGGCGATCGGCGAAGTCTCTCGCAGGCGGCGATAAGCCGTGTGCCGGTCTGCTGTGAAGGCCGGGTCCGACGGATCCAGACGAACGACATCCGCGGCGTTGGTCATCTCGAAATCGCCTTCGAACTCGCTCAGCCCTCCGAGTGCCTGCCCTGCCAATGCTAGGCAGGGACGCCTCTGCGTCTTGGGCGAAATCTTGGGCCGGGCGGGCGGTTCTCGAAGCCGGGCTCTCGACCTCTTTGGTCGGCAGCAGACCGGGCACGCTAACCCGACCAGCATCGCCATGGTCAAGTGCGTCAGTCCAAACAACACGATCGGAGACCGTCGCATTGCCCAGACCCGGAAAGACGTAAGGCCAGCGCACTGGGCGTGAGCAGTGACAGGGGACAGGGGAGCCGTGCGGAGGGCGGACCCCGCACCCGGGGACCGGACCACGTGGTCGCCCGGTCGTGTGCGGACCGGGTTGGCGGGCAGTGTCGCTCCCGGAACCGTTAACGACGACGGGAGTTGGGAAATGGGAAGTCTTGACGGCAAGGTCGCGCTGGTCACCGGTGCGGCCCGGGGACAGGGACGTTCGCACGCGGTGCGGCTCGCCAACGAGGGCGCCGACCTGATCATCGTGGACATCTGCGGCAAGGTGCCGACTACGGCCTACCGCGGCGCGACCTCGGCCGACCTCGCCGAAACCGCCCAGCACATCGAAAAGGCGGGCCGCAGGGCGGTCTCGCGAGAGGTCGACGTGCGGGACCTCGCGGCGCTGACGGAGGCGGTAGCCGACGGGGTGGCCGAACTCGGCCGCTTGGACGTCGTCGTGGCCAACGCCGGCGTGTTCTCCTCGGCGCCGGTGCACGAATTGACCGAAGAGCAGTGGGACACGATGATCGACGTGAACCTCTCCGGCGTGTGGAAGACGGTGCGAGCCACCGTGCCGACGCTGATCGAGCAGGGCACCGGCGGGTCGATCGTGCTGATCAGCTCCACCGGCGGCACCCAGGGCTTCCCGAACTTCGCGCACTACGTGGCCGCCAAGCACGGTGTCATCGGGCTCACCCGTTCCATCGCCAACGAGCTGGGCGCCCAGAACATCCGGTGCAACGCGATCCAGCCGACGTCGGTGCTCACCGACATGATCGACCACGAGGCGATGTACCGGCTGTTCCGGCCGGACCTGGACTCGCCGACGCACGAGGACTTCCGGGAGGCCTGCCAGGCCGGGATGAACGTGCTGCCGATCCCGTGGGTCGAGCCGCGCGACATCTCCGCCGCCGTGGCCTGGCTGGCGTCCGACGAATCCCGATATGTCACCGGCATTTCGCTGCCCGTGGACGCGGGGGCGATCGGCAAGATGTGAGCACACGGGAAAAGCCCGGCCGCGCGCACGGCCGGGCTTTTCCCGGGTTCAGACGAGGTTGAGCAACGCGCCGTCGTGGAATCTGCTGTGGTGGAACACCAGCGGGCCGGTGCCGTGCCCGGTGTCCAGGCCCAGCACGCGCCCGACGACGATCGTGTGGTCGCCGCCCGGGTACTCCCCGGCGATCTCGCAGTCCACATAGGCGTGCACGCCGTCGAGGACCGGGCTGCCGTGCGGGCCGGGCTGATAGCCGACCCCGTCGAACCGGTCGCCCGGTCCCGCGAACTGCCGGGCGAGCGGTTCCTGGCCCGAAGCGAGCACGTTCGCGCAGAACCGGCTGGACTCCCGGATTCTCGGCCACGTCGAGGAACCGTTGCCCGCGCAGAAGAGCACGAGCGGCGGCTCCAGCGACACCGACGTGAAGGAACTGACCACCATGCCCACCGGCCCGGGCGCGGTCACCACGACCACCCCGGTCGTGAAGCGGCTCAGCGCCGTCCGGAACGCGACCGCGTCGAACTCGCTCATCCTGCTCTCCTTTCCGGCGCCGGGAACAGTTCCGTGACGCTCACCGCTGGGATGTCGTGCTGGCGGGCGAAGGCCAGCGCTTCGCCGTGCCCCGCCATCTCGCACGGGGCACGGCGCGAGACGAGTCCACAGAGGACGGCCGCCGGTTCGGCCCCGGCCAGCCGGGCGAGCTCGACCCCGGCTTCGGCCACGCCGGGCTCGTCGAAAACGCCGTCTGTCGGCCAGGCCCGCAACGGGACCGTGTGGCCAGGCCGGCGCAACTGACCGCGCTCGGTGGCCGGATCGGCGAGCAACCGCGCTGTCCGGCACCGGTCTGCCGCGGAGATCCCGGTGCTCACGCCGTCGGCGGCGTCGACCGCGACCGCCTGAGCGCACCGGTGCGGACCTCCTGCGGTGACCGGTGGCAGACCGAGCCGGTCGCACGCTTGCCCGGTCAGCGCGACGCGGACGAACCCGGAGCCGTGCCGGATGAGGAACGCCAGCGAGGCCGTGGTGGCCAGTGCCGCGGCGACCATCAGCTCGGCGGTGCCGTGCTCGTCGAGAAGGATGACCGGGTGACCGTCCGCCAGCGCCCCGGCCACCCGGGCCCGGAAAGTCATCGCGGATCAGCCGTAGTCGTGGTACTCGACGACGAGGCCGTCGCGGACGGTGTAGCGGCTGCACAGGTCGATGCGGGCCACCTCGCCGGCGGTCGCGAACCCGGGCACGTCGGCCTGTGCGGTGCCCACCCACGTGTGCTCGACGACCACGGTGTCGCCGTCGGAGTGCAGGGCGCGGCGGTTCTCGAAGTGCTTGTCCGGGAAAGCCGCCTCGAAACCCTTGATGATGTCGCCGAAGGCGTCGCGGTCGTTCAGATCCACGCCGCGGTTGTGGTGTTCGACGTGGATGTCCTCGGCGCAGAGCGCGAGGAGCGCATCGCGGTCGCCGGAGTTGTACGCCTCGACGAAGCGCTCGGCGACCTTCACCGGGTCCTGACTGCTCATGCTGGATCCTTCCTGATCGGGTTCTGCTGCCGAGGCTTCCCTGCCGTGCGGTGGACCGGTACCGGGAACGCCCGTGATCCGCCACGTGTCCGGCCCGGCGCGCTGACCTGGGCGATCGCCGGGCGTGCCACGACCGAGGGGGTCAACATCCGCCGTCCTTGACACGTAGTCCGCGGGCCTCGCATAGTTGGCCACGCGTCAACCGGGCTGACGCCTCGACGAGGAGGCATCGTGATGAATGCGCAGGACTGGCGGGAGATCCGCCAGCTGCACGCCGACGGGATGCCGATCAAGGCGATCGCCCGGCACCGGGGCATCTCGCGCAACACGGTGCGGCGCGCGCTGCAGCTCGGCGAACCCCCGGGGCCGCCGCGTGCCAGGGGGTCCGTCGCCGACGCCCACGAGCCCGCCATCCGGGCGCTGCTGGCCGAGGACCCGGCGATCACGGTCGCGGCGATCGCCGTGCGGATCGGCTGGGAGCACTCGACGACCGTGCTCAAGGACCGGGTCCGCGCACTGCGCGCCGAGGCGCAGGGGCCGGCCCCGGCCACGCCCGGCCCGCGTACCGAACTTCCCGCGCAGCTCACCGAATTCGTCGGCAGGGAAGGGGAGCTGGCCACGATCCGGCAGGTGCTCGGCTCGGCTCGGCTGGTCACGCTGCTGGGGCCTGGCGGAGTCGGCAAAACCCGGCTCGCCATCCAGGCCGCCGACAAGGTCCGCCGTGCCTTCGCCGACGGCGTCCGCTGGGTCGAACTCGGCGCGTTGCGGGATCCGGCTTTGCTGGCGCAGACGCTCGTCGACGCGCTGGGCATCCGGGACCGCTCCGCGAGCCCGCGGCACCTGCTGGTCGACCATCTGCGCAACCGGCAGCTGCTGCTCGTGCTCGACAACTGCGAGCACCTGCTCGGCGCGTGCGCGGAACTGGCCAGTTTCCTGCTGCACGGCGCGAAAGAACTGCGGATCATCGCCACCAGCCGGGAAGCGCTCGCGATCCCGGGCGAGCACGCGGTCGCCGTGGCACCGCTGGGGGACAGCGCGGTCACGCTGTTCGCCGCTCGCGCCCGGGACATTCTGCCGGAATTCTCCCTGGACGACGCGAATCTCGCGCTGGTGCGGCGGATCTGCGGGCAGCTCGACGGGCTGCCGCTGGCGATCGAGCTGGCGTGCGCGCGGCTGCGGGTGCTGTCGCTGTCCGAGCTGGCCGACCGGCTCGGACATCGTCTGCGGTTGCTGACCGGCGGGAACCGGGCGGCCCCGGAGCGGCACCGGAGCCTGCAGGCCACGGTGGACTGGAGCTTCGAGCTGTGCGCCCCGGTGGAGCGCCAGCTGTGGATCCGGACCTCCGTGTTCGCCGGGAGTTTCTCGCTCGCCGCCGCCGAGGAAGTGTGTCAGGACAGCAGGCTCACCGACGATGACATCGTCGACGGGATCGACGGCCTGGTCGGAAAATCCCTGCTGCTGCGGGAGGAGGAGCACGGCGAGGTCCGGTTCCGGATGCTGGAGACACTCCGCGAATACGGCCAGGCGAAGCTGAACGACAAACAGGCGGCCGAACTGCGCGCCCGCCACCACGCCTACTACGCCCGGATGGTCGGCGACGTCACGAGGCAGTGGTTCGGCGAGCGCCAGCAGCAGTGGTGCGTGAAGCTGCGCCTGGAACACGCGAACCTGCGTACGGCCTTCGAAACCGCGCTGGCGCGGGGCGGCGACGGCGCTCGGCTGATCGGTGCGCCGTGGTTCCTCTGGGCGGCCGGGTTCTCCTTCACCGAACACCGCTATTGGCTCGAACGCGCGCTCGGCCTCGAGCGGGACGCCTCGCCGGACCGGGCGCGGGCGCTCGCCACCCTCGGGCTCGTAGCCACGCTGCAAGGGGATCGTGACGCCGCGAGCCGCGCACTGGCGGAAGGGATGCGGATCGCCGAGGCCGCCGGGGACGCGTTCGGGTTGGCCTACAACCGGCACGAGCAGGGGCTCGTGGCGTTCTTCGGCGGGGACTTCGGCAGCTCGGAACGTATCCTGCTGGAGGCACTGGACCGCTATCAGGGCACCGAGGCGCCCCTCGACCTCCTCGGTTCGCTGCGTGTCCACTTAGGACTGCTTTACATCTTCGCCGGCGACACCCACGAAGCCCTGCGGCATTTCGAGCAGTTGCGCCCGCAGTGCGAGCAACACGGTGAGCGCTGGATGTTGTCCTATGCCGTGTACGGCCTCGGCCTGGCCGCGCTGATGTGCGGGGACCATGACGAAGCCGTCGCGCGAGCGACGGAGAGCCTGCGCATGAAGCAGCCTTTCGACGACACGATCGGGCTTTCCCTGACCACGGAACTGCTGGCATGGAGCGAAGCCGCGCGCGGGGAAGCCGAGCGGGCCGCGGTCCTGCTCGGTGCGGCCGAGACGCTGTGGGCATCGGTCGGGATGCAGCTCTACGGCTCGGAACACTGGCTCGACCAGCGCACCCGGTTCGAACGGCAGGCCCGGAACGGGCTGGGAGACAAGGGATACGACTCCGCGCTCGCGCGGGGCCAGGCGATGTCACGCGATCGGGTTATCGAGTTCGCGCTGGGCGAGCGGAGGGGGGTCAACCGGGTCCGCCCGGGCGGGTCCGGCCTGTCGCGGCGGGAATCCGAAGTCGCCGAACTGGTCGCCGAGGGACTCACGAACCGGGAGATAGCGAGGAAACTGGTCATTTCCCACCGCACTGTCGAGGGCCACGTCGAGCACATCCTGGACAAGCTCGGCCTGTCCCGGCGCGCGCAGGTCGCGCAATGGCGGAAAGCGGGTGGCTGACCACGTGGCGGCCCGGATGTGACGACCCGGTTCCGGCGGGAGTCTCGAAGGCGCCCAACGTGCAGTCAGAGAGGACCAAGCACATGACCGGAACCCTCGCCCGCCCGGCCACGGACGCCCTGTCCCGGGCGAAGGCCGTCGCGCCGCTGATCGAGAGCGAAGCCGACACCATCGAGCGCGAGACCACGATCACCCGGCCCGTCGTCGACGCGCTGATCGAAGCGCGGTTGTTCTGGCTGATGGTGCCCGAGGAGTACGGCGGCCTCGGGCTCGGCATGGTCGACTCGCTGAAGGTCATCGAGGAGATCTCCCGTGCCGACGGGTCCACCGGCTGGGCGCTGATGGCCAACGCGTTCAGCACCGGCATCGCCGTCGGCTTCTTCAGCGAAGAAGGCGCGCGGGAGATCTTCGACCAGCCCAACCCCGGCATCACCGCCGGGATGATCCTGCCGACCGGCAAGGCGAAGCGCGTCGACGGCGGCTATCTCGTCAATGGCCGTTACCAATTCGCCAGCGGTTCCGCGCACGCCAGCTGGATCGGCGCCGGGTTCGTGGTGCACGGCGACGACGGCGAACCCCTGGTGTCCGAGACCGGCGACCCGGTGTGCCGGGTGGCCTTCGTCCCGCGCGAAAAGGTCGAGTTCCTGGGCAACTGGAACGTGATGGGCCTGGTCGGCACCGGCAGCTACGACTACGCGGTGACCGACGTGTTCGTGCCGGAGAAGCACACGATGGACACCTTCTCCACCACCCCGGTGCGGCCGGAGCCGCTGTACAAGCTGGGCCTGCTGGGCATCGGCGTCGGCGGGCACTCGGGCGTCGCGCTCGGGCTCGCGACCCGCGCGCTGCAGGAGATCGTGACCATTTCCTCGGGCAAGGCACGGCCAGGTTACGACACCTTCGTCGGCGACTCGGCGTTGTTCCGGCGCGAATTCGCCAAGTACGAGGCGCTGTTGCAGGCCGCGAGGGCCTACGTATACGACATCCACGGCGAGGCGGAGCAGACCGCCGCGGCGGGCGAGGAGATCACCGCCGAGCAGCGCGCGCGGATGCGGCAGGTCACCACGTGGGTCCAGGAGGTGGCGAGCGAGGTCGTCGGGTTCGCGCACCGGTGGGGCGGCAGCCAGTCGATCCGCAACCCCAGCGCGCTCGGCCGGTGCACCCGCGACGCCGCCGTCGCGACCCAGCACCTGCTGGTCGATCCGATGACCCTGGTGGAGGCCGCGCAGGAGATCCTGCCCGGCTACCTGCGCACCGCCTGAAAACTGCCTCGCGGGCGGCCTGTGGCCGGGCTGCCCGCGGGGTTTCCACAACGGAAGAAGGAGAAATCCCGTGACCGTCGAACGGGCGCGTGCGCACAGCCTCGCCGACATCCCGCGCCGCTCGGCGGCCCGCTTCCCGGACAAGACGGCGGTGGTGCACCGCGACGTCCGGCTCACCTTCGTCGAGTTCGACGGCGTGGTGGACCGGGTCGCCGCGGCGCTGCAGGCGGCGGGGCTGGGCCCCGGCGACACGCTCGTGGTGTTGTCGCACAACTGCTGGCAGTTCCCGGTGCTCGATTTCGCCGCCGCGCGCGTCGGGGTGGTGTTCGTGCCGGTCAACTTCATGCTCACCGGCGGCGAGGTCGGCTACATCCTGCGTGATTGTGGCGCCGATGCCTTCGTGGTCGAGGACGCGCTGCTGCCGGTGGCCGAGAAAGCGTTGGCAGAGCACGAAGTCCGGGTGCGTGCGGTGATCGGTGAGCACGTTCCGTCCGGGTGGCGGGACTTCGCGGAGTGGTCCGGCGCAGACGGGCGACCGCGGCCAGTGGACGTCGGAGACGACGACGTCATCCGCATCATGTACACCTCGGGCACGGAATCCCGCCCGAAGGGCGCGATGCTCACCAGCCGCTCGCTGATGTGGCAGTACGTCAGCTGCATCGTCACCGGCGGGATGGAAAGCAGCGACGTCGAGCTGCACGCGATGCCGCTGTACCATTGCGCGCAGCTGGACAATTTCCTCTCCACGGACCTGTATCTCGGTGCGACCAGTGTCATCCTCGACCGGCCCGACCCGGCCGCGATGCTGCGCGCGATCGAGGCGGAGCGGGTGACGAACCTGTTCGCCCCGCCGACGGTGTGGATCTCGCTGCTGCGCGAGCTCGGCTCGACGGACATCACGTCGCTGCGCAAGGGTTACTACGGCGCTTCCGCGTTGCCCGTGGAAGTGCTGGGGGAGATGAAGAGGCGCCTGCCGGAAATGCGGTTCTGGAACTTCTACGGGCAGACGGAAATGGCGTCACTGGCCACCGCACTCGGCCCGGAGGACCAGGAATCCCGCCCCGGCTCGGCGGGACGCGCGGCGCTGAACGTCGAGACCCGCGTCGTCGACGACGCGGACCGGCCGCTTCCGGCGGGCGAAGTCGGGGAGATCGTGCACCGCAGCCCGCACGCCACCGTCGGCTACCACGGAAAGCCGGAGCAGACCGCGGACGCCTTCCGCGGCGGCTGGTTCCATTCCGGCGACCTCGGGTACCTCGACGAGGAGGGCTACCTGTGGGTGGTGGACCGCAAGAAGGACATGATCAAGACGGGCGGGGAGAACGTCGCCACTCGTGAGGTCGAGGAAGCGTTGTACACAGTGGACGGCGTCGCGGAGGCCGCGGTGGTGGGAGTGCCGCACCCGAGGTGGATCGAGTCGGTGACGGCGGTCGTCGTCGCGGTACCCGGGAGCGGGCTCACCGAACGCGACGTGATCGAGGGCTGCCGCCGGGTGCTGGCGGGGTTCAAGGTGCCCAAGTCAGTGGTGTTCGCCGATTCCCTGCCGAAGAATCCCAGCGGCAAGATCCTCAAGCGCGAGCTGCGGGAACGACTGTCCCCCAGAGCGGACTAGGCGCTCGGCACGCGGGTTCGTAGCGTTCGGCCGCAGCAACCCGACGAGCGTGGAGGACAGCAATGCGAGTGGTCGAAACCCTGGTGATCGCGGCGGCGCCGGCGACGGTGTGGAAGACCGGCGGGGACACCGCGAACATCGCGGACTGGGTGCCCGCGATCGAAAAGTCGAGCCAGGACGGCGATGTGCGGCGCGCGACGTTCGTCGGCGGCGGAGTGGCGAGCGAGCGTATCGTCGAGCACGACGATGCCGCGCGGACTTATGTCTACGAGTACCTGTCCGGCCCGCTGGCGTTGCGCTCGTACCGCTCCCGGTTCACTGTGCGCGACCACGCCGACGGGGCGGAAGTGGTGTGGGAAGCCGATTTCGTGGCCGAGTCCGCCGACGAAGAGCTGGCGCTGGGCGAAGCCATCCGCGGGATCTACCGCGCGGCGCTGGAATCGCTGGCAGTACTGTCCCGCTGAGCCCGCGATGTTCGCACCGTCGTTGGACCTCAGGCCGAAGCCGCCGGGCGTACCTCGCCAACCCGATGGCGAAGCACGGAATGATCCTGGTGACGCGACTCCGGCGTCGCGCGACCTCCTCGTCCGTGAGAGCGGTACTGGCAACTTCTTGGGAAACCCGGCACGAGCGGTACCGCTGAACCACCCCCACCGCAGCCCGGCGCGTTCCTCAACGCGCCGGGCTGTTCGTCCTTCAGCGCCGCCGGGGCCGGCCCGCGGACCAATGTCCCCCTAAGTGCACTGTGGCGCAGTTCACCCCGCTCGTAACGTCCGCTCTGCGCTGGCGCGCGTGTCCGAGACAACCGAACTCCCCAGCGTCGGGGCGGAACGGAGTAGCGATGAGCGGAGAGCTGAACGAGGTCGGCACGGGAGTGAATCTCTTCCCCGCCGGCCGGGTTCGCGGCACCGCGAGGTGGTTCAACGACACCTCGGACGTGCTGTCGATCGACGACGACGACCTGGCCGGCACGATCGCGTTCGTCAGCAAGGGCGGGATGACCTTCCTGTCGCCGATCCTGCCCGATCTCAAGGCGATCGTGTGCACCGCGGGCAGCCGGGAGTCGCACCTGGCGATCCTTTCCCGCGAGTCCGACGTGCCTTGCGTGCTGGCCGCCGAGCTGCCGAGGCCCGTGTCCGACGGCGACACCGTCGTCCTCGACCTCTCCGACGCCGAGACCGCGAAGGTGGCCGTCGTGGCAGGGGCGGTGAGCGCATGACAGCGCAGCTGAGCACTCCGGCCAACGTGGAGGCGATCTGCACCGACCCGTCCTACGAGCCCACGCTCGAGGAATGGAACTGGATCGTGCGCACGGCGGGCGCGGCCTACAAGTCCGAACTGTCGGCCCGCACGGTGTTCGAGTCGGAACTGTTCGGGATGAACACCTACATCCTGATGTCCATGATGGAGGATTACCTCCGCGTGCCGGAGCGCATCCGCGCCATCACCAGGCACGCGAGCGCGACCGAACTCGTGCGCAAGGCACTGCCTATCGGGAACAAGCGCAGCTTCATCAATCTCGCCGCCATGCCACTGCACTACCTGACCGGGCGCGAGCTGTTCGTGGACCTCGGCGAGAACACGCTTTCCGACGGGCTGGACGACCAGCTGGAAGTGCTGCGCTTCTGGCGCGAGGCCACGATAGCCATGCGCACCGACGGAGTGCTGTTCAACATGGACGCCGAACCCGCCGACAGCTCACACGTAGTGGACGACGCGCTGCTGGCCGAAATCCGCGGCAACCTCGTGCCCGCCGACGACGCGACCAAAGCGGGTATCCGCAAGTTCGGGGCGCGGCTGACGGCATACGCCTTCCTGGAGAACTGCGACGCGCGCACCGCGGTGTGCGACACCGGCCCGTACCTGTTGGAGGACGGCACGTTCCTCGCGCTGCGGGAGACCTGTTTGGACGGTGACGGAGACTTCCCGTGGGTCGACGGAATCCGGGAAAGTCTGCCGTACCGCCATTTCGTCCTCGCCTACCGGCTTCCGGGCACGGTCAAGATGGACAACAATGTCTGGGGGACCGCGTGGTTCACCCCGAGCGACTACCAGGCCGACATCCTCGAAACACGCGTCTTCTGCACCGACGGCGGGCAGCTGCGCCCGCTCGGCGCCGACGAGGTCGAGGAAGCCACGAAGGCGATCCGCAAGGCACACCGCGCTCTGTACCAGCGCCTCGCCGAGACCGACCCCAGGGAGCGCAACCTCTACGCGACCCAGATGTACGCGTGGAAACTCAAGGCGTGGGCGCGGCTCGCCGGCTGCTACGACGAAATCGACTGGAGCGTCAGCCCGCGCATCGCGGCATCGTATGGAAAGTTCAGCGACCCGGAGCTGGCGCTGAGTCTCATTGGCGGGGTCTTCGTACCCCAGGACCGGGACGGGTGCTTCCGTCCGATCGGCAGGCAGGCATGAGCATCATCGGCAAGGGAACCCCTTCCTACACCTTCGCCCCGGTGACCGGGACGATCCGCAACTTCCGCTCGCCGGAGGACGTCATCGCGTCGCTGGACAGCGATCTGGAGGACACCGTCGCGCTGGTGGCTTCGGGCGGGACCACGTTCCTGTCCCCGATCCTCGGCAGGCTCGGCGGGATCATCTGCCGCGACGGGACGCTCCGCTCGCACCTGGCGATCGTCTCCCGCGAGTTCGAGGTGCCCTGCCTCGTCGGGACCGACCTGACGGAACTGACGGACGGCACGAGGGTGACCCTGGACATCGACGACGGTGCTGGTGTGGTCCGGGAAAGCGCTTCCGCGGATGTGCGCGAACAGTGGTGGGACTACATCCGGCGGGTCGGCGACGAGATCGCGGTGAAGGACTTCGACCTCACCGTCCCGCCGGCCGCGCTGGACGCCCTGATCGCCGAGGAGCTCACCGACGAGCGGCTCGACGACCTGGTGCAGCACATGGGCCGCGCGTTCAAGCCGGAGATGACCCGCCGCTCGGGCTTCACCTCCGAACTGTTCCCGATGCTGCCCTACATGTCGCTTTCGGTGATCGAGGACTTCCACAGCTACGCCCGCCGGGTCGCGACGATCGACGCCGCGATGCCCGCGGAGGAGCTGGGGCGACGGCTCCGCACGGGCCCGAACCAGGTCAGTCCGCTGTGGATCTGGATGATCGGCTACCACTACCTGTGCGGCCGCGAGTGCCTGATCAACATGGGCAAGGTCCGGCGGGACGAACGACGCGACGAGGTCCGCGCGGTCGTGGACTTCTGGCGCAGGCTCGCGCTCGCGCATCGCGGCGACGGGACGCTCGACTACAAGGACGCGGGGTTCACCAACCGTTACCTGCCCGGCGAGGTCGTCACCGAGCTGACCGACGCCGCGACCGCGCTCGACCCGGCCGGCGCGAAGGCGCTCAAACGGCTCAACGCCACCGTTTCGGGCTATTCGTTCCTGTACTTCTGCGATTCGCGCGTCGGCATCTGCGATTCCGGGCCGTACCCGTACTCCGGCGATCAGCAGACCATCGTGCGCGATTACCTGTCGCTCGGCCCGAGCGCGTGGGCCTACCCCTGGGCAGAAGACCTCGAACCCCCGTACGCCGGGCTCACGATGGCGCTCGTGTTCGACCGTTCGGCGTTCACGGAGTTCGAGATCAACGACTGGGGCACCACGTTCACCGAACCCGACCAGCTGCTCACCGCCGTGCGCAAGGCCGCTGTGTTCGGCTACCGGACGGACGGCACGCGGGAGTTGCTCGACGCGACGGCGTGGCCGGAGGTGGCAGCCGAACTGAGCAAAAGCCACATGAAGCTGTACCAGCGGTTCGCCGCGATGGACCGGCGCGAGCGGATCCTCGCCGCCACCACGATGTACACCTCGGGCCTGCGCCCGTTCGCGGCACTGGCCGGGGTGACGGACCAGATCGACTGGTCCCTGTCGCCGGACACCCTCGCCCTGTACCCGGACCCCTTCGACGACGACGACCAGGCCGCCGCGATCTTCGGAACAGCGTTGGTGGCCAACGACATGCCGGGCTCGTTCTCGCCCGTCCGCTAGTCCTTGGGAAGGAGGCGCGTCGTGCGCCAATCCATGCAGAAGATCGTCCCGGCCGACGAGCTGCTGTGTCATCAGACTCCGGAGACATTCGCGACGATCGCGCACGCCGACATCTCGTGGACCGAGAAGCTCTGGGCGTCGCTGTTCGCGAGGGACGGCTCGCTCCAGGTCGACTGCGGCATCGGGAAATACCACAACCGCAACGTGATCGACATGTTCGCCGGGGTCTCGCGCGGCAAAGAACAGCTGACCGTCCGGGCGAGCAGGCGGCTGGATCGCGAGCCCGACCGGGTCGGGGTGGGCCCGCTCGACTACGAGGTGCTGGAGCCGCTGAAAGCGGTGCGTTTCGTGCTGCGGGAGAACCATTTGCTGCCGATCCGGTTCGATCTCACGGTCACCGGGGTGCTGCCGCCGTTCCTGGAGGCCAAGGACGGCCAGCGTGAGCCGGACGGGTTCCGGATCTGCTCGGATCTGCTGCGCTACCACCAGTCTTCGACCGTGCGCGGGCACATCTGGATCGACGGCGAGCAGATCGAGGTCCGCGACGACGAATGGTTCGGTTTCCGCGACCATTCGTGGGGCGTGCGGATGGACGTCGGAGAGCCGGCTCCCGACGTGTTCCGCAGGCAGCGGCTGGACGGCGACTTCCTGCTCACCTGGAGTCCGATGTGGATGCAGCGGCCCGACGGCAGTGGTTACGAGATCCACCATTACCACCAGTGGGTAGACGGGGAGACCACCTACTTCTCCGGGTTCGTCAACGAACCGGACGGTACCCAGACCCCGTTGCACCATGTCCGGGACGAGCTGAAGTTCGACCCGGTGAACCGGCGGCTGCTGGGCGGGAAGATGACCTTCGACGCCGGCTGGGGCGAGACCCGCACGGTCGAGATCGAAGCGGCCAGCGACACCGGTTTCCACCTGGGGACCGGCCTGTACTTCGGGTTCAAGGGGCACCGGCACGGCACCTGGCTCGGCGAGTCCCATGTGGATGGTGAACGGTACGCGGACGTGTCCGACCCCGAGACGGCGCGGGAGGTGCACCAGCTGCGCGACTGCGTGATCCGGTGCCGCGAAGGCGATGCTGTCGGGTACGGCATTTTCGAATCGATGGTCATCGGGGAACATCCCCGGTACGGACTGACCAAGGAGAGTTCGTTCCTGTAGCAGGAGCGGGAAAAGAAGGCCGCGGATCGGAAAGATCCGCGGCCTTCTTCGTCACGTCCGGCAGGAGCGGGAGAGCAGCGCCAGTTCCATCCGGGACTGGCAGCCGGTGAGACCCAGGATCCGGCTCACGTACTTCTTCACACTGTCCTCGGCCAGCGAAAGGGTTTCCGCGATCTGCGCGTTCGACAACCCGTCCGCCACCAGCCGCACGACCTGTCGCTGCCGCTCGGACAGCCGGCTCACCGCCGCCTGCGAGCGCGACATCGGCAGGCTGCGGCAGATCACCGACAGCTGCCTGCTCAGCAGCCGAAGCGTCGCCAGTTCGTGCGCCCCGAGCTTGTCCGGTGCCGGGTCGAACATCCCGATCAGCGCCAAATGTCCGTCCGGCAGCTCCACGCGGAGCGCGGCCGCGGTCTCCATCCGCCAGGTGGCGACGAGGAAATGCCGCACGTACGCGTCCGCCGAGGCGGGCAGCGCGGCCTGGGACGTGAGTTCGGCCAGGGAAGAAACCCCGCTGGAAACCAGCTGCCGCGTCGCCGCGGGGGTGCCGAACACGTCGTGGCGTGCCCAGCGCTCCTGGTACTCCGGCAGCATCTTCGACGTGTTTCCCTCGGTCAGCGGGGCGACGTCGCCGAATACGTTGTGAAACGTCGCGCCGGCGAAAAAGGACACGTGCTTGAGGGCGAAATGTTCTTGCAGCGCCTCGACGACGCTCTCCTTGAAGTCGACCACCGAAGGTGCGATGTCGCACCGCTCGAGCACGTCGAAGGCGCGCTCGTAGTCATCCCTGGCCAGGGATGCTCGTCTGGGCGAACGAGCCCGGCTCTGCGGGGACGTGGCCGTCATCGTCGACGCCGGACTGTCCACCAACGTGGACTGTGTCACATCGGCCAGCATACCTAGCTTTGGATTTCAGCGAAAGGCAACGAACCACAGCGAGGTGGCGATGTCCGAATCCACGGTGAATCCTCCCAAATGGGGGTCGGCCGAAATCCTGCCGCTGCCCGGCCGCTTCAACGCCGCCGTGCGGGAGCTGGCCGCGCGGCGGTTCGCCGCGACCGGCGCGCGATGGAAGGACGTGGTGTTCGAGCGGCAGTTCGACCTGTTCTCCCGTTCCGACGCCCAAGCGGTGGAGCAGGAAGCGCTCGACGACGGCTATCGGTTCGACTTCTCGGCGACGGTGTCGCTGGAGTCCGAACCGGACAAATACAAGCGGCCCGAACGCGCCGCCAAGTCGTTCGCCGCGGAAGGCGCCGCGGACGGCCGCAGGCAGGTCGGCGTCGGGGACAACGTGATCCGCAAGGCCGAGTCGGTCACCGGCCCCGTCGCGCTGATCTCCAAGATCGAACAGGTCATGGGCTATCTCGCCGACGGGATCCCCGAGGGCACCATCGCCGTCATCGACGACTCCGGCGGCACGCTCACCGCGCCGATCATCGAAGGTTTCGCCGGGGTCGTCTGCCTGGGCGGAACGGTGCGCTCCCACCTGGGGATCCTCGCGCGGGAGTACGACGTGCCCACATTGATGAACTGCAAGATCGACACCCTCTCCGACGGCGACGTCGTCGAGATCGAGGTGACCGCGGCGCCGCCCGCGGCCGACGCGTACGAAACCGGCGACACCGGGCACGCCCGGATCTGGCTGATCGGGAACGAGGGCTGAACGATGACCGAGCTGAACTACCGGTCCCTGCTGGAGACCAACAGCTACCTGCGGAACCTCTCCGACACCACGTACTGGCTGTGCATCACGCGCACCGTGCAGGAGTCGAAGCTGTTCCCGATGAATCCGTACATGCTGCTGAGCTACCTGAACTCGTTCTACCGCCTGCCGACGCTGCTGCGCGAGATCGACGCGGCGACCCCGGCGGAGGAGCTCGGCGACCGCGCCCGCGAGGTCAGCCTCAAAGTGGACACTGTCAACGCGGCGTGGGGGATGCCCGCCTTCTATCTCATCGGCCGGGAAATGCTGATGAACTGGGGGCTGCTGCGCGCGGGCGACGCGGTCGAGGACGTGGTGGACGTACTCGACTTCTCGCGCCGGTTCAACCTGGCGTACCACCGCAACGACGGGCACGCCACCAACAAGGAGTTCGGCGACCGCAGCCAATTCCTGCCCGAGCGGACGCTGCAGGTGTTCGAAGCGGATCTGCACGGCGTGCGACCCGGCGACCGGCTGCACACCGCGGCCACCAAGCTCGTCGCGCAGCTGTCGCAGTACGCGTTCCTGGCCCACTGCGAATGCCGGATCGGGCTGCACAACAGCGGCCCGTACAACTTCGGCGAGAACCGGCAGCTGATCGTGCGCGACTTCTTCGAGCTGACCGAGGGCGACTATCCGTGGCTGGACGGCATCGCGACCCGGCTGCCGTTCGCCAACCTGACGATCCCGATCGTCTTCTCCGACACCAACTTCCACCTCATGGACGACTGGGCGTCGTTCGAAGCCGAGCCGAGCTACGACGTGGCGAACATCGCGGCGGTCGGACTGTACACATCGGACGCTTTGTCCGACGGGTACGTGCCGGTCGGCATGGACAGCGCCGAGACGCTCGCCGAAACCATGGAGCAGTACCGCGAGATCCTCAACGAGGCCACCGCGGATCTGTGGAAGCGGATCGCCACCTGGACCCGCGAGCAGATGATCGACGCCGGCGCGCTCGTGTATTCCTCGGTGGCCAAGGACTTCGCGCATCTGGCCGGCACCTACCGCCAGGAGGACTGGCTGTCCCTGGACGACCGCGTGCAGCGGTTCAAGCCGCTGATGAACGACGAATACGGCCGGGACAACCTGGGCGAAATGGTAGGGCTGCTGGGATTCCCGCACCAGAAGACCAACGAGTACGGCATGGCCCGCTATTCCGGGCTGAACCAGAACATGCTCACCGGGATCCCGTACTCGGTGCTCACCGACGACGACTTCGCGCCCACCGCGGGCGACCGCCTGTCGGGATCCAGCAGCCTGCCCGCGAAGAACGGGCTGTGGACGACCACGGCGGGCCGGATCGACCTCGACGAGTACAACCGCCGGGCCCGCGGCTTCACCCCGGCCGTCTTGGACGGCGCGCATCGGTACCGCGATGAGGAATGGGTCAAATGGCACCACGGGTCGCCGGAAGCCGACGAGCTGTACCGCCTGGCACAGCGGGGATCGCGCACTCTCGAAGGCCGTGGCTCGAGCCTGCGCCGGGCGGACCTGCACGGAGCCGGCGATGCAGATCGGTGACCTGATCCGCCGGGCGGGCCGCCAGTACGGCGACGCGCCGGCGTTGATCGACGGCGAGCGCGTCGTGAGCTTCGCCGAATTCGACGAGTTGACCGATCGCCTCGGCAACGCGCTGCTCGCGCGCGGACTGGAGCCGGGGGACCGGGTGGCGGTGCTGCTGCCCAACGGCATCGACGGTGTGGTCGCGTACTACGCGCTGGCCAAGTCCGGGCTCGTGCGGGTTCCGCTCAATGCCAGGGAAACCGCGCGCGAGCTGGCGTTCAAGATCGAGGATTCCCAAGCCAGGGCGCTGATCCACGCCGGGGAAGCGCCCGCGCCGACGGAAATCGCGATCACCGCGGAAGAACTGCCTGGCCTGATCGAGTCGGCTCCGGCCGAACCCTGCGACGTGCGCCGCGAGCCGGACGAGCCGCTGCGGCTGGCCTACACCGGCGGGACCACCGGGAAGCCCAAGGCCGTCGTGCTGACCACCGCGAGCGAGCTGGCCGAGGTGGCGAACTTCCTGGTGGACCTGCTGCCGAACCTGCACCCGGGGTCGGTCATGCTGCACGCGGCGCCGATCACGCACGGCAGCGGCGCCTTCTTCCTGCCGCATCTGGTGAAGGGCGCGGCCAACGTAGTGCTGCCGAAGTTCTCGCCCGCCGCGTTCCTCGAAGCCGCGTGCGAATACCGGGCCACTGCGACGTTCATGGTGCCGACCATGATCGCGATGCTGCTGGAGGATCCGGCGACGGCGAACGCCGACCTCGCGCTGGAACGCATCTGCTACGGCGGCGCGCCGATCGCCACCACGGTGCTCAGCCGCGGCATCCAGCTCCTCGGGCCGGTCTTCGCGCAGCTCTACGGTCAGGCCGAAGCGCCGCTGGCGATCACGTGCCTGCAGCCGTGGGAGCACACCCCGGAACGCCTGACCGCCGCGGGAAAGCCTTACACCTTCGTCGAGGTGCAGGTGCGCGACACCGACGGAAAGGTGCTCGGCCCCGGTGAGGTGGGCGAAGTGCTGACCAGGGGACCGCACACGATGAGCCGGTACTGGCGTCGCCCGGAGGCCACCGCCGCGACGATCGAGGCGGACGGCTGGCTGCACACCGGCGACATCGGGCGCTGGGACGACGAGGGCTACCTGCACCTGCTCGACCGGCGGCACGACGTGATCATCAGCGGCGGGTTCAACGTCTACCCCCGCGAGGTCGAGGACGCGCTGCTCGCCCATCCCGCGGTCGCCGCGGCCGCGGTCGTCGGCCTGCCGGACGAGAAGTGGGGCGAGCGCGTGGCCGCCGCGGTCGTCACCCGGTCCGCCGTCGGGTCCGATGAGCTCGTCGCGTTCTGCGCGGACCGCCTCGCCGGCTTCAAACGGCCCCGCACGGTCGAGATCTGGCCTGAGCTGCCCACCAGCCCCGTCGGCAAGTCGCTGCGCCGCGAGGTGCGCGACCGGATGACGGCACGATCCTGAAAGGACTGTCCATGTTGGACACATACGAGCTGGCCGTGCACACGCTGACCCTGCGTCAGCTCGGCACAGCCGAACAGCTCGCCGACATCAACGGCCTCGCGGTCGCGGACGTCGAAGCCGCGCTCGAGAAAGCCGTCTCCGAAGGGGCGGTGCTCGCCGCACGCGGGAGCTTCATGATCACGCCGGCCGGGCGAGCGTTCCTGGACGGCGTGTACCCGTCGGCGTTCGCCGCGCTGCGGGCGGACGACGCGGTGACCGAGGCGATGGACGCCTTCGAAACCGGGGTGAACAAGCAGATCCTGAGCCTCACCACGGACTGGCAGACGGTGGAGGTCGACGGCGACCGGGTGCCCAACGACCACGGGGACGCCGGCTACGACGCCAAGATCGTCGGCAAGCTGGGCCGGGTGCACGAGAAGACGGCCAAGGTCCTGCGGCCGCTCAGCGCGGCGGACCCCTTGGTAGAGCGTTTCCTCGACCGGATCGGCACGGCGCTGACCCGGGCCGAGGGCGGCGAGACCGACTACGTCAGCGGAGTCCGCGTGGATTCGGTGCACACGGTGTGGTTCCAGCTGCACGAGCACCTCCTGCGGCTGACCGGACGGGAGCGGCCGGAATGACCGCGACGACGGGATTGCGCTGGCTGGTCGTCCCGCGGGCGGGCATGCCGGAGCCGAGCCGCGACCTGGTCGGCGGCAAAGCGTGGAGCCTGTGGCGGATGCGCTCGCTGGGGCTGCGGGTGCCGCCCGCGTTCGTGGTGACCACCGAGGCGTGCGCGGCGTACTTCGCCGGTGACGGGCTGCCCGACGGCCTCGCCGACGAGCTGACCACCGGGATCCGTTTGCTGGAAAGGGAACTCGGCCGGACGTTCGGCGGGGGCGAACGTCCGCTGCTGGTGTCGGTGCGGTCCGGGGCCGCGGTCAGCATGCCCGGGATGATGGACACCATCCTCGACCTCGGGTGCAACGACACGGTCGAAGCGGCGCTCGCCGCCGAGACCGGTGACCCCGCGTTCGCCGCTGAGGTGCACCGGCGGTTCACCGGCTTCTACGGCCGGCTGGTGCTGGGCTGCACCGAAGAACTCGAGGATCTGCCCGACACGGGCGCGGTGCGCGCGGCTATTGCGGACGACATCGGCGAGCCGGTGCCGGTGGACCCGTGGGAGCAGTTGCACGCCGCCGTCGCCGCGGTGTTCCGGTCGAGCCGGTCCCGCCGCGCGGTCGCGTATCGGAAGCACTACGGCATCCCGGAGGATCTCGGCACCGCGGTCACGGTCCAGGCGATGGTGTTCGGCAACCTCGACGACGATTCGGGTACCGGGGTGCTGTTCACTCGCAGCCCGGTCGACGGCGCGCGGGAACCGTATGGCGAGTACCTGCCGCGCGGCCAGGGGGAGGACGTCGTGTCCGGCCGGGTCACCCCGAAACCCTTGGCGTATCTGGCGGAGCGCTGGCCGCGGGTGCACGCGGAACTGCTCGCCGCGGCGGAATGCCTCGACCGCGAGGGAAGGGACGCGCAGGACATCGAGTTCACCGTGCAGAACGGCGAATTGTTCCTGCTGCAGGCACGTCCGGCCAAGCGCACCGCCCGCGCGGCAGTGCGGATCGCGGTCGAGCTGGTCGACGAGGGCGTACTCGAACCGGAAGAGGCCGTGCGACGGGTGACCGCCGAGCAGGTGCGGACCCTGCTCCGGCCGGAAATCGCACCCGGCGCGGCCGAGACGGCCGAGGCGGTGGCACGGGGCGTCGGTGCGAGCCCGGGCGTGGCCACGGGCGTCGTCGTGGACACGCCTGAAGCGGCGCAGGCGAACCCGGGTTGCGTGCTGGTGCGGAAATCGACCAGTCCGGACGACGTGCACGGCATGATCGCGGCCGCGGCCGTCGTGACCGAGCAGGGCGGGGCGACGTCGCATGCCGCCGTGGTCAGCCGGGCGCTCGACACGCCGTGCGTCGTCGGCTGCGGCGCGGGAACAGTGGATGCGCTTGTCGGCCGCACCGTCACGGTGGACGCGACCTGCGGTGTCGTCTATGCCGGCGAACTGCCGACGCAGGCCGTCGACGAGAGCGAGGACGAGGACCTGCGACGGCTCACGCAATGGGCGCAGCGAGCGACGACGCTGACCGCGAGCACCACCGCCGCCGGTGCGGTGTTCGACGCCGACAGCGTGGCGGCCGGGGACGTCCCGGAAATCCCGTCCGGCACGAAAACCGTGTGCGGCGCGGTGTTCTGCACCCCGGAAGGTGTGCGCGCGGCGCTGGACGCGGGCGTCGAGGAGATCGTGACGCCGCATCGCCTGCCGGTGCTGCTCGCCGCGATTGCCCAGCAGAGGAGCGTTTCATGACCATTTCCGAGCGCGTCACTCACCGGGAAGTCCGGGAGATCCTGCGGTCGTTCCAGGAGTCCGGGTGGACCGCCATGACGCTCGAACTCGACGACATGCGGATCACCGCGGGCAAGGAAGGGCCACCGGCCGCGCCGGCCCGGCCCGCCCCGCCGCCCGCCGAGGCATCCGCATCCGCCGCGGCTTCGGCGGACGCCGAGCCGGCACCTGATCCCGTGCCTTCTCCTGCGTCGGCGGTGCCGGAACCGGTGGACCGGACAGGCTGCGTCGAGGTCCGTTCGCCCGCGGTGGGCGCGTTCTGGGTCGCCCCGAGCCCGGGCGAGCCGCCGTTCGTCGAGCCAGGGCAACCGGTGACGGCGAACCAGCAGCTGGCGATCGTCGAAGTCATGAAGCTCATGAACCCGGTCGTCGCCCCGCGATCCGGCGTCGTGGTCGAAGTCTGCGCCGAGAACGCCGGACTGGTCGAGTACGACCAGCTGCTCTTCGTGATCAGGCCGGACGATGACTAGCGTGCGCCGGGTCCTGATCGCGAACCGGGGCGAGATCGCGGTCCGGGTCGTGCGCGCGTGCCGGAAGCTCGGGATCGGATCGGTGGTCGCGACGTCCACTGTGGACCGCGGCGGGATGGCCGCGCGGCTCGCCGACCGCGCGGTGTGCGTCGGGCCCGGCCCGGCGACGGAGAGCTACCTGAAGACCGACGCGGTCCTCAGCGCGGCGGTGGGCGCGGGTTGTGACGCGGTCCATCCCGGATACGGGTTTCTCTCCGAGAATCCCGAGTTCGCGGCGGCTTGCGTCGCGCAGGGGCTGACGTTCATCGGCCCTCGGCCGGAAGCGGTCGCGCAGGCGGGCGACAAGGCGCGAGCCAGGGAGCTGGCCCGCTCGGCGGGAATCCCGGTGCTGTCCGGTTCGCCGGTCCTGGAGTCCGCGGCGGACGCTGTCCGCGCCGCGGGCGAACTCGGGTACCCGGTGCTGCTCAAGGCCGCGGCCGGCGGCGGCGGGCGGGGCATGTCGGTGATCGAGACCGAGGCGGAACTGCGAGACCGGTGGCCGTCGGCGAAAGCCGAGGCGCAATCGGCCTTCGGCGACGGCCGGCTCTATGTCGAACGGTTCATCCGCAACGCGCGCCACATCGAGGTCCAGGTGCTCGGCGACAAGCACGGGAGTGTGCTGCACCTCGGCGAGCGCGACTGCACGCTGCAGCGCCGCCATCAGAAGGTGGTCGAGGAAGCACCGGCGCCGAACCTGCCGGAGGAGATCCGACAGGACATCCGCGGCAGCGGCGTCCGCTTCGCCGAGGCGCTCGGCCTGGACAGCGCCGGCACCGTCGAGTTCATCTACGACGCCGACACCCGCGACTACGCCTTCCTCGAGTTCAACGCCCGCATCCAGGTCGAGCACCCGGTCACCGAGCTGGTGACCGGGGTGGACCTGGTCGCCGAGCAGATCCGCGTCGCGGCCGGAGAGCGCCTGAAACTCGCCCAGGACGACATCCGGCTCGTCGGGCACGCCATCGAGGTCCGCATCACCACCGAGGACCCGGCCCGCGGATTCCTCCCCCGCCCGGGCACCGTCGCCGAGTGGCGCGCCCCGGACGGAGAAGGCATCCGCGTCGACAGCCACTGCGAAACCGGGTATGTGGTCACGCCGTTCTACGACTCGCTGCTGGCCAAGATCATCGCGCACGGCCCGGACCGGGACGCGGCGGCGGACCGGATGGTGGCCGCGCTCGGCGCCCTGCGGGTCACCGGCGTCCCGACGACGGCGGAGTTCGCCCGCGCCGCACTCGACCACCCCGACTTCCGGGCCGCGACCGTCACCACCGACTGGATCGCCACACGCGGTCTGCCCGACTACCTGGAGAAGAGCGCATGAGCTACTTGGACTGCGCCCCGCGGGGCGCCGATGGAACCCGTCGCCGGATCGAGATCGTGGACCAGACCCTGCGGGACGGTCCGCAAAGCTGGTGGGGGATGCGGCTGCGCAAGGACATGGGCCTGCCCATGGCCGCCGAGCTCGACCGCACCGGGTTCCACACCATCGATCTCGTGGGCAGCTCGATCTTCGAAGTCCTGGTGCGGCACTGCAAAGAGGACCCGTGGGAGCAGCTCATCTCGCTGTCGAAAGCCATGCCGCGGACGACCGTGCGCGCGGGCACCCGCAGCAACGGCATCGTCACGTTCGGCCTGACGGCGGACAGCGTGATGGACCTGTGGGTGCAACGGCTGTGTGCGCACGGCATCGGCAGCTTCTGGATTTACGACGGGCTGTTCAACACCGACAAGATCGGCAGGCTCGTCAAGACGGTGCAAGCCGAAGGGGCGCAGGCACTTCCGTGCATCCTCTACGCCGACAGCCCGTACCACACGGACGAGTACTACGCGGCGCGCACGCGAGAACTCGTCGCGCTCGGGGCCGACGGCATCGAACTCGAGGACGCGGCCGGGTTGCTCACGCCACAACGCACGCGGACCTTGGTCGCGGCGATCAAGGGCGCGGCCGGTGAGCTGCCCGTCGAAATCCACTTTCACAGCAACAACGCGCTCGCCCCGCTGAACTACCTCGAGGGCCTGCTCGCCGGGGCCGACCGGGTGCACACCGCGAGCAGGCCGCTCGCGGCGGGAGTGTCCTTGCCCTCCACCGAGAACACGGTCGCCAACCTGCGCTACGCCGGGTTCGACGTGGACCTCGACGAGTCGCGGTTCGGTCCGGTGGAAGAGCATCTGCTGCGGGTCGCCGAGTACGAGGATCTTCCGGTCGGGCAACCTGCGGAGTACTCGCTTTTCCAGTACCGGCACCAGCTGCCGGGCGGCATGGCGGGCACGTTCAAGGCACAGCTGCGGGACCGCGGGATGGCGGAGCGCTTCGAGGAAGTGCTCGACGAGATGTCCCGAGTGCGCGAAGAACTCGGCTACCCCGTGATGGCGACACCGTTTTCCCAGCTCGTCGGCACCCAGGCGGTGCTGAACGTAGTGACCGGGTCCCGGTATTCGGTCGTCCCGGACGAGGTGATGATCTACGCGCACGGTTTCTACGGCAAGCCCGTCGCCCCGATCGACGAGAACGTGCTCGACACCATCATGAGCTCGCCGAAGGCGGCGAGCTACGAGAACTGGGAACCGCCGCAGCCGAGCCTGCCCGAGCTGCGCGAGCGGTTCGGCCGGTCGATCAGCGACGACGAGCTGATCCTGCGGCTGCTGGTCCCGGAGAACGATATCGACGTCATGCGTGCCACCCCGCGGCGGGACCGGGACTTCTCCCCGACGGGCAGCCAGGTCCGGTTCATCCGCGAGCTGGTGGAGACGTCGGTAGGGGCCTATCTCCACATTGAAGCGGGCGACTTCTCCCTGACTCTGGAGGGAGACCACTGATGACGGACCTGGGCGTGGGACGGCCGACGAAACGGCGGTCCGGGGCGGCGGCCGGAGGGTTGCCCGTCGCCGACCCGAGGCCGGTGTTCGACGGTACCGCGGTCCTGGGCGTGCGGTGCGCTGCTTGCCGGTACCCCTCGGCGCAGCACGAGATCCCGTGGTGCCCGGTGTGCCAGGGGGAAGTGACACCCGAGCGCTTCGCGCCGACGGGCGCCGTGTGGTCCGCCACCGTCGTCGCGATTCCAGTCGGTGTTCGCCGGGCCCCGTTCGGCCTGGCTTACCTCGATCTCGACGACGGGCCGCGGGTGCTCGTCCACCTCGCGGAGCTGGCCGCGGTGCCGCCGGGTACGCGAGCGCGGATCACCGGGACTGACGGCGGCGACCTGGTGGCCGCGCAGGAGGTGCGCTCGTGAACCAGCCGATGCTGTGGGGCGTGGGCACTTCGGACTACGGCCGGTTCCCCGACCGGCGGGTGGAAAGCCTGGCCTGGGACGCGATCGCCGAGGCGGTACGGGACGCGGAGGTCAGGCCGGGCCAGATCGAGGCGATCGTGGTCGGCTCCGTATTCGGCCCGCCCGGCGTCGCCACGCGTGTGCAGCGCGGAATCGGGCTGCCTGGAATTCCGATGTGGACCGTCGAGAACGCGTGTGCCAGCGGGACAAGCGCGTACCACGAAGCCGTCGAAGCGGTCCGGGCCGGGCGGTTCGGGTGCGTGCTCGTCCTCGGGGTGGACCAGATGTCCACGCTGTTCTCCGGTGCGATCGTGCCCGAGGCGAGCGACCCGGAGGGCGCGGCATCGCTGCCGTTGCCCGGGCTCTATGCCCTGCAGGCGCAGCGTTACGTCGCGGAGTTCGGTGTGACGCCGGAGCAGCTGGCGGCGATCGCGGTGAAGAACAAGGCCAACGGGATGGACAATCCGCGCGCGCAGCTGCGGTCCTCGGCGCCGACCGTCGCCGAGGTGCTGGAATCGCGGATGATCGCCGAACCTCTGACGTTCCTGCAGTGCTGCCCGACCTCTGACGGCGCCGGGGCGGCGATTGTCGGCGGTGCGCGCGGGAACCCCCGCGACCTGCGGGTCGAGGCGAGTGCGATGGTCTCGGGCGCGCTGTGGGACCACCGGAGCCCCGACGTATGGGGGTTCGCCAGCGTGGCGCGGGCCGCGGAACAGGCGTTCGCGCAAGCGGGCCGCTCGCCGGAGGAAGTCGATGTGCTCGAAGTGCACGACGCGTTCACCATCGGCGAGATCGTCACGCTGGAGGCGCTCGGCCTCGCACCGCGGGGAAAGGGCGCGGAACTCGCGCCGTCCGGCCACACGGCGCGGAACGGAGCGCAGCCGGTCAACCCGAGCGGCGGCCTGCTCTCGCGCGGCCACCCGCTCGGTGCGACCGGAATGGCGCAACTGGCCGAGATCGCGTGGCAGTTGCGCGGGGACGCCGGTGACCGGCAGGTGGCCCGGCACCGAGTGGGGCTGGTCGAGACGATGGGCGGGGGAGCCGCGGGCATGGACGGGAACGCTTGTGTCGTAACGATTCTTTCGGCGGAGTGACGGAGGCGGCGGCGGGCGGCGCGCTCGACCGGATCCGGGCGGCCCGGAAACAGGAACCGGGGCAGGAGCTGGTTCGGTCCGAGCAGGAATCGTCCGGGCCTGCTCTTCGCTCAGGCCATTGAACCGGAGGCTGTCGGGGCCTGCCCGCTCGTGCGAGCGAAGGCGGTGCGCACGAGTTGCGTATTGGTAGGGAACAACAGTACGGCACCTGCGTGGACTAGCGCCTGGACTCGGCCGCCGTCGCACGCTCGGCCTGGAAGCCCGCGCTCGGCGATCACGCGCGTCATCTGGCACCGGTCGCGCGACGGGAAGAATTCCGCGGTGCCGAAGGATGATTCTGGTTGACGCAACGTGCTTGCTGATCCTAGCCTCGCAGGCGAACGCACAGCACGATCGCATGAGACGCGAGGCGCGAGCATCGATCTGATCCGGTCGGGCGATCGCTCTCGGGCGGCCCGCGAATCCGACGACACGCCGCTTGCCTGCCCGGCGCGCACCCCAAGTGGCATCTCGACTGCGAGCACCCCCGCTCGGCCATTCCAGGCTTTACGACCTCGCGCGCGGGCCGGAAGTGAGCGGGCGCGAATTTCCTGCGGGACACGGATGTGCCTGAGGGCCGCCGTCTTGCGGTGGCGTCGAGCGGCAGCAACGCAGCGTGTCCTAGCCCGGCTAGTTCGAGGGAAATTCGGGCGTGCGCTTCTCCGCGAACGCAGCCACGCCTTCACGGCCGTCCGGGGAAGCCGCCCGTGCGCGGATCGACAGAGTTTCCCGGCGCAGCAGCGTTTCGGCCGCTGGAGCAGCCGCCTCCCGGAGCAGTCGCTTGGTTGCGACCTGTGCCGCCCTCGAGCCCGCAGCGAGTTGTCGGACGACCTGTTCCGCCGCCGCCGCGAGTTCGTCGTCCGGGTGGACCTGGGCGACCAGCCCGAAGGCGTGGGCTTGCTCCGCGGTCAGCACCGGATTCAGGAGTGCGAGGTGCAGCGCGCGGTGGAGCCCGAGCGAAGCTGTGAGCAGCGAGGTCCCGCCGTCGGGAGTGAAGCCGAGTTTGGTGTAGGCCAGGGTGAATCGGGCTGACGCTCCGGCGAGGACCAGGTCGGCGGCCGCCGCGAGTGCCAGGCCGGCGCCGGCGGCGGCGCCGTGCACGACCGAGACGACCACGGCGTCCATCCGGTGCAGTTCGCTGATCGTGCGATGCAGGGCTTCCGCCAGGTCGTCAATGGCCTGTTCGACGTCGTCGGCGCTCGCGAATGCGGACACGTCGCCGCCGACGCTGAAGGCGCGACCTTCCGCGGCGAGGACGACGACCCGGGCGTCGTCGTGCCGGGCTTGCCGGACCGCGGTGGCCAGTTCGTCCACAATGGCCTGGCTGAGCGGGTTGCCCCGGCTGCTGTCGGTCAAGCGGATCCAGGCGGCGCCGTCGCGGCAGGTGTACGACACGAGGCTCATTGGCCGTCTCCGATCGGGTCGAGGAAGAGGTCGGCGTCGAGTGGCTGGCCGCTTTCGCCGGCGCGGTAGCGAGCGAGGTCGGTGACGCCTTCTTCGCGGAGGACGTCCTCGTCGATGAAGAAGTTTCCGGTGCAATCGGTGCTGTCTCGGACGAGGATCGCGTGCGCGGCGTCGGCGACGATCTCAGGGGTGCGGGCTCGGGAAACGCCGTGCTCTCCGCCGAGCAGGTTCGCTACTGCGGCGGTGGCGATCGTGGTGCGCGGCCAGAGCGAGTTGGCGGCGATGCGTTGCTCGCGCAGCTCCTCGGCGAGTCCGAGGGTCACCAGGCTCATCCCGTACTTGGCCATCGTGTAGGCCAGGTAGCTGCCTGCCCATTGCGGACGAAGGTCCAGCGGCGGGGAAAGGGTGAGGATGTGCGCGCGGTCGCTCTTGGCCAGATGTGGGATGGCGAGCTTGCTGAGCAGAAACGTCCCGCGGGCGTTGATGCTCTGCATGAGATCGTAGCTCTTCATCGTGATGTCCGCGGTGCTGCGCAGGTCCAGCGCGCTGGCGTTGTTGACGACGATGTCGATGCCGCCGAAGCGATCCACCGCGGTCCGGACGGCGCGCTCGGCGTCCTCGTCCCGCCGTACGTCCCCGACCACTGCCACCGCCTGCCCGCCGGCGTGTTCGATGTCGGCGACCGCGGTGTGCACGGTGCCGGGGAGGCGAGGGTGCGGCTGGTCGGTTTTGGCGAGGATCACGACGTTGGCCCCGTCGCGCGCGGCGCGCACCGCGATCGCGAGGCCGATTCCGCGGCTCCCGCCGGACATGAGCAGGGTGCGGCCCTGGAGGGTGGTCATGGTGGTCGTCCTCCGACGAGGGGTCAGCGGGCAGCGGCCCGGTAGCGGTCCCGGAGCGGGCCCTTGACGAGTTTTCCGGTGGGGGTGCGGGGCAGGCTGTCGACGAAGTCGACGGTCCGCGGGGTTTTGAACGCGGCGAGCCGGGAACGGACGTGTGCGATGAGTTCCGCCTCGAGCTCCGGGCTCCCGGCCTTTCCTTCTGCGAGCTGGACGACCGCCTTCACTTGCTCGCCCATCTCCGGGTCGGGCACGCCGACGACAGCGACGTCCGCGACTGCCGGGTGCATGGTGAGGGCGTCCTCGATCTCCTGCGGGTAGATGTTGACCCCGCCGGAGATGATCATGAACGCCTTGCGGTCGGTGAGATGGAGGAAGCCCGCGTCGTCGACGTAGCCGAGATCGCCGACAGTGGTCCAGTTCGCGTGCTGGGGGTGCTGGGCGGTGCGGGTTTTCTCCGGATCGTTGTGGTATTCGAAGGGGCATTCGTCGCGTTCGAAGTACACCGTTCCGACGGTTCCCGTCGGGACTTCGTGACCTTCCTCGTCGCAGATGCGGAGGATGCCGAGGATCGGCCGGCCAACCGACCCGGGGTGGGCGGCCCATTCGTCCGGACTGATCCAGGTCATTCCGGCGACTTCGGTCGACGAGTAGTACTCGTGCAGGATCGGGCCCCACCACTCGAGCATCTGCTGCTTGGCCTCCGGCGGGCAGGGCGCGGCGGCGTGCACGGCGATCTTCATGCTCGAGAGGTCGTAACGACGACAGACCTCGAACGGGAGCTTGAGCAACCGCACGAACATCGTCGGCACCCATTGGCTGTGGGTCACGCGATATTTTTCGATCGCGGCCAGCGCCGCTTGCGCGTCGAACTTCTCCATCACGACGACGGTGCCGCCGAGTGCTTGCACAGTGGCGCACAGCCGCAGCGGCGCGGCATGGTACAGCGGCGCGGGGGACAGGAACACCGTTTCGGCGTCCAGCCCGATCCGGTCGCCGAACACCGCGACCATGCTGTCGCCCGGTTCGCCGACCTGCCGATCGGGCAGCGGAGGCCGGATTCCCTTCGGCCGGCCGGTCGTGCCCGACGAGTAGAGCATGTCGCCGCCGCGCGGCTGGTCGGCGAGCGGCGTGCCGGGCGCCGACGCGATTTCGGCGGCGTAGTCGAGCCAGCCGTCCTCGCCGTTCGGCGGACTGCCGAACGCCACCGCGTAGCGGACCGTGTCGCGGGCGACGAGCCCGGTCGCGGCGTCGGCCGTGCCCGGCCCGAGGAAAAGGGCCTGGGCGCCACTGTCTTCCAGGATGTAGCGAAGTTCGTCAGGACTGGCGAATTTGTTGATCGCCGTGACGTACAGCCCGGAACGCTGGGCGGCCCAGTACACTTCGAAGACGCGCGGATCGTTTCCGGACAACAGCGCGATTACGTCTCCGCGTCGAAAGCCCTCGGCCCGCAGCCGGTGTGCGAGCCGGCGAGAATTCCGTTCCAGCTCGCCGAAAGTGAGCCGTTCCCCGCTGCCGGCCATGATGACAGCTGCTCTGTCCGGATCGGTTTCCGCGTAAGTTCCGGGATACATCGGTACTCCTGTGGATTCTTCCTTGAATTGCCGGGAGCGGGCGGTGCCGGAGGGATCAGCGCGGGGCCATCCGGATCGCGCCGTCGAGCCGGATGACCTCGCCGTTCAGCATCGGGTTGGCGACGATGTGCCGGACCAGCGAAGCGTATTCCCGGGGATCGCCCAGCCGGCTGGGATGCGGCACCTGGGCGCCGAGCGAGACCCGTGCTTCCTCGGGAAGGGTGGCCATCAGCGGGGTGTCGAAAAGGCCGGGTGCGACGGTGACGACCCGGATCCGGTGCTGCGCCAGGTCCCGGGCGACCGGCAGGGTCATCCCCGCGATCCCGCCCTTGCTGGACGAGTAGGCGGCTTGCCCGACCTGGCCGTCGAATGCCGCGACGCTCGCGGTGTTGACGACGACTCCGCGTTCCTCGCCTTCCGGGTCCGCGTGCAGCATGCGTTCCGCGCCGAGCCGCAGGACGTTGAACGAGCCGACCAAGTTGACGTCGACGATCTTCCGGTAAGCGGCCAGCGGCGCGGCCTTGCCCTCTTTGGTCAGCACCCGCGCCGGGGTGCCGATGCCAGCGCAGTTCACGACCACGCGGACGGGGCCGAGAGCTTCCGCGGCGTCGAACGCGGCCGACACCGCGACCTCGTCGGTGACGTCGGCCGCGGCGAACACCGCCGATCCGCCGAACGCGGCGGCGACCTGTTCGCCGTCGCTGGTCGGCAAGTCCAGCAGCACGACCTGTGCGCCTGCGTCAGCCAGTTCGCGGGCGGTGGCGAGGCCGAGCCCGCTCGCGCCGCCGGTGACGACAGCGGATGCGCCAGTGATGTCCATGGAT
>NZ_JACJHR010000034.1 GCF_014174495.1 Amycolatopsis echigonensis
AGGTCGTCGTCACCTATGACTCCTTCGGCGGCTACGGCCATCCCGACCACATCCGCGCGCACGAGATCACCATGGCGGCGGCTCCGGACGCCCCGTCGGTCGAGCGGGTCTTCCACGTGGTCCAGTCCGAGGCCGCGCTCACCGTCGGGCTCGCCGAACTGCGCGCCGACGGGACATCACCGTTCCGGGTGGCCGCCGACGGCGAGCTTCCGTCCACTCCGGACGGCAAGATCACCACTGTGGTCGACATCTCCGCGCACCGGCAGGCGAAGCTGGCGGCTCTGCGCGCGCACGAAACCCAGCTGACCGTGGTCGACGGCGCGGTTCCGCACTTCGCGCTGACCAACAGCATCGCGCAGCCGATCCCGTCGGCCGAGTACTTCGTGCTCGCCCACGGCGACGGCAGCGGCGCCGAGACCGATCTCTTCGGCGGGTGGTGACCGTGTCCGCCCCGCTCACTCGCGACCAGTGGCTGATGCTGGTGCTGCTGGCGCTCGACGCGGTCGTGCTGGCGCTGCTCGAACTGTTCTTCCTCCCGCTCCGGGTCGGCCCGCTCGGGGAGGTGCCGCTGCCGATCACCGCGGTGGTCGGGGCGGTCACCACGCCGTGGCTTGTGCTGACCGCGGGGAAGCTCGTGCGGCCGGGGCTGTCGTTCGTGCCGTTGCTGGTATGGGTACTCGTCGTGTTCGGCGTCGGTCTGTTCGGCCCGGGCGGCGACGTCGTGCTCGTCCAGGACTGGCGTGCGCTGCTTCTGCTCGGCGCGAGCGCGCTGCCCGCCGCGCTCGTCCTCGGCGGCGGGCTCGGCCGGGCCGCGGCGAAGGGAGGGATGAGTGGCTGAGGCCATTTCGGACCGTCAGGTCGTGGCGATTCTGCGCCCGTTCGTCCGCGCCTGCGCCCCGATGCTCGACGCGTTGCGCGAGGCGGACCCATTCGGCTTGCAGGCGCGTGCCCGGCGCGGCGAGGACGAATTCGCCGACGCCGGCTTCAAGAAGAAGATGCTCCACGCGCTGACGACGGTGAAGGTGCCGGGCACCGCGGGGTGGGCGGCGATGGACATCGACCAGCGCGCGAGCTGGTGGGTCAATCGCGTCGGCAGGCTCACCTCGTTGCTGACGTCGATTCCCGGACTCGGCGGCGCGCTCGCCGACCGGCTGCCGGTGCAGGACACCCTCGGCGCCGCGTCGCAGGGACTGGTGCTGTGCGCGATCGCGGGGGAGTACGGCGTGACCGACGTCGGCAGCCGCGTCCGGCTGATCGCCTCGGTGCTGTTCGAACGCGACATCGACGCCGACCTCGCGGCGGGAGCCGGGCACGACAAGTCCGCGAAGTCCGCAGAGGACAGTGAGACCGCGCGGCTCACCGAGGAACTCGACGAATCCCACCGCAAGCACGGCAAGGTCACGGCGAAAGCCGTCGCGCGGACGCTCTGGCACCTCGGCAAGTCGCTGTGGGGGATCACCGGCGAACTCGAGAAGCGCCCGCGCGGCCGGTGGATCCACCGGGCACTCGGGATGCTGCCGGTGGTCGGCGCGGCGGGCGACTATCTCGGCGAGCGCTCCGGGCTCAAAAAGGTGTACAAGCGCGCGCACGCGTGGCTCATGGCCCACCGGCAGTGGGCCTGAGCGGTCACCGCCAGAAGAGGAACGCCTTCTGCCCGATGGCGGACGCGGTCGCGTTGCCGCCGAGCGGCTCGTAGATGCCCTCGGCGATCGTCCAGAGCAGATCGGACAACGGCCGGAAGAGGAAGAACAGCGCGAACAGCGCCAGCGGCGCCCACGGCCGCACTCGCGCGCCGAACGCCCGCGCCTGCGGGGAGAGGTACGGCTCCAGCGCACCCCAGCCGTCCAGCCCCGGCACCGGCAGAATGTTGATCAGGAACGTCATCACCTGCAGCAGCGCGAGGTACGACATCGCGTAGAAAAGACCGGTCGCCATCGGGATCAGCATCGTCGCCAGGCACAGCGCGGCTCCGACGGCGAGGTTGGCGAGCGGGCCGGCCAGTGACGTCCACGACGCGGTCGCGCGGTTCCGCAGCGAGCCGCGGTTGATCCACACCGCGCCGCCGGGCAGCGGGATGCCGCCGATCAGCAGGAAGATCAGCGGAAGCACAAAGGACAGGACGGGGTCGGCGTAGCGCCGGACGTCCAGCGAGAGGTACCCCTTGTGAGCGATCTCGTGATCCCCGCCGCGGAAGGCGACGAAGGCGTGCCCGAACTCGTGGAGCGTCAGCGAAGCCATCCAGCCGCCCAGGACGAGCAGCACGACGCCCGCGATGAACATCGGGTCGCGGGAACTGAGAAGAGTCGTGGAATCACCGTATGCAGCCAGGAAACCACCGGCGACGGCGACGGCGAGGATGCCGAGGAAGATCGGGCTCGGGCGCACTGCTGATCTCTGCACCCCACCAGTCTTCCGTATGCCCGGTGTGAAGTCTTCGGCGTGTCCCCTTGCGCACCCGGGCACGGAGATCCCCCGAACTCGCTACTCGGCTTGACCTGGCCGACCTACACAGGTGTAATCACAGTGATGTCATTCGCTGTCGGAGGGGGCAGCGGGTGTCGTTTCACCACCGCCAGCCTGGGGAGTGCGTAGGAGCGAGGAGGCGGACGTGCGGTTGGAAGCGGACAACAGGGAATGGGGGCACGTCGTGGGTTGGGGAGAGAACCCGGAGCAGCAGCTCGGGGATCTGACCGACCTTTTCGACGTCCCCGAGGAGCAGGACTGGCAGGAGCGCGCCCTGTGCGCGCAGACCGACCCGGAGGCGTTCTTCCCCGAGAAGGGCGGCTCGACCCGCGAGGCCAAGCGGATTTGCCTTGGCTGCGAGGTCAAGGACGACTGTCTCGAGTATGCGCTGGCGCACGACGAGCGCTTCGGCATCTGGGGCGGACTGTCCGAACGGGAACGTCGCAAGCTGAAGAAACGCGCGGTTTAAAGGGTTTCGGCCCCCCGGTCTCCGTGGGCCGGGGGTGCGTCCCGCCGCCACGGCAGTCGTTGCCGCGCCGGCGAGCGAGCGATGCGGCCGGTGCGACGCGGGCGGGATGGGGAGTCCTCGCCGGGGTGGCGCCGGGCACATTCGACGGATTCGCGCGGCCCGGTTCGGCGATGCGGTGAGGGCGGAAGTGCCGTCACGGCGTCGGAAAATCGGTGCTGTGCCGTGGTTCTCTTTGTGATCTTCGTCTTCTGCCGCGGAAACCTCGGCGTGCCGGGGATCTCGCGGCCGGACCGGGTGCCGCCGGTTCCCGCTGGAGCGCGCTCGCGGTATTTCGCTTGTGCCTGCCCGATCGGCCGGGACTGATCCTGGGCCGGTCCACGCGGTGGGATCCGCCGGACGCGCGGCGTGGGCCGGTGCCGGCGCGACGGTGCAGGCCGTAGGGTGACCGCACCTATCGTCCCGTCCGAGCAGGAGCCGTTCTTGCCTCGCACCGTCGTTCCGCCCGCTGTGCGGACGTTGCCCGTTCTGGCCATTGTGGTCTGTCACGACGGCGAGGAATGGCTGCCGCTGGCGCTTTCCGCGTTGCGGCGCAGCACAGTCCGTCCGCGGCACGTGCTCGCCGTGGACACCGGGTCAACAGACCGTACCCCGAAACTGCTCGCCGACGCAGCGCAGCCGGGCGCGGCCGCCGAGGAACCCGTGCTGTCCGGAGTTGTCACTCTGCCGAGTGAAACCGGGTTCGCGGAAGCGGTCGCCGCGGCCGTCGCGCACGCGGTCGATCGGTGGGGCGATCCGGGATCGTGGCTGTGGATCCTGCACGACGACTGCGCTCCCGAAGCCGACTGTCTCGCCCAGCTCCTCCGCGCCGCGGAGGAAAACCCGTCCGCGAAAGTGCTCGGCCCGCTCGGCACCGACTGGACCGATCCGCGGCTGATCGTCGAGGCCGGGCTGTCCACCGACGCCTCCGGGCACCGCCAGCAGATGGCCGCGCCGGACGGCGAACCCAGCGAGGTTCTCGCCGTGCCGAGCGCGGGATCGTTGGTGCAGCGGGAACTCTGGGAAACCCTCGGCGGCTACGACGAGGACTTCCCGTTGCTGCGCGAGGATCTCGACTTCGGCTGGCGTGCCAACGCGGCCGGCTCGCTCGTGCTGTCCGTGCCCGCCGCGCGCGTCCGGCACGCTCGCGCGCTGTCCACCGGACAACGCACCCCGGACGCCGCCGGCCGTCCGCTCGCCGCGCTCAACCGTTCGCACGGCGTGCGCGTCTTTCTCGTGAACTGCTCGCCGCCGTCGTTCTGGTTCGGGCTCGTCCGGCTGCCGGTCATGCTGGTGCTGCGCGCGTTCGTGTTCTTCGTCCTGCGGCGCACGACCGAAGCCGGGGCGGAACTGGCCGCGCTCGGATACGTGTGCGGGGGCAAGGGAAATCTCCGCGCGGCGCGGGCCTGGCGGCGCGATCAGCCGCGGCCGGGAACTGTCCGCGGGCTCTTCACGAGCCGGATCACGAGGCTGCGCAACGCGATCAGCGCCGGGGTGGTCGGGCTCGTCCGGCGCGGCGTGCAGAGCGACGTCGCGCTCGGGACGGTGCCGGAGAGCGTCGAGCAGGAGTCCGCATGGATCCCGCCGGAGGCGCTCGCCGCGTCCGGCGCGCGGCCCGTCGGTCCGGACGCGTTGCCCGCAGGCGCGCTGCGCGGCCTGAGCACTCGAGGCCGGGGGCTGCGCCGGCCGGGCACGGTCGTCGCGGTCACGCTGCCGGAAGCTCCGGTGTCCGAAGAGGACACTGAACCGGTCGAAGAGGTCTCGGACCACCCGTCTCCGGCGCCTCGCCCGGAACCGGCGGCGCCGGAACCGGATCTGGTGTTCGTGGAGGTCAACCGGCGACGCGTGCTCGCCGCGACCATCTTCGCGCCGCCGGTGGTGCTGGTCGTCGTGCTGACGGCGCTGGCCTTGGTGCTCAACCGCGGCCGGCTCGGCCTCGACCTGTGGGGCGGCCAGCTGCTGCCGGTCGGCGGGCTGAGCGAGATCTGGTCGACGTACCTGTCGCCGTGGCACTCGATCGCCGGCGGCACCGGTGCGCCCGCCCCCGCGACGCTGCCGGTGCTTGGCACGATCGGCGCGATCTTCGCTCCGATCGGCGGTCCGGCCGCGCTCGTGGCGATCCTGCTCATCGGCGACATCCCGCTCGCCGCGCTCAGCGCCTACGTCGCCACCCGCAAGCTCGCGGTGCGCCGCTGGGTGCGCGCCGCTGTCGCCGCGGTGTACGCGTTGCTGCCCGCTGCTACCGCGTCGGTCGCGCAGGGGCGGCTCGATGTGGTTGTGGTGCACCTCGTGCTGCCGCTCGTGATCGCGGGCATCGTCCGGTTGCTGACCCGGCCGGGCACGCGGTGGCTGCATGTCTCGGCGCTGTCCGCGTTCGGCGTCGCGTTGCTCGGCGCGTTCTCGCCGCTCGCGCACGGGCTCGCGCTCGTCGGCCTGCTGGTCGGATTCGTGGTGCTGCCCGCGCCCTCGGGCCTGGCTCGCCGCGTCGCGTCGGTCGGGATCGTGGTGCTGTTGCCGCTGGTGCTGCTGCTGCCGTGGCCGACCGTGCTCTTGCGGCATCCGGAACTGCTGCTGCAAGGCCTCGGCGGTCCGGCCGCGCCCGCGTCCACGACGGATCTCGCGGGCCTCACGCCGGGCGGTCCGGGGGCCTGGCCGACCGGGGTGGTGGTGCTCGCGGCGACGCTCGTCGCGCTCGTGGTCCGGCCGCGGAAACAGGTCGTCGGCGGGCTGGCACTCGCGGTGCTCGGCCTGGTCGGCGTGGTCCTGGTCCGGCAGGTGCAGCTGACGCCGATGCAGGGCGGTGCGCCTGCGTCCGGGTACGCCGGGGTTCCGTTGCTCGTGGTCGGAGCCGGGCTGCTGTGGGCAGTGCTGGCTACCTGGCAGCGCGGCGGTTCGGCGATGCCCGCGGCGTGGTTGCCGAAGGTGCTGGCCGTGGCTGGCGTTGTGGTGGTGGCCGCACTGGCTGCCGGTGCGCTCGCGACTGGTTCGGAGGGACCGCTGACTGCACGGCCGCGTCCACAGCTCGCGCCTGAGGTGGCCGCGGATGTCGCTGCGACGGGGCGGTCGGTGCTGGACGTCAGTTCCGCGCAGGTGCGGCAGACCGGTGGCCGGCTGGCGCTCTTCGGCGACGACGAGCTCGCGCCGGTCAAGGGCACGCCGGAGCGGCTGACCGAGTGGCGGCGCGGGCTCGGGCAAGGGGATGTCGCGGCGCTCAAGCGGGTTTACGCGGCTGCCGCGGCGTCTGGGGTCCAGTACGTGGTGTTGCCGGTCGGGACGGACGCGCGGGCTTTTGCCGCGGCGGCCAGCGACCTTGCCGCGGTGGCGGCGCCGATGTCGGACGGGCGTCCGACGTTGCGGTTGCTGCCTAAGTCCGGACAGGTGGCGTTGATCTCGCCGGAGCTGGCCAAACAGGCGGTGACCGGCGGGGGCGCGCCGGGGACGAATCCGGGGATTTCGCCGGTGACCGCGCAGTTGCCGGATGTGCGGGTGCGGGCGTCGGAAGGGCCGACTGGGCGGTTGCTGGTGCTGGCCGCGGAGCAGGAGGCTGGGTGGCAGGCGAGTGTGAACGGGAAGGCCGTGCCGATCGTGCCTGCGTGGGGGCATCAGGTGGCGGTGTCGGTGCCTGCGCAGCCTTCGGAGGTCTCGGTGACTTTCCCGGGGACTGAGCGGGGATTGTTGCTTTTGGTGCAGTTGGCGGCGGTGTTGTTTACGGCTTTGACTGCGATTCCGTCTCGGAGGCGGGTGGGGTAGTCGCGGGCGGCTCGTCGCCTGGCGGCGACATTGCGCCCGGTCCTCGCGTGGGGCACCCCGAAGCTTGATTGTGCTGACGGTCTGGGGGTGCTTGTCAAGGCGGGAAAGATGCCTTGACAAGCACCCCCAGACCGCAGGGAGGCTTCGTATCGGGGTGCGGGGGAGGTGTGGGTGCCTCGTTGTGCGTGTGTGGGTCAGTCGCCTTCGATGACGTCTGGTTCTACGCCTAGGTAGCCGGCGACTTGTTCTACCAGGACGTCGTGTACTAGGTCTGCTAGTTCTGAGGGGTCTTTCGCGCGTGCTTCCAGGGGGCGCCGGTACAGCACGATGCGGGCTCGGGTGGGCAGGCCGGATCGGTCGACTCCTGCCGGGACCAGGCGTGACAGCGGGACTGCGCCGTCGTGGAGTACGCCGTCTGCCGGGGCTCGGCCGTCCAGGGGGACTTCGGGTACGTCGTCTACTGCGACGTCCAGTTTCGTCAGCTCGTGCCGCCAGCGCGCTTCGATCGGCTCCAGAGCGTCCAGCACCAGCGCGTCGAAGCGTTCCGCCCGGCTCGCGGCCGCGGGCAGGGACGCCGGATAGAGCGTCCCGCGCAGGCCCCGGCCATGCCGGTCCCGCCGCATTCGCTGCCGTTGTCGGTAGTCACGAGCCGTCGCCACCGCCCAAGTCTATGCGGTCGCCAGGACGACGCGCGTGTCGCCGGTACTTCGCTCGCGGCGACGCGCTATCGTTTCCGATCGTGCGGAGCGTACGGAAATGTTCGCGAACGGGTTGCCTCGAACCCGCTGTCGCCACGCTCACGTATGCCTACCAGGACTCGACCGCGGTCGTCGGACCGCTGGCCACCGCTTCCGAACCGCATTCCTACGATCTCTGCGAGGCCCACGCGCTGCGGCTGACCGTCCCGAAGGGCTGGGAAGTCGTCCGCCACGAGGGGGCCTTCGCCGCTCCGGAACAGTCCGCCGACGAGCTGACCGCGCTGGCCGAGGCGGTCCGCGAGGCCGGCCGCTCCGACGTCCCGGCCGTGCAGCCCGAGCCCGAAGGGCCCTCCGGCAGGCGCGGCCATCTGCGCGTCCTCCCGGGGCGCGCCTGAGCTGTCCTCCCGCCCGGTAGGCTTTCGCCCGCGGCGCGAGGGGCGTCGCCACGGAACTAGCGGCGGGGAGAAGGCGTGCCAGACCTTTCGGGCATCGTGAAGGCCTACGACATTCGCGGCGTGGTCGGCGACCAGCTCGACGCCGCCCTCGTCCGGGACTTCGGGGCCGCGTTCGCGCTGCTCATCAAACCCGAGGCACCGGCTGTGGTGATCGGCCACGACATGCGCGATTCGTCGCCGGGTCTGGCCGAGGCGTTCGCCGACGGGGTGACCTCTCAGGGCCTCGACGTGGTGTCGATCGGCCTGGCCAGCACCGACCAGCTCTACTTCGCCTCCGGTTCGCTCAACCTGCCGGGCGCGATGTTCACCGCGAGCCACAACCCCGCGAAGTACAACGGCATCAAGATGTGCCGCGCCGGAGCCTCGCCGGTCGGACAGGACACCGGCCTCGCGGAGATCCGCGACACCGTCGAGCAGGGCGTTCCCGCCTTCGACGGCCAGCGCGGCACCGTCTCCGAGCGCGACGTCCTCGGCGATTACGCCGCCTACCTGCGCAACCTCGTCGACCTCTCCGGCTCCCGGCCGCTCAAGATCGTGGTCGACGCGGGCAACGGCATGGGCGGGCACACCGTCCTGACCGTTTTCGAGGGCCTGCCGATCGAGATCGTGCCGATGTACTTCGAGCTCGACGGCACCTTCCCGAACCACGAGGCCAACCCGCTCGACCCGGCGAACATCGTCGACCTGCAGGCCAAGGTGCGCGAGGTCGGCGCGGACGCCGGGCTGGCGTTCGACGGCGACGCGGACCGCTGCTTCGTCGTGGACGAGCGCGGCGAGCCGGTGTCGCCGAGCGCGATCACCGCGCTGGTCGCGGTGCGCGAGCTGGCCAAGGAGCCGGGCGGCACGATCATCCACAACCTGATCACGTCGAAGGGCGTGCCGGAGATCGTCGCCGAACACGGCGGCAATCCGGTGCGCACGCGGGTCGGGCACTCGTTCATCAAGGCCGAGATGGCTCGTACCGGGGCGATTTTCGGCGGCGAGCACTCCGCGCACTACTACTTCCGCGACTTCTGGCGCGCCGACACCGGCATGCTGGCCGCGCTGCACGTGCTCGCCGCGCTCGGCGAGCAGAACGGCCCGCTGTCCGCGCTCACCCAGGACTTCTCGCGCTACGCGGCGTCCGGCGAGATCAACTCGACGGTCAGCGACCAGGTCGCGCGGATGATCGCGGTGAAGGACGCCTACGCGGACAAGCCCGGCGTCGAGATCGACGAGCTGGACGGGCTCACCGTGCAGCTGCCCGGCGGCGCGTGGTTCAACCTGCGCCCCTCCAACACCGAACCGCTGCTGCGGCTCAACGTGGAGGCCGCCGACCGGGCCGCGGTCGAGGCGCTCACCGCCGAGGTGCTGGCCATTGTCCGGGCCTGACCGGCTGGCGCCGGATTGTGTCCGGAAGGCGCCCTCAACACCCCAACGACGCGTGGTATGGAGGAACCATGGCCATCACGCTTGACGCACAGCTGCTGGAGATCCTCGCGTGCCCGTCGCCGGATCACGCGCCGCTGCGTCCCGGCACGCCGGACGACGCCGAGGCCGACGCGCTGACCTGCACCGAATGCGGCCGGGTGTACCCGGTCCGCGACGGGATCCCGGTGCTGCTGCTCGACGAGGCGACGCTGCCCGGCTCGGCCGGGCCCGACGCTGATCACGGCGACAGTGCTTGACCATGCTTGACGATTCCCTGCTCGACGACTCCGCGCGGCTGGCCGATGCCGACCGCGCGGGGTTGCTGCGCGCCGCCGCGATGGCCGGCGCGCAGGTGCGAGCCACCGCCGAGGCAGCGGCCGAACTGGAGCTGAGCGAACGGCTGGACGTCGGGCGTCCGCGTTCGCTCGTGCTCATCGACCGGCCAGGGGTGAGCCGCACGCTCACCCGGCTGCTGGCCGCGTTGCTCGCGCCGTCGTGCCCGGTGCCGGTCGTGGTGGCCGAATCGGTTCCGGCCTGGATCGGCGCGCTGGACGTGGTGTTCGCGCACACCGACGACGCGGGAGACCGCGAGCTGGCCGCTTCGCTGGAGCGCGCCGCCCGGTTCGGCGCGTCGGTGGTGCTGTCCGCGCCGGCGGAGGGGCCGGTCGCGGCGGCGGTCGCGGGCAAGGGCGTCCTGCTCGCGCCGCGCGTGCCGGTGCCGCCGGAGCTGGCGTTCCCGCGCGGGCTGGCCGCCGGGCTGCTCACCGCGAACGCGCTCGGCCTGCTGGTCGCCGACGTGCAGGAGCTCGCCGACCAGCTCGACCTCGAAGCGGAGAAGGACTACCTGGCACGCGAGTCGTTCGCCAACCCGGCGAAGGCGCTCGCGCTGCGGGTCGCGGACCGGGTGCCGTTGCTGTGGGGGCTCGACCCGGTCGCGGTGGCGGTCGGCGAGCACGCGGCGCACGCCTTCGCCGCGTATGCCGCGCTGGTGTGCGACGTGGAGGACTACCGGCAGGCGCTGGCCCGCCCGGCCTTGCGCCGGGCAGCCCAATCAGGCGGCGCGGAGCGAGACATTTTCGCCGATCCGGACGACTCCCCTGGTGGAGTCGCGACGCGGGTGCTGCTGCTGTCGGTGCGGACCGGTCCGGCCACCGAGGCGGCCCGGTACCAAGCCGAGGAGTACCTGCCCGGCGCGGACCTGATCGCGCCCGCCGAGGAGATCGAGGCCGACGAGATCGTCCGCGCCGCGGTGCTGGCGCTGCGGTTCGAGCTGGCCGCGGTGTACCTGGGGCTGGCGGCGGGCAGCATCGGCGGGGCCGGGAGATACGAACCGGCCTCCGCCTGAGGGAGCAGGGGGGAACGCGGGCAGGCGGTTCCGCCGCCGCGTGCGTCGGCCCAGCGCCGACGGGAAGGATTGGGAGTTGACAGTGGAGCTGTTGCGCAACGCCGTACGGCCCTACGCCTGGGGATCGCGAACGGCCATCCCGCAGCTGCAGGGACGTCCGGTGCCGGCGCCGCACCCCGAGGCCGAGCTGTGGATGGGAGCGCACCCAGGGGACCCGTCGCACGTGCTCGGCCCGGACGGCACCGAACTGAGCCTGCTCGAACTCGTCGACGCCGATCCGGTCGGCCAGCTCGGCGAAGAGTGTGCACGGCGCTGGGGCAACCGGCTGCCGTTCCTGCTGAAGATCCTCGCCGCGGAAGAACCGCTGTCGATGCAGGCCCACCCGTCGGCGGCGCAGGCCGCGGAAGGCCACGCCCGCGAGGAGAAGCTGGGCATCCCGCGCGACGCCGCGAACCGCAACTACCCGGACCCGACGGCGAAGCCGGAGCTGGTCTGCGCGCTGACGGAGTTCCACGCGCTGGCCGGGTTCCGCGACCCGCACCGGACGGTCAAGCTGCTCAAGGCGATCGAGACGCCCGGGCTGGGCAAGTACACCGGCCTGCTCGAAGCCCAACCGGACCCGGCCGGTCTGCGCGCGCTGTTCACCACCTGGATCACGCTGCCGCAGTCCTCGCTCGACGAACTGCTGCCGGAAGTGCTCGACGCGTGCGTCCGGCACGTCCAGGACCACGGCGAGTTCGCGACCGAATGCCGCACGATCCTGGAACTCGGCGAGGCGCACCCGCGCGACGCCGGCGTGCTGGCCGCGCTGTTGCTCAACCGCCTGACTCTGCGTGCCGGAGAGGCGATCTACCTGCCCGCCGGGAACCTGCACCTGTACCTGCACGGCACCGCGGTGGAAATCCTGGCGAACTCGGACAACATCCTGCGCTGCGGCCTCACCCCGAAGCACGTGGACGTGCCCGAACTGCTGCGCGTGGTCGACTTCGCGTGCGGCGAAATGCCGGTGCAGCACGGAGAATGCGCCGGCCAGCGGATGGCGGTGTACCACACGGACGCCCCGGAATTCGAACTGTCGCGAATGGAATGGGCGGCCGGAGACGACGCCGAGCTGGAGGTCGACTCGGCCGGGCCGCAGATTTTGTTGTGCACCGAAGGAGACCTGCTGGTGGTCGCCTCGGACGGCGAACAGGTGGAACTGCGGCGGGGACAGTCGGTGTGGCTGCCCGCAGCGGATCCGGCGGTGCGGGTGCGTCCGTTGGGCGGAGCGCGCTCGCAACTGTTCCGGGCCACTGCCGGGGCTTGCGACTTGTGATCTGACCGGCTGGTTTCCGGACCCAGCGCTTCCCGGCGCCAAGGCTCCTCTAGGCTCCCTCCGGGCAATTCGGGCGCGGAGCAGGGGAGCGGGAAGTGTCAGCTGGCGGGGGTACCAAGGCGATCATCGCGGCGCTCGCCGCCAATGCCGGGATCGCGGTGGCCAAGTTCGTCGGCTTCCTGGTCACCGGGTCGTCGTCGATGCTCGCGGAGGCGGTGCACTCGCTGGCTGACACGTCGAACCAGGGGTTGCTGCTGCTCGGGCAGAAGACGTCCAAACGGCGCGCCACCCGGGAGCATCCGTTCGGGTTCGGCCGCGACCGGTACTTCTACTCGTTCATCGTCGCGCTCATGCTGTTCACGCTCGGTGCGGCGTTCGCTCTCTACGAGGGCATTCACAAGATCATCGAGCCGCAGCCGCTGGAGACGCCGGTCGTCGCGGTGGTCATTCTCCTCGTCGCGATCTGTCTCGAGGGCTACAGCTTCTTCACCGCGATGGGCGAATCGCGCAAGATCAAGGGCAACGCGAGCTGGTGGCGGTTCATCCGGCAGGCCAAGGAACCCGAGCTGCCGGTCGTGCTGCTGGAGGACTCCGGCGCGCTGCTCGGCCTCGTGTTCGCGTTGCTCGGCGTCGGGCTGTCGGTGCTTACCGGTGACCCGGTGTTCGACGGCATCGGCACCGTCTTCATCGGCGTGCTGCTCGGCGTGATCGCGATCATCCTGATCGTCGAGATGAAGAGCCTGCTGATCGGCGAGGGCGCGACCGACACGGACCTCGCGACCATTGTGGACGAACTGGCCGCCGGCAAGGTCGAGCGCGTCATCCACATCCGCACCCAGTACCTCGGCCCGGACGAACTGCTCGTCGCCGCGAAGCTCGCGCTCGTGCCCGGTCTCGACACCGCCGCGATCGCCACCGCGATCGACGACGCCGAGGCTCGCGTGCGTGCGAAGGTCCCCGTCGCGACGCTGATTTACCTGGAGCCCGACCTCGACCGCGAGACCCGCTGAGCTGTCCGGACAGCTGGCGCCCAACTGACACGCTAGGGTGGCGCCCGGTCCCCACGAAGGTCACCGCAGGAGGTCAACGTTGCCCGGCACTGGTTTGTGGCGCACGAAGTCAATCGAGCAGTCCATTTCGGACACCGATGAACCGGAGACGAAACTCCGCAGGAACCTGAGCGCTTGGGACCTCACGGTCTTCGGCGTCGCGGTGGTCATCGGCGCCGGCATCTTCACGCTCACCGCGCGCACAGCGGGCGACTACGCCGGTCCGTCCGTGTCCGTCGCGTTCGTGATCGCGGCTATCGCCTGTGCGCTCGCCGCGTTGTGCTACGCCGAATTCGCTTCCACCGTCCCGGTCGCGGGCAGCGCGTACACGTTTTCCTACGCCACCTTCGGCGAGTTCATGGCGTGGATCATCGGCTGGGACCTGATCCTGGAGCTGGCCGTCGGCGCCGCCGCGGTCGCCAAGGGCTGGTCGTCTTATCTGCAGACGGTGCTGGAGTACATCTTCGGCAAGGGCACCAAGACGTCGATCGATCTCGGCGGCGGCTTCGGCATCGACTGGGGCGCGCTCCTCGTCGTGGCCGCGCTGGTGACGCTGCTGGTGCTCGGAACGAAGCTGTCGTCGCGCTTCTCGATGGTGATCACCGGCATCAAGGTCGCCGTCGTGTTGTTCGTGGTCATTCTCGGCATCTTCTACGTCAAGGCCAGCAACTACACGCCGTTCGTTCCCGAGGGCAAGTCCGCCGGATCCGGGTCGAGCGGCGTCGACCAGTCGCTGTTCTCGCTCATCGCGGGCGGCGCCAGCAGCTCCTTCGGCATCTTCGGCCTGCTGGCCGGCGCGTCGATCGTGTTCTTCGCGTTCATCGGGTTCGACATCGTCGCGACCACCGCGGAGGAGACCCGCAACCCGCAGAAGGCCGTGCCGCGCGGCATTTTCGGCTCGCTGGCGATCGTGACCGTGCTGTACGTGGCGGTGTCGCTCGTGGTCGTCGGCATGGTGCCCTACACCGATCTGTCGACCAAGGCGGGCGACGGCAGCCACAAGACGCTCGCCACCGCGTTCTCCGCAAATGGCGTCGACTGGGCCGCGAACATCATCTCCGTCGGCGCGCTGGCCGGACTCACCACCGTCGTCATGGTCCTGATGCTCGGCCAGGTGCGGATCATCTTCGCGATGTCCCGCGACGGTCTCATGCCGCGTTCGCTGGCCAAGACGAGCGACCGCGGGACGCCGAAGCGCGCGACCCTCGTGGTCGGCGCACTGGTCGCGGCGGGCGCGACGTTCTTCCCGGCCGACAAGCTCGAGGAAATGGTCAACGTCGGCACGCTGTTCGCGTTCATCCTCGTGTCCGCGGGCGTGCTGGTGCTGCGCAAGACCCGCCCGGACCTGACGCGTGCGTTCCGGGTGCCGGGCGTGTGGATCATCGCGCCGCTGGCGATCCTGGCCTGCCTGTGGCTGATGCTGAACCTGACCGTGCTGACCTGGCTGCGGTTCGTCGTCTGGATGGTGGTCGGCGTGGTCATCTACTTCGCCTACAGCCGGCGGCACTCGCTGCTCGGGAAGCGGCAGTCGGGTGTCGACCAGGGCGGGGTGGTCGCCGATCCCGCGCCGCCCGTCGCCGACTGACCTGTTTTCGCTGTTCAACGGCCCGTCGCCCAGGTTGGGCGGCGGGCCGTTTCGCGTGCGTGGTCACGAGTCCGCAACTCGCCGATTTCGGTTCGGGCGGCGACTCGAACCCAGGGTGATCAGGCAACTGCGGGTGCGATACTCTCCGCGTCGTCTTCCCTCTGACGGGTTAATCACTCTCGGGTAATTCGCACGAACAGTGGTCGGGGTTCCTACGGAGGGTCGCAGTTCTCCGCGTGTGTTATCCCCCGTTCGGATTTTCCTCTGAGGAGTAACTCCATGCCCATCAGCACCAGACTGCGTGCCGGTTTCACCGTCGCCGCCGTGGCCGGTCTCGCTCTGCTCGGCACCGCGACCTCTGCGCTCGCCTGCACCACGGACGACAGCCGGGCGAAGCCGGTCGAGGGCAACGCGACCACCTGTGCCGAGGCGAAGGTGGCCGGCGACCTGCTCGGCGAGGGCGACCTCACCGTCACCGGCGGCACGGAGAAGGACCAGTACCTGAACGTCACGGCAGTGGGCGAGGGCGTCACGGTCACCGCGATCGTGGTCAAGGGCGGCCCCGGTTTCAACGTGTACGTGCCGGGCAGCCGAGGCATGTCGGCCACGCCGCCGTGGGAGAAGCTGCGCTCGCCGATCAACCGCGGCGAGCAGCTGCCGACGATCAGCCACTGGTTCGCCTGCGGAACCAAGACCGCGCCGACCAAGCCTCCGGTTTCGGAGACCCCGACCACGACTCCGGGACAGCCGACTTCCGAGGCGCCGAGCACCACGCCGGGCGCTCCGGCGACCTCCCCGGCCCCGGCCGGCGCGACCTCCGCTCCCGCCACGACCAGCGCTCCGGCCGTGGTCCCGGCGGGCAACCAGAACGGCACCGGCGGCGGCCTGGCCAACACCGGATTCGACAACGCCTGGTTGTTCTGGGTCGCCGGCGTGCTGATCGTCGCTGGCGGCGGTCTGCTCGCGCTGCTGAAGCTGCGTCGCCGCGGGACCAACTGATCAGCTAGTCCGTGCCGGGTCTTCGGAAGGAATCTTCTTCCGAAGACCCGGCGTCGTCAGCGGGGGCGGGGAAGGTCGCCGAACAGGGAGCCTTGTTCGCCCAGCGTCCGGGCGCGGCCGTTGGGGCGGCCCAGGCCCGCGGCCATCGCTACGGCGTTGTCCCACTCCGGATCGGCCAGGTATTCGGTGTGTTTGAGGACTCCGGGGGCCCAGCGGCGGCGGCCGTCAGGGGCTCGCAGCGGGTCGGGGACCCAGTGGTCGCCGCCCAGGACCAGGACCCCCGCGTCGTCTGGGGTCGCTTCCAGGGCTCCCCATTTGCCTTCCGGGAGATAGCCCTCGCCGAGCAGGTGGCCACCGCTTGTCTGGTGGCGCCAGGTGGTGACGCCGCCGCCGAAGATGTCGGTGCCTCGGCACAGTGCGCGCCAGCGGCCGTCCAGCGAGGAGAACAGGTCGGCCAGCGAGTCTTGCGGCAGGACCGCGGGGAAAGCGCGTTGGTAACCCCATTGCAGCGGGGATCCGGCGGTGAGCAGGCCGACTCGGTCGCGTTCGTCTGGCGGGAGCTCGGCGCACAGTTGAGCCGCCGTGAGCACGGTGAGGATGCTGCCCAGGTTCAGACCGGACAGGACCACTCGGGTACCCGGCTCGGCGAGGTGTTCCTTGACTCGCGACGCCAGTTCGGGGACGACCTTGAGGGCGTAGCAAGGCGGTACCCCGGGGTGGGCGGCGCGCGGCCAGAAGGACACAAGGTCAGCCAGCGCGCCCAGGTGCCGGCTTCGCTGGGGGGAGCGGGCGGCGGAGTAGACCACTCGCAGCAGTCCCGCGGCCAGCGCGCCCAGGGCGAACACACCGATCGCCGAGGCCGTGGTGAACCAGCCTGGCTGCAGGTTGAAGCCGAACCGCACGACGAGCAGTGCGATCGCACCGACGCAGAGCCCCAGGGAGACGATCACAGCCAGGTGGTGCAGGTGACGGCGTTCCCAGGCTGAGCGTGCCCACGCTCGCGCGGCGTCTTGTTCTTGCTGTTCGTCGTGTTCCATCAGTTCGACGATCGGCGGGATGCCGCGCCGGCGGCGGCGCAGCGGGACGGCGATGGCGTACCCGGCGATGGCGAGCAGGGCCATCAGACCGAGCCCGCCGCCCCACAGGACGGTGACCAGGTCGTACGTCGTGGGCAGGGCGAGTTTGTCCGCGCGGAGCAGTTTTCGGATGGCGATCGCCAGCCCGGCGCCGAAACCGCCGCCGAGCAGGCCGGCCAGTGCGAGTACCGGGGCCGCTGCCCAGCCGCCCAGCCACGGGCGGAGCCGGCGCGGGCGGTCGCGCCAGGTTGGACGGGCCAGCAGAGCCGACGGGATCAGCGCGAGCGCGAACAGCAGGGTGACTACGAGCAAGGCGCCGCCGAGGCCTTCGACGGTGGTGTCGACGCCGGGGAGCCGGTTGCCGACCGGGTTGGCCAGCACAGTGGCGAAGATGACCAGCAGCGTCGCGAAAGTGATCAGGCTCCGGCGTGCGACGGCACCAGCGTCGCTGCCGATCGCGCCTCCGGCCAAAACCGCGAGAACCAGGGCGAGGGTGCAGATCCACGCGATCAATTGCGGGATTTTCGTGGGCACGTGGAATGGTCCGCCCAGCAAGAGCAGGGAGATGCAGGCGAGCGCGGCAACCGCGTGTGTCGCGGACATTCCGGGAGCTTCCGGATCGGCGCGCAACCGCATCGGGACGCCTTTGCGGCCGGGATGCGCGGGCGGGCGCACCCGCCAGTTCGTGGACGAGATCCGGTGCAGGGCGTAGACCAGCGCCAGGAGCACTGCCACGCCGACGCCGATCCGCAGCGGCCCGTTGCGCAGTTCGGGGGTCACCCAGGCGAGGCAGGCGCGCCCGGGGGCGAGACATTGTGTCGCGACGAGGTCCAGTACCGCTGCCGCGACCTGGCTGACCAGCAGCATGGTGAGCAGCACGGCGGCGATCCGCAGCAGGCCGCGGCACAGGCCGCCGAGCCAGCGGCCGCGGTGCACCGGCGGCAGCATCCAGAACGCGACGTTGGCCAGTGAGAAAGGGAACAGCAGCGCCCAGGCGGCCTTCGCGACGCCGCCGGACGTCATGCCGCTCCACAGGTAGCCTTCGACGGTGCGCGGAATCGACCGGCCGAGCGCGGGCACCACCGGACCGGGAGCCGGACGCCGCAGCCGGTCGGCCGGGCGTACCACGCGGCCGAGTCCGTCGCCGGCGACGTCGACGGTCTGGACCGTGTCGAGGAGCGTCTCGCCGCTCGTGCCCACGAGTCCGGACACCCTCATTTCGACGATGCGGGTGTCAGGGCCGGGGAGCGGGGCGGGCACGGTGATTCTCTCCTCATCCGTTCGAGTCAGGGTCGAGCCGACAACGGTACTGTTCAGGTGCCATCAAACCTTGGAGGAACCGCACTATGACCCCCGAAAGCGTTGTCAAGCGGCACGACACCCGGGGCGGCATCGAATTCGCCGTCGCCGATCTCGACGCCGCCGAGTTCGGCCGGAAGGAGATCCGCCTCGCCGAGCACGAGATGCCGGGGCTGATGGCGCTGCGCCGCGAATACGCTGAGGTCTACCCGCTGCGCGGGGCGCGGATCGCGGGTTCGCTGCACATGACCGTGCAGACCGCGGTGCTGATCGAGACGCTGGTGGCGCTCGGCGCGGAGGTGCGCTGGGCCTCGTGCAACATTTTCTCCACCCAGGACCACGCCGCGGCCGCGGTCGTCGTCGGCCCGCACGGCACGCCCGAGGAGCCCAAGGGCGTCCCGGTGTTCGCGTGGAAGGGCGAAACGCTCGAGGAGTACTGGTGGTGCACTGAGCGGATGCTCACGTGGGAGGGCGAAGGCCCGAACATGATCCTCGACGACGGCGGCGACGCCACCATGCTGGTGCACAAGGGCACCGAGTACGAGAAGGCGGGCGTGGTTCCGCCCGCCGACGACGAGGACCCCGAGGAGTGGAAGGTCTTCCTGGAGCTGCTGCGCGCGTCGGTCGCGGCGGACAAGGGCAAGTGGACCGCCATCGGGCAGGGCGTCAAGGGCGTCACCGAGGAAACCACCACCGGCGTGCTGCGGCTGTACCAGCTGGCGGCCGCGGGCGAGCTGCTGTTCCCGGCGATCAACGTCAACGACTCGGTGACGAAGTCGAAGTTCGACAACCGCTACGGCATCCGGCACTCGCTGATCGACGGCATCAACCGCGGCACCGACGTGCTGATCGGCGGCAAGGTCGCGGTGGTCTGCGGCTACGGCGACGTCGGCAAGGGCGCGGCCGAATCGCTGCGCGGCCAGGGCGCGCGGGTGATCATCACCGAGATCGACCCGATCTGCGCGCTGCAGGCGATGATGGACGGCTACGAGGTCAAGCGCCTGGAGTCGGTGCTGGACGAGGGCGACATCTACGTGACCACCACCGGCAACAAGAATGTGGTGATGGTCGAGCACATGGCGCGGATGAAGCACCAGGCGATCGTCGGCAACATCGGCCACTTCGACAACGAACTCGACATGGCGGGTCTCGCCCGCTACCCCGGCATCCGGCGCGTGAACATCAAGCCGCAGGTCGACGAGTGGGTGTTCCCGGACGGCAAGAGCATCCTCGTGCTGTCCGAGGGCCGGCTGCTGAACCTCGGCAACGCGACCGGGCACCCGAGCTTCGTGATGTCGAACAGCTTCGCGAACCAGGTCATCGCGCAGGTCGAACTCTTCACCAAGACCGAGGAGTACGACAAGGAGGTCTACCGCCTCCCGAAGAAGCTGGACGAAAAGGTCGCCCGCATCCACCTGGAAGCACTGGGCGGCGAGCTGACGAAGCTGTCGAAGGAACAGGCGGAATACATCGACGTGGACGTCGAGGGCCCGTTCAAGTCGGAGCATTACCGTTACTGATCGCTGACCCGGAAGCCGCCCCGAAATGCTTTTCGGGGCGGTTTTTGTCTGCAAAAGAAAACACGTGATAACTCTAACGGGTGGCGTGTTATCATGGTGAAGTGAAGCAATTGATCACTCGCGTCGACGACGAGCTGCACGCTCGGCTGAAGGCCAGGGCCGAGGCTGAGGGGCGCAGCATGAACGACCTGGTCACCGAGGCCCTCCGAGGGGTCGTCCAGAAGGGCGAGTCACGAGCCGAGTGGAAACGCCGGTTGATCGCCGAGGGCAAGGCCGCGTATGTCGAGCCTCCAGCCCGGGTGGCGTCGCTGGACGAAATCGAAGAGTTCTCCAGCGGCTGGGGAGCGACCGTTGGCGAGTATCTCGACTGGACTCGGGGTGAATGGTGACCGAGTGTTACTACGCTGACACCAGCGCGTTGGCTACCGCGTACCTCAAAGACGAGCCTGGTCACCGTGAAATGCGTGAACTGCTGCTCGAGGGGCCGGATCTGGTGTTCAGCAGTGAACTGACCCGAATCGAGTTCACCAGTGCGCTCACTGCGGCGAAGCGTGCTGGCCGGATCCCCGACGCCCGGATCGTCCTCGAGCATTTCGACCGGCTCGCGTCTCCGGAGGGTGCGCTCGTGCTGATCCCTTTCCGGCCGGAGCGGGTTTTTTCGGCGGCGCAGCGACTGGTTGCCGAGAACTATCCGATTCGCACTCTGGATGCTCTTCATCTGGCTGTCGTAATGAGGGAAACTGCCGAACTGACCGGCGGCCAGCCGATTACTGTCGTGACGCGTGACGCGCGTCAGGCCGAGGCGGCGAAAGCCAACGGGCTCCTCGTCCGCTAATGCGGATACCGCATCGTCAACACCGCACTAGCCGGTCCGCCGATTCCGCGATACACATGGTCCGTTTCCGCGATGAACGTATGCGTCCCCGCCGCGGAAACCGTCACCGGTGCGTCAACCGGGCCGACCTCCGCCGTTCCGGTCAGTACCGTCAGCACTTCCCGGACCCCGGGGCTGTGCGGGTGCGATACCTGGACCCGCTCGTGGATCGTCAGCCGGTACACCTCGGTGACGCCGTCGGGGTCCTCCCAGCGGCCGAGCAGGGTCGCGGCCACGCTGTCGCCGTGTGCTTCGGCTACGCCGTCGTCTCCGAAGAGCAGGTCGCTCAACGGGATCGACAGTGCGGTGGCGATGGCGAACAGCGTGTCCAGAGTCGGGTTGCGGCGGCCGTTTTCCAGTTCTGACAGCGTTCCCTTGCCGAGGCCGCTGTCGGTGGCGAGCGCGGTCAGGCCGACGCCCGCGCGGGTGCGCAGCGTCCGGATGCGGGTGCCGACCGCCGCGGCGAGGGCGCGGCCGTCCGGGGCGGGTGACGTGGACACCCGGCCTAGTCTAGTGTTCTGTTTACAGAACAGTTGGAGGTGTGCAGATGTCGGCAGTGCAGAACGTGCAGGACGCGCTCGACGAGGCGGGGGTCGAGGGCCGGGCGCGGACGCTCCCGCAGTCCACGCGGACGGCGGCCGAGGCGGCGGACGCGCTGGGCTGTCCGGTCGGCGCGATCGCGAACAGTCTGGTGTTCCTGGCCGACGACGCCCCGCTGCTGGTCTTGACCAGTGGCGCGCACCGGGTGGACGTCGAGGCCCTCGCCGCGCGACTCGGGCGCGGCCGGATCCGCCGGGCCAAGCCGGACGAGGTGCGCGCGGCCACCGGGCAGGTGATCGGCGGGGTGTCGCCGGTCGGGCATCCGGCTCCGCTGGAGACGGTCGTCGACGAGGCGTTGCGGCAGTACAGCCAGGTGTGGGCCGCCGCGGGAACGCCGAACGCCGTCTTCCCGACGACGTTCGACGAACTCGTGCGGATCACCAAGGGCACGCCGCAGCGGGTGGACGGATAAAGCTCAGTTCCATTCCACCGCGATGCCGGCCAGCCCCGGGCCGGTGTCGCGGAAATACCCGCTCGTCACGCCGCCGGTGTCGCACGGCAATTCCTCCGCCTCGACCGGCAGCGCGTCGTCGCGGGCGCGGACCTCGCGGGTGATCCGGGCGGGCATCGCGGTCGGCGCGAATTGCAGTTGCAGCAGATAGCTCGCGCACTGGTCGCGCAGCATCCGGTAGTACCCGGGGAACGTCACGGCGGAATTGTCGTGGATTTCGAAGCAGAAAACGTGGATCTCGCCCTCGGCGAGCTTCCGGTCGAAAAGCAGCTCCGTCGCCATCGTCTCGCGCGCCGGATGCCGGCGGATCCGGCCGACGCGGCAGCCTTCCGCGGTGATCAGCTCGACGTCGTCGATCCGGCAGCCGGGATCGCCGTTGTAGACCGCCACGTACCGGTCCGGGCCGTGCCGCCGTGCGCGGGTGACCAGCCGGGTCCGGAATTTCACCTGGTGTTTCTGCTCGTCGATGGTGATCTGGTCGTGCACCGACAGCATTTCCAGGTCGGAGTTGGACTGCCGCGACGCCGGCGCCGCGCCGAGGTCGCTCATCAGCTGCTCGACGATCGCGCCCATCTCGCCCGAGCGCAGGTCGTGGAACGACGCCGCGGCCTGGTGCCCGCGCGGGCGCGCGGTGCGCGGGCCGATCAGCACCACGAGCGCGTCCGCGGGCAGTTGCAGCACCGACTCCAGCGCGCGGACCGCCGGCAGCGCCTTCGGCACCTCCGGCTGGCGCAGCCCGCGCTGCCAGTAGCTCAGCGTCGACTGTCCGATGTGGACGCCACGGAGCGCGAGGTGTGCCCGCAGCCGGGCGAGCGACAGGCCGCGATGCGCGATCGCGAGCCGCAGCGCGTGGTGGAATTCTCCGGATCGCAGTGCTTCGCCGAGCTCGGGCGGCAGTTCACCCGCACCGCGCCGGCCAGGTTCCATGATCAGTGGGCCATCCCCGTCTCGTGCCACCGCTGTCCCTTCAACGCCGCCCGTGCGCTGGGCGTGAATGCCGCGGAACGTTCACGTTAGCAGCGCGCGGTAACGGGTCCGGCCCCCGTTTGGTGTGCTTGGCCACGGAAGGGTAACCGTTCCGTGTTCCACCGCCGACCCGGAACACCCTCGTCGCCGGACGGGCATCTTGCTCGGAGTGATCGGCCGGTTCACCGTTGTGACCACCACTGGCCACGTCTAGGCGGGAGGTGCGTCGTGGGTCTGGGGAAACCGAATCACGTGGGGAGCACTGCCGGGCAGGTCCGGTGGTCCTCGGCCACTTGCCGAAGGCACGTCGGACGCTTGGTGTTTCTCGTGGCGTTCACGGGCCTGGCGTTGCCGGTGTCGGCTCCGGGCGCGGGCGCGGCGCAGCCCGCCGACACCGGCAACGCCCACCTCACGATCGTGCCGCGCGGCGAGGTGATGCCGAGGGACGGCCAGAGCACGCCCGCTCAGCCGCACGGCGACGAATGGATTCCGCTGTTCTGCCTCGCCGGGCTGCTGGTCGCGGTGCCGGCGGGGTACTTCGGCTACGTCCGCGCGCGCCGCGAGACGGCCTGAGCACGCCACCCAGTATCTTCGACGGTGTGGGGCGACTGGTCGTAATCGAAGGTCTGGACGGCGCGGGCAAGCGCACGCTGTCCGAGGGGCTGACCGCTGCGCTGGAAGACACCGGCGCGAGCGTCGGCAGTCTCGCCTTCCCCCGTTACGGCCGCAGCGTGCACGCCGATCTGGTGCGGGAAGCGCTGCATCGAGGACACGGCGATCTCGCCGACTCGGTGTACGGGATGGCGATGCTCTACGCCCTCGACCGCGCCGGTGCGGCCGACGAGATCCGCGGGCTGCTCGCGGCCAACGACGTGGTCCTGCTGGATCGCTACGTCGCCTCGAACGTCGCGTACGCCGCCGCGCGCCTGCGCGAGCACGCGGATGGCGCTGTGGTGCAGTGGGTTTGGGACCTCGAGGTGACGCGGTTCGGGTTGCCGCGGCCGGACGCCCATCTGCTGCTGCGGGTGAGCCCGGAGGTCGCCGCCGAGCGGGCAGTGCGCCGGGCGGAATCGGACACGGCCAGGGCGCGGGACGCGTTCGAGTCGGACGATTCGCTGCAGCAGCGTTGTGCCGCGGTGTACGACGAACTGGCCGCGGCTTCGTGGCTCGCGCCGTGGCAGGTGCTGGACGGCGTGGCCGGCGTCGATCTGCCGACGCTGGCGAAATCCCTGCTCGCTTAGCCCAGGGCCGCGGTCGCGGTGCGCAATTCGTCGAGCGCTTCGGCCGCGAGCGCGCCGAACTCCCGCCGATTTCCGGCGTCGACCCAGCGGAAGAACGTCGTCCCGAACGCGAGGCAGCCCAATTCCGCCGCGACGCGGGCGGTCGGCTCGCTGATCCCGTGTGCGGCGAGCGCGTCGTGCATGGCCTGGACCATCTTGGCGCGCTTGAGCAATTCGCGTTCGAGCAGTTCGCTGTTCGCCGCCACGACCGCCTGCCGGGCTCGGGCCTGAGCCAGCCGCTCGCCGGTGAAAATCGCCGCGACGGCATCCAGTGCCCCGCCGACCGCTTCGAACGGCGTGGCGTCCGCTGGGGTCGCGGCGATGCCTTCGGAGAACAGCCGGGCCAGTTCCTCCTGCCCGCCGAACAGCACTTCTCGCTTGTCGGCGAAATAGCGGAAGAAAGTGCGTTTCGTGAGCCCGGCGCGTTCGGCGATTTCGGCGACCGTGGTCTGGTCGTAGCCGCGTTCGGCGAACAGGTCGAGCGCGGCCTCGGCCAGGCGTTGGCGTGCGTTCGGTTCCCAGCGGCCCATGCCGTCCAGTCTAGGTGATGACACCAGATGACATCCGGCGTATGGTGATGTCACCAGGTGTCATCAACTGTGGAAGGAACATCCCATGCGGGTTTTCGTCACCGGGGGCAGCGGCCACGTCGGCTCCGCTCTCGTTCCCGAACTGCTCTCCGCCGGACACGAGGTGGTCGGTCTCGCCCGGTCGGACGCCTCCGCCGCGGTGCTCGCCGAACGCGGCGCGCAGGTGCGGCGCGGCGACCTCGACGATCTCGACGGTCTGCGCGAAGCGGCCGCCGAGGCGGACGGCGTCGTGCATCTGGCGTTCAAACACGACCTGATGGCCAGCGGCGAGTTCGCCGGCGCGGTCGAAGCGGACTTCGCCGCGCTGGAGGCTCTTGGCGAAACTCTCGCCGGCACCGGCAAGCCACTGGTCTCGACCTCCGGAACCCTGATGCTCACCGGGCTCGGCCGCACCGCGACCGAGGAGGACCGCCTTCCCGGCGGCCCGCGAGTCGACGCGGAGAACTACGTGCTCGGGCTCGCCCAACGCGGCGTCCGGTCGTCAGTCGTGCGGCTGCCGCCGTCGGTGCACAGCTCGCTCGACAAGCACGGGTTCGTCCCGACCATGATCCAGTTGGCCCGCTCGGCCGGGGTTTCGCCGTACGTCGGCGACGGGGCCAGCCGCTGGGCCGCGGGCCACACGCTCGACGCGGCCCGCCTGTACCGGCTGGCGCTGGAGAAAGCTCCGGCCGGATCGATGCTGCACGCGGTCGGCGACGAAGCCATCTCGCTCCGGCAGATCGCCGAGACGATCGGTGCGCGGCTTGGTGTCCCGGCGAAGTCCATCACGCCGGAGGAAGCCCCCACGCACTTCGGGTTCCTCGCGCCGATGGTGCAGGCAGACGCCCCGACCTCCGCCGCGCGCACGCGCGAGCTGCTCGACTGGAAGCCGGAACACCCTGGCCTGCTTGAGGATCTGGCTGAGGAGCACTACTTCGCCTCGTGAGTGTTCATCGCGGTTCTCACCGCGATGAACACTCACGAGAACCTCGCCGGATCGAACAGCGAGATCGGGTGCCGCGTCTCCCCGTCCACCACCAGGTCGGCGAGAATCTCGCCGACCACCGGCACGAATTTGAAGCCGTGCCCGGAAAATCCGCACGCCACCACCACGCGCGGATGCCTCGGGTGCGGGGCGATCACGAAATGCTCGTCCGGGGTGTTGGTGTAGAGGCAGGTCGCCGCGCGGCGAAAGGTCGCCGGGAGCGTCGGCATCCGGGAGCCGACAACGGCCGCGACCTCGCGTACCTCGTCGTCGTGGATCCGCCGGTCGACAGTGTCGGCGGTGCACGGCGTGCCGCCAAGGTGCATGGCGACTTTGACGCCTTGTGCGGTGTGCGCGGGGAATCCGTAGAACTGGTCGCCTTCAGCGGTTTCCCACAGGTAGACGGGATGCTCGGCGAACGGCCGCACGTCCGTTGGTTCGAACCAGTACTGGACCTGGCGGCGCACCTCGAAGCCGACGCCTAGGTCAGCGAGCAGCACGGGTGCCCACGCGCCGGGGCACAGCACGAGCCGCTCGGCGGTGTAGTAGCTCGAAGCGGTGCCGACGCGCACGCCGGATTCCGTGCTGGTCCACGTGAATACCTGCTCTTCGTGGTGCAGTTCGGCACCGTGGCGCGCGGCGAGCCGCAGGTGCGCGGCGACGCTTCCTTCGGGCGACACGAAACCGGCGCCCGGTTCCCACAACGCCACCTCGTCCTCGGCCGGGGTGATGGTGGGGAACCGGCGCCGGATCTCGGCCGGGTCCAGGATTTCGTGCGGGATGTCGAACTTCTCCGCGGAAAGCGTGCTGCCCGCGATCGTGCGCGATTCCGGCGGTCCGCCCATCACCGCACCGCAGCGGGTGAACAGCGACCGCCCGGAGTCGCGTTCGAGTTCGTCCCACATCTCGTGCGCGCGCAGCAGCAGCGGCACGTAATCCGGGCCTTCGAGGTACGCCTGCCGCGTGATCCGCGAACCGCCGTGGCTCGAACCGAGGTTGTGCACCGGAGCGAACTGGTCGATCCCGAGCACCTTCTGGCCCCGTCGCGCCAGCCGGTAGGCGGCCGCGCTGCCCATTCCGCCGAGACCGATCACGATCACGTCGTAGTGCGTCATTCACTGCCCCTCAACGGCTCGGCGGCCACCCGCGCCGCGAGCCGTTTCCCGAAGTGCTCGATTTCCACTGGCGTGCGCGGCCGGGCGTCCGCGACGGGAAGCCACGCGTAGGCCAGGTTTTTGTCGATGGTGTAGCCGTACGCCCCGCTCGTGACGTATCCCGAGGGGCGGCCGTCGACGTACACCGGTTCCCGGCCCTGCATTACGGAACGCGAGTTGTCGACGGTCAAGCACACCAGTTTCCGGCGCGCCGTCGCTGGAGAAAGGTGGAGAAGCGTGTCCCGGCCGAGGAAGTAGCCCTTGTCCATCCGCACCGCGAACCCGAGACCGGCCTCGTACGGGTCGTGCTCGGTGGTCACGTCGATGCCGCAGCTTCGGTGCCCTTCCTCCATCCGGAGGCTGCGCAGCGCGTCTTCGCCGGCCGCGACGATCCCGTACGGCTGCCCGGCCGACCAGAGCGTGTCCCACAGCGACCGGCCGAGATCCGCGCCAGTGTGCAGCTCCCAGCCGGATTCGCCCACGTCGGACACGCGCAGCACGGTCACCGGCACGTCGCCGACATACGTCCGCCGAACGCGGGAGTCCGATGTGGACAGTTCGGGCAGCACCTGCTCGGCGAGCGGTCCCCACAAACCGAGACAGCAGGTGCCGCCGGTCGTTTCGCGCAGCTGGACCGAGCCGTCGCCGGGCAGGTGACGGCGCAGCCAGGCGACGTCCCGGTGGTGATGCGCGGCGACGTGGAACTGCTCCGCGCCGAGCCGGGCGACGGTGAGATCGCTGCGGACGCCGCCGTCTTCGCCGAGCAGCAACGTGGTGGTGACCGAGCCGGGCGGCCGGTCGAGCTGGTTCGTGGTCATCGTCTGCAGGAACGGCAGCGCGCCGCGGCCGGTGATCTCCAGCCGTCGCCTCGGGGTCAGGTCGAACAACGCCACCCGGCTCCGAGCCGCGACGGCCTCCGCACGGGCATCGGTGTACCGCTGAGGCCGCGCCCAACCGTCTTCTTCGCGAAACTCCGCGCCCAGCGCGACTTCGCGCTCGTAGCAGGGAGTGGTCCGCAGCAGTTCCGGCGCTGGCCGCGGATGGCCCGCCGCCGCCAAGCTCCGCTCCCGCACCCGGCCGGGTGCGAGCTGCAGCCGATCGAACCGGGCAAGGTCGACGGAGTGCAGGTCGAGGTGCGCCTGCCCCTCGATGAGCCAGCGCGCCAGCTCCCGGGCGACCCCGGCGGACCACGCGCAGTCCACCGCCTCGGCGATCCAGAACCCGTCGAGATCGGGATGCTCGCCCAGCAGCGGCAACCCGTCCGGCGTACCCGGGACCAGGTGCCGGACGCCCTCCTCGACCTTCGCGTCGGCGAGTGCGGGTACCAAGCCGAGCGCGGCCGTCCACGACTCCTCGAAGCCCGCCGGAGCGAACGCGGCGTCGGTGTCGACCGGACCCAGCGCGCTGATGCCCAGCCGGTCGATGTGCTCGCGCAGCGCCAGCCCGGCCCCGCGCAAGATCGGCTTGTCCGCCTCGGTGAACGGGTCGTTGTCCCCGGCGAGACGCGCCAGCGGCGTGGTCAGCGCGTGCTCGACGGCGATCGGCACCACCGGCACGGCGAGGTCGACCAGCCGCCCGAACCGCGGTCCGCGTACTCCAGCGCAGGAGACGACCACGTCGGCACGGAACCGGTCGGTCGCGGTCGCCACCGCGGTCACCCGGCCCGCCGTGCGCACGATCTCCACAATCTCTTGCCCAGTAAGGAATTTCGCGCCTCGCTCCGTCGCGCGGCGAGCTTGGGCGTGTGCCGCGCGGAGCGGTTTGACCAGCCCGTCGCCGGGGACGTGCAGGCCGCCGGACACCTTCGCGGAGTCGAGCAGCGGGTGCAGCTGAGCGCATTCGCCCGGTTCGCGCAGATAGCCGCGCACGCCGGACGATGTCGCCCAGCCCAGCCGTTGCCGCAGCCGGGAAAGCTGCTCGGGAGTGGTCGCCAGTTCGAGGCTCCCGACCGGCTGGAAGCACCAGCCGCCGTCGACGGTCAGCCCGCTGTACTTCTCCGCGGTGTACTTCGCGAACTCGGACGCCGTGCGGTCGGCGTGCGTGCGGAAGAGCAGTCCCGGCCCGGGCGAGGCGATCGCCGGTTCCGGTTCGAGGACGGTGACGTCCGTCCAGCCTCGTTCGGTCAGCTCGTCGGCGACCGCGCAACCGAGGAGTCCGGCGCCGAGCACAACGACCCGCGGTCGCACCGCCATCGCGAGGTACCTCCTGCCTGCCGGCCGTCGCGGACGGCCCGGCTCGGGACGAGACAGGCATGCCGGAACGCCCCCGCCGGGGATCGGACGCGTTGCGGATGGAGATCGATGTTCCGTCTGCTGCAACTCACAAATTGCGGGATCGCGGGCGCGCTGTCAAGAGAGCCGCCGCGGCCGCCGGGTTCACGCGGAGAAGTAGCCGAGCTGAGCGGAAAGTTCCCGGGCCGCCTCGGCCATCGGCGCGACGATCTGCCGGATCCGCTGTTTGGACAGCCGGTAGGACGGACCGGACGCGCTCATCGCCGCGACGACCTCGCCGCCGGGCCCGCGCACCGGCACCGCGACCGCGTGCATGCCCAGTTCCAGCTCCTCGAAGGAGGCCGCGTAACCGTCCTCGGCGACGCGGTCCAGTTCGGCCGCCAGCTCGTCCCGGTCGACCGTGGTGCGCGGCGTGTACTGCTCCAGCTCGTGCGCGAGCATCCGCTTCCGCTCGGCCTCGTCCATCGCCGCCAGCAGGACCTTGCCGCTGGACGTGGCGTGCAGCGGCGTGCGCTGCCCGGTCCAGTTCTGCGTGGTGATCGCCGCCGACCCGCGGGCCTGGCTGATGTTGATCGCGACCCCGTCGTCGGCGATCGCGATGTTGACCGTCTCGCCCAGTTCCTCGGCGAGCGCCTGGCAGGTCTGCCTGCCGAGCTTCGCGAGGTCCATGCGGCCGGTCGCGGCGCCGGCCAGCCGGACCACGCCGAACCCGATCGCGTACTTGCCGCGTTCGCCCAGCTGCTCGACCAGCCCGTGCGCCTCCAGCACGCTCAGCAGCCGGGACGCGGTGGACTTGTGCACGCCCAGCTCGCCCGCGATCTCGGTGATGCCGGTTTCGCCGTTGCGGGCCAGCAGCTCCAGGACGTTGATCGCCCGGTCGACGGACTGCACCGCGCTTCCCGTTGCGTTTCCCGAGTCCTGGTTCCGCATAGCGCAACAGTAACCGCTCGGCTGCGATCTGTTCGGCTGAGCGGGGGAATCCGCCCGCGACCGGGGCGCCGGACGCGTCCGGATGGCCCAACCGGGCCGGTGATCTTGATCTTTCCGGTGGTCAAACGCGCGGGTCGTGCGCACGGGTGCGGGCGGTAGTGCGAACATGTGGTCATGAAGGCACGTGTCTTGGTGGTCGACGACGACCCGGCGCTCGCGGAGATGCTCACCATCGTGCTCCGCGGCGAGGGGTTCGACACCGCGGTGGTCGCGGACGGTTCGCGCGCGCTTCCCGCGCTCCGGGAGCTGAAACCGGACCTGGTCCTGCTCGACCTCATGCTGCCCGGCATGAACGGCATCGACGTGTGCAAGGCGATCCGCGCCGAGTCCGGCGTGCCCATCGTCATGCTCACCGCCAAGAGCGACACCGTGGACATCGTGCTGGGGCTCGAGTCCGGCGCCGACGACTACGTGGTCAAGCCGTTCAAGCCGAAGGAACTGGTCGCCCGCGTGCGCGCCCGGATGCGCCGCACCGAGGCCGAGCCCGCCGAATCGCTCACCATCGGCGATCTCGCGATCGACGTTCCCGGACACGAGGTCACCCGCGACGGCAAGGCGATCCCGCTGACCCCGCTCGAATTCGACCTGCTCGTGGCGCTGGCCCGCAAGCCGCGCCAGGTGTTCACCCGCGAGGTGCTGCTCGAACAGGTGTGGGGCTACCGGCACGCGGCCGACACCCGGCTGGTGAACGTGCACGTCCAGCGCCTTCGCTCGAAGGTGGAGAAGGACCCGGAGCACCCGGAGGTGGTGCTGACGGTGCGCGGGGTCGGGTACAAGGCCGGCCCGCCGTGATCCGCCGATGACCGGTTTCGCGGGGCGGCTTCGCGCCGCCGCCCGCGCCGCGGCTCGGCTTTCGGCCCGGGGCGTGGTTTTCGCACGCCGCCGCGCGGTGGCGTTCAACGAGTTGTGGAAGCACTCGCTGCAGTTCCGCGTCACGATCTCGACGCTCGCGTTGTCCTCGGCCGTGGTGTTCGTGCTGGGCATGGTCCTGCAGAACCAGATCACCGAACGGCTGCTGGACACCAAACGCCGCGCCGCGGTCGAGCAGACCCAGGCGCTCGCCGACACCGCCGCGCGCGAACTGGTCGGCGTCGGCGGCGAGTCCGCGGACGCGCTGCACACGCGGTTGCAGAACGCGCTCAAGAAGATCTCCACCACTTCCTCGTCGCGCGCGGGTTCCACCGCGGGCACCTTCGAACCGGTGCTGGCCAGCGTCGGACGCGGTCAGTCGGACACCGACCCGGTGTACGTCGGGCCGTTCAACTCGGTGCCGGAGCGGCTGCGCCAGTTCGTCGAGGCCGACCACCTCGCGCGGCTCGAGCACACAGTCGACGAGAACGGCGTACGGACCACGTACCTGATCGTCGGCACTCCGCTCGCGACCGCGGCCAGCCCGCTGCAGCTGTACTTGCTCTTCCCGCTCACCAGCGAGCAGACCACCGTCTCGACCGTGCAGAACACCTTGTTCGTCGCCGGCATCGTGTTGTTGCTGCTGCTCGCCGGCATCACGAACCTGGTGGTCCGGCAGGTGGTGCGGCCGGTCCGGCAAGCCGTCGCGGCGGCCGAACAGTTCGCCGGCGGCGACCTCGACCAGCGGCTCGCCGTCGTGGGCGAGGACGACCTCGCCAAACTCGCGGTGTCCTACAACAGCATGGCGGCCAGCATTCAGAACCAGATCCGCCAGCTCGAGGAATTCGGCGGCCTGCAGCGCCGGTTCACCTCCGACGTGTCGCACGAGCTGCGCACCCCGCTGACCACCGTGCGGATGGCCGCCGACGTGCTGCACGCGTCCCGCGAACAGTTCCCGCCCGGCCTCGCCCGCTCGACCGAACTGCTGGTCGACGAGCTGGACCGGTTCGAGGCGCTGCTCGGCGACCTGCTGGAGATCAGCCGGCTCGACGCGGGCGTCGAGGAGCTGTCCGCCGAATACATCGACGTGCGGCCGATCGCGACGCGTGCGGTCGAGCAGGTGCGGGTGCTCGCCGGAACCGCCGGCAGCGCGGTCGAACTGGTGCTGCCGGACGAGGACGCCTCCGCCGAGGTGGACGCGCGGCGCATCGAACGGATCCTGCGCAACCTGCTGGCCAACGCCGTCGACCACAGCGAGGGCAAACCGGTGGTGCTGACGGTGGCGGTGAACGAGTCCGCGGTCGCGATCACCGTCCGGGACTACGGCGTCGGCCTGCGGGCGGGGGAGGCCGAACTGGTGTTCAACCGGTTCTGGCGCGCCGACCCGTCGCGCAACCGGCGCACCGGCGGCACCGGGCTCGGCCTCGCGATCAGCCAGGAGGACGCGCGGCTGCACGGCGGCGTTCTCGACGCGTGGGGCGAACCGGGACACGGCGCGTGCTTCCGGCTCGTGGTGCCGCGCCGGCAGGGCGTGCCGATCGCCGACAGCCCGCTGGTGCTGCCGCCGCCGGACGCCGTTTCGGAGATCACGCTCTCGCCGTCGTCGGTCGCCGAACTGCATCCCGCGCCGGAGGCGATCCTCGCCGATCCGGGGCCGGACCGGGAGGAGGTCGGCCAGTGAGGCGAGCGCTTCTCTTTCTCGCCTGCGCTCTGGTGCTCGTGAGCTGCGCGAACGTTCCGCAGGAATCGCTGCCGGTCGTGGTGTCCGCCGAAAAGGCCCCGCAGCAGGCCAACGACGCTCCGGAGCCGCCGGCCAACGCCGACCCCCTCGACATCGTGCGGCTGTTCATCAAGGCCAACGCCGATCCGCGGTCGGGCAACGCGGCCTCGCGGGCGTTCCTCGACGACAAACAGCGCGGCGCGTGGCGGCCGAACCGCTCGTTCACGATCATCGACAAGACCTTCAGCACGGTCTACGACACCGCCGCCAGCACGGGCCCCACCGCGACGCCCACGCCGTCGTCGACGGCGCCGGACCCGAACGTCCGCACGGTTTCGGTGCGCGGTTCGGTGCTCGGCACCCTGAGCGCGGACTCCGCGTTCATCCCCGGCAGCGGCCCGGCCGAGCAGACCTTCCAGGTGCGCAAGCAGGCCGACGGCCAATGGCGGATCTCCAGCCCGCCCCCGCCGGTGCTGCTGGTGACCGACGACGAGTTCGACGGCAACTACAACCCGGTCTCGGTGAGCTTCTACTCGGCCGACTCCGGCTCCTTCGTGCCGGACCTGCGCTACGTTCCGGCGAAACCGCAGTCGGGCATGCCGGGCCGCGTGATGGACCTGATCCTGCAGGGCCCGTCCGCCGGGCTGACCGGCGCGGTGAAGAACCTGTTCGGCGACGGGGTGTCGCTCGAAAACAACGTCAAGAACAACGACGACGGCTCGTTGACCGTGCAGCTGACCGGGCTCGCCGGGGCCAGCCCCGAGACGCGGTCGTTGATCGCCGCGCAGATCGTGCTGTCGATGCAGACCGTCACGTCCACCCGGATCCGGCTGCTCGCCGACGGCGCGCCGCTCGTGCAGGGCCACGAGTACTGGCGCAGCAGCGACGTGCCCGCGTACAACGCCGCTTCGTCGCCGAGTTCGGACCTGCAGGGACTGATGACGATCGGCGGGCGCATCCGTTCGCTCGGCGACGGCGCTCCGATCGCGGGTGCGGCAGGCAACGGCGCGTACGCGGTGGTGAGCGCGGCCCAGTCGATCGACGGCAAACGCCTCGCGGTGGTCGAGCAGGACGGCGACCGCGTGCGGCTGCGCATCGGCGATCTCGGCCGCGACCTCCCGACGGTCGACCTCGGCGGCGGTTCGCTGAGCCGTCCGACCTGGCGTCCGGCCCAGACCGGAGCCGGGCCGTCGAACGAGGTGTGGACGGTCGTCGACCATTCGATCATCGCGCGGATGGTGCTCGACCCGAACGGCCATTGGCTGCGCCAGAGCGTCAACGCGAACGACCTGCTGGCGTTGGGGCCGATCGGCGTCCTGCGGCTTTCCCGGGACGGCGCTCGCGTGGCCGCGACGGTGAACGGCCAGCTGGTCGTGGCGTCGGTGGTGCGCAGCGGAGACACGGTCACCTTGCGCGAGCCTCGGGTGCTGCAGCCGGGCGTCCTTTCGGACGTCTCGGATGTGGACTGGGGTTCGACGCCGGACACTCTCGTCGCCGCGACGTCTTCGCCCTCACAGCCGGTTCAGCGGCTGTCGGTGGACGGCAGGCGGATGGACGCTTACAACAGCTCGAACCTCACCGCGCCGGTGCGTGCGGTCGCGGCGGCTCCGAGCCGGCCGATCGTGGTCGCGGACGCCGGTGGGCTGTGGACGGCGACCGAACTGGGCGAAGTCTGGCGGCCGCAGGCGCACTCGATGCAGAACGCGGATCCGTTCTATCCGGGATGATTCCTGGACTCCGGGGTTCGCGCGGCCCGAAACTGTCGGTGGTCGGGTGCACACTCGGAGTCATGTTCCTGAGACTGCTGGTGAACCTGCTCCTGCCGACCTACTGCGCGGGCTGTGACACCCGCGGCGCGCCCGTGTGCGCCGCATGCTCCACGACGTGGGGGTCCCCCACTGCGGTATTCCGCGCGCCGCTGGCCGGGTTGGCTCCGGCCTATGCCTTGGCGCGTTACGCGGGGGTCGCCCAGCGAACCTTGATCGCCTGCAAGGAACGTCGACGTCGCGACGTAGTCCCGTTTTTGGGCCGCGTGCTGGCGGCTGGGCTGACGGCGTTGCCTTCCGGCGGTCCTCGCGCCAGTCCGTGGTGCCTCGTCCCGGCACCGAGCCGACGGACCGCTTCGCGGGTGCGCGGAGGCCCGCACGTCCAGCGGATCGCTTCGGAAGCAGCTCGGCTGACGGGGGCGTATGTCGCGCCTGCCCTGGTGGTGAAGGGCGGACGGGACGCGGTCGGCCTGAGCCGGGCGGAACGCGTGGCCAATCTGGAAGGCCGCCTGCGGTTCGCCGCGGCCGGTCGTCCGCCGCCGGACGCCCGGGTCGTGGTGGTGGACGACGTGATCACCACAGGCGCCACGTCCGCCGCATGCGTCACGGCGTTGAAAAACGCGGGTGTGCCGGTGGTGGCGGTACTCGCCTTGCTGGCGACAGTCTGAAGGGAGCCTGTCCCCACGTCCGAAACCTGAACCCGCCCTGGTCCGGTCCGCCCGCCGCGAATCCGCCGCCGTGCCAAGACCCGGCGGCCGCCGGAAACCCAAATCCGGCGGCGCGGAAACCGGTCCTCCGCCGCGCCCTGAGCCGAAAACGGAACGATTCCCCGAACCGTCCGCCCGAAGAATTCCGCCCGCATTCTTGCCAGGGAGGCAATCACGCTCCACCGCCCACTACCGCCAGGTGTCACCTACACGAGTGATGTCAAGAGGGAACCTCCCGCCGTCGTCGCCCGTTGTCCGGACATGAGGGTCGAGGCCGGAATCACCCCAGCGTCGGGGCAGTCCACCGAGGTGGCGGCTGTGCCGGGCGGGCCGGTCACCCTCGGCGTCCGAGGTGCCGCTGGGTTGAGCCGTCCGCGTGAAACTTGGGCGCGCGCGCTCGGCCTTCCGAGCGGCGGTTCCGGGCTGCGCACGCATGATTCACTGCGCGCCGTGACGAGTTCCCGGATCGTGACATCCCCCGGCTCGGGGGCTGTTGCGGACGGCGTGATGAAGCTAACGTGCTCCGCTATCAGCAAAACCCGCAGGCAGGGAGGTGTGCAGCCCATGTCCCTGGCGCCGGCGGCCCGCTGAGTTCGCGTTCGAGCTTCCGCCACGAGACGTCGTGATCCGGTCGCCGAATTCTTTTCAGCCCGCCGAATCCGTGCAGCAGCCGCTGCGGCACCGGTGCCGTGAGAACACACAACAGCTCGCAGTTTCCTCAGCGAGGGAGGTCGTGTATGGACATCGTCGTTAAGGGCCGCAACGTGGAGGTGCCCGAGCATTACCGGGCGCTTGTCAGCGAAAAGCTGGCCCGCCTTGAGCGCTACGACAAGAAGGTCATCCGCTACGACGTGGAGCTCTTCCACGAGCCCAACCGCAGGCAGGCCAAGAGCTGCCAGCGCGTCGAGATCACCGGGAAGGGCCGCGGTCCGGCTGTTCGCGCCGAAGCGAGCGCAGCCGACTTCTACGCAGCGCTCGACTCCGCCGTCACCAAGCTGGAAAACCGGCTCCGGCGGACACACGACCGCAGGCGTGTGCATTACGGACGCAGCCGTCCCGAGTCCGTCGCCGAGGCGACGTCGATGGCAGGCGGATCCGATGCCGTCGCCGGGCCCGCCATGGGCACGGCCGTCCTGGACGCACCCGACGCGACCGAATCCATGGCGAACGGTTTCGCGGCGACGAGTGCGGGCGACATTCCCCGGCAGGGGCGCTGGGAAGACGAGGACCTGGGCCATCAGCCCGGCCGCGTCGTCCGCGAGAAGCAACACGACGCCGATCCCATGACGGTGGACCAGGCTCTCTACGAGATGGAGCTGGTCGGCCACGACTTCTACTTGTTCAACGACTCCGAGGCCGGCCGGCCGAGTGTCGTCTACCGGCGAAAGGGCTTCGACTACGGCGTGATCCGGCTGGGCTGACCCCTCCGGAACGACTCCACCGGCGGCCCGCACGCGTTCGCGTGTGGGCCGCCGCCGTGCCCGGAGCGCGACTCGCGGCACGACCTTCGTCGGGACCTGTGGAAACCTCCCGTGACCTTCTGCGACGACGTGCGTGCGCGGACCAGTCCGCGTTCCCTACGATGGGGGAGACGGCGGCGGCGCACACGGGCGCCAGCCGTGGCGATTTACTGCCCGGGAACGGCCTGGGCGCGATCATGATCAGCTAGTGAGGTCGACCGGATGGTGCTGAACCGCCTGCTCCGCGCGGGCGAGGGCAAGATGGTGAAGCGGCTGCGCAACATCGCCGATCACATCAACACCCTCGAAGACGACGTGAAGGACCTGTCGGACGCCGAACTGCGGGCCAAGACCGACGAGTTCCGCGAGCGGTACGGCAAGGGCGAATCCCTGGACGAGCTCCTGCCGGAGGCGTTCGCCGTCGCGAGGGAAGCCGCGCACCGGGTGCTCGGCCAGCGGCCGTACGACGTCCAGCTCATGGGCGGGGCCGCGCTGCACCTCGGCCAGGTCGCCGAGATGAAGACCGGCGAGGGCAAGACGCTGACCTGTGTCCTCGCGGCCTATCTGAACGCCATCCCCGGGGACGGCGTGCACGTCGTCACCACGAACGACTACCTCGCCAAGCGCGACGCGGAGTGGATGGGCCGCATCCACCGCTTCCTCGGCCTCGAGGTCGGCGTCATCGTCGCGGAGCAGGACCCGCAGGAGCGCCGCAAGCACTACAACGCCGACGTCACCTACGGCACGAACAACGAGTTCGGCTTCGACTACCTGCGCGACAACATGACCTGGTCGCTCGACGAATGCGTGCAGCGCGGGCACAACTTCGCGATCGTCGACGAGGTCGACTCGATCCTCATCGACGAGGCGCGCACCCCGCTGATCATCTCCGGCCCCGCGGACCAGTCGTCGCGGTGGTACGTCGAGTTCGCCCGGCTCGCGCCGCTGATGCAGGGCATCGACACCACCACCATGGGCACGCGCGAGCGGGTCGAGAAGGCCAACCTGATCAACTCGAAGTACCACTACGAGGTCGACGTCCGCAAGCGCACCGTCGCGGTCACCGAGAAGGGCGTCCGGTTCGTCGAGGACCAGCTCGGCATCGAGAACCTCTACGAGGCGGCGAACACCCCGCTGGTCGGCTACTTGAACAACGCGCTGAAGGTCAAGGAGCTCTACCACAAGGACAAGGACTACATCGTCCGCGACGGCGAGGTCATGATCGTCGACGAGTTCACCGGGCGCATCCTCGTCGGCCGCCGTTACAACGAGGGCATGCACCAGGCGATCGAGGCCAAGGAAGGCGTCGAGATCAAGGCGGAGAACCAGACGCTCGCCACGATCACGCTGCAGAACTACTTCCGGCTCTACAAGAAGCTGGCCGGCATGACCGGTACCGCCGAGACCGAGGCGGCCGAGTTCCACCAGACCTACAAGCTCGGCGTGGTGCCGATCCCGACGAACCGGCCGATGATCCGCGCCGACCGCGCCGACCTGATCTACAAGAACGAGCAGGCCAAGTTCGAGGCGGTCGCCGAGGACATCGCCGAGCGGCACGAAAAGGGCCAGCCGGTGCTGGTCGGCACCACGAGCGTGGAGAAGTCCGAGCACCTGTCGAAGCTGCTGCTCAAGCTGGGCGTGCCGCACGAGGTGCTGAACGCGAAGTACCACGACAAGGAAGCGCTGATCGTCGCGCGCGCCGGCCGGAAGGGCGCGGTCACCGTCGCCACGAACATGGCGGGCCGCGGTACCGACATCGTGCTCGGCGGCAACCCGGACATCATCGCCGACGAGGTGCTGCGCGAGCGCGGCCTCGACCCGGTCGAGAACTCCGAGGAGTACGAGGCCGCGTGGCCGAAGGTGCTCGAGGAGATCAAGGAAGAGGCGCGCGTCGAAGCCGACGAGGTCCGCGAGGCGGGCGGGCTCTACGTGCTCGGCACCGAGCGGCACGAGTCGCGGCGCATCGACAACCAGCTGCGCGGTCGTTCCGGACGACAGGGCGACCCCGGCGAATCGCGGTTCTACCTGTCGCTGGGCGACGACCTGATGCGGCGGTTCAACGCGGTGCTGGTCGAACGCATCATGACGACCATGCGGCTGCCGGACGACGTGCCGATCGAGCACAAGATGGTCTCCAAGGCGATCAAGAGCGCGCAGACCCAGGTCGAGCAGCTCAACATGGAGACCCGCAAGAACGTCCTCAAGTACGACGAGGTCATGAACGAGCAGCGCAAGGTGATCTACGCCGAGCGGCACCGCGTGCTCGAGGGCGAGGACCTGCGCGAGCAGATCGAGCACATGATCGTCGACGTGGTGAAGGCGTACGTCGCGGGCGCCACGTCCCAGGGCTACGCCGAGGACTGGGACCACGAGCAGCTGTGGACCGCGCTGAAGACGCTGTACCCGGTGAGCCTCGACTGGAACGACCTGATCGAAGACGGCGACCTCGACGCGGAAAGCCTGAGCCAGGCGCTGGTCGACGACGCGCTCGCGGCGTACGCCAAGCGCGAGGCCGAGATCGACGAACTGGTCGGCGAGGAAGGCTCGATGCGCCGCCTCGAGCGCCAGGTCATGCTCACCGTGCTGGACCGCAAGTGGCGCGAGCACCTCTACGAGATGGACTATCTCAAGGAGGGCATCGGCATGCGGGCGCTCGCGCAGCGCGACCCGCTGATCGAGTACCAGCGCGAGGGCTTCGACATGTTCCGCGCGATGCTCGACTCGCTCAAGGAGGAGGCCGTCGGCTTCCTGTTCAACCTGCAGGTCGAGCGCGCCGAGCCGGAAACCGTGCAGCAGCCGGAACCGTCGGCGCTTCCGGGCGGCGTCACGTCCGCCACCGCGGCGGCGGCCGGGGCTTTCGGCGCCAAGAGCGAGAACGAGGGCAAGCACGCCCGCCCGGCCCCGCCGCAGCCCCCGGCCACCGACTCCGATTCGGTCCCGTCCGCCTTGCGCGGCAAGGGACTCGGCGGCGGTGTCCAATCCGGACTGACCATGTCCGGCCCGTCCGAGGGCGGCGGTGTCGAGTCCCATTCGGACAGTGCCAGCGACTCGGACGCCGGAGCCGCGGGCGGCACCCGTCGCGAGCGGCGGGCCGCTGAGCGGGCGCAGGCGAAGAAGGGCAAGAAGGGGCCGCGTCGCTGACGCGTCCCTGATGCTGTCCTCTGTGGACGGCACGGCTGAGAACGGCAGCACGAGAACTTCTCGTGCTGCCGTTCTGTCGTCTGGGGTCCACAGTGGACCTGCGCGGGCGGCGGTGCCCCGCTCGGCTGATCGGCTTCAATGCCGGTTAACGCACCGAACGGCTGTCCCAGGAGTTAGGACAGCTGTCCTGAACCCAGCTAGGCGACCGAAGGCCGTCCGGCCTGCACCCCCTCGGTGCGCGGTGCGAGCACGTGAAACCGCGTGCACACCCAGCCCGTCCGCGTGCGCTCGAACCGGGCCGCCAATGCCAGCACGCGGGGTCCGGAATGGATGATCGTGCTGGTTTCCAGCGCGGTCTCGGTCGGACGGCACACCCGCAGATCCCCGGCGACGTGGTGGCGGATGCCCGGCATCAGTCCCTGACTGCTGAGCCGGGAAAACAACGCCTCGTCCACGAGCGGGCGAATCTGCCCGGCCGCGCGCCGACCCGCGAGGACTTCGAGGATGGCGTTGAGCCGCTGGGTGAGCCGCCGTCCTGTGGGCGGGTCTGTGAGCCGCAGCAGCCGATGCCCAGCGGGCGGCAGGTCGTACGGCGACGGCCACGCGGTGCGGCGATGCGTACGTCGGCCCTTGACCTCCGGGACAGCGGACAGCGGCCGGAGGCTGTGGTTCGTCATTGAGTTCCCTCCCCGAAACATGGACGTCCACCCGCGGGTTAGTGCGCCCGGCGGCCGGAGGATGGGACGTTGTGTGCCTGATCCGGCGAAAAGGGCAGAACGGCGCACACGGGATCTCTCGGATGCGCTAATGGGGCCTCGTCGCGGTGGCGGTGAGCGCGCTGGTGATGCCGCGGCGGAGACCTTGCGCGACCGAGAGCGGATAGGCTGGCGAAGTGCTGAAAGGCTTGCTCGTCGACTACGCCGGAGTGCTCACCGACCAGGACGCCGCGCTGCTCTACGAGTACCTGCGCGACGCCCGGGCGAACGGCATGCGCACCGCGCTGGTCTCGAACGCGCCAGGAGCCGCACCAGAGATGAAAACCGAGCTAGCGCGATACTTTGACGCGCTCGTCTTCTCCGGTGAGGTCGGGGTGGCCAAGCCGAACCGCGAGATCTATCTCGTCGCGGCCGAGCGGATCGGGCTGGCCGCGCCCCGCTGTGTGTTCGTGGACGACGCCGAGCGGAATGTGCGCGGGGCCGTCGCCGCGGGCATGGTCGGCGTGCACCACCGCACCATCGCCGAAACTCTCGACGAACTGGCGGCGTTGTTCAGCTGACCCCGCGCCGCACGAGTTCGAAGGACAGCACCGCGGCCGCGGCGGAGACGTTCAGCGATTCGACGTCGCCGGGCATCGGGATCGACACCCACTCCGTCACCAGTTCAGCGACCGCCTCGCCGACGCCTTCGGTTTCGCCGCCCAGCACGAACGCCGACCGCTGCGGCAGCTCCACGTCGAACAGCGACGTCGGTGCCGAGGCACCCAGCGCGAACAGGCTGTACCCGGCCTCCACCAGCATTTCCGCCGCCTCGCGGGCCGATCCGCAGCGCAGCATCGGTGCGCGAAAGGCGACACCCGCGGAGGACTTCACCACCATCGGGTCCAGTGCGGCGACACCCCGGCGCGGCACGATCACGCCAGCGAGCCCGGCGGCCGTCGCGGTGCGCAGGATCATGCCCACGTTGGCCGGGGTGGTGATGCCGTCGAGGAGCAGCAGCCGGGCGGGCGGGCGGCGGTCGTCGAGGGCGGCGGCGAGGGCGCGCATCCGGGGCGCGACGACGTCGGCCAGTACGCCCTGGTCCTGTTTTCCGTTGCCGGCCAGCACTTTCACCCGATGCGCGCTCGCCCGCTGCACCGGAACCCCGGCGGCTTTAGCGGCGCGCTGGATCTCCGCGGCGGCGGGGCCGCGGGCGGTGTCGGCGAGGATCACCTTGTCCACGCGCAGGTCCGGATCGCCCAGCGCCTCCAGCACGGGCTTGCGCCCGTAGACGGTCAGGAAGCGGTCTTTCGGCGAACCCGCCAGCTCATCACCCACACCGGCCAGTCTCGCATTGTGTAAGGATCGGCTCATGCCCGACCGCCTGTCCGCGCTGGACGCCTCGTTCCTGTACGTCGAGGACCAGACGACGCCCATGCACGTCGGGGGCGTGGCGATCTTCGAACGGCCGTCGTCTGGATTCACCTACGAGCAGGTGCTCGACCTCGTCGCCGCGCGGCTGGCGTTCCTGCCCCGCTACCGCCAGCGCGTGCTCGCCGTGCCGGGGCACCTCGCGCGCCCGGTGTGGGTGGACGACGTCGACTTCGACCTGAACTACCACGTCCGCCGCTCCGCGCTGCCCCAGCCGGGCAGCGACGACCAGCTGTTCGACCTGGTCGCGCGGCTGATGTCGCGGCGGCTCGCGCCGGAACGCCCGCTCTGGGAGGCGTATTTCGTCGAGGGGATGGCCGGCGACCGGGTCGCGATGGTGACGAAAACGCACCAGTCCGTTGTGGACGGTGTCGGCACGATCGACCTCGGCCAGCTGATCCTCGACGAGACCCCTGAACCGCCCGAGCCGTTCGAGGACAGGTGGGTGCCGCGGCGCGAGCCGAGCCGCACGCAGCTGGTCCTCGACGCGATGAGCGAGACCGTGCAACGGCCCGGCGAGCTGATCGAAAACGTGCGCGCGGTCGCCGGCGACGCGGCGACCACGGTGAGCAAGGCCGTCGAGACGCTCAGTGGCGTCGCGGCGACGATCACCCGGCCCGCTCCGCCCGGGCCGCTGAACGTCCGGGTGTCCGGCGGCCGCGTGTTCTCGGTCGTGCGCACGCGGCTGGAGGATTTCCGCAAGATCCGCGCGGACCACGGCGGCACGGTCAACGACGTGATCCTCGCCGCGATCACCGGTGCGCTGCGGGAATGGCTGCTGTCGCGCGGGGAGAACCTCACGCCGACCGAGACCGTGCGGGCGCTCGTGCCGATGGCGGTCACCGACGCCGAAACCGCCGAGTTCGCCACGCCCGCGCTGGTCGGCAACGAGGTCGCGGCGTACCTGATCGACCTGCCGGTCGGCGAGCCGAGCGCGGTGCTGCGGCTGCAGCACATCGGCCACGCGATGGCCGAGCACCTGAACTCGGGAAGATCGGTGGCCGCGCGCGGGTTGCTGAAGGTGAGCGGGTTCGCACCGGCGACGCTGCATTCGCTCGGCGCGCGGGCCGGCGGATCGCTGTCCGGACGGATTTTCAACCTGATGATCACGAATTCGCCGGGGCCGCAGGTGCCCGTGTACGCCGGAGAGGCGAGACTGGTGGAGATGTTCCCGGTGATGCCGCTGATGCGCACGCAGGCGCTGGCGATCGGGGTCACCTCCTACCACGGCGGGGTCTACTTCGGACTCAACGGCGACCGCAAGGCCGCGTTCGACGTCGGGCTGCTCGGCGGGATGATCGAAGAAGCGCTTGAAGAGCTGAAGGGTGCGCACTGGTGAGGGTTTATCTGCCTGCGACGATCGCGATGCTGAGAGACCTGGAGGCCAACGGCGAGTTCCGCGCTCGCAGCGGCACCGGTTTCGCGCTGACGCCCGCTCTGCGCGAGGCGTACGCGAGCGGTTCCGACGAGGAACTGGAATACGCGGCATTGCTGGACGCGGCCCGGGCTTCGCTGCGCCTGATCGCGGCCGAGGAAAAGGCCGAGCCGCGGCGAGCCGTGGTGTCGGTGGACGTCGAAGACGCGACGCTGCGGCCGGACTTGGACGCGGCCGTCGTGCGGCTCGCCGGTCCGGTGCCGAAGTCCCAGATCGCGGCGATCCACGTGGACTCGGCCGAAGCGGAAGACGCGGTGGCGGCCGCGGCGGCGGTGATCGACGCCGCGGATTTGGGCGACGAGGACGCCGAGTTCGCCCTCGGCGACGCCGAGGACCACGAGCTGGCCTGGTACGCGTTGCAGGAGTTGCCCTTCCTGCTCGAACTGCTTTAGCCGGTCCGGGAAGGGCTCCTTCACGGACTTCGATTCAGCACCAGGGACTTACGGCGGCCCGATGGGCGCGGCTGAGGCGCGTCTAGCGGGATCCGCCGTGGTGGCCGGCGACGCCGATCCCGCGGCTGGCGGAATCAGCCGCCGGTGAGGGTGCCGATGTCGGCTGGGGCGGGGGCGTCGACCGTGACCGGGGTGTTCCAGTCCGTGTAGTGCGCCTTGACCGTGGCGACGCCGGTCTGGCCGGTGGCCTGCATGATCGGCGTGAGGTCGAGGACGAGTTGCATCGGCCGGTGCTGCGGGTCCAGCCAGAGGTCGAACGGGACCGTCTTGCCGCGGTCGCCGAGCCGGGCCAGTGCTTCGGCGGGAAGGCCGCCGGGCAGTTCGGAACCGAGTTTCCCCAGGTCGACGGTCAGGTGGTAGTGCGCGGCCGAAGCTCCGTCGAGGGTGGTCTGCTCGCTGGAGGCCACCGTCCCCGCCGTGCGGACCTGGGCCAGGGTGCGCGTCGGGTCGTTCTGCTCGGCCAGTTGCGCCAGGCTGCCGCCCAGCACCTGTGAAAGCGGATCGGTGCCGTCCGGCGACACCTTCACCCACGCCTTGTGGTCGCTGACCTGGTCTCGCGCGCTTTCCGGGACCTTCGCGTACAGCGTTTTGTCGACAAGCCGCAGTTCGAGCGGTTCGCCGACGTAGTCCGTCGTCATCGACAGCGACGTTCCGGACGGGTCGAATTTCGCTTGGCCCTGTCCGTGGGACACCACGGTGCCGGTGGTGACGTCCGCGGTGAACTTCGCGGTGTGCCCGGCCAGGGTCGCGGCCGAGGCGGCGTCGGCGAGCGCGCGGGCGTCGGTGAAACGCTGTGGTTCCGGCGTGCTGGAACACCCCGCCGAGGCGATCGCCAGCAGCGCGGCGACACCTGCCACGGCCGTCCTGTGCATCCGAAAACCCTCTCTGACCGGCCGTAAGTGCCTCCAGCCAAGCACAGCGGGCGAGGCCGACCCGTTCGGGGGAACGCGTGCTACCGGCAGTAGCGCGCGAAAAACGGGCCCCGAGCCGGAGTGGCTCGGGGCCCGCGAAAAGCTCCGGGGATCAGTGCCCCATCTTCTTCATGACCTCGCCGAAGTCGGTGACCTGGTCGGCGGGCGGCGCGGCCACGTCGACCGGCTTGCCCCAGTCGGTGTACTTGACGGTGATCTTGCCGCCCGTGGCGCCCGAGCCGGTCGAGGCGCCGAGCGACTTCATCATCTCCGACTGGTCCATCGTGACCTGCAGCGGAAGCTGGTCCTTGTCGATCCAGATCTCGGCCGGGATCTTGATGTTCTTGCCCGCGAGCATCTTCTTCATCTGCTCCTGGACCTCGGCGGGCTGGCCCTTCGCGTAGGTCTCGATGGACTTGCTGACGTCCAGCTCGACCTTGTAGTGGTTGACCTTCTCGCCGTTCAGCTCGACCTGGTCGGCCCCGGTGATCTGGCCGGTCTTGGAGACCTGGTCGAGGATCTGCGTCGGGTCGCTCTGCTGGGTCGACTGCGCCATGGCCTTGCTGAACGACTGCGACATCGGGTCGGTGGCGTCGGGCGAGATCTTCAGCCACGGCTTGTCGGTGCCGAACTGGGTGGCCTGCGCGGCCGGGACCTTCATGTAGAGGGTCTTGTCGACGTAGCGCATCTCGGTGGTGCCCTGCGGCGTGTTCATGGTCATCGTCATGGCGGAGTTCTCGCCGTCGAAGCGCATCGAACCCTCGGCCTGCATGGACTGGCCGCCCATGGACATGTCCATCGACATCTTCGCCGACTTGGCCTTCTCCGTGCCCTGCTTGGCCGCGTCGGCCAGCTTGAGCGCGTCGCTGAACGGCGACGCCAGGCCGGACCCGCCGTCCTTCGCCTGCTGCCCGGCCGGCACCGCGGTGCCGTTCTCGGCGCTCGAGCCGCAGCCCGTCAGCACCAGCGCCAGCGCCGCACCCGCGGCGACAGCGAACGTCGTGGTCTTGCGCATGGTTCTCCCCCTAGGAAGGAATCGGTCTTTGCCCTGCGTTGTCGCCGGCCGGCCTGGAAGGCCGCGTCCTTGCGGTCCGGCGCGCGGGCCACTGGCGGGGTGACTCCGCGAGGTTGCTTCTGAGACGCCGTCCGGCGGGAAGAGGTTCCCTCCGGACGGAGGAATTTTGCTCCGGTTCGTCCCCGCCCGGGGCACTCGCCTGCGTATCGGTGACGGCCGCGCGAAGTTACCGTTTCCAGGTCACGATTCGGCGCGAATTTCCCCGCCGCCGCCCGCTCGCGACACCAGCAGCCTGCGCAGCGACGCCAGCCGCTCCGGTCCGGCGTTCCCGTCGGCGACCACGTCGTCCAGCGCGCAGTCCGGGTCCTCGGGCGGTCCGAGGTGGCCGCAGTTCGGCGGGCATTCCTCGGCGGCCTTGGCGAACTCCTCGAAGGCGTTCACGATGTCGTCCGCGGTTACGTGCGCGAGCCCGAACGACCGGACGCCGGGGGTGTCGACCACCCAGCCCCCGCCCGCGAGCGGCAGCGCGACCGCGGCCACCGAGGTGTGCCGCCCCTTGCCGACCGAGCTGACGTCGCCGGTAGCGAGTTCGGCGGCGGGCACCAGGCGGTTGACCAATGTCGACTTGCCGACTCCGGAATGCCCGACGAGCGCGGTGATCCGGCCGGCGAGGCGTTCGCGCAGGCCCGTGGGTTCCTCGTCGTGCCGGGTGACGATGGCCGGGACGTCCAGGCCCGCGTAGCCGGCGAGCAGCGAATCCGGGCTGGCGAGGTCGGATTTCGTCAGGCACAGCACGGGTTCCAGGCCGCCCGCGTAGCACGCGACGAGGCAGCGGTCGATGAAGCCGGGCCGGGGCGGGGGATCGGCGAGCGAGGTGACGATCAGCAGCTGCGCGGCGTTGGCGACCACCACGCGTTCGTACGGGTCGGTGTCGTCGGCGGTGCGGCGCAGCACGCTGGTGCGGTCGTCGACGCGGACGATCCGGGCGAGCGTGTCCGGCCGTCCGGAGACGTCGCCGACCAGCCCGACCATGTCCCCGACGACCACCGACACGCGGCCCATTTCGCGGGCCCGCATGGCCATCACGACGCGGTCCGGGTCGGAGTCGACCGCGCACGTCCAGCGTCCGCGGTCCTTGCCGATCACCATCGCGGTGACCGCGTCGGCGTGCTCGGGCCTGCGCTTGCTGCGTGGCCTGGTGCCCTTGCCGGGACGCACCCGCACGTCGGATTCGTCCAGCCGCCTCCAGTCGCCTCGCCCCAAGCCGCCCACGTCCTCCCGGTCGCTCCATGCCTGGTCGAATGATCCCATGCCAGTCGCGCCGGGCCTGGTTTGCGTGCGACGATGGCCGCGAGGCACCCCGAGGAGGTTGGCATGTGCGGCCGTTACGCCGCGACGAAAGACCCGGCGAAGCTGGTCGAGGAGTTCGCCGCGGTCGACCTGACCGAGGGCCGGGCGCGGGCGGACCACAACGTCGCGCCGACCAAGAACGTCGTGACCGTGGTGCAGCGGCATCCCCGCGACGCCGACGGGCTCGTCCTCGAAGACGAACCGGCGGAACGCTCTCTGCGGATCATGCGGTGGGGCCTGGTTCCGTTCTGGGCCAAGGATCCCTCGGCGGGTTCGCGGATGATCAACACCCGCGCGGAGACCGCGAAGGAAAAGCCCGCGTTCAAGCGCGCGCTGGCGTCGCGGCGCTGCCTGGTTCCCGCCGACGGCTGGTTCGAGTGGCGGCGCACGGGCAAGGAGAAGGAGCCGTTCTACATGACGGATCCCTCCGGGAAATCGCTCGCGTTCGGCGGAATCTGGGAAACCTGGCGGCCGAAGGACGACGCCGACGCCGAACCGCTGATCACCTTCTCGATCCTGACGACGGACGCCGCGGGCCAGCTCACCGACGTCCACCACCGGATGCCGCTGATCGTGCCGCGCGACAACTGGGCGGGCTGGCTCGACCCGGACCGGTCCGAAGTGGACGAACTGATGGTGCCGACGCCGCCCTCGGTCGTCGAATCGCTGGAGCTGCGGCCGGTGTCGAGCCTGGTGAACAACGTCCGCAACAACGGTCCCGAGCTGGTGCGGCGGGTGGACACCGGGCAGCCCGTCGACTCGCTGTTCGACCTGCCATGACCACGCTCGAGATCGACACCGAACACGGGCCCGCGCGAGTCGAGCTGCATTGCGCGCCCGACGGCGACGCGGTGCTCATGCTCGGCCACGGCGCGGGCGGCGGCATCGGGGCGAAGGATCTCGTGGCGGTAGCGCAGGCGGCGAAGGCGGCTGGGATGCATGTGGCGCTGGTGGAACAGCCGTACCGGGTGGCCGGCCGTCGGGCTCCGGCTCCGGCCAAGCAGCTGGACACGGCGTGGCTGACGGTGGCGGACGAGATTTCCGCTCGGTTCGACGACCTTCCGCTGGTGTTCGGCGGTCGTTCTTCCGGCGCCAGGGTGGCCTGCCGGACGGCGTCGGCCGGGCAGGCGGTCGCGGTGCTGTGCTTGGCTTTCCCGGAACATCCGCCGGGGAAGCCGGAAAAGTCGCGGCAGGGGGAGCTGGACGCGGTCGAGGTGCCCGCGCTGGTCATCCAGGGAGAGCGGGATCCGTTCGGGCGGCCTTCGGCTGCTCCGCACCACGAGATCGTCGTGGTGGCGGGGGACCACACGTTGTCCAGTGATCTGGACGCGGTGGCGCGGGCCGCCGCCGAGTGGTTGGGACGGGTTGTCCGGCCGCATCTGTGACGGTGCTGGCTGTGGATAGTTCGAGGATGCGTTTCTGCTGCTCAGGACTGGTTTTGTGGAGTTATCCACAACTTGGCTGGCCTGTGGGCAACTCGGGGTGAGGGCCGGCTCCGGCCGATCGAGCCGGATAGTCTGGGCGTGGGCGGTGCGGGATCAGGTGTTCAAGGACCAGTCTTGCGCGATGCGCATGATCGCGGGCGCGTCCGGGCGGTAAGCGGGCCAGCCCGGGTCGCCGTTCGTGACGTAAGCGACCCAGGCCGCGTGGGTGCGGGCGGCCAGCTCGGGATCCGGTCGTTCCCGGCCGAGCAGGCCCGACTGGCCGTAGAGGTTCGGCAGAGCGGCGTGGTCGAACACGAACGGCAGCTCGACGCAGTGGCACGCCCCCAGCGGGTGGTCCGGGCCGGGCGGCGGCCAGGCGAACTCGTAGACGTGGATGGGATTCCCGGCCCGGCTGTGCGCGTCGGCGAGGAGCCGGTTGCTCACGGTGTAGGCCTCGGTCATCACGTGCGCGGCCAGTTCGGCTGGGGACGCGCCGGGACGGTGCGCCCGGGCCCGGGCGATGGCCTCGGCGGGGTCCGGGAATCGGCGGGCCGCCGCGGCATGGAGCCCGGCTTCGTCGAGGTTCGCGGTGTAGAGGTTCGCCTCGTCGGCGTTGGTGCCAATCAGGAGGCTGACCGGGGCGGTGGGGCCAGATGCGGGCTGGGCGGGCAGCGTCTCCTCGTCCAGGACGGGCTTGTACGGGCTGTTGCCCAGTGATGTATCGCGGAATCCGGCGATCGCCGTTGCGGGCATCGCGGCCGGGGCGGTGACCAACTGCTCGTCGTCCAGTTCGCTCAGCGCGGCCGCGGTGGGCGCCACCCCGAGCGCGTCGGCCGTCGCCCGCGTGATCAGGTCGGCCTTCTCGACGGGGAAAGCGCACTCGCCGCTGCCGCTCTGGCTGATCGCCCGGCGGAACAAGCCCGCGGCTCCGGGCGCGACGAGCAGCGCGTCGACCAGCATGGCTCCGGCGGACTGTCCGGCCACCGTGACGTCGCCGGGGTCGCCGCCGAACGCCGCGATGTTCCCGGCCACCCAGCGCAGGGCCGCGAGCGCGTCGAGCAGGCCGCGGTTGGCCGGGGCGTCCGGGAGCCGCAACCATCCGGCGACGCCGAGGCGGTACTGCACGGTGACCAGTACGACGCCGTCGCGGGCGAAGGTGTCGCCGTCGTAGAGCTCGGCCTGCCCAGTGCCCGCGGTGAACCCGCCGCCGTGGAAGAAAACCAGCACCGGCAGCCCGCTGGTCGCCGGGTCGGGCGTGCTGACCGTGACCGACAGGTAGTCCGCGCCGGGAACCCAGCCCGAACCCAGCACCGGCCGCAGGTCGATGCCGCCGAAATCGCGCCGCGCGGCCGGTGCCGTCGGGCCGGGCCGGGTGGCGTCGCGGACGCCGTCCCAGCTCGGTGCCGGAGCCGGTGCCTGGAACCGCGCGGCACCGGACATCGGTGCGGCGTAAGGAATCGCGCGAAAGGTGTGTACCCCGTTCCGCGCCGTGCCCCGGACTCGCCCGGAGGCGGTGGAAACCACGGTCATGTGTCGGACCCCCATCGAGTCACGGTGAACTTCGAGCCGTCGCGAACGATTTCCGCGGCCGGTGCTGCGCCGACGTGTGCGGGGAAAACCAGGGCGCGGTCGTCGGCGGCCCGGCCGAGCAGCCGGTGCCGGGTCGCCGCGGCCTGTGCCGGGTCTTCGCAGAAGCAGCTGCTGAGACTGGGTTCGGCGATTTGCAGCGGGTGGTGGAGCAGATCGCCGACGAACAGCGCCCGGTCAGCGAAGGAACGCACGGTCAGCACGCACGACCCGGGAGTGTGGCCGGGTGCCGGTTCGAGCCGCAGGTCGCCGTCGATGTCGTAGCTGTCCTCCCACAACCGGGCCTGTCCACTGTGGACGACCGGGGCGACGCTGTCGGCGAAGACGTTTTCGTTGGCGCGGGCCAGTTTCGGCCGGTGCGGGCCGGCCGGGTCCCAGAAGTCGTAGTCGGCGCGCGGCAGCAGGTAGGTCGCGTTGGGGAACGTCGGGCGCCACTCGCCGTTGTCGAGACGCGTGTTCCAGCCGACGTGATCGGCGTGCAGGTGCGTGTTCACGACGAAGTCGACCTCCTCGGGCGCGACGCCCGCCGCGGCCAGCCGGTCGAGGAACCCCGTGCGCAGCTGGTGAAACGCCGGGGTGCCGGGCCGGTCCTTGCCGTCGCCGGCCCCGGTGTCGACCAGGATCGTGGCGCCCCCGCTGCGCAGCACCCAGGTTTGCACGCAGGTGCGCAGCAGCCCGGACTCGCGGTCCCAGGAGTCCGGTGGCAACCGGGATTCGTGCGCCTGCCACGTTCCTTCGGCGAGGCCGGGGAACATCGCTTCGGGCAGGCGGGTGGTTCCTTCGTACTCCAGGACGCGGGTCGCGGTCACTGAGCCCAAGGCGATCGTGGCGGTCATGCGGTCACCTTTTCTCCGTCCGAGTCAAGCTCGATACCCCCATCGGTCTGCGGGTCTCATGCATCAAGCTGGCATGGGACGCCGTATTTCGGCAACAAGATGTGAAATACGCCTGATTCAGTCAGGATCCAGCTTGAGTAGGCTGCGCCTGCACGAACCCGAAGGAGGACGCTCGGTGGCCGACGACGGCGTACTGGACGACACCGACCTCGACCTGGTGGCCGCGCTGCAGCACGCGCCCCGCGCGCCCTTCGACGTGCTGGCCCGCGTCCTGGACAGTTCGGCGCGCACGATCGGGCGGCGCTACAGCCGGATGCTGGACGACGGCCTGCTCCGCGTCATCTGCGAGGTCGACTGGTCGCTGCTCGCCGAGGGGCCGCCTGCGCATGTGTGGATCGGTGCCGAGCCTGGCCGGGCGCGCGCAGTCGCGAAGGCGTTGGCGCGGCGCGACGACACCACGCACGTCGCGCTCGCTTCAGGGCGTGGAGAGGTTTACGCCGTGGTCCACGGGATGACTCGCGCCGCGACGGCCCGCGCGTTGCTCGACGAGATCCCCGCTGTGTCTGGCATCCGTTCGGTGCGCGCGGAGTCGGCCTTGCGCAGGCTCACCAGCTCCGCGGCGTGGCGGCTGCGGAGGTTGACCAACGAGCAGGAAGAAGCGCTCGCCTCGCACGCGGGGGCAGCGGCGGAAGAACCCGGCACCGAGCTAGGTCCGCTGGAGCGCGAAGTCGCGGCGGTCCTGCGCGATGACGCGCGGACGCCGTACTCGGACGTCGCTCGCGTGCTCGACATCTCCGAGTCCCGGGCCCGGCGCGTCGCGACCGCGATGTTCGGTTCCGGGCTGCTGCGGCCTCGCGTCGAGATCGAGCCGGGAAAGCTCGGGTACCGGATCGAGGCCGTCCTCGGCATTTCCTGTCCGCCGCCGGCGACGGCCCGGCTCGGCGCCGCGATCGCCGCGCATCCGACCACGCGGTTCCTCGCGCTCACCGCGGCGTCGTCCACCTTCGTCTACGACGGCGTCTTCCGCGGCGAAGACGACCTGGCCGATTTCGTCAGCGGCGGTTTCCCCGGCAGCGACGACGTCACCGCCGTCGAGTGCACCCTTCAGCTGGAAGTCCTGAAACGCTACTGGCGCGCACCGGCCTCCTGACCCGAGGTCGTGCCAGGGTGGATTCCATGACTGCCAACGATTACGACACTTTCGGCGAGGCCTACGCGATCGAAACCGAGCACAGTCTCATCAACGCCTACTACACCCGCCCCGCGATTCTGGACCTCGCCGGAGACGTAGCGGGCAGACGGATCCTCGACGCGGGCTGCGGCGCCGGCCCGCTGTTCGCCTCGCTGCGGGACCGCGGCGCGCGCGTGAGCGGCTTCGACTTCAGCTCCACCATGGTCGGGCTGGCCCGGAAAAGACTCGGCGAAGACGCGGATCTCCGGGTCGCCGACCTCAGCCAGCCGCTGCCCTACGCCGACCAGGTGTTCGACGACGTCATCTCGGCACTCGTGCTGCACTACCTGGAGGACTGGACCGCTCCGCTGGCCGAACTGCGGCGGATCATCCGGCCCGGCGGACGGCTGATCCTGGCCGTGAACCACCCGATCCTTTACAAAATGGCCCACCCGGAGGGCAACTACTTCGCCGTCGAACGCTGGTCCGAGGAGTACACCTTCAACGGACAAAAGGGCGTGCTCGCGTACTGGCATCGCCCGCTGCACGCGATGACCGACGCGTTCACCACGGCCGGGTTCCGTGTCTCAGTGATCAGCGAGCCGTACCCGGCAGAGGGCGCGCGCGAGAAGTTCCCCGAGGAATTCGGAGACAAGGAAGCCTTCCTCTGCTTCCTGTTCTTCGTCCTCGAAGTACCCGAGGCCGCTTAACCCGCCGCGATCCCGGCCACGACCGCGCCGGTCAGCCGGACCAGTTCGGCCGGGTCCAGTTCCACCTCGAGTCCGCGCCGGCCGCCGGAGCAGAACATCGTCGGATAATCCAGCGCCGAGCCGTCCAGCACGACGGGCAGGCGGCTCCGGTGGCCGAGCGGCGAGATCCCGCCGAGCACGTATCCGGTTGCCCGCTGGGCAGCGGCCGGGTCGGCCATCTTCGCTTTTTTGCCCCCGGCCGCCGCGGCGAGGGCTTTCAGGTCCAGCTGGCCGGTGACCGGAACCACACCGACGACGAGCTTCCCGTCCACGTCCGCGACCAGCGTTTTGAACACCCGTCCCGGCTCCAGGCCCAGCGCTTCCACGGCTTCCAGGCCGAACGACTCCGCCCGGGGGTCGTGGTCGTAGGTGTGCACGGTGTGCGCCACCTTCTGCTTCTGCAGCAACGCCGTCGCCGGAGTGCCCTTGCCCGCCATGCGGGCGAGTCTACGAAACCCGCCGGGAATGCCCGGTCGGCACGCTCTGTTGTAGACAGCGTGACCACCACGCTCGCCACTCCCCGCCCCGGCAGGAGCCGTCCCGGGACCGGCTTCCCGAACCCCCGCGTAAACTCGGTGCTGCCGTATGCGCAGACGCGCATCGACGCCGAACGGGAAGGGAACGGTTTGCCGAGCACCCCCAACTCCGCGCCGGAGACGGCGGCCGACGAACTGGAGCTCGCGGAGCGCTTCGAGCGCGACGCGATGCCCCTGCTCGACCAGCTCTACGCGGCCGCGATGCGGATGACCCGCAACCCGTCCGACGCCGAGGACCTGGTCCAGGAAACCTACCTGAAGGCGTACGCGGCGTTCGCGTCCTTCAAGGCGGGCACGAACCTCAAGGCGTGGATGTACCGCATCCTCACCAACACCTACATCAACGGCTACCGCAAGCGTCAGCGGCAGCCGGTGCAGCAGCCCACGGACGAGATCAGCGACTGGCAGATCGCCCGCGCGGAAAGCCACACCTCCGCCGGCCTTCGCTCGGCCGAGGTCGAGGCGATGGACAATCTCCCGGACACCGACGTCAAGGCGGCTTTGCAGAAGCTGCCCGAGGAGTTCCGGCTCGCGGTCTACCTCGCCGACGTCGAGGGCTTCGCGTACAAGGAGATCGCCGAGATCATGGACACTCCGATCGGCACCGTGATGTCCAGGCTGCACCGCGGCCGCGCCCAGCTGCGCGACCTGCTGGCCGACGTCGCGCGCGAGCGCGGCTTCATCCGGGGGACCCGCGAGGAGGTGGCGAAGCGATGAGCTCGGAAGACGCGCCCGCGGAGAAGATGCCCTGCGAGGACGCCCTCGCCGAGATCTACCTGCTGCTGGACCGCGAATGCAGTCCGGAGCGGGACGCGGAACTGCGCAGGCACATCGAGGACTGCCCGCCGTGCCTCGAGGAATACGGCATCGACGAGCAGATCAAGCACCTGCTGGCCCGCAAGTGCGGCGGCGACCTCGCCCCGGCGGAGCTGAAGAGCAGGCTGCGCGCGTCCATCCGGCAGACCGTCGCCACGCAGGGCGGCGTCACCGTGGAGCGCACCGAGATCACCGTGGACCAGCGCACCACTCGCGACTGACCACACGACAACGGCCCCCGTACCGATCCGGTGCGGGGGCCGTGTCACGTCCGGGCGCGGACTCAGGCGTTGGGCTTCTTGCCGTGGTTCGCGCCGTTCTTCTTGCGGTCGCGACGCTTGCGGGCGCGCTTCGACATGTTCTCTCCTCGGGTGTCCGCTGAGTGTCCCGGGGCGGGGTGCGACACACCGGCCGGGAACGGGTCAACCGTTCCAGTGTGTCATGCGGCCCCCGCGCTCCTCGGCGGCACCCGCGCCTACGCTCTGGTTGGATGGACTCAGGAGGTGCGCAGGCATGAACGAACCCACCGCATTCGAGGGCGGCCGGTAGCCGTGTCGACCCTTTCCGACCTGCTCGCCGAGAACACCGGCCTCCCCGGCGAAGCGGCCGACCACCTGCAGACCGTCGTCGCGGAGTGGCAGTTGCTGGCCGACCTGTCGTTCGCCGACTTCCTGCTCTGGGTTCCGGTTTCCGCGGAGCACCAGCCCGACGGCGGCGATTTCGTGTGCGTCGCGCACGCGCGGCCGACCACCGCGCCCACCGCGCATCCCGAGGACGTCGTCGGCACCCGGTTCACCGTGGACGAGCACCCGCAGCTGGCCAAGGCCATCCGCGAGGTCAAGATCTGCCGCGAGGAAGACCCGCATTGGTACCGCGACCTGCCGATGCGCCGCGAAGCGGTGCCGGTGAGCTTCGGCGGCGAGGTGATCGCCGTGCTGAGCCGCGAGACCAACCTCGCCGCGCCGCGCGTGCCGAGCCCGCTGGAGATCGCGTACCTCGGCAGTGCGGGCGACCTGTGCCAGATGATCGTGGACGGCACCTTCCCGCCCGCCGGCGGCAACCAGACCGACACGCACACCAGCCCGCGCGTCGGCGACGGCCTCGTCCGGCTCGACCAGGCCGGCACCGTCGTGTTCGCCAGCCCTAACGGCCTGTCCGCCTACCACCGGATGGGCCACGAATCCGACCTCGTCGGGCAGCGGCTGGCCCCGCTCACCCGGTCGCTGATCCGCGACCCGTTCGACGCCACCGAGGTGTCGCACCGGATCCTCGAGGCCCTCGACGGCAAGCCGTCCACGCGCACCGAGGCCGACTCGAAACGCGGCGCGGTCGTCCTGTTCCGTGCGCTGCCGCTGCGCCCGGCCGGACAGCCGGCGGGTGCGTTGGTGCTGGTCCGCGACGTGACCGAGGTCAAGCGCCGCGACCGCGCGCTGATGTCGAAGGACGCCACGATCCGCGAGATCCACCACCGCGTGAAGAACAACCTGCAGACCGTCGCCGCGCTGCTGCGGTTGCAGTCGCGCCGCACGACGAGCGACGAGGCCCGGCTGGCGCTGGGCGAGTCGGTGCGGCGCGTGTCGTCGATCGCGATGGTGCACGAGGCACTGTCGATCTCCGTCGACGAGCGCGTGGACCTGGACAAACTGCTCGACAACGTGCTCCCGATGGTCGGCGAGGTCGCGACCGCGGAATCGAAGGTCGGCATGACCCGCAAGGGGTCGTTCGGCGTGGTCGTGGCCGAGATCGCGACGCCGCTGGTGATGGTGCTCGCCGAACTGGTGCAGAACGCGATCGAGCACGCGTTCCCGCAGGGCCGGCCGGGCAAGGTCGAGCTGATCGTGGAACGGTCGGCGCGCTGGCTGGACATCCTGATCCGCGACAACGGCCGCGGCCTGCCGTCCGGGTTCTCTCTGGAGCGCAGCGACGGGCTGGGGCTGCAGATCGTGCGGACGCTGGTGGAATCGGAACTGCGCGGATCGCTTTCGCTGCGCCAGGTCCGGACCGACGAGGCGGGCAACCGGGTGCCGGGCACCGAAGCGGCGCTGCGGATCCCGTTGTCGCGGCGGCTCTAGAAAACCCGGCGACAGTCCGGGCACGCCGGATTACTGTCCGGCGCAGGCATGACCTCACGTGGCGGCCGCTCACGAAGGCGGACGCCCAGCCCTCGGCCGATCTGCTCAACGCGATCGAGGTGGTCGACCGGATCGGCGAGAACTACACCGCGGACGACACTCTGCAGGAGCTGATCGACCCGTACGCCGATCTGGAACGCGCCAGCCTCGCCGTGTTCGACGGCGACGAGATGGTCGGCTACCTGAAGATCCGCTACAAGCCGTTCGCGGAAGAAGTCCATCGGGTCTTGCTCGACGGCGGGGTCCATCCGGCCTACCGCCGCCGTGGGATCGGGACGACGCTGGTGAAGGCGGGGATCGACGCGGCGAAGACCCTGCACGCGGTGCATCATCCGGCACTGAAGCTCGTGGTCGATGTCCACAAAGCCGAGCACATCGCCGGGGTGCCGGACCTTGTCCGCTCGCAAGGGTTCGCGCCGGCCCGCTATTTCCAGCGGATGGAGCATCTGCTCGGCGGCGGCGCACCGGCGATTCCCCGCGGGTTTCAGCTCGAACAGCGGACGGCGGGGACCGACGAGGACTTCCGGTTCGTCCGCAACGAGTCCTTTGTGGACCATTGGGGTGCGCCTCCGTTGCCGGCGGACGCGCGGCAGAACAAGTTCACGAACCACACGCTTCAGCCCGAGATCAGTTTTCTGCTGCGGGACAAGGAGACCGGCGCTCCGGTGAGTCTCGTGCTGACCCTGTCCTGGGAGCCGACACCGAGACGACCGGCATTCGCGACGCGCACTTCATGGTGGTCGGCACGATTCCCGGCTACCGGAACCGCGGACTCGCCAGCGCGGCGATCGGTTCCGCGTTGCGTGCCGCCGCCGAGCACGGGTACGACCAAGCCAGCCTGGTCGTCGATTCGGCGAACCCCACTGGCGCGGCGGGGATTTTCGCGCGGGCCGGGTTCACCGCGAAGATGCGCTACGTGCGGTGGGCGCTCGAAGCCTGAAGTGTCCACAGTGGACCCCAGACGCGTTGAAGGGCCGGTACCAGTGAAGCGGTACCGGCCCGTTCAACGTTCCGCGGGAGGACTTGGATAGTCCTGCGCGAGGCGGCACCCGGATGCGGGGTGTCCGACCTCGGTTGTTACGCCCGAACCGGGTATGTGTCGCCATGTGCGGCACGGGCACGCGAATGCCCGCCGGGCGAAAGTCCGGTTCGAGGTGGTGCTTGCGATTCTGGGTGCTGCAGCTGAGTCGAAAAGACTCAGGCGGTGGTACGCGTGCCGATGTGCGTACGGCGGCGCTTGAGCGCGCGTCGCTCGTCTTCGCTCATTCCGCCCCAGACGCCGGCGTCCTGGCCGCTGGCCAAAGCCCAGGCCAGGCAGTCGGAAGCCGCGGGGCAGCGGTGGCACACGGCCTTCGCCTCGGAGACCTGCAACAGAGCCGGACCGCTGGTTCCCACCGGGAAGAACAGCTCGGGGTCCTCGTCTCGGCAGGCCGCGTCGTGGCGCCAGTCCATGTTCGTGAGCTCCTTCACAGTGACGCGGGAGGGCCGCGCCACAGTAGTGGCGGTCGTGTTTTTGGGTGCTTGTGAATGCTTTCACGAAGCACCGCGTTCGACAAGGGTTTGGACAAGATCGGTGAGTCAGCTCACCCGGCCGAGCTATGCCTCTGACCTGCGGTTTCGTTCTGAAAAGCTCCGCTCGCCGGAAGGCCGGTGCGGTGAACGGAGGGTTTGCGTCGCCGAGCGGCAGAACGCACTTTGCCGCGGGCGATCAGAGGTCGTTCGGCTATCCGACTACGGTGAGTGCATCGGGAACGCTCTGGAACTCGACCCGGGTGCGTTGCCCGACGAGGTCGCCGTCGACCTGGAAGTTGACCGGTTCAGCTGCGTCGATGCGGATCAGAGGCACATCGTCGCGGCGGAGCAGACGGCGGCCGTGCTGATCGCTCTCCGTGAGCAGAGCTTGCCGTACATGCGTGAACACGGTGGGCAATCGCAGACCGTTCAACGCGAACAGGCCCAATCCGGTCTCGAACGAGCAGCCGGAGTTGAGGTGGACCGGACGTTCCCCGAGGTAAGTCCACGGATCGGTGTTCGACACGAACGCCGTCACCGCCTCGGCCGGTTCCTCGCCCGGGATCCGGACGGTCAGCGCCGGCCGCCCGAGCGGCGGGCGGAAGTAGGAGCGCACCGCGGCCCGCAGATAGAGGCTCGCGCTGGTTTGCTTGCCGCGCCGTTTCGCCACCCGGCCCACGACGTCGGCGTCCCAGCCGAGGCCCGCGTTGAAGGTGAACCAGTGCCCGTCGGCCAGTCCGAGGCCGATCCGCCGGGTCCGTTCGGTTTCCAGCGCGGTGAGCAATTGGTGGGTCGCCTCGACCGGATCGGCGGGGAGGCCGACCGCGCGGGCGAACACGTTGGCCGAGCCGCCCGGCACGACGCCGAGCATCGGGACGGACCCGGAGCGTCCGGGAGCGCCCGCGGAATCGGCGAGCAGGCCGTTGACGACCTCGTTGACCGTGCCGTCGCCGCCGTGCGCCACGACCAGGTCGAAACCGTCGCGAGCCGCCGAACGCGCTACCGCGAGCGCGTGCCCGCGGTAGTCGGTTTCGACGACGTCGAGCTTCACCTGGCTGGCCAGCGCGTGCGCCAGCACGTCCCGGCCACCCGCGGTGGTCGAGGTGGCCTGGGGGTTCACGACGAGGATGGCGCGCACTACCGCAGGGTAAGTGCTTTTCGGCCGGCGGACGTACCTCCAGCGCCACATGGTGACGCGAAGCTCAGCCGCTCGCGCACGCCGTCCTCTGCTCGGTGACCTGTGGCGACCCTGTGCTGGGCGGTCCTCCTCTGCAGACGGCGAACACTCCGCGCGTCGTGACAAGTGCACCCGGGCCGACCGCCCGCTCATCGACGACTATCCCGATTTTCTCTTCGGCCGCCGCCCCGGAAAACGGCCGACCGGGTGGCATACGATCAGTAGTGCTCACGCACGGTGACTCGCGCTGGTCGGGTGGCTGTGCCGCGGCAAGCTCCCGCCCCCGCACAGCAGCTGAAAGGGCCGCGCCCGTGTCGCATCCCGAGAACCCGCCGCCCGCCCCGCTCGAGGTCCGCCTCGCCGGCGTCCTGACCGGACTGCCCGGGCTGGGCCTGCTGGTCTTCGGCGTGGTGCTGCTGGTGCACGGCCTGCGGACCCCGCCGATCCCGGGCAACAACGTGTGGGCCGAATTCGGCACCTACGCGGTGCTGGCGCTGATCTTCCTCGCCGCCTCCGTCGGGCTGCTGCTCGGCCAGACGTGGGCGCGTTCGCCCGGCGTCGTGGTGGCGCTGCTGCTGATCGGGGTCGGCTGGTATCTGCTCGGGCCGTCCGGGCAGCCGCTGTGGGGCGTGCCGATCGGGCTGTGCGGGCTGGCGGCGCTGGTATTGCTGTTCCGCCGTCCGTCGCGGGCGTGGGCGCTCGGGATGCACGAGGGCGAGACCGAGGAAGAAGCGGCCGAGCGCGGCGGTCTCGCGGGCCGGCGCGCCGAGCGGGAGCGGCGCGAACAGGACTGAGCGACAATGCCGTCACGTCATCGCGGGCAGGTGACGCGGCGGCACTGGCAGCGGTGGGCGTCGTGAGTGCTGATCGCGGTTAGAACCGTGATCAGCACTCACGAGCTCTATGCCTCTTTGGCCAGCACCTTCAACGGTTCGTCGGTCAGCCGGTACACCGACCATTCGTCCTGCGGCAGCGCCCCCAGCGCCCGATAGAACCCCACCGCCGGGTTCCAGTTCAGCACCGACCATTCCAGCCGGTGGTAGCCCTTGTCGACGCACTCCGCGGCCAGCGTCGCCAGCAGCACCTTGCCGAGGCCCGAACCGCGGTGTTCCTCGCGCACGTATAGGTCTTCCAGGTAAATCCCGTGCGTGCCGCGCCAGGTGGAGAAGTTCAAGAACCACAAGGCGAATCCGGCGATCTCACCGTCCACTTCGGCCACATGGCCGAACAGCGCCGGGGCCTCGCCGAACAGCGCGCCGTGCAGTTGCTCGGAGGTGAGATGGCATTCCTGCGGGGCGCGTTCGTACTCGGCCAGTGCGTAGACGAGTTCCACGACGGCGTCGACGTCTTCCGGCCGGATCCGCCGTACGCGGGGGTCGGTCACTTCATCCCTCCAACGCGGGCAGCAGGTTCAGGTGCTCGATCTGCGGTTCGCCGCGCTCGTCGCCGAGCACCGCGAGACCGGCCGGGTCCAGTCCGAAGTGGACACCCGAGGTGCCGGGAAGGCCGAGCCAGCGCGCGACGAGCACGCGGCTGAAGTGCCCGTGCCCGACCAGGACGACGTCGCCGTTCTCGATTTCGCGGCGGGCCCGGTCGAGCACCTTGTCCGCGCGCGCCTGCACGTCTTCCGCGCTCTCGCCGCCGGGGATCGGGTGGGTCCAGACCGTCCAGTCCGGAACCGTCTCGCGGATCGTCGGCGTGGTGACGCCTTCGTAGTCGCCGTAGTCCCATTCGGCCAGGTCTTCGGTGACCTCGTCCACGCGCAGGCCGGCGAGTTCCGCCGTGCGCAGCGCGCGGCCGCGCGGGCTGGAAAGCACCAGCCCAGGCCCGCCGAGCAGGGTGCGCAGGGTGCCGCCCGCCGCGCGCGCCTGGTCCTCGCCCGCCGGGGTCAGCGGGATGTCGGTGCGCCCGGTGTGCCTGCCGTTCGACGACCACTCGGTCTGGCCGTGCCGGAGAAGAAAGAGCCGATGTGCCACGCGGCCGAATATAGCCGGGGCGGGTTTGCCCGGCAGGCTCGTCGTGTGCTTGGCTACTGGAGAGTAACTTCACCTGGGAGGTGCTGATGGGTACGCCGTCGACGTACGGGCTGTGGCGCAAGCTGGTCGCCAAACCGGGCGGCAAGCAGCTGTTTTCCGCCGCGATGTGCCTGCGCGTGCCCTACTTCGGCACCGTGCTGCCGACCATCCGGGAGATCCGTCCCGGCCACTGTTCGGTGACTGCGCCGAAATGGTGGGGTGTCCACAACCACATCCGGACCTTCCACGCGATCGCCGCCTGCAACCTCGCCGAGATCGCGATGGGCATGCTGGCCGAGGCCACTGTTCCGGCCACGCACCGGTGGCTGCCCAAGGGCATGGAAGTGAGTTACGTCGCGAAAGCCGAAACCGGGCTGCGGGCGATCGCCGAATTGCCGGAGATTCCGGAGTTCGGCTCCGAGGGCTTCGATCTTCCGGTTCCGGTGCGGATCGTGGACGCGCGCGGGACCGAGGTCGTCACCGCGACGATCACGGTGTGGGTCACGCCCCGGAAAGCCGCCTGACCCGGCGAAACCTGTCTGTCGCGTTACCCCGGCCGAGTGAAACTTAACGCCGTTTACTGGGCAAACGCGAATGACGTTCGTTTTAGCCTTGCCACGGTGCTCGGCGGCGGGTCAGCATGCCGGGCATGGCCTCCCTCAACCGTCGCCGATTTCTCGGCCTCGCCGCGCTGAACTCCGCAGCGGCCCTTGGACTGACCAGCATTTCGGCGACAACCGCGCGCGCCGCGACGCCTTCGCCGCTGCCGGATTACTCGCCTGCGGTGGTGATCGGGACCGGGTACGGCGCGGCCGTCACCGCGCTGCGGCTCGGCGAGGCGGGCGTGCCCACGGTGATGCTCGAAATGGGCCAGTTGTGGAACGAAGCGGGGCCGGACGGCAAGGTCTTCTGCGACATGCTGAAGCCGGACCGGCGGTCGATGTGGTTCAAGAAGCGCACTGAGGCGCCGCTCGCGTCGTTCCTGTGGCTGGACGTCGCGAACCACGACATCGATCCGTACGCCGGGGTCCTGGACCGGGTGAACTACGGCGGGATGTCGGTGTACGTCGGCCGCGGCGTCGGCGGCGGATCGCTGGTGAACGGCGCGATGGCGGTGCAGCCGAAGCGTTCGTACTTCGAGGAAATCCTGCCGCGGGTGGACGCCGATGAGATGTACGGCAAGTACTACCCGCGCGCCAATGCGGGGCTCGGCGTAAACCACATCGACGAGGACTGGTTCGAGACCTGCAAGTCCTACCAATTCGCCCGCGTTTCCCGGAAAGCCGCGCAGAAAACCGGGCTGAAGACCACGTTCGTGCCGAGCGTCTACGACTTCGAGTACATGAAGAAGGAAGAGGCGGGCACGGTCGAACGCTCGGCGCTGGCGTCCGAGGTCATCTACGGCAACAACCACGGAAAACGTTCGCTGGACAAGACGTATCTCGCCGCCGCGCTCGGCACCGGGCACGTGACCATCCAGACGCTGCACCAGGTCCGCGAGATCATCCAGCAGCCGGACGGCACGTACACGCTCGTCGTCCGCGAATCCGACGCGCTCGGGAATGTGCTCGCCACCAAGCATTTGTCCACGAAGTACCTGTTCCTCGGGGCGGGCAGCCTCGGATCCACCGAACTGCTGGTGCGCGCCCGCGACACCGGACGGCTGCCGCGCCTGTCCGAGGCCGTCGGGCAGGGCTGGGGCACCAACGGCAACGTGATGCTCGGCCGCGCCAACCACGTGTGGGACACGACCGGCAGCCTCGAGGCCGGGATGCCCGCGCTCGGCATCGACGACTGGGACAACCCGACGCATCCCGTGTTCGCCGAGATCGCGCCGGTGCCCGCCGGGCTCGAAACGTGGGCGAGCCTGTATCTGGCGATCACCAAGAACCCGGAACGCGGCCACTTCACCTACGACGCCGCGAGCGATTCGGCGAAACTGCAGTGGACGCCGGATCAGGGGCAGCCGTCGATCGACGCGGCGAAGTCGCTGTTCGACCGGATCAACAAGGCGAACTCCACGATCTACCGCTACGACCTCTTCGGCGACACGCGAGCGTTCGAGAACCGCTTCACCTACCACCCGCTCGGCGGATTGGTGCTCGGCGAAGCGACCGACGACTACGGGCGCGTGAAGGGGTACCGGAACCTGTACGTGACGGACGGTTCGCTGATTCCGGGCAGCACCGGCGTGAACCCGTTCGTGACGATCACCGCGCTGGCCGAGCGCAATATCGAACGGGTCATCGCGGAGGACGGCGTGCGCGCCTAGCGGTGCGCTGACCGCAGCTTTTCGTAGTACGCCACGCAATCGGCGTATGAGGGCAGCAGGCCCTGGTCGAGCGCTTCGGCCAGGGTCGGCGCTGCTTTGTCCTTTTCGGACACGATCGGCGTCAGTTCGGCGGGCCAGGGCAGGCCGAGCGCGGGGTCGAGCGGGTTGACGCCGTGCTCGCCGGCCGGGTTGTAGGGCTCCGAGCAGAGATACGCCATCACGGTGTTGTCTTCCAGCGCGATGAAGGCGTGCCCGATTCCTTCGGCCACGTACACCGCGCGGAACTCGGCCGAATCGAGCCGCACCGCGTCCCATTCGCCGAACGTCGGCGAGCCGACGCGCAGGTCGACCACCACGTCCAGCAGCGACCCGCCCGGGCAGTAGACGTACTTCGCCTGGCCCGGCGGGGTGTCGGCGAAGTGCACGCCGCGGATCGTTCCCGCGCGGGAAACGCTGTGGTTCGTCTGCGCGACGCGCAGCGGATGCCCGGCCGCGCGGACGATCGCCTCCTCCTGGAACGGCGCTACGAACAGCCCGCGTTCGTCGGGGAAGACGCGCGGGACGAACTCGAAAGCGCCGGAGACCTTGAGCGGGCGGAAGTCCATGGCCGCCACCCTATCGAGTGCGTTGTCCGGAGCCGGAACGGAACTGCTTCCGAAACCGGACGGACGTCTTGGGAATCGCGAATCTGTGACATGAGCCGCACCGAGGGGTCGGGCCCGGCCGGGGGCCTGTCATGATTGACGGACCGCAGCGTCGGCGGCCATCGCCACACCCCACGGATCGGATGGCCGCGCAGACGCCTCGCCGACAGGCCGGCGCTACCGCGCTGGGCTGCCGTCCGGAGGACGAGTTCCCACTCTCGACGGGCGCTTCTCCGCCCGTCGACCAGGTGGTCCCCCGCTCGCAGTCCCAGGAGTACGTTCGATGACCCAGACCCATCCGCCCGCTTCCGTCATTCCCACGACAGGAACCCCGATGACCGACCAGGCCAGCACCGTCGCGGCCGTGACCGACGCCGAGATCTTCGCCGGGCACGAGGGCGGCAAGCTCTCCGTGGCGGCGACCCGGCCGATCTCCGACCCGCGCGACCTCTCGATCGCCTACACGCCTGGTGTGGCGAAGGTGAGCCGGGCGATCGCCGAGGACGCGGCCAAGGCGAAGCGGTACACCTGGGCGGACCGGCTCGTGGCAGTGGTCAGCGACGGCACCGCGGTGCTCGGCCTCGGGGACATCGGCGCGAGCGCGTCGCTGCCGGTCATGGAGGGCAAATCGGTCCTCTTCAAGACCTTCGGCGGGCTCGACTCGATCCCGCTGGTGCTCGACACCACCGACGTCGACGAGATCGTCGAGACCCTGGTCCGGCTGCGCCCGTCGTTCGGCGCGGTCAACCTCGAGGACATTTCGGCGCCGCGCTGTTTCGAGCTGGAGGACAAGCTCAAGGAAGCGCTGGACTGCCCGGTCATGCACGACGACCAGCACGGCACCGCGATCGTCACCCTCGCCGCCCTGCGCGGCGCGAACCTGGTCCTCGGCCGCGACATCGCCGGCGAGCGGGTCGTGGTGTCCGGGGCCGGCGCGGCCGGGGTGGCCTGCGCGAAGATCCTGCTCGCGGCGGGCGTCGCGGACGTGACGGTGCTCGACTCGCGCGGCATCGTCCACGCCGGACGCGACGACCTGAACCCGATCAAGCGCCAGCTGGTGGAGACCACGAACAAGGCCGGGCTGACCGGCGGCCTCGCCGAGGCGCTGCGCGGGGCGGACGTGTTCCTCGGCCTGTCCGGCGCGACGATCGATCCCTCGCTGCTGTCGACGATGGCGGATGACTCGATCGTGTTCGCACTGTCCAATCCGGACCCCGAGGTCCACCCGGCGGTCGCCGCGCAGCACGCGGCGATTGTCGCGACCGGGCGGAGCGACTTCCCGAACCAGATCAACAACGTGCTGGCGTTCCCCGGCGTGTTCCGCGGAGCGCTGGACGCGGGGGCGCGGGCGATCACGGAGAACATGAAGCTGGCCGCTGCGGAGGCGATCGTGGCGGTGGCCTCGGACGATCTCGGGCGGGACCGGATCGTGCCCAGTCCGCTGGACCCGCGGGTCGCGCCCGAGGTGGCGGCTGCGGTGGCCAAGGCGGCTGAGCAGGACGGCGTGACTGGCTGAGGTTTCTTCTCGGGAGGGGCTCTCTGGCTTTCGGGCTGGGGAGCCTTTTCTTGTGGTTGGTTTTGGACTTGGTGGTCCATTTTTGGGGTGCCACGGCGGGGGCGGGGTTGCGCGGGTGCGGCGGTGGGCAGGTCGGGGCGTTGACGACTCTGGTGATGGCCGCCGAAGATGCTGGAGTTGGCCGCGGAGGGGGCTGGAACTCGTCATCGACCGATCAGGCGCAGTCAAATCCGCATCCGGATATCCCGATTGCCGCAAATTGCTCCGGTGATTCACCAGTATCAAGTAAGGATGCTCCGCCCTAGGTCGAGCCACGTCCGTGCTCACCTTAAATCCGAATCCAGCACCACCTTCTGCTCCGGGGGCTGCAAACCCGGAATCACTCAATGCTTCCCGCGTCAGCGGGGTGTGTCGAGGCGGGACCGGATACGGCAGCACCCCATGGTGGCTATGGAGGTTGGGGGCGGATCATGTTGTGGTGCGGGTGGTTACGGGGAGGGGCCAGATGCATCCGCGGTTGACGGGGGCGCGTTTGCAGGCTTATGACGATGGGGTGATGGAGGTTTATCGGGAATTGGTTTCGGGGTTGTTTTGGGGCGGCTCGTCGCCTGGCGGCGACATTGCGCCCGGTGGTTGCGTGGGGCACCCCGAAGCCTGAGTGTGCTGACGGTTCGGGGGTGCTTGTCAAGGCGGGAAAGATGCCTTGACAAGCACCCCCGAACCGCAGGGGGGCTTCGTATCGGGGTGCGGGGGAGGTGTGGGTGCCTCGATGGTTGGGTGCGTCGGTGGCGGGTGGGTGCGGATGGCGGGCCGTGAAGGGCCCCTTGAGGGAATCGGAGTCCGTGAGGGGGGCTTCTCACGACGGTTGGTGGGGAGCGGCGAGTGCGCGAGCTGGGTCGGTGGCGAGTGCGAGTGGCTGCCGGCGGCGCGCGCGGAGGATCAGCCGGGGAGCAGTTCTGCCAGGCGGTGGCGGGGGACGTCTACCAGGCGCAGGTCCGCCAACTCCTCGGGGACGTTCAGGGCGGCGTTCGCCAGGCGGGCGTGGGCTCGGGTGAGCAAGTCGGATGGGTGATCGACCAGGTCGGCGACGACGATGGCGTGGCGGTTGTCGGGCGTGCTGCGCAGCAGGCGAAGGCGGTACTTGTCCGCGACCAGCGAGGTGAGCGAGGCCTGTGCGGCTGCGTCCGCGAGGTCTGGGTGGTTGTTCGGCAGCAGCAGCGCCAGGCGGCGGGCGTTGGTGCCCAGCAGGGTGCGCAGGAGCCAGGGGCCCGGGTCTGCGGTGAGGTCCATTGCGACCGCGTCGCCTTCTGGGGCGGACGTGGCCCAGCCGACGGGGCGGGTTTCCAAGGCCAGGCCGCCTTCGGAGGCGATTTCTCGGGCGGCGGCCAGCAGGCCCGGTTTGGTGGCGGCCGATTCGACTGATTGCGGGCCGTGGGTGTAGATCGCGGAGCTTCCCTTGCGGGCGAACGACTTCTTCGCCTTCGCGGTCGGCTGGCAGACGTACAGGTCCGCTGCGCTGCCGATTGCTTGTGCGCCGGTGTAGCGGTTGAAGTCCGGGAGGATTGCTTCGAAGGTCAGGCCCAGGGTGGCCAGTGAACGTTGCACCTGTGCGCCTAGGGCGGGATGGCGCGGGCTGTAGCCGTACGCCAGGAGGATCCGGCCTTCGGTGGGTTCGCGCAGGGCTTGCACCGCGCGTGCGGCGAAGAGGCCCATGCCTTCCGGTGTGTAGGGCGGGTCGCTGAAGACCAGGTCCGCCTTGCCGGTCAGGGCCGGTGGCAGGCCGACGCGCAGGTCCGCGTGTGCGGTGAAGATGCCGCGTTCGCCGGTTGTGTCCAGGTAGGACAGAACGCGTTCGTCGAGGTCCACTACGGACAGTTCGGCTTCCGGGCACACCGCGCGCACAGCCAGGGACGTCAGGTCGTGGTCGCCCAGGAAGAGCACCTTGCTGCGGCGGAGGTCGTAGCGAGAGTTCAGCCACAATGCGCGGCGCAGCACGGTCTCCGGGGTCGCCTGCACGTGGTCCAGCGCGGCGAGCGGCGGCGGGACGGCCGCGATCCGTTCGGCCAGCATGGTGAGCAGGGCGGGTTGGTCGGCGACCGCTGCGTCGAGGGGGTCGGGCAGGGGCGGCAAGGAGTACGTGGCGTAGGTGGCGCGTGCGTGCGGGGCGATCCGGATGCCTGCGGGGGAGCGTTCCAGGTCGGGTTCCAGCGCCGCCAAGAGGTCTTCGACGCTCCGGCGCGGGGCAGCGGTGAGCCGCACCAGGTCGGCCAGCTCGTACGAGCCGCTGCGCAGCAGGGCGAGCACGTCGTACAGCGGGCGGACGGCGGCACCGTGTGCGGCGAGGACGTCGTCTAGGGCGGTCACGGGGTCCGAGAGTAGTAGGCCACCCTGCGGGACAGGCTGCCAAGGCCGCGCGAGTCGGCTACCGTCGGAATCTGTACCGGACGTGGGGAGAAGTCTGTGACCATCGAATTCCGAGATGTCGTCAAACGCTATCCGGACGGAACGGTCGCGGTCGACGGCCTCTCGCTGACCGTGGAAGACGGCACGATCACGGTGTTCGTCGGCCCGTCCGGCTGCGGCAAGACGACCTCGTTGCGGATGATCAACCGGATGGTCGAGCCCACCTCGGGCACGGTGCTGCTGGACGGCAAGGACGTCAGCGACGGCGACCCGGCGGTGCTGCGCCGCGGCATCGGCTATGTGATCCAGCACGCCGGGCTTTTCCCCCACCGGACAGTGCTCGACAACATCGCCACCGTGCCGCTGCTGTCCGGATGGGACAAACGCAAAGCGCGCGCCCGCGCGGCCGAACTGCTCGAGACGGTCGGCCTGCCCACGGAACTCGGGAAGCGGTACCCGGCGCAGCTGTCCGGCGGGCAGCAGCAGCGCGTCGGCGTGGCTCGTGCGCTCGCCGCCGATTCGCCGGTGCTGCTGATGGATGAGCCGTTCTCCGCGGTCGACCCGGTGGTCCGCGAAGGGCTGCAGGACGAGCTGCTGCGGCTGCAATCCCAGCTGGGCAAGACAATCGTCTTCGTCACGCACGACATCGACGAGGCCGTGCGGCTCGGGGACAAGGTCGCGGTGATGCGCGTCGGCGGGAAGCTCGCGCAGTACGGCACGCCGGCCGAGGTGCTGCGGCATCCGGTGGACGATTTCGTCGCGTCGTTCGTCGGCCGCGACCGCGGGTATCGCGGGCTTTCCTTCCTTCCGGCGAGCGGCGTCGAGGTGTCGCCCGCCAACACCATCGAGCTCGGCAGCACGGTTTCCGGCCCGTCGGAGGGCTGGCTGCTCGCGGTGAACGACGAGAAGCAGCCCCGCGGCTGGCTTCCGCCAGGATCCACTGTGGACGGGCCGTTGGCCGAAACCGACCTCGTGGCAGGCGGATCGCTGTATGTCCAGGGCACGCCGATCCGCGGTGCGCTCGACGCGGCGCTGTCGTCGCCGGCCAGTCTCGGCGTCGTGGTGGACGACGAGAACCGCGTGCTCGGGACGGTGGTCGCGCACCAGGTCCTGGACGTAATCGAGGCCTCCCCGCAGGCGTCCTGATGGGCGGCTTCTTCGGCGAACTCGGCCGGTACCTGTCGAGCTCCAACAACCGCGGCGAAATCCTCGCCAATCTTCTCGAGAACATCTACCTCGCGCTGGTGCCGCTGGTCGCGGGCATCGTGCTGGCGATCCTGCTCGGCTGGCTCGGCCACCGCTGGCGGCCCGCGCGCAGTGTGCTGCTGGTGGTGGGGAACCTGCTGTACACGATTCCGTCGCTCGCGCTGTTCGTGGTGATTCCCGGCATTATCGGCACGAAGATCCTCGACAGCGTCAACGTGATCGTCGCGCTGACCGTCTACACCACCGCGCTGCTGGTGCGTCCGGTGCTCGACGCGCTGGAAGCCGTGCCGCCGCACATCGTCGCGGCCGCCACGGCGATCGGGTATCGCTCGCCGCGCCGGTTCTTCAGCGTCGAACTGCCGCTCGCGGTGCCGGTGCTCGCGGCGGGGGTCCGGGTGGCTTCGGTGAGCAATATCAGCCTGGTCAGCGTCGGCGCGCTGATCGGGACCGGGGCGCTCGGCGTGCTGTTCACCGACGGGTTCCAGCGGGAGTACTTCTCGCCGATCGTGGTCGGGATCGTGCTGACGATGCTGCTCGCGCTGATCGTCGACCTGCTGCTGGTGTTGCTGCGCAACCTGCTCACGCCTTGGGACAGAGCGAGTCGCGCCCCGGCCGCGGAGGTGGCGGGATGATCGGCGACGTTTTCACCTGGTTCACCACCGCCGCGAACTGGCAGGGTACGGGCGGCATTCTCGCGCGGCTCGCCCAGCACGTCGGCTACATCGCGCTGGCGCTCGTCATCGCGCTGGTGATCGCGATCCCGATCGGACTGTTCGTCGGCCACACCGGCCGCGGCGGCGTCGTGCTGGTCGGAGCGGGCAACGCGATCCGCGCGCTGCCGACGCTCGGGCTCGTCACGTTCCTGTTCCTGCTCTTCACCGAAAGCACCACGGCGACGATCATCGGCCTGGTGGTGCTGGCGATCCCGCCGGTGCTGGCCGGCACGTACGCCGGCCTGCAGGCGGCCGAGCACGACGTGGTCGACGCCGCGCAGGGCATCGGGATGACCGGCTGGCAGCGGTTGTGGCAAGTCGAGGTGCCGATCGCGCTTCCGTTGGTGCTGGGCGGGATCCGCAACGCCGTCCTGCAGCTGATCGCGACCGCCGCGGTGGCCGCGTACGTCGGTCTCGGCGGCCTCGGCCGGTTCCTGCTCGACGGACTGGCCATTTTGGACTACACCGAGGTCGTCGCGGGCGCGATTCTCACCGCCCTGCTGGCGATTGTGGTCGACCTGCTGCTCGCCGCGGCGCAGCGGGCGTTGGTGCCCAAGGGCGTTCGGCTGGCCGCGCGGGCGGCGTCCGGCCGGGCAGTGGCTGCGGGAGGAGCGGCGTGAAACGGTGGGGGATCCTGGTGGCCGGGCTGGCACTGCTGGCGTCGGCGTGCGGAAACCCGCTGTCCGGCGGCGGCGAGGGCGGCAATACCGGCGATATCATCATCGGCGCGTCCGATGTCGGGGAAAGTTCTTTGCTGGCCCAGATTTACGCCGGTGCGCTGCGGAATGTCGGCGCGCACAACGTGACCGTGCGGCCGCCGGTCGGCAGTCGCGAGGTCGTCGTGAAAGCGTTGCAGGACAAGTCTTTGTCCGTGGTTCCGGATTACTCGGGGAACTTGCTGCGGTACTTCGACAAGAATACTCCGGCGACCACTTCGGAAGACGTTTACGCACAACTCAAGCAGAAGATTCCGGCCGGGTTCACGGTTCTCGACCAGTCGCCCGCGCAGGACAAGGATTTGCTCGTGGTGGGCAAGGAACTCGCGGCCACCGGGGTGAAGACGTTCTCCGATCTCGGGCCGCGGTGCAAAGACCTGGTGATGGGCGGTCCGGGACAGTGGAGCAGCCGGTGGAAGGAACGGATCAAGCAGCTGTACGGGTGCGAGTTCAAGGAAATCCGCACCACGGACACCGGCGGACCGGTCACGGTGGCGGCGTTGAAGTCGGGTGAGGTGCAGGTCGCGGACCTGTTCAGCACGTCGGCGACTATCGCGTCGAACGGGTTTGTGCCGTTGGACGACGACAAGCACATGTTCCCGGCGCAGAACATCGTGCCGCTGGTCGCCAAGGGGACGCTGAACGATGCCGAGACGGCCGCCTTGAACCGGGTTTCGGCGGCGTTGACCACGGAACAATTGACTGAGCTGAACGTGCAGTACACGGACGAGAAGCGGAACGCGAAGGACATCGCGGAGGAGTTCCTGCGGCGGAACGGACTGAAGTCCTCGTGAGTGGCGATCGCGGTTCTAACCGGGATCGCCGCTCACGAGGGTCTACAGGCTTTTCTCGATAGCTTCGAAAATGTCCGCGTCGGTCTCCTGCTGCCACTGCGGGAGCTGGTCCCAATCCGCGACGTACGCTGGCTTCGGGTCCGCGATGTGGTGGTAGATCTGCGCGATCCAGCACAACGCCACGAAGCGGCTCTTCTGTGCCCGGCTCAGTTTCGCGGTGCTGCCGCCGGAGATCTCGACGAACTGCCGCACCTGGGCGTACACCGCGGTGGCGCTGGCTCGTTCCCAGTCCGGCGTTTCTTCCCACGGCGTGATGTAGCCGGGTTTGGGCTCACCGGGGAAATGCCGCTTCACACCGGCGATCCAGGCGTCGCGGAAGATGCGGCCGGGTTCCTCGGACACGATGACGCTCCTTGCGAGTCAGACGACTGAGACGGTCTTGAGCTGGACGATTTGCTGGTCGAGATGCCGGACGTGGCTGTCTGCCAGGAACGGCTTCAGTTGGGGCCGGAGGTTGTGCAGCATCCGGCCCACGTAGCCGGCCGAACCGGTCTGCCGGACGGCATCTAGAGCTGCGTTGCCGTACATCACGAGTTGGTCGGTGTCTCGGCGCTGTACGCCGACCAACGCCAGATCAGCAAGAAGACTTCCGCGCCTGCGTGCGGAAACGTTCCGGTCGAGTGCGTCGGCAAGGGCGACTTCCGCCAGTTCGGGGCGGCGCAGTTCGACATAGCAGCGGCCGCGTTCTTCGGCCAGCCGGGAACCTTCGAACCGCAGCCAGCCGCTCGTACGCACTGGCCCGCTGAGTTGCGTGACCAGCTCCGCGGTGTCGAGGGCACGCTCGCAGGCGGCCAGGTCTCCGAGCCCGGCATAGGTCTGCGCCTGCACCGCGGCGACCCATTGGCGGGTCGCAAGTTCGGGGTCGCCGCGCTTGGCGAGGGCCGCGGCACCCTTGAGAAGCGGTGCGGCATCGCTGAATCGGCGCTCGTAGACACCCAGGAAGGCATGCCTGGTCATGGCGCAGGCCCACAGGTCGAAGGCTTCCGCTTCCTTGCTGGCATTCGCGGCCAGGGAATAGCACTGCGCCGCGTCCTGGTACTGGTCGCTGTCGAAGAAGATCTCGCCGCAGAGCTGGAACAGATCTCCCGCGAGCAGGCACAGCCGTCGCCGCCCGGTCGGAGTTTGCGGCTCGTGCAGGGCCTGGTTGAGAACGGACAGTTGGCTGTGCACAACCGGGAAGGCCAGGCGCTTGGACTTGGATTGCGCGAAGGTGCGCCAGAGTTGCTCGTTGACCTTGCCGTATTCGTCGAGAGTCCCCTGATCGAGTCCGGCAGGGCGGGAGTCGGCGGCCTGCAGGCGTTCGAGGTCGAGCTGATCCGCAGCGGGGAGGGCGAGCAGGCTGCTGGCGAGGCTCAGCAGGCGCAACACTTCACGACGGTTCACGTCGTCCCGCCCTTCCTCGGCTGCGGCCTCCGGGGCCTCGCTGTCGACTGGCACCTTGAACCACAGCAGGTCGCCCGGGATTCGAAGAACACCCGCCCACTGTATGAGCGTGGCGAGGTCCTGCGGAGCCGGACCGTTCTCGATCCTGCTGAGTTGTGGTTGAGTGAGGCCGAACCAGCCGGCGACCACGCTTTGGGACAGCGGGCGACCGTGCCACGGGTGATAGCGGTAGGCCTGGATGACCCGGCCCATGTGCCAGGCATCGAGTGCGTCCCGCATCTGGTCGGTGTGCCAGAACTCCGCCGGTACGTGCGGGGCGCTGACCAGCGTGTTCCGCCGCCGGTCGCGGCAAGCCGAGCACAGCCGGCCCCGGTGATCCCCGGCCAGCCGCGCTCCGCAGCGACAGTGCCGCGCGATCGGGCGCATCCCCATCTCGTACCCGGTCCTTACTTCACGTGAAGTGTCTGTGGCTCCGTGTGTCACCAGCCTAGACAGTCGTTATGCGCGGTGCGTATGCGTGGCGCGCATCTTTTCCACTGAAAGTTCGCGATAGCCGCTGTCGATCACCACGGCGAACCTTGGTTCCAGACATCGGCGAGCATCGGAGGCGGGGATGGACGCGGTGATTTACCTGGATGTGGCTCATATTCACCCTGTTGTCGGAGGCGTCTGGCACCGGACCGACGTGGCCGAAGTCCCGGAACCGGGCCAGTCGATCACCATGCTGTGCGGGCTGACCGCTTCCGCGGCTTTCGAACGTTACGACCAGCGAAGCGCGAACGGTCCGCTCAGGCAATGCCCGTACTGCGACCTGATCTACCGGCAGACGCTCGGCTGGGCCGTCCCGCCCGGGCACCCGGCGCGCAAGAGCTGAGGAACAAGAATCCTTCCGGGAAGAACCAGAGGACGATATGCGAGGCACGAGCGCGCTGACGCCGCGTGCTAGAGCCCTTGGCGCTGCGCTGCGCCGTGCGCGAGTCGATGCCCGGTTCGGGTTGCGAGAGCTGGCCAGGCGTGCCGGTGTTGGTGCCGCGCTCTTGTCGAACTGGGAGCTGGCACTTCGGGTACCGAGTGTGGAAGACGTGGCCGGTCTTCTCGGTGCGCTGGGGATTACTGGCCAGCGCAAAGAAGAGTTGCTCGGGTTGGCGCGTGGCGGACTGGGGCCGAATTGGGTCGCCGAAAGCGGCCAAACAGTTGCCGATATCATCTCGTCGTTGGAGCGGACCGCGACTGGTGTGATCGCTTGGCATCCGTTCCTCATTCCAGGCGTGCTGCAGACCGCTGAATACGGCCGCGTTGCGTCAGCCGCCGTGTCCTCCGGTTGTTCAGTGCCGACTGAAGCTTATGTCGGCGAAAACGCTCTCTCCACTGTGGTGGGTGACGCGGACACGATGGGACGGCAGCTTTGTTTCCTGGCTGATACGGCAGCGGCGGCGAAAGGTCCCGTAGTGCGAGTGGTCCCGGCGTGCGTCGGCTGGCATCCCGCACTTTTGGGTCCGTTCACCCTGTATCGAACCGCTAATGCGGCTGTCGTGCACTGTCAGCACCACGGTGCCGCCACGTTTCTCTTTGAGAACAAGGCGAACGGCAAGCATCAGCCTGTGGTCGCGTCGCTGCGCAGGTTGGCGTTGAGCGAGCAGGAGACTGCGGAACTCCTTCTCCGGAAGGCTCAGAGCCGGTCGAAAGCCGCCGCATAGCGAAAAGCCCCGCGGTTCTCCGGGTTATACGCCGCCAGCGGCAGGGCTTGGAAGTGCGGAGCCCATTCCGCCACCGGCGGGGTGATGCCGAGCTTTTCGGCCAGCACGAAGCCGAAGCGGGAGTAGTAGCCCGGGTCGCCCAGGAGCACGATCAGGCTGTAGCCGAGTGCGTTGGCGGCGCCGATCGTCGCATGGACCAAGGCTGAGCCCGCGCCGCTGCGTTGCTGGTCGGGGAGGACGCCTAGCGGGCCGAAGCCGATGGCGGATTCTGGGTCTTCGCCGAGGCGGCTTGGGCTGCAGCAGGAGTGGCCGATGACTTCGCCGTCGAGCAGGGCGACGAACGACAGTGCGGGGAGCAGATCGCCGTCAGCGGTGAGTTCGGTGACTAGCTTCGCTTCCGGCATTTCGCCGGTGACGCCGGGATTGCGGGTGCGGAACGCGGCGGTGTGCACGGCGTGGATCGCGGGTGCGTCGGCAGCGGCGGACTGGCGGATCTGCATGTCGCTCAGTCTCCCGGAGCGGCGGCTTGCGCGGAAACTGATTTCCGGACGGGACGGTCGTCGCGCATGAAGAGCAGGACCAGCGCACCTACGAGCGGACCGGCGGCCAGGGTGAGGAAAGCTGCGTAGAACGAGCCGGTCGCGTGGAAGACCGGGCCTACCACGGCGGGCACGATTACGCTGCCCAGTTGCCAGAAGGCGTTCACCGCACCGGCGGCGGAACCGGCTAAGCGCGCACCGGTCAAGGCGGGGATCATCGCGGCGGTGAGCGGGCTGTAGGCGTAAGCGCCGATGCCGAGAATCGGGGCTACCACTAGGAAAGCGGCGTAGCTGCTCAGAGAGCCGAAGACCAGCAGGGCGGCACCGAAAAGAATCAGGACCGCGATGATGGGGATTCGCCTGCCTAGGCCGATTTTGTCGGTGAGCCAGCCGATCAGCGGTTTGATCACGACGGCCGTGCCGGAAAAGATCACCACGACTACGCCAGCCCGTACCGGGTCGATGTGTTCGCCGCGGATCATCAGGGTGTTGGACCACGTGACGAAACCGTAGGTGCCCCACAGCCCGCCGAAGCCGGCTAATCCCAGCAGCAGCAGGTCGCGGTTGCGGAAGAGCGGGCGGGGATCCGGCAACCCGCTGCGGGCGGAGGCAGTGCCGTTGCGGAGGAAGGCCAGGCACAGCAGGCCGAGAACGACGGTGACTCCGCCGAAGAGGTGGTACGACACTGGCCAGCCGCTGTTCTTCACGAGCGTCGGCACGACGGCGTTGGCTACGACGGTGCCCAGCGACGTCGCGGTCATGAAGATGCCGCTCGCCAACCCGTGCTCCTCGGGGCGGAACCAGGAGGTGATCAGCTTCAGCCCGGCGGAGAAGTCGACTCCGGCGAAGAGGCCCAGCAACCCCTGCAGGACCAGGCCCCAGGCGATGGACGTGGTGGAGCCGAACAGGACCATCAGGACACCCGCCACGAGCGAGCTGATGCCGAGAACCGAGCGGCTGCCCAGCCAGTCGGAGAGGAAGCCGCCGGCGGTGTTGGAGATGACGTAGCCGATGTAGTAGCAGGTGGCGAAGATCCCGAGCGCGGCGAGCGGGACGCCGAGGGAGTCGCTGACCGCCGACGACGCCGGCCCCCAGGTCGAGCGGTCTACCGAAGTCATCGTGAACACTGCCCAGCAGAGCAGCAGCACAACCCAGCGATAGCGGCTCGGCATGGGGACTCCTTCGGCCTGAGGGATGATCAGGGAAGGTTCCCGTCACCGGCCGTGGCGGGTCAAGCCAAAGCGTGCTGGCGGTGCAATTCAGCCCGAATTGCCCGGACATCGTGGGCTCGGCCGTCGACGTACTGCGCGGCGGCGATCCCTCCGGCGTGGCCGGTCGCGAAGGCGGTGCCCATGACGCGGACCGAGGCGTACGCGTCGTCGTCGGAACTCGTCAAACGGCCGACCGCCCACAGGTTCGCGGTGTCAGCGGAGCAGATCGCGCCGTACGGGAGGTCGTACCAGCCTCGGTCGGCGATCGGTTCGTAGCGGGTGACGCCTGGGCCCGCGTGGTCTTCGATCGGCCAGCCGCAGCGGCCGATGGACGCGTCGGGACGCTTGCGGGCGGTCAGGACGTCGCGGCCGGTGAGTTCTTCGCGGCCTACCAGATGCCTGCCTTCGCGGATGCCCAGCTGAGGGCCGGTTTCCTCGAGGCGTGCCGAGGACCAGCCGCGGAGGTGTTTGCGCAGTGCGTCCAGATATTGCCACGCCTGGCGCCGCGCGTTGGCTTCGTCGCGGCTCAGCGAGGCGGCGTCCAGGACATCGGTTTGTTCGTCTACCAGGAGTGCGATGACGTTGCGGGTCACCGGAAGGTGGACCGCGATGCCGTAGTCGCGGGGCAGCCGGACACCGGTTTCTCGGTGGTACGCGGCGACGGCGGCGCGCAAGCCCTCTCGCGAGAGGTCGGCATCTTCGGGGACTCCGGAGAAGCGGCAGACGAGCGTGCTGGTTTGCCGGTCGCGCAGCGGGGCGACGCGGACGGCCGCTCCGGCCGCGGCCAGGAGCGCGCCGTCGCCGCTGGCGTCGATGAACGCACCGGCGGTGACCCGCTCCAGGCCGCCACGATGGTGGAGCTCGACCTCGGTGACGACGCCGTGCGTCCGCCTGGCACCGATGAGTTTGGTGTGCAGGAGGACGTCCACGCCGGCATCGGCGGTGAGTTCGTCGTAGACGAGTTTGGTGGTTTCCAGATCGAGCAAGACGATCTTGTTGCCGGTCCAGCCCATCGTCTTCTCTTCGTAGGCGCCGCGGTGGCGCAGCCGCCGCAGCACCTCCTCGCCGACGCCCGCGACGACTTGCTCGCCGGTCTGGTCGAAGAAACCGCAGAGGGTCAGCACGGAACTGATCGTCGCCGCGCCGCCCAGGTACGGGTACTGCTCGACCAGCAGCACCCGCGCCCCGGTCCGCGCCGCCCCGGCAGCGGAGGCGATACCCCCAGCACCGCCTCCGACTACGACGACGTCGTAGTGCACTCAGCCCTCCTCGGGTGTTTGTCACCCAGTGAACTGGGTCCGGCGGAGGTGCCGCCACTGCCGTTCCGGCACCCCGGGCATACCCGGAAGGTATGTCTATGAGTCCAAGAAAGTATGAAACTCATATAAGTTGGCGTACGCTCGGGACCATGGACACGAAGGCAGCCGGATACCGGCGCAAGGTCAACACAATCAACCGGGTCATCACCGCCCTGCAGCGCGCGGGGCTGGCGTTCGGGCCGACGGAGCTGCTCACCGTCCCGGGGCGGCGCAGCGGCGAGCCGCGCACGTTTCCGTTGGCAGTATTGAAAGTCCAGGGCGAGCAGTACCTGATCCAGGCGTTCCCGAAGGCGGCGTGGGTCGCGAACGTGCGCGCGGCCAAGGAGGGCACGTTGTCGCGCGGCCGGCGGTCGCGGCGGGTGCGGTTCACGGAGTTGCCGGTCGCGGAGCGCGGGCCGGTGTTGCGGGAGGTCGTGGCGGCCGGACCGCCGAGCGTGGGGCGGCGTTACGTCACGACGGGGCTGGCGGAGTCCCCGACGCCGGACGGGGTCGCGGCGGCCGCGGGAAAGATCGCGGTGTTCCGGCTGGAGGCCGCCGGGTAACGGTCGTGAGTGGCGATGCCGGTTCTAACCGGGATCGCCACTCACGAGCCACCCAACGGCGAAGGCCGCCGCGGGAACGTGCCCCGCGGCGGCCTTCCGAGAAAACGCGGATCAGTCGAACGCCTTGGCGATCAACGCCTTCTGCTCGACCTCGTGCACCTTGGACGAACCGGCCGACGGAGCGGCCATCGGACGCCGCGCCACCACGTCGAGCCCGGTGAAGAACTCCGGGAACTTCCGCGGCAGGTTGAGGCCGAAGAACGGCCACGCGCCCTGGTTTTCCGGCTCCTCCTGGACCCAGCTGATCTGCTGCGCGTTCGCGTAGCGCTCCACCGCGGCCAGCAGCTTCTTCTTCGGCAGCGGGTAGTACTGCTCGATCCGCACGATCGCGACGTCGTCCGCGCCGCGCTTCTCGCGCTCGGCCACCAGCTCCCAGTAGAGCTTGCCCGAGGTGAGCAGCACCTTGCGGACCTTCGCCGGGTCCTGCGTGGCGTCGTCGATCACCGACATGAACCGGCTCTGGCCGGTGAAGTCCTCGACCGACGAGGTCGCCGCCTTGTTGCGCAGCATCGACTTCGGGGTGAAGACGATCAGCGGACGCTGGATGCCGTCGAGGGCGTGCCGGCGCAGCAGGTGGAAGTAGTTCGCCGGGGTCGACGGCACCGCGACGGTCATCGACGCTTCCGCGCACAGCGACAGGAACCGCTCGATCCGGCCGGACGTGTGGTCCGGGCCCTGGCCCTCGTGGCCGTGCGGCAGCAGCAGCACGACGTCCGAGCGCTGGCCCCACTTGGCCTCGCCGGAGGAGATGTACTCGTCGATCACGGTCTGCGCGCCGTTGACGAAGTCGCCGAACTGCGCTTCCCACATCACCAGCGCGTCGGAGTTCGCCACCGAGTAGCCGTACTCGAAGCCGACGGCCGCGTACTCCGACAGCGCCGAGTCGTAGATCATCACGCGGCCCTGGCCGTCGGCCAGGTGCTGCAGCGGCGAGTACTCCTGGCCGTTCTTGCGGTCGATGAACACCGAGTGCCGCTGGGTGAAGGTGCCGCGCCGGGAGTCCTGGCCGGACAGCCGCACGAGACGGCCTTCCAGCGCCAGCGACCCGAACGCGAGCAGCTCGCCGAACGCCCAGTCGATGCCGCCCTCGCGCGACATCTTGTGCCGGCGCTCCATGACCGGCTTGACCCGCGGGTGCGGGGTGAAGCCCTCGGGCAGGTTGACGAACGCGTCGCCGATCTTCTCGACGACCTCGCGCGACACGGAGGTGGTGACCTTCGCCGGGATCTGCTGCTCGCCCTCGACCGACGGGCTCGCCTTCGCCGGGTGCTTCTCCAGTTCGCGCACCTCGTTGAAGACGTGCTCGAGCTGGCTGGAGAAGTCGCGCAGCGCGGCCTCGGCCTCTTCGACGGAGATGTCGCCCCGGCCGATCAGCGATTCGGTGTAGGTCTTCCGGACCGAGCGCTTGGAATCGATGATGTCGTACATCGCCGGCTGCGTCATCGACGGGTCGTCGCCCTCGTTGTGCCCGCGGCGGCGGTAGCAGACCAGGTCGATCACGACGTCCTTGTGGAACGCCTGCCGGTAGTCGACCGCCAGCTTCGCGACCCAGTGCGCGGCCTCCGGGTCGTCGCCGTTCACGTGGAAGACCGGCGCGCCGATCATCTTCGCGACGTCGGTGGCGTACTGGCTGGACCGCGAGTGCTCCGGCGCGGTGGTGAAGCCGACCTGGTTGTTGACGATGACATGCACGGTGCCGCCGGTGCGGTAGCCGCGCAGCAGCGCCAGGTTCAGGGTCTCGGCCACGACGCCCTGGCCGGCGAAGGCCGCGTCGCCGTGCATCAGGACCGGCAGCACGGTGTAGCCCTCGCCGCCCTTGTCGAGGATGTCCTGCTTGGCGCGGACGATGCCCTCGAGAACCGGGTCGACGGTCTCCAGGTGCGACGGGTTGGACGCCAGCGACACCCGGGTCTCCCCGTCGCCGAACATCCGGAAGTACTTGCCCTCGGCGCCGAGGTGGTACTTCACGTCGCCGGAGCCGTGCGCCTGGCCCGGGTCGAGGTTGCCCTCGAACTCCTGGAAGATCTGGCTGATCGGCTTGCCGACGATGTTCGCCAGCACGTTCAGCCGGCCGCGGTGCGGCATGCCGATGACGACCTCGTCGAGTTCGTGCTCGGCCGCCTTGTCCAGGATCGTGTCGAGCAGCGGGATCGCGGTCTCGCCGCCTTCCAGGGAGAACCGCTTCTGGCCGACGTACTTGGTCTGCAGGAAGGTCTCGAACGCCTCGGCGGCGTTGAGCTTCGACAGGATGTACTTCTGCACCGACGGCTCCGGCTTGCTGTGCCGGACCTCGACGCGCTCCTGGATCCAGCCCCGCTCCTCGGGGTCGAGGATGTGCGTGTACTCCACGCCGACCGTGCGGCAGTAGGAATCGCGCAGCACGCCGAGGATGTCGCGCAGCTTCATCCGCTCGCGGCTGGAGAAGTCGCCGACGGCGAACTCGCGGTCCAGGTCCCACAGGGTCAGGCCGTGGCTGAGCACGTCCAGGTCGTGGTGGCTGCGCTGGCGGTAGTTCAGCGGGTCGGTGTCGGCCATCAGGTGGCCGCGCATCCGGAACGCCTCGATCAGCTCCATGACGCGCGCGGTCTTGTCGACCGGGCCGTCCGGGATGTCGGCGACCCAGCGGATCGGCTCGTACGGCAGCCGCAGGCTGGTGAAGACGTCGTCGTAGAAGCCGTCCTCGCCGAGCAGCAGTTCGTGAATGCGCTTCAGGAACTCGCCGGACTCCGCGCCCTGGATGATGCGGTGGTCATAGGTCGAGGTCAGCGTCATGATCTTGCTGACCGCGAGGTCGACGAGGGTCTTCTCGCTGGTGCCCTCGAACGACGCCGGGTACTGCATCGCGCCGACGCCGATGATCGCGCCCTGGCCCGCCTGCAGCCGCGGCACCGAGTGGTTCGTGCCGATGCCGCCCGGGTTGGTGAGCGAGATGGTGGTGCCCGCGAAGTCGTCCGCGGTGAGCTTGTTCGTGCGGGCCTTCTTGACGATCTCCTCGTAGGCCTGCCAGAACTGCATGAAGGTCATGTTCTCGGTGGCCTTGATGGAGGCCACGACGAGAGTGCGGGAGTCGTCCTTGCCCTTCATGTCGATGGCGAGGCCGAAGTTCACGTGCTCCGGCGTGACCGCGAACGGCTTCCCGTCGATCAGCTGGTAGTGCCGGTTCATGTTCGGGAAGTCCTTCAGCGCCCGCACCATGGCGTAGCCGATGAGGTGCGTGAAGGAGATCTTGCCGCCGCGGGTGCGCTTGAGGTGGTTGTTGATGACGATGCGGTTGTCCGCCATCAGCTTCGCCGGGACCGCGCGCACGCTGGTCGCGGTCGGCACCGCGAGCGAGGCGTCCATGTTCTTGGCGATCGCCGCCGCGGCGCCGCGCAGCTGCTTGGATTCCGGCGCGGTCTTGGCGGCCGGAGCGGCCGGGGCCGGCTTCGCGGCCGGTGCGGTCTTGGCCGCCGGAGCCTTCCCGGCGGGAGCCTTCTCCGCCGGGGCGGCCGCGGACTTCCCGGCCGGAGACTTGGCGGCCGGTGCGGTCTTGGCGGCGGCCGGAGCGGAGGCCTTGGCCTCCCCGTTCTCTCCCGCTTGCGTGCCGTTGCCGCCCGGAGTGGGCTTGTAGTCGGCGAAGAAATCGTGCCAGGCGGCGTCTACCGACTGGGGGTCCGCGAGAAACCGCTCGTACATTTCCTCGACGAGCCACTCATTGGCACCGAACTGCGATGCGGGACTGCTGCTGGCCACGGCTGGCTCTCGCCTCTATCCATTCTCGATCCGATATCACAAGCATCTGCTGACCGCCAGGCTAGTCCCCTGCCGGTGGCCCGAAACACGCCGCCTGGACGCTCGTGAGACAGGTCATTGTCTGGATCGGTTGAGAGGCCCAGCCTGACAGACAGCAGGGACCACCGTACGCGTCGCAAGGGCCGAATGCCCTCACCTCGGCTGGTTTGGAGTGATCTCGGCCACAGGCGCTGCCCGTGCCGCCGTCCGCTCGGCTGGTTGCGGCGAGTGCCTGGTTTGGTTCGGACCATGCGCTCCGGCTTCGGCGCAGGTCGGCGGAGCAGATGGCTCTCGTCCAGTCGCCTGCGGCGCCTCTCCCCGGGAGAGGCGCGCGACGGGTGCCTCGTGCGCCGGGTTCGAGGTCGAGGTGGGTGTGCCGTCGAGTGGCCCGTCGGTGGGACGGGCGAGTGCGCCGGCGGGATCGGTCGCCGCGCTTGTCGGCAGCGGTCGCGGGGTGCGGGCTCCGGGTGGTCCGAAGCGGCCTTGGATCATTTCGTCGAGGCGACGCGGCGTTCGGCCGTCCGGCATGGTCCGCGCCTGTTCCGGCCGAGTTGGCATTTGCGTAGCGACTCGTTCACTGAGCGGTGTTGTGCTGTCGAAAGGCTGCGGCCTCACTCGGGGCGCAGCGGTTTCCGAGGCGCGAGGCGGTGGTGACGCGATGTGGCTGGTCGAATGTCCGTCGTTCTGGGACCAGGGGTTGATCCGCCCGCTCGTCACCGAGCACGGCAAGGTCGTGCTGATGTGCGATTCCTGCACCGCGGTGTGGCGGACCCCGTCCTGCATCGAGGAGTTCGACCACGTCGAGCCGGAGGCGCCGGAGTGGTCCATCGGCTCGGACACGCACGTCCGTCCGGGAACGACCCGGTGGGCCGAACTGGCCGACGTCACCTCGGCTGGGTGGGGCGACCTCCGCTGGCGCGAACTGCCCTGAACCTCGGGCTGCGCGGATTCTCGGGAAGTCCTGCACGTCCATAGGGCGACGGCGGGCTGAACGCCGTGCTCGCGGGCGGACGTCCGCTCCGCGGGCTTTTTCCTTTTCTCGGACGTCGTGCGGTCGTCTCGATCCTGTTGCAGGCCGGCAGAACTGTTAACTCTCCGGCTGCCCGCTTGCTCCCGCCATCTCGGCGCTACCGACCAGGGCTAGTTCGGCCCCTCCTCCCGTGTTCCCTCAATTCGCCCCTCCCTGCCGCCGGTAGTCAGTGTTACTATCTACCGGTACTCAGCAACACTGACTAGCTGAAGGGCGTTCGATGGGCAAGCAGGCGACGGAGATGCTCAAGGGGACCTTGGAGGGCATCGTCCTCGCGATTCTTGCCGGGCGGCCTGCCTACGGGTACGAGATCACCTCCTGGTTGCGCGAACGGGGGTTCACGGATCTCGCCGAGGGCACCGTCTACGCGTTGCTCGTGCGGATCGAGCAGCGCGGGCTCGTCGACGTCGAAAAAGTGCCGTCCGAGAAAGGGCCGCCGCGGAAGGTTTACACGTTGAACGCTCCGGGGAGAGCGAGTCTCGACGAGTTCTGGCGGAACTGGCGGTTTCTCTCGGACCGGCTCGAACAGCTGCGCAAGGAGGGAATCGATCATGGGGAATGAAGGCAAGAGCAGATACCTGCATTATCTGGAAGTGGTCACCGGGCCGCTGGAGGACAAGAAGCGGTATCGGCGGTACAAGGCGCGCGTCGAGGAGCTGCCGCCGGATTACCGCGCGGCGATCAAGGCGTTGCACCGGTATCTGCAGTACTTCGGGCCGGGGACGGCGGAGAGCCATCTGCGGATGCTGGACGACCTGATCGACCTGTTCGAGCAGAGCGTGGCGAACGGGACGACCGTGCGGGACATCGTCGGCGACGAACCGGTCGAGTTCGCGGAGGAGTTTCTCCGGAGTTATCCCGAGGGGAACTGGATTTCCCGGGAACGGGCACGGCTGACCGAATCGATCGACCGGGCCGTGGCAGGTGCGGAATGACCACGCCGGCGATTCGGGTTCGGGGGTTGCGAAAGTCCTACGGCAAGCTGGAAGTATTGCGCGGCGTCGATTTCGAGGTGGCGCGCGGCAGTATTTTCGCCTTGCTCGGGTCGAATGGGGCGGGCAAGACCACGGTCGTGCGGATTTTGTCCACGTTGCTCAAGGCCGACGCGGGGGAGGCGGAGGTCAACGGGTTCGCGGTGGCGAGCCAGGGGGCGGAGGTGCGCGAGTCGATCAGCCTCACCGGACAGTTCGCGGCGGTCGACGAAATCCTTACTGGGCGCGAGAATCTCGTGCTGGTCGCCAAGCTGCGGCACCTGAAGAATCCCGGCGAGATCGCGGACGGGTTGCTGGAGAGGTTCGCGTTGACTGACGCCGGGGCGCGGAAGGTGTCGACGTACTCCGGCGGCATGCGCCGTCGTCTCGACATCGCGATGAGCCTGATCGGGGACCCGCAGGTCATTTTCCTCGACGAGCCGACGACGGGCCTCGACCCGCAGGCGCGCAACGACGTCTGGCGCGCGGTCGAAGAGCTCGCTGAGCAGGGTGCGACGGTGCTTCTCACCACGCAGTACCTGGACGAAGCCGAACACCTCGCCGACCGGATCGCGATCCTGCACGAGGGCCGGGTGCTCGTGAACGGGACGCTGGCCGAGCTCAAGCAGCTGCTTCCGCCGGCCAAGGTCGAGTACGTCGAGAAGCAGCCGACGCTGGAAGACGTCTTCTTTTCCCTGGTCGGCGCCGGAAACAAGGGGGACGGGCAATGAGCAGCCACTTCGTCGCGGACAGCTCGGTCCTGTTAGGACGGTCGCTGCGGCACATCACCCGCAGCCTGGACACGATCATCACCACGACGATCACGCCGATCGTGATGCTCCTGCTCTTCACCTACGTCTTCGGCGGCGCGATCAACTCGGGCTCCGACTCGTACGTGACCTATCTGCTGCCCGGCATCCTCCTGATCACCATCGCGTCCGGGATCGCCTACACCGCGTTCCGGCTCTTCCTGGACATGAAGGGCGGCATCTTCGAACGCTTCCAGTCCATGCCGATCGCGCGCTCGGCGGTGCTGTGGGCGCACGTGCTCACCTCGGTGATCGCGAACCTGATCTCGGTCGCCGTCGTGGTGCTGGTCGCGTTCGCGATGGGCTTCCGCACCAGCGCGGGACCGCTGGCGTGGCTCGCGGTGCTCGGCATTCTGGTCCTGTTCACCCTGGCGCTGACCTGGATCGCGGTGATCCCCGGCCTGACCGCCAAATCCGCGGACGGCGCGAGCGCCTTCTCCTACCCGCTCATCTTCCTGCCGTTCGTCAGCTCGGCCTTCGTGCCCACCGGCACCATGCCCGGACCGGTACGCGCCTTCGCCGAACACCAGCCGGTGACGTCGATCGTCAACACCATCCGCGACCTGTTCGCGCAGCGCCCCGTCGGGGGCGGCATCTGGACCGCACTGGCGTGGTGCGTGGGGATTCTGGTGGTGGCGTATGTCTTCGCGAACGTGATTTATCGGCGCAAGATCGCTTGAGTTAGCCCGGCGCGAGGTCGTGCGTGGTGGCAGCTTGGCCTGAGGCCCTCGCACGACCGCGCGCCGGGAGGGGGTGTGTGACAGGCCATCGCCCGGCTCATCGAACTGAGGAACGCGCCCCGCTCCCATGCCTGTCGACGACCAGCAGCGCCTCGGCCACGCTTCCGAGCCCGATCTCGTGCAGCACCGGAGCTGTGGCTGGGTATCGCGCGAGCGCCGGGTAGGCGGAGGCGCTCGCGCGGTGCGTGGGGGGCCTTGGTCATTGACGGTGGCGGGTTCGGTGCGGCTTTGTCTGGCACCGGGGCTTGGCGGGGCACCGTGCGGGCGTCGGGTGGGTGGCGGCGTCCCTTGTGGTGGCGTGTTGCTTTGCCGACGTGGTTATCGCCGCGGGTTCTTCTGGGTCGCCCGAGTGCGCACGGTCGGGCGTGGTGGCCGTTGGCGGCTGTTGGTTCGGTGCGGCTTATCTGGCACTGGGGCTGTGGCTAGGTATCGCGCGAGGGTCGGGTGGGTGACGGCGTTCGTGCGGTGCGTTGGCGTCCCTTGTGGTGGCGTGTTGCTTTGCCGATGTGGTTATCGCCGCGGGTTCTTCTGGGTTGCCCGAGCGTGCTCGGTCGGGCAACGGTGGTGGCTGGCTCGGTGCGGTTTGCCTGGTGCCGGGGCTGTGGCTCGGCATCGCGCGAACACCGGGTAAGTGGCGGTGCTCGTGCGGTGCGTTGGCGTCCTCGTGGTGGGGTGCTGCTTCGCCACCCTGACTGTCGCCGCAAGATCGCGTGGGTTGCCGGAGCGTGCGCGCCGGGCGTCGCAGTGGCTGGTTCGCAGCGGTTTCCTCGCTCATCCCAAGGCCCACAGTCGTGCGTAGTGGCCGCCTGCGGCGACCAGTTCGGTATGGGTTCCCTGTTCGACGATGCGGCCGTGGTCGAGCACCACGATGCGGTCGGCCTTCGCGGCGGTTGCCAGGCGGTGGGCGACCACGAAGGTGGTGCGGCGGCGGGCCAGGTGTTCGGTGGCCCGGAGGACGGTGGCTTCGGTGGATGGGTCCAGGGCGGCGGTGGCTTCGTCGAGCAGGAGCACGTCCGGGTCGACCAGTTCGGCTCGGGCCAGTGCGACGAGTTGTCGCTGCCCGGCGGAGAGCGAGCGGCCTCGTTCGCCTACTGGTTGACGGAAACCGGCGGGCAGTGCGGCTACTCCGTCCAGCGCGCCGACTGCGCGTATCGCGGCCTCGACCTCGGCGTCGGTGGCTTCCGGACGTCCATACCGCACGTTGTCCGCGACGGTGCCGGAGAACAGATGCGCTTCCTGCGGCACCACGCCCATCCGGGCGCGCAGTGCGGGCAGGTCGTATTCGCGGACGTCGACCCCGTCGATCAACACCGCGCCGCCCGTCGCGTCGTAGTAGCGCGCGACCAGCTTCACCGCGGTGGACTTGCCTGCGCCGGTCGCGCCGACCAGTGCGACGGTTTCGCCTGCCGCGACGTCGAGCGTCAGGTTCTCCAACGCGGGCTTTTCCGCGCCGGCGTACGAGAAATCGACGTCCTTGAACCGCACTTCACCGGACAGGCGGGCAGGCAGTTCGACCGGCTGCTCGGCCGGCGGAACCGACGTCGGCGTGCGCAGCAGGTCGCCGATGCGGCTCAGGCCGACGCGTGCCTGCTGGTAGCCGTCGAACACCGACGACAGCTGCTGGATCGGCGAGAAGAACTGCTGCAGGTACAACAGGAATCCCAGCAGCACACCGGCTTCGAGCGTGCCGGCCGCTACGCGGTGGGCACCGACGACCAGCACCGTGGTGGTCGCGAGATCCGAGAGCAGCGAGACGAGCGGGAAGTACGTCGCGATGTACCGCTGCGCGCGCAGCCGCGAGCGGCGGTAGTCGTCGCTGCGCGACGCGAAGACCTCCGCCGAACGCTCTTCGCGCGTGTACGCCTGGGCGACGCGCAGACCGCTGACGTTCTCCTGCATGTCCGCGTTGACGACGCTCACCTTCTCGCGCGCCTCGCTGTACGCACGCGAAGCGAGCCGCCGGAAGACCAGCGTGGCCACAAGCAGGATCGGCAGCATGCCCAGCGCGTACACGGCCAGCGCGGCATCGGTGACCAGCAGTGCGACCGTGATGCCCACTAGCGTGAGCGCGCTGACGACCGCGGTGGCGAGGCCGGTCTGCAGGAACGTGGACAACGCGTCGACGTCCGTGGTCATCCGGGTCATGATCTTCCCGGACAGCTCGCGCTCGTAGTAGTCCAACCCGAGCCGTTGCAGGTGCGCGTAACTGCGCACGCGCAGCGAGTACAGCACCGTCTCGCCGACGCGCGCGGTGAGCCGCGTCTGCCAGCGCACGACGAACCAGTCGGCCGCCACCACCAGCGCGCCGATCCCGGCCAGCAGCCACACCACGCTCGCCACCCCGGGCAGTACACCGTGGTCGACGCCGCGCTGGTACAGCGCGGGCAGGGCGAGCGAGGCCAGCGCGTCGGCCGCGACCAGACCGATCACCCCGATGAGCGGCCACCGCACCGGCCGCAGGATCCGGGACAGCCGGAAGCCGGGGTCCGGGGCCGTGACGTCCACATCGGACAGTCGCGGCCGATCCGTCGCCGGAGGCAGCCGGCGCACGCCTTCCAGCAGTTCCGGGGTCGGCGGCACGTCCGCGCCGCCGCTGCCGACGAACCCGCTCCCGCCGCCGGGTGTACCGCCGCGGGACTGCGCGGCCTCGGCGAGAGCGTCGACCTCGTCGCGTTCGTCCCGCGGCCACAGGACTGCCGTGGTGCCGTCCGCGCCAGGCTCGAGGTCGTCGCAACGGTGCGGTTCTTCGACGTCGTCGCCCGGCCCGGCGACCAGCTCGCGGAACAGCGCGCACCGCGCCAGCAGCTCCTCCTCGGTGCCGACGTCGACCACTCGGCCCTGGTCCATTACCGCGATCCGGTCGGCGAGCTGCAACGTCGACCGGCGGTGCGCGATGAGCAACGTGGTGCGCTCGGCGGTGACCGCGCGCAGCGTGTCGTGGATCGCGGCTTCGGTGACGGTGTCGATCGCCGACGTCGCGTCGTCCAGGATCAGCACGCGCGGATCCGTGAGCAGCGCACGGGCCAGCCCGAGCCGTTGCCGCTGCCCACCGGACAGCGTGAGCCCGCGCTCGCCGACCTCGGTCGCGTACCCGTCCGGCAGAGCGCGGATGAACTCGTCCGCCTCCGCCGCGCGGGCGGCCGCGAAGACCTCCTCGTCGCTCGCGTCCGGGCGGCCGTAAGCGATGTTGTCCCGCACCGACGTGGAGAACAGGAACGCTTCCTCGAAGACCACGCCGATCGCCTGCCGCAGGTCCTTCAGCGGCACGTCGCGGACGTCCAGCCCGCCGACTCGCACCGAACCCGAGTGCACGTCGTAAAACCGGGGCAGCAGCATGGAAATCGTGGACTTGCCGGACCCCGCCGTGCCGACCAGCGCGAGCGTTTCGCCGGGGCGCGCTTCCAGGGTGAGCCCGTCGAGCACCGGGTCGCTGCGGGTGTAGCCGAATTTCACGTCGTTCAGCGCGACACCCAGCGTGCCGGGCGGCAACGGCCGCGCGTCGGGGCTGTCGGTGACCTCCGGCTGCGCGTCGATCAGCTCGTACACCCGCTCCGCACCAGCACGCGTGAGCTGCGCCTGCACGACCAGACTGGACAGGAACCGCGCCGGTCCGATCAACGCCGCGAGATAGGTGGCGAACGCGAGGAACGTGCCGAGACTGATCTGCCCGTTCAACGCCAGCATGCCGCCGATCGCCAGCACCGCGACCTGACCGGCGGCGGGCAGTGCCGATGTGGTCGCTGTCGGCAACGCGGACAGCTTGGCCGCGCGCAACCGCTCCGCGAAAAGCTTCCGCGCCGTGCGCTCCAGCCGCGCGACCTCGCGCGCCTCCTGCCCGAAACCCTTCACCACCCGCACGCCGGTGACGGTTTCCTCGACGTGCTGCGCGACATCCGCCGCGCGCTGCTGCGCGGACCAGGTCGCCGGGAACAACCGCCGCCGGCTCAGCGCCACGACGATCCCGACCGCGGGCGCGACCACCAACGCGATGAGCGTGAGCAGCGGCGACATCCACAGCATCGCGCCCAGCGCCAGCACCGCGAAAATCACCGAACCTGCCGACAGCGGAACCTGCATCAGCAACCCGGTGACCAGCTGCAGATCCGAGATCGCACGCGACACGACCTGCCCGGTGCGCAACGCGTCCTGCTTCCCGCCGTCCAGCCGCGACACCGCGCCGAACACCCGGTTCCGCAGATCGTGCTGCACGTCCAGCGCCAGCCGCCCGCCGACATACCGGCGCAGGAACGCCGACCCGAACGCGACGAGCTGCAACGCCACCAGCCCCACCGCGAGCCCGGCCAGCTGCGACGTATGCCCGGCCACCGCGTCGTCCACCGCCGACCGCACCAGCAACGGACTCGCCGCCTGCACGCCGACGCTCAGAATCGCCGCCGTCATCGCGAGCACGACAACGCCGCGGTGCTCCCAGCAGGCAGCGGACAATCGGCGCACCCAGCCGACCGGTTGGGGCGCCGTCTCAGCGATCGGACGGTCTTGACGCGCAGGCGTCGCAGTGGTGGTCACATCACAAGGTTAGGGAGCGGCACCGACAATTTATTCCCGCGAGAGCCGTCGGCCCGGACCAAACGGGCACAACCGGCGCTCCCCGCGGCAGAGGTGACGAACGGCACGCCAGCGAGCCGCGAAGCGCCCCGGAAGCCTCGTGGAGCAGGGAAACCCTGGTCCCGGCGGCAAACGTGAAAAGTTGAACGTTCACCTGGTCACGGGTGAGAACCCCGCCGAAATCCACCCCCGAACGAGCGCTCCGGCCCAATGTTCTTTAAGCTAGTACCCGGCGACCCGCTCCCAGTGACCCCCAGGCTGGTTGAGCGGGTCGCCCCTTCTTCCCTCCCTGTGCTCGCGCGTGGCCGCGCTTCGCCCGGGAAGGGGCGTCGTAGTACCCGGGGGCCGAGCCCCCGGACCCCCGCGGTGCCTTCGGCGGCGGTTGGGTGGTGGGTGTGGTTGGAACAAAAAGAGTTGTGGCGCAACAGGAAGCGGCGAGGACTGGTTGGTCCTCGCCGCTTCTTGTTCTTGTTAGTTAGGCCAGGGCGGTTTCCACTGGGGTGTGGGGGAGGTTGTGGGCGGTGGCGACTGGGGCGTTCGTCAGGGCGCCGGAGTGGGTGTTCAGGCCCAGGGCGAGGGACGGGTCCGCGGACAGCGCTTGCTTCCAGCCCTTGTCCGCCAACTGCACCGCATAGGGGAGCGTGACGTTGGTGAGGCCGTAAGTGCTCGTGCGCGGGACTGCGCCGGGCATGTTGGCCACGCAGTAGAAGACCGAGTTGTGGACCGTGTAGGTCGGGTCGTCGTGCGTGGTCGGGCGCGAGTCGGCGAAGCAGCCGCCTTGGTCGATGGCGATGTCCACGAGAACGCTGCCCGGCTTCATCCGGGAGACCAGGTCGTTGGAGACCAGCTTCGGAGCCTTCGCGCCCGGGACCAGGACCGCGCCGATGACCATGTTCGCCTCGAGGACCGATTCCTCCACGGAGAGGCGGTTCGAAGTCACGGTGCGGATGCGGCCGCCGAAGTCGTTGTCGATCTGGCGGAGGCGGTCGACGTTCGTGTCGAGGATCTCGACGTCCGAGCCGAGGCCCAGTGCGACGCGGGCGGCGTTGAGGCCCGCCACCCCGCCGCCGATGACGACCACGCGGGCCGGGTGCACGCCGGGGATGCCGCCGGGCAGGACGCCCCGGCCGCCGCTCGGCTTCATCAGGGCGTAGGCGCCGACCTGCGGGGCCAGGCGGCCCGCGACCTCGGACATCGGAGCCAGCAGCGGCAGCGCGCCGTTCGGCTTCTGCACCGTCTCGTAGGCGATCGCGGTGGTGCCCGCGGCCAGCAGCGCGTCGGTCAGCGGACGGTCCGCGGCGATGTGCAGGTAGGTGAACAGCACCAGATCCTTGCGCAGGCGCGGGTACTCCTCGGCGATCGGCTCCTTGACCTTCAGCACGAGCTCGCCCTCGGACCACGTCTCCTCCGCGGTGGCGAGCACCTTGGCGCCCGCGGCGACGTACTCCTCGTCCGTGATGGACGACCCGATCCCGGCACCCGTCTCGACGAAGACGTCGTGCCCGCGACCGACCAGTTCGTGCACGCCGGCCGGGGTCAACGCGACCCGGTACTCGTGCTTCTTGATCTCACGGGGAACGGCGATGCGCACTGCTTGCCTCCTGGCGGCGGTTCTGTCGAAGGTGTTGCCACTCACGGTGATCTACCCGGACGGCGGTGTCATCATCCCGCCGCCACAGTCTTGCGCTGGGTCGGTAGTGCTGCCAGGACAATGCCCTTGACCTCGACCGCACTCGAGGTAGTTGGCTGGCTCCCGGCGGAGAATCGAGGAAGGGCTTACATGCGAGCGGTGTGGCTGCGGGAGTTCGGCGGGCCGGCGGTGCTGGAAGCGGGGGAGGCCCCCGATCCGGCTCCCGGGCCGGGCCAGGTGCTGATCGAGGTGGCGTTCGCGAACGTCACCTTCGTGGAAACGCAGTTCCGGGCGACGGGGTCGGGGCCGTACCAGGCCGCGCTGCCGATGGTGCCCGGCAACGGCGTCGGGGGTGTGATCAGCCGCGCCGGGGAGGGCGTGGACCTGTCGCTGGTCGGAAAACGTGTGGTGACGTCGACTGGCGGCAGCGGCGGTTACGCCCAGCGCGTGGTCGTGGACGCGGAGCTGGTCTTCCCGGTGCCGCACGCGCTGAGCCTCGACGCGGCCGTCGCGTTGCTGGCCGACGGCCGCACGGCGACCGGGCTGGTGCACGCGACTGCGGTAGCGCCAGAGGAACGGGTGCTCGTCGAGGCTGCCGCAGGAGGGGTCGGCAGCCTCTTGGTGCAACTGGCGAAGGCCGCGGGCGCGGAGGTCGTGGCAGCGGCGGGAGGCCCGGAAAAGCTTGCCCATGCTCGGGAGTTGGGCGCGGATTTGGCGGTCGACTACACCGATCCGCAGTGGACCGCGAAGGTCGGTGAGGTGGACGTGGTGTTCGACGGCGTGGGAGGCGCGGTCGGCACCGCCGCCTTCACCTTGGTGCGACCCGGCGGCCGGATGGCCCTTTACGGTCTGGCAAGCGGTTCGTGGTCCGAAGTGTCCGAAGAGGACGCTGCCGCGCGCGGCGTCAAGTTGGTCCGGTCGATCGGCGACGCGGCGGCGATGCGCGGCTACACCGAATCGGCGCTGGCGGCTGCGGCGTCCGGGCAGCTCACGCCGGTGATCGGGCAGCGGTTCCCGCTGGAACGCGCGGCCGACGCGCACGCGGCGATCGAATCGCGGGGCACGATTGGGAAGACGTTGCTGGTCGCGTGAGGCCGATTCCGCTGCGGTTTCGCTGCGGCTTGTGCGGTGGGGGCACCCCGAAGCTGAGTGTGACTACGGCGCGGGGGTGCTTGTCAAGGC
>NZ_JACJHR010000035.1 GCF_014174495.1 Amycolatopsis echigonensis
TGCCGTGCCGTGCCGTGCCGTGCCGTGCCGTGCCGTGCCGTGCCGTGCCGTGCCGTGCCGTGCAACCAGCCCGCTAGAACCCGCTACCGCTCCCGGCGCAGCATCAGCCCGGCTCGTCCGCAGCGTCAGCTCAGCCCGTCAAACCGGCCGCAGTGCACCTCCTTTCCAGCCTCTCGGACCATGGTCATCCACGCTTTCTCTTCCAACACCGGTCAGTCGAAGAAACTCGGCACATCCAGCGCTCCTCCCGATCCCTCGAACTCGTCGTGCACGGCTTTGCGCAGCTCCGCGTCGGCGAGATAATCGGCGGCGGTCAGAGCCAGCCCCAGCGCGCCGTCGACGACCGCCTGGTCGCCCGCCGGCGACCCGGCAGCCTCGGCGAATTCCTTGGTGTGCAACGCGACCGTCGGCCCGGACACCGCGATCATTGGGTGCAGTGCGGGCATGCGGTAGGACAAATTCCCGAGGTCGGTGCTTCCGGTCAGGAACTCCGGCACGATTCCCGGTGGCAGCGGTTTCCGCCCGGTGCCCTGTTGATTGACCGACCACCGGCCGGCCAGCGTCGTATTGAACCGGATCGGCAGGTACGCGGGCTGTGCGTCCCAGTGCAATTCCACCCCGCAGCCGGTCATTTCGGCCGCGCCGTGGGCGATCGCGGTCATTCGGCTGGCCAGATCGCGCAGCGTCTCGGGATTCGCTGACCGGAGGTAGAACAACAGAGCCGCCCGCTCGGGGATCACGTTCGGCCGCGCGCCGCCATCGGTGAAGATGCCGTGCACTCGGTCGGTCGACGGCAACTGTTGCCGCAGCGCGGACACTCCTTGGTAGGCCGCCACCGCCGCGTCGAGCGCGTTGCGTCCCATGAACGGCTGCGCCGAAGCATGTGCGCCGACTCCATGGAACACCATCTCGAGCTGCCGCCTGCCGAGGAACGGATGCAATGCGATGTCATGGCTGAACGGGTGCAGCATGATCACCGCATCGACATCGTCGAAAACCCCGGCTCGCGCGAGCGTTTCCTTGCCGCCACCGCCCTCCTCCGCGGGAGTGCCCACCAGCGACACCCGTCCGCCGAGCCGTTCGGCCACTGCCGCCGCACCGAGGAACCCACCGGCTCCGGCGGTGCAAATAACGTTGTGCCCGCAGCCATGCCCCAACCCAGGCAGCGCGTCGTATTCGGACAGGACCGCGATGTGCGGCCCGTTGTTGTCCGGGGTTCCGGTGCGCAGCGCGGTGTCCAGCCCGCCGAGCCCGACGGTGACCTCGTGTCCGTGAGCTCGCAGCAACTCGGCGAGCGCGCCGACGGACCGGTGTTCCGCGAATCCTTCTTCGGGATGCGCATGCAGATCCTGGCTGAGCGCGACGAGTTCGTCGGCTCGGGAACGCACTTCTTCTTCAACCGCAGCACGGGTTTCCGCGTCAGCTCCCGCGAAGTCGGAGCTGAGCGGTTCGGCGGCGGCCACGGCATCGGCGGTGGCTTCGATGAGGGAACGGAGGTGGCTGTCGTCGGGTGGGACAGGTGCGGCGTGGGTCATGCGGGGAATGCTATCCCCGAACCCCGACAGAAATGGATCACTGCACGTCAGACAGCCGACCGGAGACGAGCTGCGCGACGCCGAAGTACTGCTCGTGCATCTCGTCGAAGCCACGCGCACGCAAGCCGGCCGCGATCTCCCCGCGGTCGAACATGCGTTGTCCGCTGACGATTCCTCCTGCGGTGTCGGCGATCCGGGCGAGCTGGCAGTCGCGGCGAGCACTCGTGAGCAGGACGATCCGTCCCCCGGGACGCAGAATCCGGACGAACGAATCGAGCGCGCGTTCCGGCTCGGCGAACATGTGCAGGGCGGCGAAACAGCAGATAGCGTCCACAGTGGACGAAAGCAGCGGCGGCTCGACCGCGTCGGCGCGAAGGTAAGCCACGGTCGGCGAGTCAGTCTCTTCGACCGCGCGCGAAAGCATGCTCCGTGCGCCGTCCAGGCCGATCGCGAGTCCATCCGGACCCACTGCGTCACCGAACGCACGTGTGAACCGGCCAGTCCCGCACGCGACGTCGAGCACGACCTGACCTGACCGCAGCGCGAGCCGTTCGGAGGCCAGTGCGATCTCGTCGGTCATGCTCGGGCCCCCGGGGCCTTTGAGGACGCGGCCGAGCACAGGACGCCAGTAACGTTCGTAGACCTGGGGCAGCAGCGTGGTGCGCATGAGCCGCTGAGTGAGCCCGGTCGACGGGCCGGCCTGGGCCGCGTCGCCGAGCGTGTCGAGGAAGCCTTCGACTGCGGTGGCCGGCTCGCTGAGCAGGTCGGTGAGCCGTTGCTGGGTGCTTTGGTGCGGCACGGGGGTCCTCTCGACGGGGATACCGGCAGTATGCGGTATTAACGGCTCACTCGTTAGAGTGAAGATCTGCCCGATCAGGCGTTCGACGACCGGCATTGTCGGTGCCGGTTCCTAACGTCGTCCGCACGGTCTCCGACCCGCGGAGACCAGCGAGGAGGACTGACTGATGACCGCACCGATCCTGCGCCCGATCGACCTGCCCACCGGCGAAATCGCCGTGCACGGGGCATTCGACCTGAGTGCTGCTTCGCAGTGGCTGGCCGGGACGGGCCCGGCCGGATCCTTCTGTGCCGAACCGGGCGTGCTGCGGGTGGCGTTCCCGGTGGAGGGGACCTGGACCCATGCCGGGGCCGCGATCCGGCAGAGATCTCCGAGCACGGTCGAAGTCGGCGTGGCGGCTCCGGTGGAGATCGCCGCGCGAGTGGTCGCACAGGTGAGCCGGATGCTTTCGCTCGATGTCGACGAATCCGGGTTCGCCGAGGTCGCGAGTCGAGACTCGGTCGTTCGGCGGCTGCACGCCCGCCACAGCGGAGCACGCCCCGTGCTGTATTCGTCGCCGTATGAAGCGGCTTGCTGGGCCGTGCTCACGCAAGGAATGCGGGTTCCGCAGGCGATGCGGTTGCGCGAGCAGCTCGCTGTGCGACATGGCCGTCAGGTGGGCGACGACGGGCCGTTTTCCTTTCCCTCGCCGCAGATTCTGGCCGAACTGGGTGACGAGCCGTCGGTGGGGCCGTTCCGGCTTGCCCGCCTTCGAGCTGTCGCGCGGGCAGCGGCGGACGGCCGTCTGGACACCGAAGAGCTGCTGGCGCTGCCGATTCCCGACGCGATGACCCGGCTGTGTGCGATCCCGGGCATCGGAGCGTTCTCCGCCGAGCAGATCCTGCTGCACGGCGCGGGACACCCTGATCTCTTCCCCCGGCTGGACACGCAGCTTCACCAGATTCTGTGCGCGGAGTACGCGTTGCCTCCCGACACGCCGCCGGACGAGCTTGAACCGCTGGCCGAGGACTGGCGTCCGTATCGGTCGTGGGTCGCGCATCTGTTCCGGCTCGATCGGTTGCGGGCGGCGGCGTCCGGGGAGGCGGCGAACTGAGCGGTGCTCGAAGAAGCGGATCGACAGGAGGGAGACGTCATGGAGTGAGGCCGCGTCCCATACCGAATCGCGGTCGACGGTTGTCGCCTGGGCACTCACAGCAGCCAAATAGCGCCTGTGGTGAGGTGTCCGCGTGACTACGCCTGCACTCGCCGTCTCGACTGTGCTCAGTGCTCGACCGGGCACCGGAGAAATCTCTGGTGCGGCCATGGCAGCGGGCACTGGGACAGTCGGCGCGGCGCTGGAACAGGCGAACACGCCGAGCGTCATCACGTTGGTCACGGGCGGTATCGCGTTGCTGGTGGTGCTGGCCGGTGGGACGCCGTGGCGGTTCGCCCGCAACGTCATCACGATCGTGCACGAAGCGGGCCACGCGCTGGCCGCGGTGACGGTCGGACGGCGGCTGCGGTCGATCCGGCTGCACTCGGACACCTCCGGAGTCACCGTGTCGCGCGGCAATCCTGAGGGACCGGGCATGGCGTTCACGGCCTTGGCCGGGTACATCGCGCCGTCGGTCCTGGGACTGGTGTTCGCGAGCCTCGTCGGAGCGGACCTGATCACCACGGTGCTCGTGCTGGTCGCGTTGCTGCTGCTGGGTGTGCTGATCATGGTGCGCAACGCCTACGGCGTGTTCACGGTGGTGGCGAGCGCTGCCGTGCTCGGGCTTGTGGCTCTGGTCGCGCCGAAGGTGGTGCAGGCGCCGTTCGTGTATCTGCTGACCTGGTTCCTGCTGTTCGGCGGGGTTCGGCCGGTGATGGAGCTTCAGCTCAAACGGCGGCGTGGCCAGGCGCGGGACTCCGACGCCGATCAGCTGAGCCGATTGACCGCCGTACCCGCGGTGTTGTGGGTGCTGGTGTTCGGCGTGCTCACGGTGAGCTGTGTCATCGCGGGCGGGCTGTGGCTGCTGCAGCCGCTGGCGTTGTGAGGCGGCCGCGACGGTTCTGGCTTGCGGTTGACTTGCTGCCGTGAAGTGACGCGGGATGACGGTTCGGTGGCGTCGCGTGACGGCGCGGGATCGCTGGGTTGGGGCGGAGCTGGTGGTAGTTCGGCGGTGACGTCAGTGGACGTCGGGCTGTGGCGGAGCGGCCGACAGCTGGGCGGGGCGGCCGGTGGCCCGGTGCAGCGGCCGGTGGTTGGGCAGAGTGGCTGGCGGTTCGGCGCGGCGGCTGGCGGTTGGGCGCGGCGGCTGGCGGTTGGGCGCGGCGGCTGGTGGGTCGGTGCAGCGGCTGGTGGTTGAGTAGCGCGGCTGGTGGTCGGGTCGCGCGGCCGGTGCTCCGGCGGAGCCGGTGGTCGGAGTGCCAGTCAGTGCCAGCGGCGGTAGGCGGCGAGAGGGACGTCGCCGTCGTGAGTGGCGGCGTTGTCGACCATGTGGCCTACCAGGAGACTAGGGCCGCGAGTGTCCCGAGGGCTGAGCCCGTCGTCTCCCCATGTGGGCGGTACGGCAGACTGGACGTCTGCTGAGCCGCCGGAGGGAGACAGGCGATGGACGAGGTCGCGAAGGCCGTCGAGGAGTGTGCGCGGGCGGCGAAGGCGGCTGCGCCGTCGTTGGCTGCCGCCGGGGACGACGCGGTGGACGCGGCGCTCGTCGGGATGGCGGAGCGGCTCGTCGCGCACCGGGATGTGGTGCTCGAGGCCAACCGGGCCGACGTGGCCAAGGCTACGGCCGACGGGATGAGCGCCGGTCTGCTCGACCGGCTCACCATCACCCCTGAGCGGCTCGACGGGATGGCCTCGCAGCTGCGGTTGCTGGCTGGCGCGCCGCACCAGGAGCGGTCCGTCGACGTGTCCACGTTGGACGGTGGGTTGCGGCTGGTCGAGCGGCGGCGTCCGGTGGGCGTCATCGGCGCGAACTACGAGGCGCGGCCGAACGTGACGGTCGATGTGGCGTCGCAGCTGGTCAAGTCGCGCAACGGCGGCGTGCTGCGGACCGGGTCGGCGGCGCTGGGTTCGGCGCAGCGGTTGCGGGACGTCGTGATCGCGCCTGCGCTCGAGGCCGCCGGGATCAACCCGGACGTCGTGCAGCTGGTGCCGCGCGTGGAGCGCGAGGCGGCGTCGGCGCTGGTGCGGCTGCCTGGGCTCGTTCCGCTCGTCATCCTGCGCGGCAGCGGCGACAGCACGCGAGCGCTGGCGACCGAGGCCGCGGTGCACGGGGTGCGCACGTTGGCGCACGCCGATGGCGGCGGCGTGCTGTACGTCGACGTCGCGGCGGATGCGGACAAGGTCCGTGACCTGGTGTTCTCGAGCCTTGACCGGCTTGGCGTCTGCAACCGGCTGAACCTGCTGCTGATCCACGAGGACGTGCACGACGCGGTGTGGCCGCAGATCGAGTCGGCGCTGGCCGAGCGCGGCGTCACGCCCTCGCTCGCGCCGCACGAGCACCCGATCGGCTACGAGTGGGCGCTGGACTCCGAGCGGGAGGCGACCGTCACCGTGGAGAAGGTCGGCGGGCTCGTCGACGCGGTCGAGATCGCGAACGAGCGCACGTCCGGGCTCGCCGCGGGGATCGCGACCGAGAACCCGGCGGCCGCGGAGCAGTTCTTCGACGGGTACACCGGGACGGGCGTGTTCTGGAACGCGCCGACCCGGCTGCTGGACGGCTTCAAGCTGCTCGCGGTGCCCGAGACCGGCATCAACCTCGACCGGGTGCCGGGGCCGCGCGGGCCGGTGACCTACACCGACCTGTACGTCCGGCAGTACGCCGTGGTGCCTGCCTGACCTGGCCGGAGCACGATGAGCGGATGGGCACGATGACCGGGCGGCCGCACGTCCTGCTGTCCGCGGCGCAATCGCTGGACGGCTACCTCGACGACGCCGGCAGCACCCGTCTGCTCCTGTCCAACGAGGACGACTTCGCGGAGGTCGACCGGCTCCGCGCCGAGGCCGACGCGATCCTCGTCGGTGCGGGCACGGTGCGGGCCGACAATCCGCGGCTTCTCGTGCGCTCCGCCGAACTGCGCCGTGAGCGGGTCGCGGCGGGGCGGCCGGAGCAACCGGTCAAGGTGACGGTCACGAGCAGCGGCAAGCTGGATCCGGCGTCGCGGTTCTTCACCGTCGGCGACACCGAGAAGCTCGTCTACGCACCGCGGGGGAGCGCGGACAGCCTGAGCGCGGTCGCGACTGTGGTGGACGTCGGCAGTCCTCCACGGCTCGACCGCGTCCTGGACGACCTCGGCGCGCGAGGGATCCGGACGCTGCTCGTCGAGGGTGGCGGGGCAGTGCACACGCAGTTCCTCGACGCCGGGCTCGCCGACGAACTCCGGCTCGCGATCGCGCCGATCATGGTCGGCGACCCGCGAGCGCCGCGGTTTCTCGGGCCGGGTGCGTTCCCGCGACCGCTGGAACTGACGGAAGTGCGGCGGCTCGGGGACGTCGCGGTGCTGCGGTATCGGGTCGCGGCTGAACCGTCGTCGCTCGATCTGCTGCGGTTGCGGCAGGCCATCGACCTCGCCGACGAATGTCCGCCGAGTTCGACGTTTCGCGTCGGCGCGGTCGTCGGGCTGCCGGACGGAACGGTGCTCGCCACCGGGCATTCGGGCGAAGGCGATCCGCACAACCACGCGGAAGAATCGGCGCTGGCGAAGCTCGATCCGCACGATCCGCGACTGGCCGACGCGACCATGTATAGCTCGCTCGAACCGTGCAGCGATCGCGCGTCCCATCCCAAAAGCTGCACGCAGCTGATCCTCGAAACGGCCATTCCACGAGTGGTGATGGCGTGGCGGGAACCGTCACTGTTCGTCGAGGCTGAAGGGGTCGAGCGGCTTGTCGCGGCCGGACGCCGGGTGATCGAAGTGCCGGCGTTGGCTTCGGAAGTTCGCCGGGCGAATACGCACCTGCCTGGCGTTCGTCCCTGATTCCTCAATACAGCTGACGGTTCGGGCGCTGCGGCACGGAATCCGCGGCGCAGCGCCCGATCGGGAAAATCAGCCGGTCAGCATGCTCCGTTGTCGGCCCAGACGCCCCATTGGCCGGTCGTGCCGGGTTCCTCACCCTGGGTCCACCATTTGGCGGTCCATTTGTGGCTGTTGTGCGCGACCACGGCGCCGCCGGTGTAGACCTGCGTTTTCTGCCATTCCGGTGCCGAACAGGTTCCCGGGGGATTTCCGGTCGGACTGGTCGAGCTCGTCGGCGGAGTGGTTTGCGGCGGGGTCGCCCCGGCGAACCGAGTGGTGAACTTCGTGAAATCCCAGTCGTTTTGCTGGACGTTCGAGCACACGCTGTTGTCGGTCGTCGTCGTGCATTGCCGGTCGCGGTTCACTGACCAGAAGGTGAACCGGCCGAGGTGGTGGCTCGTCGCGTAGTCGTAGACGGTCTGGAAATCGGAAACGTTGAAGTATTCCGACGAGTCGGATTTCCCGTTCATGCCCGAGAAACCCTCGTGCGAATACGCGGTGGCGCTGTCCCAGCCGAGGTGGCTTTCGAGCAACCCGTGGAACGCTTCCAGCGCTGACACCTGCGACGCGCCGCCGCCGGTGAAGCCGCCGTCGAACGGCATGATCGAGAAGTCGTTGGGGGAGAAGCCGATCGACTTCGCCTGGTCCAGCAGCTGGGTGCCGAACCAGCCGGTGCCCGCCGACGTGCCCGGCATGGTCACCGAGACGAACAGCCCGGGGTTGTCCGCCTGCAGTTTCTTCGCGGCGCCGAGTTCGTTCGCGATGGCGGCGGTGTTTTCGTACTCGGGTTCTTCGAGGTCGAAGTCGAGGGCTTTCAGGTTGTATTTCGTCACGACCTGCTGGTAGGCGGCGGCGGTCGCGTCGACGGTGCCGCAGGTCTGGCCCAGTTTCGTTCCGCCGTAGCCGCCGACCGAAACCGACACGTCGCCGCCGTTGCCGCGGATGCGGTTGATCGCGTCGCCGACGGTCGTGTCCGAGGAAACCGGCGAGGTGCCGTCCCAGGTGGGGCTGCATCCGCCGCCGTTGGGCGCGAGGATGAAGGCCAGCTGGAACGCCTTCTGCCCGGTCGCGTTCATGACGGTCACCGGGTCGGGCGGGTTGTTGCTCTGCGGCATGAGGTACGGCGCGGAGGCGTACCAGTTGTTGTCGAGACCGGTCGAGGTCCCGGTCTGCGCGTGGGCGGTCGCGGCCACGGCGGCCGCGGCCCCGGCCACGGTAGCGGCGGCGACGAGTGTGGCGGCCAGTCTGCTTCGCTGCATCTGTCCTCCGGCGAGCATTCGGAAAATGAATGCGGTAAGCATTGGACTAGACCATTATGAAGTCAAGGTGCGGTCGGCTGCTCTTGTCCGGCCGGAGGCTGGTTCGGGAGGTATGCCGGAATTCGGTGCGGCGGGTTCACCCTTGCGGCGCAACGGTTCTTCGCAAAGGGACGCGGACCGCAGAGCCGAGTGGTCCGGTCGGGAGCGGGGAGACCCACGGCGCGGCTGGGCTGGGGTGGGTGCGGCCAGAGCGTCGGATGAGACCCGCGGTGGTTGTTCGGGAGGCGGAGAGAAAGGGGGACGGTGATGGTGCGGTTGGAGTGGGCGGATGCCGCCAGGGCGTGGGTGGGGCGTGCGGTGCTTGGTCGGTGCGGGAGGAGTGAGGGGGAGGCGGTGGCGGTGCGGTTGGAGTGAGCGGGTGCGGCCTTAGCGCGGGATGGGGCCTGCGGTGCTTGGTCGGTGCGGGTGGAGTGAGGAGACGGGGACGGCACGGTCGGGCTGGCTGCGGGCAAGGACATGGGAGGGGGTTGGGCCCGAGGTGGTTGGTCGGGAGGCGGAGTGAGGGGGAGACGGTGACGGTGCGGCTGGAGTGGGCAGGTGCGGGCAGGGGCCGTCGGGTGGGGACTGCGGTCAGTGGTCGGCGGGAGAAGGGTGGGCGGTTTGCTGAGTGGTGGCGGGAGCAGTGGTGGTGGCGCGGCTGGGCGGGGAGGGCTTGGCGGTAGGGCACGCGGGTGGGTCGTGCTTGTTCAAGCGGCTGGGCGAATTCTCCGCAGAGGAGTGGTGAGGGGGCTGCGGGACACGGATTGCTGACCGGTGTCCGAAGGAGGCAGCACGCGTGGTCTAACTGGGCTAACGGGTTCGTCAGGCGGGCGAGCGGTGTTGCCGTGGAGCGCGTTCATCTGCGCATGGCAAGGAGCGCGGTGCAGGCGACCACGCGGACAGCCAGGGCGCGTGGAGGCGACGTGCATGGGGAGCGCGCGGTAAAAGAAGGCAGCGAGCGAATGGCCGAACTGGGATCAAGCATTGCCCTTGGCTGGCCGAGCGTGAGTCAGCCGAGGGCGAGCCACCTCAGTCGTTCTCCAGGTCGCCTTCCAGGCTCAGGTAAACCTCGCGCATCTGGGCCATCAACTCCGGATCCGGCTCTTCCCACAATCCCCGGTCGGCGGCTTCCGTCAGGCGTTCGATGATTCCCCGCAGCGCCCACGGGTTCGCGTCCCGCAAGAACTGCTGGTTTTCCTCGTCCAGAACATACGACTGCGACAACTTCTCGTACATCCAGTCGCCCACGACACCGGCCGTGGCGTCGAAGCCGAAGAGGTAGTCCACGGTGGCTGCGAGTTCGAAGGCACCCTTGTAACCGTGGCGGCGCATGGCGGACAGCCACCGCGGGTTGACTACCCGGGCGCGGAAGACGCGGGCCGTTTCTTCGCCCAGCGTACGAGTGCGGACGGCGTCGGGAGTGGTCGAGTCGCCGACATAGGAAGCTGGAGCGGAGCCGGTCAGGGCGCGGACTGTGGCGATCATTCCGCCGTGGTATTGGAAATAGTCGTCCGAGTCGGCGATGTCGTGTTCGCGAGTATCCGTATTCTTCGCGGCTACGACGATGCGCTTGTACGACGATTCCATGTCCTCGCGCGCGGGGCGGCCGTCCAGGTCCCTGCCGTAGGCGTAGCCGCCCCAGACCGCGTAGACCTCGGCTAGATCTTTGTCGTCGCGCCAGTTTCCGGAGTCCATCAGGGGGAGCAGGCCGGCTCCGTAGGCACCAGGTTTCGAGCCGAAGATGCGGGTGGTCGCTCGGCGATTGTCGCCGTGGGCGGCCAAATCCGCGTTGACGTGGGCGCGGACGTAGTTGGAAGTTTCCGGTTCGTCCAGGGAAGCGGCCAGGCGGACGGCGTCGTCCAGCAGGGTGATGACGTGCGGGAAGGCATCGCGGAAGAAGCCGCTGATGCGGACTGTCACGTCGATCCTCGGGCGGCCCAGTTCGGACAGCGGGATCGGTTCGATGCCGGTCACGCGGCGGGAGGCTTCGTCCCAGACTGGCTGGATGCCCAGCAGCGCGAGGACTTCGGCGGCATCGTCGCCGGAGGTGCGCATGGCGGAGGTGCCCCACACCGAGAGGCCGACGGACCGCGGCCAGTCGCCGGTGTCTTCGCGGTAGCGGCGGAGCAGGGAGTCCGCCAGGGCCTGGCCGGTTTCCCATGCCAGGCGGCTGGGGATGGCCTTCGGATCCACCGTGTAGAAGTTCCGGCCGGTCGGCAGGACGTTGACCAAACCGCGCAAGGGGGAGCCGCTGGGGCCCGCGGGGATGTAGCCGCCGTCGAGAGCGTGCAGTACGGCGTCTACTTCGGACGAAGTGCCCGCCAGGCGGGGGACGATTTCGGTCGCGGCGAAGGTCAGGACGCGGGCGACTTCGGCGTCGAAAGTGCCCAGGACTTCGGTGACGACCGAGGAAACTGAAGAAGGGGACCACGAGTGGGTCTCCATGAGGGAAACCAGCGTGTGGGCGGTCGACTCGATGGCGTCCACTTCGGACAGCGGGGCGTCCGAATTTTCCTTCAGGCCCAGAGCGGAGCGCAGGCCGGGGACGGCGCCTTGCTTGCCGCCCCACATTTGCTGGGCTCGGAGCATCGCCAGGACCAGGTTGACCCGTGCCTCGCCGACCGGGGCTTCGCCCAGGATGTGCAGGCCGTCGCGGATCTGGGCGTCCTTGACCTCGCACAGCCAGCCGTCGATGTGCAGCAGGAAGTCGTCGAATTCGGCGTCGTGCGGACGTTCCTCGATGCCCAGGTCGTGGTCGAGTTTCGCGGCCTGGATGAGGGTCCAGATCTGGGCGCGGATCGCCGGGAGCTTCGCCGGGTCCATCGCGGCGATGTTGGCGTGTTCGTCCAGCAACTGCTCGAGACGGGCCAGGTCGCCATAAGACTCGGCGCGGGCCATCGGCGGGACCAGGTGGTCCACGATGGTCGCGTGTGCGCGGCGTTTCGCTTGTGCGCCTTCGCCGGGGTCGTTGATCAGGAACGGGTACACCAGCGGCAGGTTGCCCAGGACGGCGTCGGGCGCGCAGGCGGAGGAGAGACCGGCGGTCTTGCCGGGCAGCCATTCCAGCGAGCCGTGCTTGCCGAGGTGGACGACGGCGTGCGCGCCGAATTCCTCTTCCAGCCAGCGGTAGGCGGCGAAGTAGTGGTGGCTCGGCGGCAGGTCCGGGTTGTGGTAGATCGCCACCGGGTTTTCGCCGAACCCGCGCGGCGGCTGGATCATCAGCACGACGTTGCCGGCCTGCAGCGAGGCCAGGACGATGTCGCCCTCGGGGTTTGCCGACGTGTCGACATACAGCGAGCCCGGCGCGGGACCCCAGTGTTCTTCCATCGCTTCTCGCAACTCGACCGGCAAGGAAGCGAACCACGAGCGGTAGCGCGCCGCCGGGACGCGGATCGGGTTGCCGGACAGCTGTTCTTCGGTGAGCCATTCGGGATCCTGGCCGCCCGCGGCGATCAGGGCGTGGATCAAGGCGTCGCCGTCCGGCTGGTCGGTGCCGGTCGGGTCGACGCCGGGGAAGGCGTCGGGGCCGAGGTCGTAGCCGCGTTCGCGCATGAGGCGCAGGAGTTTGATCGCGGACGCGGGGGTGTCGAGGCCGACCGCGTTGCCGACGCGCGAGTGCTTCGTCGGGTACGCGGACAGCATCAGGGCGATTCGGCGAGAAGCAGGCGGCGTGTGGCGGAGTCGCGCGTGGGCGAGAGCGATGCGGGCGACTCGGGAGGCACGTTCGGGGTCGGCGATGTACCGGGGGAGGCCGTCGTCGTCGAATTCCTTGAAGGAGAACGGAACCGTGATGATCCGGCCGTCGAATTCCGGTACCGCCATCTGGTTGCCCGCGTCGAGCGGGGACAGCCCGTCGTCGCTGGCGGACCAGGTTTCGCGGTCGCTGGTCAGGCACAGCGCCTGCAGCACCGGGATGTCCAGCGCGGCCATTTCCGCGACGTCCCACGATTCGTCGTCCCCGCCCGCTCCGGCTTCCGACGGACGGGTGCCGCCCGCGGCCAGCACGGTGACCAGCAGGGCGTCGACCTTGCCGAGTTCGGCCATCATCTCCGGCGCCCGCGTGCGCAGGGACGCGGTGTGGATCGGCAGCGCCCGGCCGCCCGCGGATTCGACCGCGTCGGCCAGCGCGTGCACGAAACCGGTGTTCCCGGACAGGTGGTGCGCGCGGTAGTAGAGGATCCCGATGACCGGGCCGTCGTTCGAGGACGGCGGCCGCGAAAGCACGCCCCACGACGGCAGTTCGGCGGGCGGTTCGAAGCCTTCGCCGGTGAGCAGCAGCGTGTCGGACAGGAACCGGTGCAGCTGCGTGAGGTTTTCCGGACCGCCCTGCGCGAGGTACAGATGCGCTTGCGCGGCGATCCCGGCCGGGGTGGTGGAGAGCTTCATCAGCTCCGCGTCCGGCGTCTGCTCGCCGCCGAGCACGACCACGTGCGCACCGGACGCGCGCAGCACGTCCAGGCCGTCCTGCCAGGTTCGCGGCGTGCCGAGGATCCGGACGACGACGATCGACGCGCCGTCGGCCAGCCCGGGGAGGTCCCCGAGCGGCAGCCGCGACGGGTTGCCGAGCCGGTAGTCCGCGCCGCTGGCCCGGGCGCTGAGCAGGTCGGTGTCCGAAGTGGACAGCAGCAGGATCACGGCGTTCCTCACTCGGGGTGTCCGCGCCCCGGGTCGTCGGGCACGCCGGCGGGAGTTCCTGGCTGCCGGCGGCCGCGCGGCCGCCGGTCACAGTGGCGGGACCGCCCCGGATTTCCACCGGGTTCCTCCGCGTGCCGACGCGTGTGCGCCCTTACTCTCGCCGGGCGCGCGGGCGCCGTCAAGGTGAGCAGACCCTCACGCGGGCTTGCTTTCGTCCCCGATCCGCGGGAAGGGCGCGGTGGAGAACAGCACCTCCACCGCGACCTCGAAGAACTCCGCGATCCGCAACGCCAGGTACAGGCTCGGGCTGTACTCGCCGCGCTCCAGGTACCCGATGGTCTGGTAGTGCACGCCGAGCGCGTCCGCGAGCTGCCGCCGCGAGATGCCGCGTTCGGCGCGCAGCACCGCGATGCGGTTGTAGACGGTCTCGCTCACCGCGCCTCACACACGCTGAAGTGCCCTTTCCCTTCGCGCCGCCACCGACGACCCCGATTCGCGCCGGGCCATCCGCTTCAGCAGGATCGGGGCCAGCACCAATCCGATCACGGCCCACGCGAGCAGCACCCCCAGGGTCGCCCACGGCCGCCAGGACTGCCCGATCTCGACGACGACTGCCTGGTCGGGCAGCAGTGCCGAGCGCATGCCGAGGCCGAGCCAGTACATCGGGAACACCTGCGCGACGTCCTGCAGCCAGACCGGCAGCGCGGTGATCGGGTAGAAGATCCCGGAGATCGCGCCGAGCCCGAGCATCGGCAGCATGACCAGGGCCAGCATCCGCGAATCCTGGATCAGCGAACCGACCGCCGCGCCGATCGGCATGGTCGCGACCAGGCCCGCGGCGAGCACCCACAGCAGGTTCAGGAGCGAGAAGAGCCCGTCCGGAGCCAGTCCGTCGAACAGGAACAGCGACGGCACCAGCATCACGACGATGCTCGCGACCTGGATCATCGAGAACGTCGTGACCTTGCCGACGAGGTAGCCGAACATCCCGTTCGGCGTCGCCTTCGCCCGCAGCAGCGTGCCGTCCTCGCGGTCGACGACCAGCGAGCCCGCGACGGCGGACAGGCCGTTGAAGACGAGACCCGCGCCGATCACGCTCGGCACCGTCGCGGTGCCCAGCGAGAACGAGGTGCCCGGCAGATGCGCGCCCCGCATGAAGAACAGGGTGCCGAAGATCATCGCCAGCCACACGAGCTGGCCGATCAGGTCGTCCCGGTTCGTCCACTGCTGGCGGAATTCGATGAACCCGCGGCGGAGCCCCGCCCGCGCCGCGGTCCGCTGCGCCGACGCCGTCATCGCACGCCCGCCAAGGTCGCCCCGGACTCCGCGCGCTGCACGAGCGTCAGGTAGGTCTCCTCCAGCGACGCGCGCCGGACCTCCAGGTCGGCGACCGCTTCGCCGTGCTGTTTGAACAACTCGTACACGTACTTCGTCGCCTCCGTGGTCGAGTGCACGAACCGCTGCCCGTCGACCGTCCAGCGCACCTCGGCCTCTCCGGCGATCTGCCTGCTCAGCTGGTCCGGCGACCCGTCGGCGACGATGTGGCCGCCGCTCAGGATGAGGATCCGGTCGGCGAGCTTCTCGGCCTCGTCGAGATCGTGCGTGGTGAGCAGGATCGTCGTGTCGTCGTCGGCGAGCCGGTGCACGAGCTCGTGGAAATCGCGCCTCGCCTGCGGATCGAACCCGGCCGTCGGCTCGTCGAGGAACAGCAGCTCGGGGCGGCCGACGATGCCGATCGCCACGTCCAGCCGGCGCCGCTGCCCGCCGGACAGCATCCGGATCTTCTTGCCCGCGTGCTCGGTCAGCCCGACCGCCTCGATCAGCTCGTCGGTGTCCCACGGGCGGCGGATCCGGTCGGTGGAGTACGGCGAATAGAACGACCCGAGCAGGTCGAGCAGCTCGCGGACGCGCCATTTGCCGTGGTCGCGCCAGGACTGCAGGACGACCCCCAGCCGCGCCCGCCAGTCCTCGCCGCCCCGCGCCGGGTCGGTGCCCAGCACGGACACCTCGCCCGCGGACCGCATACGGAACCCCTCGAGGATTTCGATCGTCGTGGTCTTGCCCGCCCCGTTCGGGCCGAGCAGGCACAGCACCTCGCCGCGGTGCGCGCTGAACGACGTGCCGTGCAGCACGTCGTTCGAGCCGTAGCGCATGCGTAGGCCTTCGACGCGGAGCACGGTGTCCGCTTGATCTCTCATTGGATGACCCCCATCCTGCCTGTGCGATCGAATGTAGCAGATGTACTACATATGAGAGCAAGCCTGTTGAATCCGCTCCGGGTTACAGTGAGCGCCATGTCCAGCCGCGTGCGCGCCGACGCCTGTCCCGGAGTCTTCGCGACGCACGACGCGGCGGACGGGCCGCTCGCGCGCGTCCGGCTGCCCGGCGGCGTCGTGACCGCGGATCGGCTGCGGGCGTTGGCCACCTGCGCGGAAGACCTCGGCGACGGCCACCTCCACCTGACCTCGAGGGCGAATGTCCAGCTGCGCGGAGTCCGTCGCCCGGGCTTGGCGGCGCGGCTGACAGAAGCCGGATTGTTGCCGTCGCCTAGCCACGAACGCGTGCGGAACGTGCTGGCCTCGCCGTTGAGCGGGGTGCGCGGCGGGCTCGCGGACGTCCGGGGGCTCTCCGCGACGCTCGACCGGGAGCTGTGTGCGCGGCCATCACTTGCTGAGTTGCCGGGACGGTTCCTGTTCGGTTTCGACGACGGACGCGGCGACGTCGCGGGCACGGATGTCTGCTGGCGCGCGGTCGGGGCGATGACGGGTGTGGTGCTGCTAGCGGGCGCTGACTCCGGCTGGCTGGTATCGCGGGACGACGCGGTGTCTGCGCTGCTCACGGTCGCGGAAACGTTTGCGCGCACGCGCGGTTCGGCGTGGCGGATCGGGGAACTGGACGATCCTTCGGCGCTGCTGCCGGACGGCCCGCGCGAAGCTCCGCGGGAACGTCCGACGCGGATCGACCCGACCGTCGGCCGCATCCAGCGCGACGACGGCGGCGAGGCGGTGGGGGTCGCGCCGAGGTTCGGGCAGTTGACCGCCGCCCAGTTGCGCACGCTTGCCGACTTCGGCGACGCCGTGGTCACGCCGTGGCGTTCGGTCCTGCTGCCCGGCGGCGCGGACGTCGAACGCCTGCACGCGGCGGGGCTTTCGACGGATCCGGCGACGGCGGAGCTTAGCGCGTGCATCGGCGCGCCGGGGTGTGCGAAGTCTCTCGCCGACGTCCGCTCCGACGCGGCGACACTGGTCGCGGACGGGGAGCGGGTGCACGTCTCGGGCTGTGCACGGCGGTGCGGACGACCGTCCGGCGCCCACCGCGACGTTGTCGCCGAACCCGGCGGCTACCGTGTCGACGGACGCTGGACCCCGGCGTCCGAGTTGGCGGATGCGTTGGCGAGAAAGGGACCTTCGTGATCGACTACCTGCGGGACGGGGCCGAGATCTACCGGCACTCGTTCGCCACGATCCGCGAAGAGGCGGACCTGGCGATCCTGCCCGACGACGTCGCGGGCGTCGCGGTCCGGATGATTCACTCCTGCGGCATGGTCGACCTCGTCGACGACCTGCGCTACTCGCTCGACGTGGTCGAGGCGGGCCGCGCCGCGCTGGAGGCGGGCGCGCCGATCCTGTGCGACGCGAAGATGATCGCCAGCGGCATCACGCGCAAACGGCTGCCCGCGGCGAACGACGTCGTGTGCACTTTGGACGACCCGAGCGTGCCCGGACTGGCCGAACGGCTCGGCACCACGCGGTCGGCCGCCGCGCTGGAGCTGTGGCGCGACCGGCTTCCCGGCTCGGTGGTGGCGATCGGCAACGCGCCGACCGCGCTGTTCCGGTTGCTGGAACTGCTGGACGAGGGCGTCGGCGCGCCGGCCGCGATCATCGGCGTGCCGGTCGGGTTTGTCGGCGCGGCTGAGTCCAAAGTGGAATTGGCGAAGCGTGCGCCCGCGCCGTACCTGGTCGTGCACGGCCGGCGCGGCGGCAGTGCGATGGCCGTCGGCGCCGTGAACGCGATCGCGAGCGCGGTCGAATGACCGGGCGGCTGTACGGCGTCGGGCTGGGCCCCGGCGATCCGGAATTGATGACGGTCAAAGCGGCGCGGCTGATCGGCGAGGCGGACGTCATCGCCTACCACAGTGCGCGGCACGGGCGCAGCATCGCGCGGTCGGTGGCCGAGCCGTATCTGCGCGAGGGCCAGCTGGAAGAGCGGCTGGTCTACCCGGTCACCACCGAGACCACTGATCATCCCGGCGGCTACGAAGGCGCGATCGCCGATTTCTACGAGCTGAGCGCGAAGAAGCTCGCCGAGCATCTCGACGCCGGGCGTGACGTGGTGCTGCTGTGCGAGGGCGATCCGTTCTTCTACGGCTCCTACATGTACATGCACGAGCGGCTCGCCGGACGGTTCGAGGCCGAGGTGGTACCCGGCGTGACGTCGGTGAGCGCGGCGGCGTCGGTGCTCGGCCGTCCGCTGGTGCAGCGCGACGAAGTGCTCACCGTGTTGCCGGGAACGTTGCCAGCGCCCGAATTGGCGCGCCGGCTGGCGGACACCGAAGCGGCGGCGGTGCTGAAACTCGGCCGTACCTTCGGTTCGGTGCGGGATGCGCTCGCGGAGTCGGGCAAACTCGACGACGCCTGGTACGTCGAGCGCGCGACCTGGGGACAGCAGCGGGTGGAGCCGTTCGCGGACGTCGATCCGGAATCGGTGCCGTATTTCTCCTTGGCGCTGCTGCCCAGTCCGGCTTACAAGTCGCGGGTGGAGGGTGAGCCCGCGGTTGCTCCTGCGGCACCGGCGGAAGGCGGCGAGGTCGTGGTCGTCGGGCTCGGTCCGGCCGGACCGGAGTGGCTGACGCCGGAAGCGTCGGCGGAACTGGCGGCGGCGGACCACATCGTCGGCTACGGGCCGTATGTCGCGCGGGTTCCGCAGCGGGCGGGACAGCAGCGGCACTCGTCGGGGAACCGGGTCGAGGCGGACCGGGCGGTCGAGGCGTTGCAGCTGGCCGCGACCGGCGCGCGGGTGGCCGTGGTGTCGTCCGGCGATCCGGGCGTGTTCGCGATGGCTTCCGCGGTGCTGGAACAGGTTTCGGCTGGGAACGGCGCCGGCGCGCGGGTGCGGATCGTGCCCGGAGTGACGGCGGCGCAGGCTGCCGCGTCGCGGGTCGGTGCGCCGCTCGGGCACGACTATTGCGTGCTGTCCCTTTCGGACCGGTTGAAGCCGTGGGAGATCATCGAACGGCGGCTGGACGCCGCTGGTGCGGCCGATTTGGTGCTGGCGCTGTACAACCCGGCTTCGCGGACGCGCGTGACTCAGCTGGCGAACGCGCGGGAAGTCCTGCTGCGGCACCGGGAGCCGGGGACACCGGTGGTGGTTGCCCGGGACGTCGGCGGGCCGGAGGAAGACATCCGGGTCACCACGCTGGGCGAGCTTGATCCGTCCACAGTGGACATGCGGTGCCTGCTCATCGTGGGCTCCTCGCGCACCGTGGTGGAGGAAGGCCCGGACGGGCAGTCGATCGTGTGGACGCCGCGGAGCTATTCCTGACCTTCGCGCAGCAGCCGCTCCGCCTCGGCGAGGTGGCGGGTGAGTTCTTTCCGTTGTGCCGCACTGAGTTTCGGTGCGTGCGCGACGAGGGCTGAGGCGATCGAACCGTCCGCGCGAGTGCGGAACATCGCGCGCGCGGACGGTTCGATCTCCAGCCGTGATTTGCGCCGGTCCTTCTCGTCGGGCCGGACCTGCATGATTCCCGCGTCCGCCATGCGATGCGTGATCCGGGAAACGAGGCTTTGCGCGAGCCCGGTCCGGCGCGTCACGTCGCTGATCGTCGCGCCCGGATTGCGCGAAACATCCTCGATCACCGCCAGTTCTCCCGCGTTGACCTGATCCGCTCCGGTGTTTCCGGTGCTGGTCAGGGCGATCTCGCGCAGGGTGCGGGCGAGGCGGTGCAGGTCGGCGGCGCGCATGGTCCTATTCAATCACTAGTGATACATTCGGAGAAGTATCACTAGTGATGGAGTTGGCGATGGTCGACGACGTGCTGATCGTGGTCGCGGTCGGGATCCTGATCGTGCGGCAGTTTCAGTGGCGCTCCGCCGAACCGCGGCGGATGCTGCTGATGCCGTTGCTGCTGATCGCGGTGGGGCTGGTTTACCTCGGGTTCGAAGTCCGCGGGCTCCAGCGAGCCGACTGGCTGCTTGTTGGCGAACTCGTCCTGGTCGCGGGGACCGGCGCCGCGATGGGTTGCGTGACGCGGTTCCGGCGGGCCGGAGGGTTGCAATACCGGCTCACCGGCGCGGGAATCGTGCTGTGGGCGGTCTTTCTGGCGATTCGCATCGGCTCGTTCGCGCTGGCCGGCGTCCTCGGCGCGCAGCTGCTCGACGCGACCGGGCTGATCCTCGTCTCGTTCGGCGTCAACCGTCTCGCGGCGAGTCTCGTAGTGCGGCGTCGGATTGCCCATGGCGGAGATAAAACCCTGGCGTATGACCAAGGGAACGCCGGAACACGTCGATGAACGCGCTGGTGGTCGCGAATCCGCACAACTGCGCCACCGACGTCACGGAGCGGCCCTCCACGAGCAGCCGCAATGCGTGATAAAGCCGGAGCTGGGTCCGCCACTGCGGAAACGTCATGCCGGTGTCCGTGCGGAACAGCCGGGTCAGCGTCCGGCCGCTGGCGCCGACAACACGGCCCAGCGCTTCGAGACTGCGCGAGTCGGACGGATCTTCCTCCAGCAACTGGCACACGGCGATCAACCGCGGATCGCGCGCGGCGGGCACCTGTACCGGACGTTCCGGCGCGAGGGTGAGCTGGTCGAACAACACCGCCCGCATCCGTTGCCCGGCAGGGGTTGAGCGCTCCTCGCCGAGTTCGGTGTACGCGATCAGCAGTTCCCGCAGCAACGGGGTGACGGCGAGCGCGGTCGGTTCGGTGACCGGCAACGGGCTCAGCTGCTGCGGAAAGCCGAACAGATGCACCCGCGTGACGCCGTAAGCGCGGTGGGAATGCACGGTGCCCGCCGGAATCCACAGCGCCCGGTGCGCGGGCGCGATCCACCGCGACCGGTCCGTGTGCACTGCCAGAACGCCGCTGCTGGCATAGACGACCTGGTGCTCGTCGTGCCAGTGCTCAGCGATGCTCGAGGTCGCGGCCAGGTCCCGGATGTCCGTCGGCGCGGTCGGGAGGTGGCTGGAAATCGACACAACTCGGCATAATAACGGAATCGCGAAGGCTGTCCCGGGTCTGACGATGATCGGGTGACGACCGCACTCTCCGCTCCCGTCCGTCCCGCACGCTGGCCGATGCCGCTGATGGTGCTCGGCCACGCGGTCGACGACCTTTACCAGGGCGCAGTTCCCGCGCTCGTCCCGTTTCTCGTCGCCGGACGCCATTACGGTTACCTCGCCGCGGCCGGGATCACGGTGGCCGCGACGCTGTTGTCCTCGGTGGTCCAGCCGCTGTTCGGCGTGCTGACCGACCGGCGGCCGATGCCGTGGCTGGTGCCGGTCGGGATGACCGTCGCCGGGGCCGGGATCGGACTCTCCGGGCTCGCCGATTCCTACGCGCTGACCTGGCTCGCGATCGCGCTGTCCGGCCTCGGCGTCGCCGCGTACCACCCGGAATCGGCACGGATCGCCCGCCGGCTCGCCGGGAACGGGCACGTCGGGATGAGCTGGTTTTCCTTGGGCGGCAACGTCGGTTTCGCGCTCGGGCCGATTCTCGTCACGCCGGTGCTGCAGGCAGGCGGCCTTGGCGCGACGCCGTACCTGGTGCTGCCCGCGCTCGTCGCCGGCGTGGTCATCGCCGCGTTGTTCCGCCGGATGCACCACCTGCAGTCCGCAGTGCGGCACCGGGCGCAGGCCGGGCGCGACGATTGGCGTCAGTTCGGCTGGCTGACCATCGTCGTAGTCGGACGCTCCATCGCGGCCTTCTCGCTCAACACCTTCCTCGCCCTCTGGGTCACGCAGCGAACCGGCAGCGTGTTCGCCGGGGAAGCGGCACTGGTGGTCCTGTTCGGAGTCGGTGCGCTGGGCACCTTGCTCGGCGGGATGATGGCCGGTCGATGGGGGCGGACCCGGACGGTCCGCGTCTCGTACGCGGTGGCGGTGCCCGCGGTCGCCGGGATCGCGCTCGTGCCGGGGTACGGCGTGTTTCCGCTGGTCGCGCTCGCGGCGTTGGCCTTGTACGCGCCGTTCTCGCTGCACGTGACGCTGGGGCAGGACTACTTACCGAACCGGCTGGGCACCGCCAGCGGCGTGACGCTGGGGCTGGCGGTGAGCGTCGGCGGGGTGGTCGCGCCTGCGGTGGGGGCGCTCGCCAACGCGGTCGGGTTGCAGTGGGCGTTGCTGGCGCTGGCGGTGCCGCCGGCGGTGTCGGTGGCCGCGGCGCGGAGATTGCGGGAGCCGTCGTGAGTGGCAATCCCGGTTAGAACCGCGATTGCCACTCACGACGGCCCTCAGCGCGTCGGGTCTTTGCCGTTCGGCTGCGAAGGCCCGGGTCCGGGCGACCACCAGCCCCACACCGTCTTCTCGCCGTGCCGCACCGTCGGCGCCACCCCGGTCGTGTAAGGCTCGATCTGCAACAGCTGGCCCCAAGACTGGTACGGCTGCCCGTTCAGATAGCTCGGCACCTCGGGCTCGTCCGCGATCTCCTCGAGCCAGCCGTTCGGTCCGCCGTTGGTGCTGGACGCCCATTTCGCCTCGTCGGCGAGCTGGCCGGGGGTGATCCGGTAGTCCGGCATCGCGGAGATGCCGTCGTGCGAGGTGACCGGGTTCGCGCACGGGTACACGAACGACGCGGGCCAGTCGATGTACACCGATTTGCCGGCGAGCTTGTCGGTGAGCGTGGTGAAGGTCGGCACGCGCGGCGCGGACGCGGCGACCCAGCCGTCCTCGGTGAGGTCGTTGTCCACCATCACGACCCGCACCGACGTGGTTTCCGGCGGCAGGTCGCGCAGGTTGATCCGGGTGTCGTTCCAGCCGCCGGTGCCCGCGCCGGGCGGGAGCGCGAACTGGCCGCGCAGCACGCGCACGCCCTCGGGAGTGTTGACGCCGTACTCCAGGCTCACCGACGTGGGCCGCCGGGGCTGGCTCGCGGTGGCGACCACGATCTGGCCGTTCTCGGTGCGGTCGGTGAGCGCGTACCAGTCGCTGCGCAGCCGTCCGGCGCGGGTCTGGGTGTCGAGGTAGCTGCTCCACATCGGCACCTGGTCCTGCTTGAACCCGTGCGGCGGTTCGGCCAGCGGGTCCTTGTCGTCGACCGGGGTCGTGTGGAAGCCGGTCTGGACGCGGCCGTTGTCCTGGTCCGGATTCGGCAGCGGGTTCGGCGGGTTCTGCGTCACCGGCTTCTCCGGCACGGTCCGCTGTTCGGCCTGCGGGTGCAGGATGCTTTTCGCCGCGTCGCGCTCGACCATCACGTGGTCGGACAGGTTGCAGCTCTTGCCGAACAGGTGCCCGATGTTGGCCGCGCCGAGGCTGTAGCTGTCGCGCTGGAAGTAGATCGCCGCGCCCATCGTGTAGATCTCGCCCGCCGCGACGAGGCCGCAGACCACGACCAGCGACAGCGAACCGAGCCGCAGCGACCGGCTCCGGCCTTCCTGCAGGGTCAGCACCGGGCCCGGCCGGTGCGCCCGGACGTTTTCCACGAACGCGTAGATCCCGGCGACCGCGGCCGCGCCGAGCAGGATCGTCGACAGCGGGATGCCGCCGATCGACGGCGCGACGTTCGTCCACGGCACCCCGATCCGCGAGACGAACCAGTACGTGTTCGGCCCGGTCGCGGCGAGCGCGCCGACCACCAGCAGCACCGCGAGGAACGCCGCGCGGTTGCGGTTGGAGCGCAGCACGGTCGAACTGGTCGCCAACGCGGTGAGCGCCGCCATCGACGCGCCGACCGCGGCGAACGCGCCGAAGTGGTGCGTCCATTTCGTCGGGGTCAGCGCGAGCAGCAGGAAGAACAACGCGGTGGTGCCGATCAGCCGTCGGCTCGGCCCGAGCGCCGCGCCGGGGATCCGGCCGCGGCGCAGCAGCACCACCAGGCAGGTGACCGTGCAGAGCAGCACGAGCAGCACCGGGAACCGGCGCGGCGCGGAGCCGTCCGGCAGGTTCTCGAACAGCAATTGGTACCGCGCGAGTTCCTGGAACCACGACAGGTTCGGCCCGACCGCGGTGCGGATGCGGGTGGCCTCCTGCACGGTCGCGAACGTCTGGTCGGCGAACATCACCACGAGCACCAGGAAGCCGGACGCGAGGATCGGGGCGAGCATCGGCAGCCAGCCGCTCGCCGACCGCTGCCGGACCAGCTTGAACAGCGGTTTCCCGGCGACCAGGAAGGGGGCCACGGCGATCAGCCCGGTCGGCGTCGCGGCGAGGGTGAACGCGGCCGCGGTCAGGCCGAGGCACAGCGGCAGCAGCCGGCGGGTGACCAGCGCGCGTTCGACCGCGCAGATGGCCAGCAGCGACCCGAGCGCGGCGACCGGTTCCGGCCGGACGCCGTTGTTGTAGGGCATCCACCAGACCAGGAACACCGCCGCGGCGGCCCAGCCGGCGGCGCGGCTGCGGCGGACCTGGGTGCCCAGCCGCGGCATCACCTCGCGGCTGATCAGCAGCCAGCTGATCACCCCCAGCAGGTACGAGGGCAGCCGGATCCACGGCGGCACCGTGCTGACGTGCGTCATCAGCTCGTACAGGTGGTAGAACCAGCCGAACGGGGCCTCCGCGACGCCGAACCAGCGGTGGTAGTTCGTGAGGTACCCGGTGGCCTCGGTGACCCGGGCCATGGTGAGGATGTAGCCGTCGTCCGAGGTCACCGGCCCGATGAAGACCCACGCGCCGAGCACGCCGAATACCGTCGCGTCGCGGCCGGTCAGGCGCCACCAGCCGACCGGGGCCCAGCGCGGCGCGCGGCGGGCGAACCCGGAGTCCATCCGCCACACCGCGATCAGGCAGCCGAGGAACGACAGCGCGGCGAGGATGCCGACGACCAGCTTGAGCGTGGTCGGCGAGGTCTGGTAGCGCGTGTCCGGGACGATCGACACGTGCAGTCCGGCGATCGGGTCGCGCGCGGAGGTGATCGAGGAGTAGATGCCGAGCACCCGCGGCCGGACGTCGCCGGTCGTGTGGAAGATCGGGGTCTTGCCGACCGACAGCGTCATCTGGGTCGCGTCCGAATCCAGCGTGACCGAGCAGCCGGTCTGCGGAAGCGGCTGCTGCGAGATCTGCTGGCCCTGGCTGGACGCGAGCAGCACGCCGTTGTCGACGCGCAGCTGCAGGCCGACGCCGTTGGCCGCGTGCTTGCCGGTGCGTCCGTCCGGGACGGTCGAGAACAGCAGCGCGGGGCCGTTCGTGCGCGCGTCGAGCGAGCGGATCGTCTCGCAGGGCAGTTCGACTTTCAGGTCCTGTGCCCAGTACCCGGTCAAGGGCGCGTTGACGGCACGCGTGTCGGAGGCGACGGGCCAGACGACTTCCGCGGTGTCCTGCACGACCGGCAGGAAGGGATAGGCCAGGGCGCACAGCGCCGAAAGCAACCCCAGCACTACGGCAATCGGACGCATTAGAAGGAATCTATTGGGTCACCCTGGCCGGGCTACGCTGACCCCTCTTCGCGCGGGGTGAACCGCTCGTGGTGGACCGCGCTGGCCAGCGGCGCGCGGCTGCGCCATCCGTGCCGCTCCAGGTCGGGAACCTCGGCCAGCGCGGTGACCGGGCCCACGCACAGCCAGGCGACCGGGCGGATCCCGGCGGGGATGCCGAGCAGTTTCGCGAGCGCGGGTTCGCGGTAGAAACTCACCCACCCGACGCCGAGCCCCTCCGCGGTCGCGGCCAGCCACAGGTTCTGGATCGCCAGGCACACCGAGTACAGCCCGGCGTCGGCGATCGCGTGCCGCCCGAGCACGGCCGGGGCACCGCGCTGCTCGTCGTAGGTGACGACGATGCCGAGGCTCGATTCGCGGATGCCTTCGACCTTGATCTTGGCGAACGTCTCCGCGCGCTCGCCGTCGAGCGACGCGGCGAACACGTCGCGTTCCTCGTGCACGTGGCGGGCGAATTCCTCGCGCGTGGCGGGGTCGCGGACGAGCACGAAGTCCCACGGCTGGCTCATCCCGACGCTCGGCGCGGCGTGCGCGGCCTCGAGCACCCGGGTGAGGACGGCGTCGTCGATCGGCTCGCCGGTGAACTCGGCGCGGACGTCACGGCGGCGGTGCAGGACTTCGTAGAACGACTCGATCATTGATTGAGCACCCATTCGACAGCGGCGGTTACGTCCGCGGTTTCCGTAGCGGACGGTCGGGGAGGCCGGCGCACGACGACCACCGGCAGGCCGAGTTCGCGCGCGGCGGTCAGTTTCGCGGCGGTCATCGCGCCGCCGCTGTCCTTGGTGACCAGGACGTCGATGTCGTGTTCGGTCATCAGCGCGCGTTCGCCGTCGAGACGGAACGGCCCGCGGTCGAGCACCACCTCGTGCCGGCGCGGCAGCGGCTGCCCGGGCGGGTCGACGCAGCGGATCAGGAACCACAGCGGGTCGAGGTCGGCGAACGCGGCCAGGCCCTGGCGGCCGCTGGTGAGGAACACGCGGGTGCCGAGGCCGGGCAGGAGCGCGGCGGCTTCTTCGAGGTCGTCGGCCCAATGCCAGCGGTCGTCCCCGTCCGGCTGCCAGCCGGGGCGAGCGAGCCGCAGAAGAGGAATGCCGGCAGCTTGGGTGGCGTGGAAAGCGTTGGCCCCGATGCGTTCCGCGAACGGATGCGTGGCGTCGACCACCGCGCGGACGCCGTTTTCGCGCAGCCAGGCGGTAAGCCCTTCGACGCCGCCGAACCCGCCGATCCGCACCTCTCCGACCGGAAGCCGCGGTCGCGTGACGCGTCCGGCCAGCGACGAGATCACCGCGACGCCGCGTTCGTGCAGCTGGGCGGCGAGGTCGCGGGCCTCCGCGGTGCCGCCGAGGATCAGGACGGTCATCGCCCGTACCCGACCGCCGTGCGCCACCGGTCGAGGGTGCGCAGGTTGGCGAGCGTTTCGGCCCAGGTCAGCTCCGGGCCTTGCCGATCCGCGACGTGCGCGGCGACGTAGTCCGCTTCCCGGGCGTAAATCCCTTGGGTGGCTTCGATTTCGATGACCTCCGGCTCGCCGCCGGAGGGAGTCAGCACGATCGTCGAAACGCCCGGCGCGCGCAGTTCGTGGATCCACGCGGGCTTCGGCACGTACAGCTGGCCGGTGGTGCCGTAGATCCGGATGTGGTCGTCCTGGGTGAGCAGATAGCCGCAGGACAGCTGGGCGATGATGTCGCCGGGCAGCCGCAGCAGGCCCATCGCGAACTCGTCGACGCCGCTTTCGGCGAGCCGCGCCATGCCGGTGACCCGCGTCGGCTCCACCGCCGGAATTCCGGTCGCGGCCTGGGAAACCAGCCGTGCGAGCGAGGTGCAGTAGCAGCCGACGTCGAGGATTCCGCCGCCGCCGAGCGCGGGGTCGCCCAGCCGTGCCGCGTCGTTCTCGCCGGAGTCGAAACTGAACGTGACGTCCACGGCGCGGACCTCGCCGATCGCGCCGCATTCGATCAGCTCGACCAGCCGTCGCGTCTGCGGATGCAGCCGGTACATGAACGCTTCCATGAGGAAAACGTCGTTGCGCCGCGCGGCATCGATGACTTTCTCGGCGTCGGCCGAGGTGATCGTGAGCGGCTTCTCGCACAGCACGTGCTTGCCCGCCTCGGCGGCGCGGATCGCCCATTCCTCGTGCAGCGCGTGCGGAGTGGCGACGTAGACGGCGTCGACCTCCGGGTCCGCCAGGAGGGCCTCGTAGCTGTTGTACGCCTTCGGGATTTCGTACCTGGTGGCGAAATCCCGCGCCCGCTCGGCCGTGCGCGACGCCACCGCGGCGAGCACACCGTGACGGCTTTGCTCGACGCCCGCGGCGAATTCGGCGGCGATGGTCCCGGTGGCCAGCAGGCCCCAGCGCAGATCGGTCACAACGACTCCGGTTGGCTCGCTCGGTCGCGGGTGCTCGAATACAGGAAACTGTCCGGGAATCCGCCCGCGGCGAGGACCCGGCCGACGAAAATCGTGGCCGCGCGGGTCATTCCGGCGGCGCGCGCCTGGCCGGCGATGTCGGCGAGCGTGCCGCGGACCACCGTTTCGCCGGGCTGGCTGGCCAGCGCGACGACGGCGGCGGGACAGTCCTCGCCGTAGTGCCCGGCGAGTTCCCCGGTGACGCGCTCGATGTGGTTGATCGCCAGGTGCAGCGCGAGAGTCGTGCCGGTGCGGGCGAAATTCGCCAGCGTTTCGGCGTCCGGCATCGCGGTGGACCTCGCCTGCGCGCGCGTGATCACGAGGCTCTGCCCGATTCCCGGGACGGTCAGTTCGCGGCCGAGCACGGCGGCCGACGCGGCGAACGCCGGAACGCCCGGCACCATCTCGTACGGCACGCCTTCCGGTTCCAGCCGCCGGACCTGCTCGGCGACCGCGCTGTACAGCGACGGATCTCCCGAACACAGCCGAGCGACGTCGTGCCCGGCTCGATGCGCTTCGATCAGTTTGGCGGTGATCTGGTCGAGACTGAGGTTCGCGGTGTCGACGCGTTCGGCGTCCGGCGCGCAATAGGCGAGCAGGTCCGTCGGCGTCATGCTGCCCGGGTACAGGCACACCTGGCAGCGCGCGAGCAGGTCGCGGCCGCGCACGGTGATCAGGTCGGCCGCGCCCGGTCCGGCGCCGATGAAGTAAACGGTCATTTCCAGCTCCACTGCGTGACTGCTCGGGACGGCGTCCATCCGGTGAACCCGCCGAGCGGTTTCGCGTGCTCCACGGAGATCCGTTGCAGCTCCCCGCCGTGCCGGGTGTACGCGGCGGCCAGGATCTGCTCGGCTTCGAGAGTGACACCGTGCGCGACGATCCGGGCGTCGGTTTCGACACATCGGTCGAGGACGCCGGGCACGGTCAGACCGCCGCCGAGGAAGATCGCGTCCGGTCGGGAGAGCCCGGCCAGCGCTTCGGGTGCCGGACCGGTGACCACCTGTAGTTCCGGCACGCCAAGGGTATTGGCGTTGCGCTGGACGCGTGCGGCGCGCGCCGGGTCGCGTTCGATCGCGATGGCGCGGTTCAGCGGATGCGCGCGGGACCATTCGATGCCGATGCTGCCCGCGCCCGCGCCGACGTCCCACAGGAGTTCGCCTGGAGCCGGCGCGAGGCGGGCGAGGGCGGAGGCACGGAGGTCGCGTTTGGTGAGCTGGCCGTCGTGCTCGAAGGCGTCGTCGGGCAGGCCGACGAGCGGGAGGCCGGGGCCTTGGCAGAGCACGGCGAAGACGGTGAGCGGACCGGGGTCGTGGGTCCAGCCGTCGGCGATCCGCTCGTCGTCCGCGCCGAGGTTTTCCAAGGCGGTAAGGGCGGAATCGCCGTACCCGCGGGCTTTGAGCAGCTCGCGCAGTTCTGCCGCGGAGCCGCCCAGCACCAGCACTTTCCGGCGGGGCGCCAACGCCCGCGCGACCCGGTGAACGGCCCGGCCGACCACCGTCACGACCTCGGTTTCCTCGAACGACCAGCCGAGCCGCGCGCGGGCCAGCGTCGCCGACGAGACCGCTGGGTGGACGTCGAGCGCGTAGCCGCGGTCACGGAGGGTGGTGGCGATGCCGGACAGGTACGGATCGCCGCTGGCCAGCACGCACACCCTGCCGGTCTGCTCGGCGAGGATCTCGTCGAGCGCGGGCAGCAGCGGGCTCGGCCAGGGCCGGGTGCGGAGGCCTTCCGGCAAGGACTCGAGCTGCCTCCGCCCGCCGAGCACGACGTCCGCCCGCCGCACGGCGTCGCGGGCCGCGGGGGTGAGCCCGGCCCACCCGTCGGCCCCGATCCCGACCACCGTCAGGCGTGATTCTTCGCGCACGATTTCCCACCCTAAGCGAGAGCTTCGCTGTGCGATGATCGGCCGGACGCCGACCCACGAGGGAGTGCTCTTGAAGCCCTATCCGTTCACCGCTGTCGTCGGGATGCCGGACCTGCGTCTGGCGCTCGTCCTGTCCTCGATCTCGCCCGCGGTCGGCGGGGTGCTGGTGCGGGGCGAGAAGGGCACCGCGAAGTCGACCATGGTGCGCGCGCTCGCCGGGTTGCTGCCGGGCGTCGACGTGGTGGACGGCTGCCGGTTCTCCTGCGACCCGGCCAGCCCGGACCCGGCGTGCCCGGACGGGCCGCACGCGGAGGGCGTTCCCGCGCACCGGCGGCCGGCGCGGCTGGTGGAGCTGCCGGTCGGCGCGGCCGAGGACCGGGTCGTCGGCTCGCTGAACCTGGAGAAGGCGCTGTCCGAGGGCGTCACCGACTACCAGCCCGGCCTGCTGGCCGCCGCGCACCGCGGGCTGCTGTACGTCGACGAGGTCAACCTCCTGCACGACCACCTGGTGGACACGCTGCTCGACGCGGCGGCGATGGGCCGGGCGACGGTCGAGCGCGAGGGCGTTTCCGTCTCGCACGCGGCTCGCTTCGTGCTGATCGGGACGATGAACCCGGAGGAGGGCGAGCTGCGGCCGCAGCTGCTCGACCGGTTCGGCCTGACCGTCGAGGTCGCGTCGAGCCGGGATCCGGAGCAGCGCGTCGAGGTCGTCCGGCGGAGGCTTGCTTACGAGGCGGATCCGGACGGTTTCGCGGAGGGTTACGCCTCGGCTGATGCGGCGCTGGCGGCGGAGATCGAAGCGGCGCAACGGCTTTTGCCGTCGGTGAAGCTGCCGGACGAAGCGCTGCGGCAGATCGCCGAGGTGTGCGCGTCGTTCGAGGTCGACGGCATGCGCGCGGACATCGTGACGGCGCGGACAGCGGTCGCGCACGCCGCGTGGGCCGGTCGAAGCGAGGTCACCACGGAGGACATCCGGGTCGCGGCGCGGCTCGCGCTGCCGCACCGGCGGCGGCGGAATCCGTTTGACGCGCCGGGGATTTCCGAGGAACAGCTGGAACAGGCGCTGGAGGACGCGCAGCCGCCTCCTGAGGGACCGGACGACGACGGCCCTTCCGGCGGCGGCCCCGGACCGGACGACAGCGGGCCGATGCCCGACGGCGGTCCGTCTGGTTCCGACGGCGCTCCGCCGCCTGGCGACAACGGCGAAACCCCTTCGGGCAATGGGTCTTCGCCGCAGAAGACGGTTGGTGCCGGGGATACGTTCCGGGCACGGGTGTTCCGGGTGAGGGGCACCGGCGAGGGTGAGCGTGGCCGCCGGTCGCGCGCGATCACCGATACTGGCCGGACGATCGGCGTGCAGCCGCCCAGCGTCCGGGACGGACGTCCGCACCTCGTCGCGACGATCCGTGCGGCCGCACCGCATCAGCGGGCGCGGGGCCGGTCCGGGGCGGGTCTCGAAGTGCGCTCGGCGGATCTGCGGTTCGCGCTGCGCGAGGGCCGCGAAGGCAACCTCGTGCTGTTCTGTGTGGACGCGTCGGGCTCGATGGGCGCGCGGGCCCGGATGCGGGAAGTGAAGACCGCCGTGCTTTCCCTGCTGTTGGACGCTTACCAACGGCGGGACAAGGTCGGTCTGGTCACGTTCCGTGGCGCGGAGGCCGAGCTGGCGCTGCCGCCGACGATCAGCGTCGAAGCCGCGGCGGCCCGTCTCGACGGCTTGCCGACCGGCGGACGCACGCCGCTCGCCGAGGGCTTGCTGGAAGCCGCGCGAGTGTTGCGGGTCGAGGCGATCCGGGATCCACGACGTCGGCCGCTGCTGGTGCTCGTCACCGACGGCCGCGCCACGAGCGGCTCCGACGCGGTGGCCCGGGCCAAGGCCGCGGCGGGGTTGCTCACCGGCGTGACGACGATCGTGATGGACTGCGAGACCGGACGGATGCGCCTGGGCCTGGCCGCGGAATTGGCCGGGCATTTGGGCGCCGAACACGTGCCGCTGTCCGAGGTGGCCGCCGAGTCGCTGGCCTCGGCCGTGCGCGAACGGACGGGGAGGGCTGCCTGATGCCGCAGGGAAAACCGGCTGTCGTGCCGAAGGACGGGCTCACCACGCGGCAGCGCCGCAACCGTCCGCTGCTCGCCGTGCACACCGGCGAGATGAAAGGGAAATCCACCGCGGCGTTCGGAATGGCGTTGCGCGCGTGGAACCAGGGCTGGTCGATCGGCGTGTTCCAGTTCGTGAAGTCGGCGAAATGGCGCGTCGGCGAGGAAGCGGCGTTCAAGGCGCTCGGGAAGCTGCACGACGACACCGGGCAGGGCGGCCCGGTCGAATGGCACAAAATGGGCGAGGGCTGGAGCTGGTCGCGCAAACAAGGGTCCGAAGAGGACCATGCCGCCAACGCGCGCGAAGGCTGGGCGGAGATCAAACGCCGGCTCGCCGCCGAGACGCACGATTTCTATGTCCTGGACGAATTCAGCTACCTGCTCAAATGGGGCTGGCTCGAGGTGGACGACGTGGTGTCCGCCTTGGCCTCCCGGCCCGGGCATCAGCACGTGGTGATCACCGGTCGCTACGCGCCGCCGGAATTGATCGAAGCCGCGGATCTGGTCACTGAAATGACGAAGGTGAAGCACCCGATGGACGCCGGGCAGAAGGGCCAGCGGGGGATCGAGTGGTAGCACGGGTCGTCATCGCCGCGCCCGGTTCCGGGCACGGCAAAACCACCATCGCGGCCGGGCTGATGGCCGCGTTGCGGACCGCCGGGCACACCGTGTCCGGGCACAAGGTCGGCCCGGACTTCATCGACCCCAGCTACCATTCGCTGGCCACCGGCCGCCCGGCGCGGAACCTGGACCCGTTCCTGCAAGGCGAGGACACGCTGGTTCCGTTGCTGCGCCACGGTTCCGCGGGCGCGGACATCGCCGTCATCGAAGGCGTGATGGGCCTTTTCGACGGCGCGTTGGGCACCGAAGGCTACGCGTCGACCGCCCATGTCGCGCGGCTGCTCGACGCCCCGGTCGTGCTGGTGGTCGATGCCTCGGCGGCTTCGCGCAGCGTCGCGGCGACAGTGCTGGGTTTCGCACAGTACGACACGCGCGTCCGGCTCGCTGGGGTGATCCTGAACAAACTCGGCTCGCAACGGCACGAGGACGAGATCGTCACGGCTCTGGAGGCGACCGGTGTTCCGTTGCTGGGTGCGTTGCGGCGCAACGAAAACGTGCACGCGCCGAGCCGGCACCTCGGGCTGGTTCCCGCGGCCGAACGGGCCGCGGAGTCTCAGCGGCTGCTGCCGGAACTGGCGGGCTGGGTCGCTGCCGGGGTCGATCTCGAAGCCATCGTGCGGGTCGCTCGGAGCGCACCGGCGCTGACCGGTCCGTTGTGGAATGCCGGGCCGGAGTGGGATGGTCCACGGGCGACGCTCGCCGCTGCCGGCGGTCCGGCGTTCACGTTCCGCTATGCCGAGAACATCGAGCTGCTGGCGGCGCGCGGCATCGACGTCGTGGACGTCAATCCCTTGCGGGACACGACCTTGCCCGCGGGGTGTGCCGGGCTGTACTTCGGCGGCGGATTCCCGGAGGTGCATGGCGCCGAACTGTCGTCCAATGTGGAGCTTCGCACGGCCGTCGGAGCGGCGATCGACGCGGGCATGCCGGTGAGCGCGGAATGCGCGGGCTTGCTGTACCTGTGCCGGTCTCTGGACGGATTGCCGATGGTCGGTGCCGTCGCCGCGGACGCGACCATGACTGCACGGGGGAAGCTCGGCTACCGCCGGGCAGTCGCGGTCGCGGACAACGTGCTCGCAGCGGCCGGACAGCGGGTCACCGGACACGAATTCCATCGCACCGAAATCGCTCCCGCGCACGGTGAAACCGCCGCGTGGGGCTGGGACCGCGGCCTGGACGGGTTCGCCTCGGCTTCGCTGCACGCGTCCTATTTGCACGTTCATTGGGCCGGACATCCCGAACTGGCGGATCGTTTCGCCTCGCGGGTGCGCGCACATTCCCTGGCGGCGGTCCATGGCTGAGTACGACCTCCAGCACCACGGCGATCGCGAAGTCGGCGAGGGACTCGTCGATCTGGCCGTGAACGTCCGGCTTCCGGCTCCGCCGGCGTGGCTGCGCGAGGAACTCGCCGCCGCCCTGGACGACCTGGCCGCCTACCCGGATCCGACTCGTGCCGCGGAAGCCGTTGCCGTGCGACATGGCCGGGATTTCGACGACGTCCTGGTGACCGCCGGTGCCGCGGAAGCGTTCACGCTGCTGGCGTCTCTTCCGGCTGAGCACCCGGTGGTGGTCCACCCGCAATTCACCGAACCGGAAGCCGCTCTGCGCGCGGCCGGACGTTCTGTCGACCGGGTCATTCTGTCTGAAGTGGACGGTTACCGGCTGGACCCCGCAATGGTCCCCGATTCGGCCGACCTGGTCTTCGTCGGCAACCCGACCAATCCGACCTCCGTCCTGCACCCAGCCGCTTCGCTGCGGGCATTGGCGCGCCCGGGCCGGGTGCTCGTGGTGGACGAAGCCTTCCTTGATGCCGTTCCGGGAGAGGTCGAAAGCCTTGCCGGAGAACGAATCCCGGGCGTGGTGGTGCTGCGGAGCCTCACCAAGACCTGGGGCTTGGCCGGATTGCGAGCCGGATACGTCCTCGGCGAACCACCGCTGATCGTCCGGTTGCGCGCCGTGCAGCCGCCCTGGTCAGTGTCCACTTTGGCCGCTGTCGCCACGGTCGCCTGCTGTCGCCCGGCTGCTTTGGAAGAAGCCGAAAAACTGGCCGCCGCCGCGGAAGCCGATCGCGACTACCTCGAATCAGGCTTGGCCGCCCGGGGAATTCCCGTGCTCGGCACCCCGCGCGGTCCGTTCGTGCTGATCCGCGTCCCGGGTGGAGCGGACGTCCGCCTGCGGCTGCGCGAAGCAGGCTACGCCGTTCGCCGCGGCGACACTTTCCCCGGCTTGGGCCCAGACCACCTGCGCATCGCCGTCCGCGACCGCGCGACGACGGACGCGTTCCTCGCTGCGTTGGGCTAACGGTTCTGGAGAGCGGTGAATTGCTCAAGCCAGGCGTAGTTCGGCGCAACGGTGCCGTCGGGATTCTTCTGGACGGTCGCCCGGGCGAACACGCTGTTGAGGAGCCAGGGCGGGGTTTCCGGCCCGAAGTCCGCTCCCTTGGCCGCCGAGATGCCCTGGTCGATGCCGTAGGTGGCGACGGCGAGTTTGCCGGTCGCGCGGAACTTCGTCATCTGGTCGGTGAGGAAGGTCTTGTTGCTCTCGAACCACGGGCTGGTGCGGAGGAAATCGTCCCACCGCGGCTTGGGGAACGGCTGGTGCAGCGCGTTGCGGATGACCTGCCAGACCTTGGTGTCCTCCGGCACGTGGTATTTGGCGGCGTACTCGGCGGAGATCCGGTCCGAGAGGTGTTTTTTCCACAGCTGGACGAGCGAGAACTCGGTGACGAGGAACTTCTTGCCGCCCAGCTTGGGCAGGACGTAATCGAGAAACGCCTGAACGTCGTCCGCGGCGGCGACGTGCGGATGGATGTCGGTGCCCTCGATCTCCGGCGTGTCGCGGACGTATTTCATCCAGCGTTCCGTGCCCGCGCCAGTCCACTTCGGATCCTCGAGATTGTTGAGCGCGCCCATGTACAAGGCGGTCTTTCCCTTGCGCTCCTTGATCACATGGGCGGCGATCGTCTCGTAGAATTCGTTGAGCGCGCCGTTGTTCCAGTCGGACTGCGGGCATTCGATGAACGGTTCGTTGCCGATCACCAGGATGTCGACTTTGTCCATAACCGCGGGCAGCACCTTGTCGACCCGCGCGAGATCGGCCTGCATCGCCGGGGTCCCGGGCCGCGGAATCGGCTTGTGGGACTCGGGAAAATAAGGGAACTTGAGGGACAGCACGGTGCCGTACCGGCGATCGGCCGCTTGCAGCAGCGTCTTGATCGTCGGGTTCTCGGCAGCGTCCTGTTTGTCCAGGTCGGGCATCGCGGTGAACCCACGCACCCACTTCGCGCCGGATCGCTGAAGCTCGTCCCAGCCCATGGTGTCCGGGTCGGCGTTGAAGTTCGCCCCGAGTGCCCCGTCCGGCTTGGGCAACGCCGTGTTCGCGGCGGGGCTCTCCTGTGTCGAATTGCAGGAAGCCGTGGCGAGAACGGAAAAACCGGCGGACAACTGAAACAGCCGACGCCGGGTGAGGCGCGCAGAAGCGGGCGTGCTGGATGCCACGAGGTCCCCTCGGTCATGAGTCGCGGACCTCCCCTTCGTAACACGGGTCTGGCTTCCGCCGCAGCCCGGGGCGGGTCTGCCGACGCACACCCGCTGCCGAGGGAGCTCGTTCAGGCGGTCGCCAGCAACGCCGCGGCCACCGCGACCTCGACGCAACCGCCGAGGACGTCGCCGGTCACGCCGCCGATGCGCTGGACACATCGGGCCAGCAACACCGCTGCGGCCGCGTAACCGAGCCCCACCGCGAGAACTCCTCGCCACCACGGCAATCCCGGCGTCAACGCGGCGCATCCCGCCGCGAGTACGAACACCGCCGCGGCGACCAGGATCGGCACCGATCCGGCGACCGTCGCGCCCAGCCCCTCCGGGCGGGCCGAAGGGACTCCTCGGGCGCAGCACAGCGAGAGCACACACCGTCCACACAGGACGGACAAGACCGCTGCGGCGATCCCGTGGCCGTGCGAGATCGCGCCGGTCAGCGCGCCGGTCTGGACAAGCAGGACGAAGAGCAGCGTCGCGACACCGGTGGGCCCGGAGTCGCCGCGGCGCATGACGTCGAGGGCTTTCGCGCGGTCGTAGGAGGCACCGAGCCCGTCGGCGGTGTCGGCGAGTCCGTCGAGGTGCAACCCGCGGCTGCCCAGTGCGACCGCCCCCAGCGCCAGCGCGGCGACGGCCAGAGCAGGAAGCCCGAGCGCGACCCCACCCGCAACGATAAGCCCGGCCACCGCGGCGAGGGGGAGCGCGGCGAGCGGGCCGAGGGCCATCGCCACCCCAGCGACCCGCCGATCGATCTTGCGCGGAGCAGGGATCGGGACGGTGGTCAAGGTGCCCACGGCGAGGCGGATCCCGTCGGTTACAGGCGTCACGGGTTGCATCCTGATGGGACATTGGGTGCGCACCACGCACCGAAGGGCACATTGGATGCAAGTGGGGGCGTGGATGCTGCGCTGGGCGCGCCGAGTGCCGTTGCTGTGGCGTCCCACGCACCCAAAGTGACATTGGGGCGATCCGCGGCGGAACGAATACCGCGCCGATCCCGTGACTGAACCCCGGCCAGACCCTCGGCCCGCACCGCGAGCTGGTCCACCGACCCGATCCAGCCCGGAACCGCAGCCCGCGCCCCGAGCTGGTCCACCGACCCAATCTCGCCCAGAACCGCAGCCCGACGCTTGAACCAAGGCCCGCACGAATCCCAGCGCAAAGCCCGCCCCGCACCCAAACCGGTCACCCGAGGTCCGCCAGCAAACCCATCTCCGCGATCACCGCGCGCGCCGCCCGCAGGGTCGGCACCGCTTGCACCGCTCCGCTGCCCTCGCCGAGCCGGAGGCCCAGGTCCAAGATCGGCGTCAACCCCAGCGCCTTCAACGCAAACGCTTGCGCGGGCTCCGTCGACCGATGCCCCGCCAGCCACCACTGCTCCGCACCCGGCGCGATGTCCCGGGCCACCAAGGCTGCCGTCGCCGAGAAGATTCCGTCCAGCACCACCGGGATCCCGCGGCTGGCCGCTTCCACCAGGAACCCGGCTGTCGCGGCGAGGCAGGCGCTGCCGAGGGCCGTCAGGCGGTCGAACGGGTCGGTCACGGGACGGCGCGACAGGGCGGCGGCGACCACCGCGGTCTTGCGTTCCAAAGCCTCCCCGGACACGCCGGTACCGGTGCCCACCACCTCGTTCGCGGGAAGGCCCAGAGCCGAAGCCACGACCGCAGCGCACACCGTCGTGTTGCCGATGCCCATGTCGCCCGGGATGAGAATGTCCGCTGTGGACTCCGAGGCAGCGATGGCGCGTCCCGCCTCAAACGCCGCAAGAGCCTCGCCGGGGGCCAAAGCGTCCTCGACGTCGATGGCGCCCGAACCGCGGCGGATCTTGTGGGCGGTGACTTCCTCGGGAACGTCCGCGGCATCCCAGTCGACCGCGATGTCGGCCACCCGCACCTGTGCCCCGACCTGCGCCGCGAGCACCGTCACCCCGCTGCGTCCGGCCAGGAACACGCGCACCATCGCCGCCGTGACCTCGCGCGGGTACGCCGACTGCGCCGACACCCCGTGGTCGCCGGCGAAGACGACCACGCGGACGTCGTCCAGCGGGCGCGGCGGGACCACCCCGTGCGCGGCGCTCAGCCAGGCGGCGAGTTCTTCCAGCCTGCCGAGCGAGCCGACCGGTTTGACCAGGCCGTCGAGGCGCTCCAAGGCGGCGGCGCGGGCGGCGGCGTCCGGGACGGGAATGGCGAAACTCGGCACGGCTGGCTCCTCACGGAAGGTCGAGTGCCCGCCCGGCGACGATGAGCGAAACCCGGTCGCTGTCGGCGGACACCCGGTTGTTGAGTGCGCCCAGCACATCACGGAACAGCCGTCCGGACACCGTTGCGGGCACCACACCGCTCCCGACCTCGTTGCTGACCGCGACGATCGGCACCCGCGCCTGGCTCCACGCGGCGAGGAAATCCTCGAGCCGGTCGTCCAGTCTGCGCTCCCAGCCCGATTTGCCCGACCACGCGCCGACCTCGTCGAGCACCCGCGACAGCCAGGTGCCGAGGCAGTCGATCAGCAACGGGCTCGTCGCGTTGCGCAGCACGGTCGCCAGGTCGGTGGTCTCGACCGTCGTCCAGTGGCGCGGGCGGCGGGCCCGGTGCGCCTCGACGCGCGCGGCCCATTCCGGGTCCTCGGCCGACGGGGGCAGCCCGGGAGCGACGTACACGAGGTGGGGGTGGTGCGCGACGAGCCGCTCCGCGTGCCTCGACTTGCCCGAGCGGACCCCGCCGAGAACGAGCACCTTGCCGTCGTCGCGTCCGTACCGGCGGAGGGCCCGCGCCAGGGTTTCGAGAGACCCGGCGAGCCGGTGCGTCAGCTTGGTCATACCCGGCATTCTCTCCCGCGCGCTACGGTTCGCCACGTGCCACTCCGACAAGCCGTCACCGCGGCCGGGATGATCGCCGGATACGCCGCCGACGCCTGGTTCGGCGACCCGCGCCGGGGGCATCCGGTCGCGGCGTTCGGCACCGCCGCTGGCCAGCTGGAACGCTGGTGGTGGGCCGATTCCAAGCCGCGCGGGGCGGCCTACGCGGCGGTCTGCGCGGGGTCGGCGGCCGGGCTCGGACTGCTCGCGGAAAGAGTCGCCCGGAACCGGCCGGGCGCCCGATTTGTCCTGACCGCCGCGGCGACGTGGGCCGTCCTGGGCGGCCGCGGACTCGCCGCCGAGGGCCGCGAAATGGCGCGATTACTCGAATCGGGTGAATTGCCCGCCGCCCGGCAGCGGCTCAGCCACCTCTGCGCGCGCGACGCCACCGGCCTCGACGCGGCCGAGCTGACCCGCGCGGCCACCGAATCGATCGCCGAGAACACGTCCGACGCGGTCGTGGCGCCGCTGCTGTGGGGCGCGGTCGCGGGCGTGCCAGGCCTGCTCGGGTACCGCGCGGTGAACACGCTCGACGCGATGGTCGGCTACCGCTCGCCGCGGCACCGGAACTTCGGCTGGTTCGCCGCGCGCACCGATGACTGGGCCAACCTGGTGCCGGCACGCGTCGGCGCGGTGCTGACTGCGGTAGCCGCACCTTTGGCGGGCGGACACGCGCGGTCGGCTTGGCGGGCTTGGCGACGTGACGGCAGCGCGCATCCGAGCCCGAACGCGGGACAGGTCGAGGCTGCTTTCGCCGGTGCGCTGGACATCCGGCTCGGCGGCACGAACACGTATCACGGCGAGGTCGAGCGCCGGAGCACGCTGGGGAACGGACGGCCGCCGGTCGCGAGCGATGTGCGCCGGGCGGTGCGGTTGTCGCGGTTGGTCGGGGCGGCGGCGCTGGCGGTCGCGGCGGGAATCGCGGTGGTTCGGTGAGCGGCTCGCGGGCTGCGGCGATGGGAGGTGGTGGTCGCGTGGTGCGCAAGCCGTCGGGTGATCGCCGTCGGTCCGGCCTGAATGATCTGCGCGAGACGGGGCGGCTGGCCGGGGCGGCCGCGGTAGCGGTTACGGTGGCGCGATGAGCGGGCTGCTGATCGCCGGAACCACGTCGGACGCGGGGAAAAGCCTGGTCACCGCCGGAATCTGCCGCTGGTTCGCGCGACGCGGCGTGCGGGTCGCCCCGTTCAAGGCGCAGAACATGTCGAACAACTCGATGGTCTGCGCGGACGGCGCGGAGATCGGCCGCGCGCAGTGGCTGCAGGCGCGGGCCGCGCGGGTGGAGCCGGAAGCGGCGATGAACCCCGTGCTGCTCAAGCCGGGCAGCGACCGGCGCAGTCACGTCATCGCGCTCGGAAAGCCGTACGGCACCCTCGAAGCCGGGGAGTACGCCACCGGGCGGGCTGGGCTCGCCGAGATCGCCTTCGACACGTTTGCCGAGCTGCGGCAACGGTTCGACCTCGTCGTTTGCGAGGGCGCGGGCAGTCCGGCGGAGATCAACCTGCGCTCCGGCGACTACGTCAACATGGGCTTGGCGCGGCGCTTTTCCCTGCCGGTGCTGGTCGTCGGCGACATCGACCGCGGCGGCGTGCTGGCGGCGATGTTCGGCACGCTCGCGCTGCTGTCGGCCGAGGACCAGGCGCTGGTGGCGGGGTGGCTGGTGAACAAATTCCGCGGCGACGTCGGGTTGCTGCAGCCTGGCCTGAACAGCCTGGAGAAGGTCACCGGACGGCCGGTGCTCGGCGTGCTGCCGTGGCTGGACCGGGTGTGGATCGACTCCGAAGACGCCCTCGCCGCGGCCGGATGGCGGCACGAAGCCGCGCAGCGCGGATTGCGGGTCGCGGTAGTCCGGTTTCCCCGGGCTTCCAACGCCACCGACGTGGACGCGCTCGCGGCGGAGCCCGGCGTGACGGTGAGCCTGACTGCCGACCCGGATACCGTCGCCGCGGCGGATCTGGTGGTGCTGCCGGGCTCACGAGCCACTGTGGACGATCTGAAGTGGTTGCGTGACAGGGGTTTGGCGGACGCGGTGACGGCACGGGCCGCGGCGGGACGTCCGGTGCTGGGGATTTGCGGTGGGTACCAGATGCTCGCGGAGTCCATTGAGGACGATGTCGAGTCCGGAGCGGGGCTGGTGGCGGGGCTCGGACTGCTGCCGACGCGCGTGACGTTCGCGAGGGAGAAGGTGCTCGGCCGCCCGACCGGCGAATGGCGCGGGCATCGGGTCGACGCGTACGAGATCCACCACGGCAGCGCCGGCCCGGCGGACGCGGAGTCGTTTTTGGACGGTTGCCGCGTCGGTTCGGTCTGGGGCACGACGTGGCACGGGGCGCTGGAGAACGACGGGTTCCGTCGCGCTTGGCTTGCCGAAGCGGCGGCGCAGGCGGGCGTCGAATGGCAGGCCGCCGAGGACGCGCCGGGGTTCGCGGACCTGCGGGAGGACATGCTGGAGCGGCTGGCCGACGCGATCCAGTCCGAAGTGGACACCGGAATGCTGATGGCGCTGGCGGAGGCGGGGGCTCCGGGCGGCCTGCCGTTCGTGCCGCCGGGAGCGCCCTGACCGGTCAGTGCACGACCCGGCCGGTGGTGGGGAAGTCGGTTTCCAAAGTGCACACCGCGTGCTGCTCCGGCGGGTGCGAGTCCGATTCGGCCGGTTGCCGCGCGCCAAGACGAACGTACTCCGGCGGTGTGCTGCTGGCGAAGTACTGCTCGGCTTCGGTCGCGCAGGCGTCATGGAGCGAACCGCCGGACAGCGGGAGCACGTGGAACACCTCGATGTCGTGCGCGTCCTCGCAGGAGACCGGGCTGGCCTCGCTGCCCGAGCGGAAGCAGTCGCCGGGACGGGCTTGGAAGAGCGGGTCCGAACCGGCTGAAGGACCGGCCACCACGAGCCCGATCAGGAGCACCGCCAGCCACGCGCCGCTGATCGACAGCCCGGCGATCGCGAGCCCGCGGCCCGGGTTGCCGAACACGCGGATCTGGCGGAGCGCGATGATTCCGAACGCGATGCTCAGCGGCAGGCTGAACGCCGGGACGGCGAGGACCAGCGAGGCGATCGCGAAGCCGTTGGTGCCGCGCGGTTCCGCCGGCGGCGCGTCTTCATAGCTTGGACCGGACGGTTTCGGCGGCAGCATGGGGTCCCCTCGGAAATGGCCCCCCGACCCGGCGTCGAGCATAGAACGTGGCAACCCCTTGCGGGGTAACGATTCAGGCGAGCCCGGCGTCGTGCACCAGAATCGCGACCTGGGTGCGGTTCGCGGCCTCGGTCTTGGCCATGATCCGTCCCAAGTGGACCTTCACGGTCGCCTCGCTGAGCCCGAGCGCGCGGGCGATCTCCGCGTTGCTCGAACCCTGTCCGACGGCCACCGCGACCTCGCGTTCGCGGGGCGTCAGCGGTTCGAGCCGCGCGCGGGCGGGCGTCGGGGTGGCGGCGGTGGCGAAGTGCGTCAGCAGCCGCCGCGTGATCGACGGCGACAGCATCGCCTCGCCGCTGCCCACCACGTGCATCGCTTTGACCAGTTCGCGCGGCGGCGTGTCCTTGAGCAGGAAACCCGTGGCACCGTGGCGAAGCGCTTCGTGCACGTACTCGTCGAGGTCGAACGTCGTCAGCACGACCACCGCGGGCGCGTCCGGTCCGGCCGTCACCAGGCGGGTCACTTCCAGGCCGTCGACCTCGGGCATCTGCACGTCGGTGAGCACGATGTCCGGCCGGTGCTCGCGGACGAGCGAGAGCACTCCGCGACCGTCGCCGGCCTCCGCGACCACCTCGATCCCCGGATCGGATTCGAGGATCATCCGGATGCCGCTGCGCACGAGCACCTCGTCGTCGATCAGCAGGATTTTCAGCACGATTCCTCCGCTCGCAGCGGGAACGCGGCCCGCACCCGGTAGCTGCCCGCGCCGTCCGGACCGGCGCGGAGCGTCCCGCCGGTCAGCGTGACGCGTTCGCGCATGCCGATCACGCCGTAGCCCGCGCCGGGCAGCCCGGCCGAATCGGCGAGCGGGTTGGCCACTTCGACCACCAGGTCCTCGTCGGAAGCGGACAGCCGCACGTCGATTGTCGTTCCCGGCGCGTGTTTCGCGGCGTTGGTGAGCGCTTCCTGCACGACCCGGTACGCCGCGCGTCCGACCGGGTCGGGCACGTCCGGCATCGGATCCGGCAGGGTGGCGCGCACCTGCGCACCGGCCGCGGCGAGGTCGTCGGCGAGCTGGCGGACCCCGTGCAGGCTCGGATCCGGCAGCGAGCGCGGCTCGGGACCGTCGTCGCGGAGCACCCGCAGGATGTCGCGCAATTCGTTGAGCGCGGCGGAACTCGATTCGCGGATCACCTCGGCGAGCTGCGCGGTCTCGTCGTCCTTGGCCCGCACGGTAAGCGCGCCCGCCTGCAGCGCGACGATGCTGACCCGGTGTGCGACGACGTCGTGCATCTCGCGCGCGATCCGCCGCCGCTCGGCCGTCACGGCTCGCTCGCCGAGCAGGTCACGCTCGCGTTCGGCCTGCTCGGCGCGGTCACGCAAGGCGTCGAGCAACGCCGCGCGCTGGTGCATCCACAGTCCGGCCAGCGCCGGGACCACGACCATCATCCCGAGGGCGAGCCCGAACGTCTTCCAGTCCGAAAGGCTCGACGGCCGGGAAAACGACACCATCAGCCCGATTTCCGCCAGCACGGCGACCGCGGTCGGCCAGCGGAGCCCGCGCAGCGACGCGACCGTGTAGAGGGTGACGGAGGTGGCCCACAGCGGCGGAGTCGCCAGCGCGACGCCGACCGAAACCAGCATCGCGGGCAACGGGAACCGGCGGCGCAGCAGCACGGCCGCGACCATCACCGCGACCGCGATCGGCCAGAACCACGGACGGCCCGCGTCCGGCGGCTCCCCGGCCACCGTCAGGCCGAGCACGGCCAGCGCCACGGCCAAGTCGATCAGGTGGTTGCGCACCCAGCCACCGTAAGCCCTGCACGAAATTCCCCCACTTGGCGTCCGCGAGGGAAGCAGCCCGCGGCTCGGCGGCCGCGATCGAGGCGAGCAGACCGTCCACACGGGACTCGGAACCGGCGTCTCGGGCAAGCAGGACGCGAGGTGGCCGCCGGTGATGCCCGGCCGCGTTCAGAACCGGTCGGCGTCCATGTCCTTCCGCGGACCGCCGTCGACCAGGAGAAACGTGCCCGGCGCAGCGGACTCCAGTTGCCGGAGGGCTCTGCCGGGGTATTCTGCCGAGCGTCGCGACCAGACCCAGCCCGGGGAGTGCGGATCATGTCCTACGCCGTCGATTTCACCACCGTGTCGACTGTCGGCCTGGAGTCCTCCCCGGTCGCGGACGCGCTCGCCGGGCTGCGGGCGAACGAGGCGCGCTACTTCAAGAACAAGTACGACCACGTCTTCACCGTCGAGCCCGCCTCCGAGGTACCGGAGATCGTCGACTGGGTGCACCGCATCCTCAAGGAAGAACGCGATCTCGTCATCTCCTCGCGGCCGCTGGAGGCGACCGAATTCGAGGTCGACGGCATCCGGATGGCTTACGTCTTCTACGAGAGCGGCCTGTCGATCAACGTCATGTACACGCTCGAGGAGGGCGGCAAGCGAGCGGTCGGGTTCAAGCTGTCCGACGGGATGGACGTCCCGGAGGAACTCGCTGACAAGTTCAAGTTCGCGCGCCAGAAGTCGAAGCTCGCCGGGACGATCCGCGGGTCCTACTTCGTGATCAAGAACGAGTACTGACCCGCAGCGCGGCACTGCGCAGGCACAGCAGCAGGGGAAGGGAACTGTTGTCGCGCAGCCGGGGCGGCAGTGCGTTCGCTTCGATCAGCGGTACTCCGTCGGCCAGCTCTCGGCCTAGTGCGGCCAAGTCCACCTCCACGCCGGTGACTCCTGCGCTGTAGAGCCGTTCCGCGCCCTTCGCGCGGCGGCTGGCGAGCTCCGTGCTGTCGACGGACAGCTGGGTGACGCCGAAGAATTCCGGCTTCGCACCGCGTTCGAGCCAGCGCGCGAAGCCGGTCAGCCGCGTCGAGGAGATTTCACCGGGCAGGACGGCGGCTTCCTCGCGTAGCTCGCGTTCCATTCCGGCACATACCGCGGTGTGCAGGGACCGGCGGGTTCCTCCTTGTGGGGTAAGGAGATCCTGCGGTTCGAGGCTGCCGCTGCCGGACGGCGCGAGCAGCAGCCCGCTGGCCGAGTTCCGGGCCGACTGGCGGACGACGACGAGCAAGCCGTCGGACGTGAACGCGATCGTGGACACGCCGACGAGGTCGGCGAGCGTGCTGGCGGCGAGGGTCCGCAGCGCTCCGGACGAGTCGGTCAGTTCCTCGTGGCGCAGGTCGTACTCGCGGCCGTCGGCGGAGTTCGTGATGCGCAGCGACGCCAGTTCGTTCGTGCAGACCGCGTCGAAGAACCGGGCGCGGTGCAGGACGATCGGTGCCGGACGCGCACCGGCGACCGGCAGCGGTTCGCCGCGCATGCCGACGATCGGGCCGTTGAACAGCAACCGGCCGCGAGCCCGCAACGGCAGCACGTGCGGCGCGGTCGCCTTCAGCTTCGCGGGCAGCCGGTACGGATCCTCGGCGACGGTGATGCTGAACGTGGTCTCGGCGAGCGCCGCGTCGATGGCGTCGCTGACCAATGCCGTGCCACGCGCGGGAATCGCCAGGTACCGCGCGTCGGGATAGGCGCGCGGCGGCGGGGTGTCGGCGATCGGGAACGGCGCGACGATCGCGGTGAACTCGTAGCCGGACCACCGTTTCCGCAGCAAGCGGATGTCGCGCACGAGGGTCACCAGGCCGAGCAGGAGCGCGACAATCGACAACGACGACGCCGAACGCGCTCGGCAGGATCGTGACCGCGCCGAGCACGACCCCGAGCGCTCTCGAAGGTCCGTGAAGGGCTCCTTGAAGGAATCAGATTCCCTCAAGGAGCCCTTCACGGACCACCCGCGAGCCCAGCACACGAAAAGGGCGGGTGCGACGCCGTTGTCACACCCGCCCGACAGCCGGGACCAGCGCGGCGACGGTGACACGCTGACCCCGAAACTGAACGGGGCGAAGCGCGGCGGCAGTGACGCGTCAACCCCGAAACTTGGCCGGAGCGAAGCGCGGCGACAGTGACGCGCCCGCTCCGAGTCATCAGGAGATCGGCCGGTCGGTCGGCGCGATCGGGGCCGGGAGCACGTCCCGGCCGGTCAGGAAGGCGTCCACGCCGGCCGCGCACGAGCGGCCCTCCGCGATCGCCCACACGATCAAGGACTGGCCGCGGCCCATGTCGCCCGCCACGAACACGTTGTCCACAGTGGTCTGGAAGTTCTTGTCCCGCACGACGTTGCCGCGCTGGTCCAGTTCCACGCCCAGGTCGGTCAGCAGGCCCTCGCGCTGCGGGCCGAGGAAGCCCATCGCCAGCAGCACCAGCTGCGCGGGCAGCTCGGTCTCGGTGCCCTCGACCGGGACGAACTTGCCGTCCTCGTTGCGCACCTCGACCAGCTTCAGCGCGCGCACCCGGCCGTTCTCGTCGGCCAGGAACTCCTGGGTGTTGACCGAGTACAGCCGCTCGCCGCCCTCCTCGTGCGCGGAGCTGACCCGGTAGATCATCGGGTACATCGGCCACGGGTGCGCTTCCGAACGCGTCTCCGGCGGCTTCGGCATGATCTCCAGCTGGGTCACCGACTTCGCGCCCTGCCGGTGCGACGTGCCGACGCAGTCCGCGCCGGTGTCGCCGCCGCCGATGACCACGACGTCGAGGCCCTTGGCCGAGTACGGCGACTCCGCCAGCTCGCCCGACGCGACCCGGTTGGCCGGCGGCAGGAACTCCATCGCCTGGTAGATGCCCTCGGCGGACCGGCCCTCGATCGGCAGGTCGCGCCACGCCGTCGCGCCGCCCGCGAGCACCACCGCGTCGTGGTCGGCCTTCAGCTGCTCGACGGTGAGGTCCACGCCGACGTTCACCGAGGTCCGGAATTCCGTGCCCTCGGCCCGCATCTGGTCGAGGCGGCGGTCGAGGCGGAACTTCTCCATCTTGAACTCGGGAATGCCGTACCGCAGCAGCCCGCCGATCTTGTCCGCCCGCTCGTAGACCACGACGGAGTGGCCCGCGCGCGTCAGCTGCTGCGCCGCGGCCAGCCCGGACGGGCCGGACCCGACCACGGCGACCTTCTTGCCGGTCTTGGCGACCGGGACCTGCGGCGTGACCCAGCCTTCCTCGAAAGCGCGGTCGATGATCGAGATCTCGACCCGCTTGATCGACACCGGGTCGTCGTTGATGCCGAGCACGCACGCGGTTTCGCACGGCGCCGGGCACAGCGTGCCGGTGAACTCCGGGAAGTTGTTCGTGGCGTGCAGCCGTTCCGCGGCCTGCTGCCAGTCCTCCCGCCACACCAGCGTGTTCCACTCCGGGATCAGGTTCCCGAGCGGACAGCCCTGGTGACAGAACGGGATCCCGCAGTCCATGCAGCGGCCGGCCTGCTTCTCCAGCTTGGTCGTCGCGAAGTCCTCGTAGACCTCGCGCCAGTCCATCAGCCGCAGGTCCACCGGACGCCGCTTCGGTTCCTCGCGCGTGGTGGTCAGAAAGCCCTTGGGGTCAGCCATGTGCGGCCTCCGTGTTCTGCGGGATACCCGCACCCAGTCGGCACTCATAACTGGCTTCGCGATTATCAGCCATGAGCTGCCTCCATGATCGCCTCGTTCACGTCCCGCCCGTCGCGTTCGGCCGCCACCTGAGCGGCGAGCACGCGCTTGTAGTCCTTCGGCATGACCTTGCCGAACCGGTCGACCGCACTGTCCCAGTCCGCCAGCAAGGCCCGCGCGACGGCGGATTCGGTTTCGTTGTAGTGCTTTTCGACGGTTTCGCGGAGGAAGTCCACGTCCGCGGTGTCCAGCGGGTCGATGTCGACCATCTCCGGGTTGACCCGGTGCGCGGGGAGGTCCAGCACGTACGCGACGCCGCCGGACATGCCGGCCGCGAAGTTGCGGCCGATCTTGCCCAGCACGACCATCCGGCCGCCGGTCATGTACTCGCCGCCGTGGTCGCCCACGCCCTCGACGACCGCCAGCGCGCCGGAGTTGCGCACGCAGAACCGCTCGCCGACCTGGCCGCGGATGAAGATCTCGCCGCTCGTGGCCCCGTAGGCGATCACGTTGCCCGCGATGATGTGGTCCTCCGCGACGATCGGCGATTCCTTCGGCGGCCGCACGATGATCCGCCCGCCGGACAGGCCCTTGCCGACGTAGTCGTTGCCGTCGCCGTACAGCCGCAGCGTGATGCCCCTGGGCACGAACGCGCCGAACGACTGGCCCGCGGTGCCGGTGAAGGTGACGTCGATGGTGTCGTCGGGAAGCCCTTCGCCACCCCACCTCTTCGTCAGCTCCGAGCCGAGCATGGTGCCGACGGTGCGGTTCACGTTGCGCACCGGCAGTTCCAGCCGCACCTTGTCGCCGGACGCCAGCGCGCCCTCGGCGAGCTGGATCAGCGTGTTGTCGAGCGCCTTGTCCAGCCCGTGGTCCTGCTTCACGGTCTGGTGCCGCGCCGCGCGCGGCGGCAGCTCGGGCACGTGGAAGATCGGCGACAGGTCGAGCCCGGCGGCCTTCCAGTGGTCCACCGCCTTGCGCTTGTCGAGCAGCTCGGCGTGGCCCACGGCCTCCTCGACCGACCGGAAACCCAGCTCCGCCAGGTATTCCCGGACCTCCTGGGCGATGAACTCGAAGAAGTTCACCACGTAGTCCGCCTTGCCGCTGAACTTCGCGCGCAGCTTCGGGTTCTGCGTCGCGACGCCGACCGGACAGGTGTCGAGGTGGCACACGCGCATCATGATGCAGCCCGACACCACCAGCGGCGCGGTCGCGAACCCGAACTCCTCGGCGCCGAGCAGCATCGCGATCATCACGTCGCGGCCGGTCTTGAGCTGGCCGTCGGTCTGCACCACGATCCGGTCGCGCAGCCGGTTGGCCAGCAGCGTCTGCTGCGTTTCGGCCAGGCCCAGCTCCCACGGTCCGCCCGCGTGCTTGATCGAGGACAACGGCGAGGCGCCGGTGCCGCCGTCGTGCCCGGAGATCAGCACGACGTCCGCGTGCGCCTTGGACACGCCCGCCGCGACGGTGCCGACGCCGACCTCGGACACGAGCTTCACGTGGATGCGCGCGTCCGGGTTGGCGTTCTTGAGGTCGTGGATCAGCTGAGCCAGGTCCTCGATGGAATAGATGTCGTGGTGCGGCGGCGGGGAAATCAGCCCGACGCCCGGCGTGGAGTGCCGCGTCTTCGCGATCCACGGGTACACCTTGCCGCCGGGCAGCTGCCCGCCCTCGCCGGGCTTCGCGCCCTGCGCCATCTTGATCTGGATGTCGTCGGAGTTCACCAGGTACTCGCTGGTGACGCCGAACCGGCCGCTGGCGACCTGCTTGACCGCGCTGCGCCGCTCCGGGTCGTACAGCCGCTCCGGGTCCTCGCCGCCCTCGCCGGTGTTCGACTTGCCGCCGAGGCGGTTCATCGCGATCGCCAGCGTCTGGTGCATTTCCATCGAGATCGAGCCGTACGAAATGGCCCCGGTGGCGAACCGCTTCACGATCTCCGAAACCGGCTCGACCTCCTCGATCGGCACCGGCTTCCGGTCGCCGTACTTGAAGTCGAACAGCCCGCGCAGCGTCAGCAGCTTCTCGGCCTGGTCGTTGACCGCCTTCGTGTACTCCTTGAAGATCTCGTACTTGCCCGACCGCGTGGAGTGCTGCAGCTTGAACACCGTCTGCGGGTTGAACAGGTGCGGCTCGCCTTCGCGCCGCCACTGGTAGTCCGCGCCGGTTTCCAGCTCGCGGTGGCTCGGCCGGACGCCGTCGGCCGGGAAGGCCCGGACGTGCCGCTGCGCGACCTCCTCGGCGAGCGTGTCGAAGCCGACGCCGCCGAGCCGCGAAGTGGTTCCGGTGAAACAGGTGTCGATCACTTCGGCGCCGAGGCCGACCGCCTCGAAGATCTGCGCGCCGGTGTAGGAGGCCACAGTGGACACGCCCATCTTGGACATGGTCTTGCGGACACCCTTGCCGAGCGCCTTGATCAGGTTCGTAGTGGCCTGCTTGGGAGTCACGCCCGGGATGAGGCCCCGGTGCGCCATCTCCTCGACCGTCGCCATCGCCAGATACGGGTTCACCGCGGCCACGCCGTAACCGACCAGCAGCGCGATGTGGTGGACCTCGCGCGCGTCGCCGGCTTCCACGATGAGGCCGACCTGCGTGCGTGTCTTCTCCCGCACCAGGTGGTGGTGCACCGCGCCGGTGAGCAGCAGCGACGGGATCGGCGCGTGGTCGGCGTCGACCCCGCGGTCGGACAGCACGATCAGCCGCGCGCCGTCCTCGATCGCCTCGGACACCTCGGCGCGGATCTCGTCGAGCCGCTGCACCAGCGCCTCGCCGCCGCCGGCCACCTTGTACCGGCCCATCACGGTGACCGCCTGGAACTCCGGCAGATCGCCGTCGTCGTTGACGTGCACCAGTTTCGCGAGCTGGTCGTTGTCCAGCACCGGGAACGGCAGCACGATCCGGCGGCACGACGACGCGTCGGCGGCCAGCAGGTTCGGCTCCGCGCCGATCTGCGTGCCCAGCGCGGTCACCAGCTCCTCGCGGATCGCGTCCAGCGGCGGGTTGGTCACCTGGGCGAACAGCTGGATGAAGTAGTCGAACAACGGACGCGAACCCGACGAAAGGGACGCGAGCGGCGAATCGTTGCCCATCGACCCGATCGGCTCCGCGCCGGTGCGGGCCATCGGCTCGAGGATGGTCTCCAGCTCTTCCTCGGTGTAGCCGAACGCCTGCTGCCGGCGCACGAGCGCGGCGTGCAGCGGGACCTCGCGGTCGCGCTCGGGCAGTTCCTCCAGGCGGAGCAGCCCGGCGTCGACCCATTCGTCGTACGGGTGCTCGGAAGCGAGCTGGCCCTTGATCTCCTCGTCCTCGACGATCCGGCCGGCGACGGTGTCCACGAGGAACATCCGGCCCGGCTCCAGCCGTCCCTTGCGGACGATCTTCGCCTGGTCCAGCTCCAGCACGCCGACCTCGCTGGCGAGCACCACGAGCCCGTCGTCGGTGACCCAGTAGCGGCCGGGGCGCAGGCCGTTGCGGTCCAGCACCGCGCCGATCTGCGCGCCGTCGGTGAACGCCACCAGCGCCGGCCCGTCCCACGGCTCCATGAGCGTGGAGTGGAACTCGTAGAACGCCCGCCGCGCGGGGTCCATTTCCTGGTGGTTCTCCCACGCCTCCGGGATCATCATCAACACCGAATGCGGCAGCGACCGGCCGCCGAGGTGCAGCAGCTCCAGGACCTCGTCGAAGGACGCCGAGTCGCTCGCGCCGCGCGTGATGACCGGGTAGATCCGCTTGAGGTCGCCCGGGATCAGGTCGGTCTCGAGCAGCGCCTCGCGCGCGTCCATCCAGTTGCGGTTGCCCTTGAGCGTGTTGATCTCGCCGTTGTGCGCCACGTAGCGGTACGGGTGCGCCAGCGGCCACGACGGGAAAGTGTTGGTGGAGAAGCGGGAGTGCACGAGGCCGATGGCGCTCGTCACGCGCTCGTCGGTCAGGTCGAGGAAGAACTTCTCGACCTGCGGCTCGGTCAGCATTCCCTTGTAGACGATCGTGCGCGAGGACAGCGACGGGAAGTACACGTCGTCCTCGACCAGTTCGTGCTCGGCGCGCTTGCGCACGCAGAAGGCGGCGCGCTCGAGGGCCAGACCGTCGAGATTGTTCTTGCGCCCGGCCAGGAACAGCTGGGTGAAATGCGGCATGCTCTGCGCCGCGGTCGGGCCGCAGTGCGCGGTGTCGACCGGCAGCTCGCGCCAGCCCACCACGCGCATGTCCTCCTCGGCGGCGATCCGCTCGATGGTGGTCATGGCGCGGCCGCGGCGCTTTTCGTCCTTCGGCAGGAACGCGGTGCCGACGGCGTAGCTGCCTTCCGGAGGCAGCTCGAACCCGGCGACCTCGCGGTAGAACGCGTCGGGAACCTGGATCAGCAGCCCCGCGCCGTCCCCGGTGTCCGGTTCGGCCCCGCGTGCCCCGCGATGTTCCAGGTTCTTCAACGCGACAAGGGCTTTCGCCACGATCTGATGGTCTCGGCGACCGGTCAGGTCCGCGACGAACGCCACCCCGCAGGCATCGTGCTCGTAGGCGGGGTCATAGAGGCCGTCACTGGCCGGGGTGCTCGAACGGTGGGTCACGGCTGGCCGCCTCCCAAGGCGTTGGCGCGGTTTCTTTCACTCCGAAGGGGGGTTCATCTCTGAACCGGTTAACGAAGTGGTCCGAAACCGCGATGGTCAGTCGAGAAGGGAAACCTTCCGGTGCCGTCGCGCGGCGCGGCATTGCGTCGCGATGCGTGGCTGGCCGCGGCCGGTCGGAGACCGTGCCGGGCGCCGGAGGGTTTGTCACCGCACGGCGATGGGCGGCGGAAATTGTTCTGCACGTCGCTGTACAGGCGCACGCGCCGGGGTCGGTCAGCCTGTGTGGTGGGGGCCAGCCGGGGCGCGTGGTGGTGACTCCCGGGTTCGCCGGGTCTTATGACGATAGTGTGAATTCGCTGTGATCGACATACGTCGTGGCGCTCTCGTGGGAAAGACCACGCATACGTTGACGCCCTCCGGGGTACTCCCATATGCCGGGCCGTCTCTCCCGCCACGCGGTCAGCGAAGCCGCTGACCTGCGTAAACCTGTCTGCCTGCCCGGTGTCAAGCGCACCCTGGCGGCTGGTTGACTGGGGGTTGTGAGGGGGAGCGCCGATGACTGATCGTTATCTGTCCGTGGCGGTCGCCGGGCTGCACGAGATTGAAATACGGCGTTCACGGTTCCTGTGCGCGGTCGCTCCGGTGACCGGCGAAGCGGCCGCGCGGGAGATCATTTCGGCCCGCCGCCGCGCCGAACCCGCGGCGCGGCACCACTGTCACGCGTTCGTTCTCGGCCCGGACGGCCGCACCCAGCGATCGAGCGACGACGGCGAGCCCGCCGGGACGGCCGGGGTTCCGATGCTGGAGGTGCTGCGCCGCCGCGAGGTCACGGACACGGTCGCGGTGGTGTCGCGGCATTTCGGCGGCGTGCTGCTCGGGGCGGGCGGGCTGATCCGCGCGTACGGGCAAGCGGTGTCGGACGCGCTCGACGCGGTAGGTCTCGTGGAGTACCGGCGATTGCGGCTGTTCGACGTGACGATGGACTACACGCGGGCCGGCCGGTTCGAGAACGATCTCCGCGCGTCGCCGTACGTGCTGCACGAGACGCGCTTCGAGGAGGCGGCCCACTTCGAGGTCGGCCTCTCGCCTGGCGAGGAAGACCGATTCAGCGGCTGGCTGGCCGACCTCACCGGCGGCGAGGCGGTCGCGGTCGAACTGGGAGAGGAGTGGGTGCGCGGATAGCCGCGCACTGGTCTCAGGGCCGGAAGATCAAGCCGCGACGGGCTTTCCGCCCAGCGCCCGCGCGCCGGCCTCGGTGAGCACCGCGGGCACCCGCTCGCCGCACGCGCCGTCCTCGGCGGGCTCGATCAGTCCTTTGCGGACGAGGTCGCGGACGGTGCCCTGGTCGCAGCAGCTCAGCCCGTCGACGAACAAGTCCGGTTCGCAGCTGCAGCTGATCTCCGCGTGCCCTTCGGCGACGGCACGCAGGGTGGCCCGCTCCCGATGGTTCAACTCGGCAGTCACGGCGGTCCCTCCTTCTGGTCCCGGCCCCTGGCATACCCGGGAACGGTCCCAGTGTCCGTCGCGCCGGTCACATTGTCGGGTATTTCACTCCGTTCTACGGGGGTATGTCGCGGGTGGTTCCGGGGCGCCCCGAGGGAATTGCCGGGCCGTCGTTCGAAACCGCGGCGAATGCGCGTTCCGCGCCGGTCCGCGCGGTCAGCGAATTACTTGCTGCGTTCGAGCAGGGTGCGCACGGCCGGGCCGATGAGCCGCTCGATCTGGTCGGCGGGCGCGGTGGCGAGCGGTTCCTTGCGGGTGATCGAGCGGACGAGCCCGATGCCGAGCAGCCAGGCCATCGCGAGGTCGGCCCGCAGTTCGGCATCGGGCTTGTCGGTGAGGCCGGACAGCGCGCGGGTGTACTCGGCGTCGAGTTGCGCGCGCAGCGCCTCGTCGGCGCGATCGGTGCCCGACGACCGCAGGTAGGTCTCGATCGAGCGGGACGCCGAATCGTCGCGTTCGAGGAGGCTCCGCAGCGCCGCGGAGAAGAGCCGTTCGGGCGGGGTCGTCTCGACCTGGGCCAGGCCGCCGCGGGCCATGACGTGCTCGAACAACGCGTCCTTGCTGCCGAAGTACCGGAACAGCAAGGCCTGGTTGACGCCCGCGCGGTTCGCGATGTCCCGCACCGTGGTGCGGTCGAAGCCGCGGTCGGCGAACAGTTCGGCCGCGGCGTCCAGCAACGCGGCTTTGGTCGCCGTCGCGTCGCGTTTGCGCGAAGGCTGGTCCGCGTCCATCGGTTCCCCCTGGGGTGCGCTGTGTGCGCGACGAGGTTAACCCGACGGGTCGCGGATCGGCCGGACGAACTACGCGGACCAGGCGACCGGCAGCTCCTCGGGGCCGTAGACGAGAGCGTTGTGCTTATACGGCAAAGATTCCTTCGGCACCGCCAGCCGCAGGTCCGGAATGCGCCGGAACAACGCGGTCAGCGCCTCCTGCATTTCGACCCGCGCGAGCTGCTGCCCGAGGCATTGGTGCGCGCCGAACCCGAACGCGACGTGCGTGCGCGGCGATTCGCGGGCGAAGTCCAGCTGGTCGGCGTGCGGATAGCGGTCGTCGTCGCGGTTGGCCGAGTTCAGCGCGGCGATCAGCCAGTCACCCGCGGCGATCGTCTGCTCGCCGACCTTGACCTCTTCGGTCGCGTACCGCAGCACGCCGAACTGCACGACCGACAGGTAACGCAGCAGTTCCTCGACCGCGCGCGGCGGATCGGCGAGGGCCTGCGCGCGCTGCTCCGGGTGTTCCAGCAGGAGGAGAGTACTGAGCGCGATCATGTTGGCGGTGGTCTCGTGCCCGGCCACGAGGAGGCTGAGGCCGAGCATGATCAGCTCGTCCAGGTCGAGCGGCTCCCCGGAGTCCTCGGCCCGGACGATGAGCCTGCTGAACAGGTCGTCCTGCGGGTCCCGCTGCTTGCCCGCGAACCGTGCGCCCAGGTAGCCGGCCAGTTCGTGATACGCCTTCTGCGTGGCGTCCGGGCCTTGGTCGGTGCTGACCAGCAGGCTGCTCTGGCGCTGGAACAGCTCGCGGTCGGCGTAGGGGACGCCCAGCAGTTCGCAGATCACCAGCGAGGGGATCGGCAGCGCGAAATCCCGCACCAGGTCGGCGGGGCCGGGTTTGGCGAGCATGGCGTCGAGGTGCCGATCGACCTGCTCGCGGACGTACTCGCGCAGCCGTTCCACCCGCCGGACGGTGAACTCCGCGACGACCATCTTGCGCAGCCGGGCATGCTCCGCGCCGTCGAGCTGGATGATCGAACCCGGGTCGACCTCGGCGTACGGGTCCAGACCGGCCTTGACGTGCACTGACGAGGCTCCGCGCGAGCTGAGCGCCGGGTCGGCGAGCACCGCGCGGACGTCGTCGTAGCGGGTGACCAGCCAGGTGTCGAACCCGGCCGGGCAGCGGACCCGCGACACCGGCGCGGTCTCCCGCAGCGCGGCGTACTCGGCGGGCGGGTCGAACGGGCAGCCGGCTGGACGCGCGGTCGGAAGGGCCGGGGTCTCGGACTGGGTGGGCATGCGGATGGCGCCTTTCCTCCGGCGGTGCGGGCATCTTCCACTCTGGAGACGTCCGCGTGGTCGCGGGGCGATCGACCGGGATCAGCGACGGAAGGACCACAGCTCTGCCCGATTCGCCCCTTCCCGGTTAGACCGGTTCGGTGATCGGCTCGTCGGCGAAACGGCGGGCGACTCGTTCTGCCCCCGCGCGCGCCCAGGCGGTGGTGGCGAGAACGGCGAGCGCGATGATCAGCGTGGTGCCGCCCGCGACGGCCCACCACGCCGCGGCGTACCCGGTCAGCGGGGTGGTCGCGGCGGCGAGGATGGTGCCCGCGACCGCGACGCCGAGGGTTTGCCCGACTTGCCGGGAGGTGGACGCGACCGCCGCGGCGACTCCGGCTTGGGAACGGGGCATGCCGCTGACGGCGGCGTTGGTGATGGGCGGGTTCAGGAGGCCGAATCCCAGGCCGAAGACGCCGTACGCGAGGGCGAGCATCCACAGCGGCGTGGTCGCGGACGCGGTGGTGAGCAAGACGGCGACGACCGTCATGGAGATCCCAGCGGTCAGCAGCGGAATCCGTGCGCCGCGAGCCGCGACGAGACGACCGGACAGCGGCGCGGCGATCGTCACGGCCACAGCGGTCGGCAGCAGCATCAGACCGGACTGCAGCGCCGAGAGCCCGCGCACGTCCTGCAGGTACAGCGGCGACAAGAACAGGAACGTGCCGAACGCGGCGAGCCTGCACACCGCGCTGACGGTGGCCGACGAGAACGGCGCGCTCCGGAAGAATCGCAGCTCGACCAGTGGTTCGCGGCGGCGGATCTCCCATCGGACAAGCGCGAGCAAAGCGAGTGCGCCGAGCCCGGCGAGGCTGATGATCACCGGCGAACCCCAGCCGAGCCGCTGGCCCTCGATCGCGGCGGTCACCACCGAACCGAGCAGCACCACGACCAGCAGCTGTCCCGCTGGATCCGGCCGGCGCGGGTGCGGCGCGCGCGATTCCGGCACGTAGCGCGCGGTGAGCACGAGTGCGGCGACGACCACCGGGACGTTGACCCAGAAGATCGCCCGCCAGCCGATGCTCTCGGTGAGCACGCCGCCGAGCACCGGGCCGACGCCCAGCGAGATCCCGACGATCGACCCCCACACCCCGATCGCCCGCGCGCGCTCGCCCGGGTCGGCGAAGACGTTCGTGATGATCGACATCGCGACCGGGTTCAGCATCGCGCCGCCGAGCGCCTGCACGATCCGCGCGGCGACCAGCCAGCCGATCGACGGGGCCAGGCTGCACAGCAGCGAACCGAGTCCGAAAAGGACCAAACCGGCCAGGAAGGTTCTCTTGCGCCCCAAGCGGTCTCCGGTCGCCCCGGCGAGCATGAGGAAGCAGGCGATCACGAGCGTGTACGAGTCGATTGTCCATTGCAGACCGTTGATCGACGCGCCGAGATCGGTGCGGACGACCGGGAGCGCGACGTTGACGATGGTGTTGTCCATCGCGACGACGAGGATGCTGGAGCACAGGATCGCGAGAATGCCGAAACGGCCGCGTGCGGTGTCGGCTCCCATTCAGTGCTCCGTCCAGTCGGTGGTGATGTTGTCGCCCGTTGTCCAGACTTCGGCGGCGTATCCGTCCGGCCGGACGAGGACGGCGGCCAGGCCATGCCAGTCTCGGGTTGACCGCACGACCTCGTCGCCCTCCGGGACGATGGCGGTGCCGAAGGCCACGAGAGTGAACCGGTCTGGTCGCAGCGCGCGATGGAGCGTTCCGCCGTCGGAGAGCGGAAGATTGGGCACGCGGCGGCCGACGAGACCGCCGTCCTCGGCGTAGGAAATCTCGAGCCCGGACAGCCAGCCGCGCAGCTCGTCCGCCGTGTCGCCGTCGCGGCCGATGAGGTCGGACATCAAGTCCCGCAACGCTTTCCCGGCCGGAGTGAAGGTGACCATGAGCGCGGCCTGGGCGAGGGTGTTCGCCGCGAGCCGGGCCGCGATGGGGCGGCGTTCGGCGTCGTAGGACTGCGGGCCGTCGATGATCCGCCGCGACGCGCGGCCGCGCACCTCCGCGGCGAGCTTCCACGCGAGGTTCGCCGCGTCCTGCACGCCGACGTTGAGCCCCTGGCCGCCGGCCGGAAGGTGGACGTGCGCGGCGTCTCCGGCGAGGAACACGCGGCCGGTGCGGTACTGCTCGACGTGTCGTGTGGTGTCGCCGGCCCGTGACGCCCACAGCACCTCGGTGATGCCGAAATCGTCGTCGGCGAGCCGTTTGAGTGTCGCGCGCAGTTCGGCCTCGTCGGGGATCTGGGCCTGGCGGCGGGCGGCTTCCTCGGGGGTGAGGCCGGTGTCGCCGGGTTCGTGGCCGAAGATGCGGTAGATGCCGCCGGGCAGCGGAAGCGCGCTGTACGAGCCGCGTTCGCAGTCCCAGTTGTGCGGCTGGGCCGGCGGGCGTGCCAGCCGGACGTCGGCGAGGAACCCCATGGTGGACGCCGGAGTTCCGGGGAAGGCGAGGCCGAGCGCGTGCCGGGTCGCGCTGTGCGCGCCGTCCGCGCCCACGACGTAGCCGGCGCGCCGGGTGTCGCCGGTTTCCGAGACGATGGCGACGCCTTGCTCGTCCTGCGTCAGGTCGGCGAGTTTCCATCCGGGCTCGACCACGACGCCCTGCTCAGCGAGGTGCTCGGCAAGCAGCCGCTCGGTTTCCGGCTGCGGCAGCAGGAGCACGAACGGGAACGAGGTGTCGAGTCCGGCGTAGCTCAACCGGTTCGGCAGGGCGGCGAAATGCGTGGCGGGAACGGGATTTCCGGCCGCGACCATGCGGGCGGCCAGCGAACCGTGCTCGTCCGGGAGCGCATCGAAGAGTTCGAGGGTGCGCGGGTGGATCGTCGTCGCCCTCGATTGCCAAGCGCGCTCCGGATTCGCCTCGAACACCCGGACCGCGACGCCGGCCTGGTGCAGGAACGCGGCCGCCGCCATCCCCACCGGTCCGGCTCCGATCACCGCGACCTCGATGTCCATGGTTCCCCCTTCTGGAGGTTCGCCTCGCGAACTGTCTTGACGTCAAGGTATTCTCTCACTGTCTTGATGTCGAGAGAAAGGGCCGTGCCGGTGAACACTCCGCCGCGGGACGCGGTCGACGATCTGGTGGATGCCGTCCGGCGCGGGGGCGGCGACGAGAGCGTGCTGGGCGCGAAGTCGCTGTCCTACCGGCTGCGGCGGGTCGCGCACCAGCTGGAACTGGCCATGCGTCGCGAACTGTCCGCGCACGGGATCGAGCTGTGGGAGCTGGAAATGCTCGCCGCGCTCAAACGCGCGCCCGAGCACCGGCTGACGCCCGGGCAGGTGATGGCCGCGGTAGAGCTGACCTCGGGTTCGGTCACCCACCGGATCACCCGGCTGGAGGCCCGCGGCTGGGTCCGCCGCGACAAGGACCCGGGCGACCGGCGTTCGGTGCTCGTGACCCTCACCGCGGAGGGCAAGCAGCAGGCGCTCGCGTCGTTCGCACTCAAAACGGAGGTCGAACGCGAAATCGCGAAGGCTCTCGACCCGGAAACCATCGACGTGGTGAACGACGCGCTGCGGCGGGTTTCGCACCACCTCAAGGGAAAGGACGAGCAATGAAGCGGGAAACCCTTGGCGCGGCGGCCATCGTCGCGGGCATGGCTGCCGCCGTGCCGTCGGTATGGCAGACCGTCACCCACATCACCGATCCGAGCTACCGCGCACCGGAGGTCCGCCACGGCGAAGGTCACGTGCAGTACCACATGGCGCGCGAAGCCCTGATCACCGCGGGCGCTTTCGGCGCGGTGGGCACCGGTCTGGCGGCCGGACGGGATCGCTCGCCGGCGCTGTGGCGGGCGATGGCTTGTGCCGCGGGCAGTTTCGTGGCGGCGATGTGGTCCGGCGGTCCGACGACCGGGGCGTGGGCGCCGAACCGGAAAGCGCTGGCGATCCACGTGGCGTCGACGAGCATGTTGACGGCAGGCGTCGCGCCGCTGCGGCCCCGGCGTCGTTAGCGGAAGGCCCGGGCGTTCTCCAGTCACGTTCGCGCGTCGTCGCCGATCGCGGCCAGGCTGGTTTCGTCCAGGGTGCGGCGCTGGGTGATGCGAAGGCGGAATCCCTTGCGCTGCCCCGGAATCGGTTGAGCTGCGTCGTCCGGACCCCAAGCCCAGACGGCACCGTCGGGGCCGGTCAGTTCGACCCGGATCGGCTCGGTCGGCAGCGGCAGCTGGGCGGCATAGAACGACAGTCCGCGACCGGCCACGCCCAGCGCGGCGATGCGCTTGAGCCGGTCCGTCGGGCGGTGTTCGACGCCCGCGGTGTCGAAGATGTCCTGGCCGTGCCATGCGTCCAGCAGTTCCGAACGCGGTCGCGCGGCTCCCTCGGCCGCGACCGCATCGGGGTCTTGGTCGAGCACGGCCGCGAATTTCTCCCGTGTGCGGATGGCGAGGAGGACGTTCGCATCGGCTGCCGCGAGATGCGCGACCTGGTGGCCGATCGGGCAGCCTGGCTGCCCGCGCCCCCGCTTTCCGCGAGCATCCGGCTGAAGTATTCGTGGCGGATTGACGCGTGCCGACCCCGGGTGTAAGTCTGTAAGCACCTGCTTACAAAGGGATCCGGGGAGTCGTTGGCATGACCACCACGCACACCGAACCGCTCGCCTACCCGTTCAACGAGGAGGCGGGCCTCGCGCTCAACGAGGCCTACACCGCCGCTCGCGAGAACGCCGGGATGATTCGCGTCCAGATGCCGCACGGCGAGCCCGCCTGGCTCGCCACCCGCTACGCCGACGCCCGTCTCGTGCTCGGGGACCGGCGGTTTTCCCGCGCGCTGGCGCAGGAAAGCGACGAACCGCGGATGTCGGAGTACCGCCGTCCGGGCGGCATCCTCTCGATGGACCCGCCGGACCACACCCGGCTGCGCACGCTCGTCGCGAAGGCGTTCACCGCGCGGCGGGTCGAGGAACTGCGCCCGCGGGTCGCGCGGCTGGCGAGCGAGTTGATCGACCAGATGCGCGAGCACGGGCAGCCGGCCGACCTGGTCGACCTGTACGCGCTGCCGATCCCGGTCGCGGTGATCTGCGAGCTGCTCGGCGTGCCGGTGGGCGACCGGCCGCAGTTCCGCGAATGGAGCGACGCGGCGTTGTCGACCACGCGGCTCACGCCGGAGGAGTCGGAACGCAGCCGCAAGGAGCTGCGCGCGTACATGGCCGGCCTGATCGCCGAGCACCGTGCCCAGCCGCGGGACGACCTGATGACCGCGCTCATCGAGGCCCGCGACGTCCGGGACCGGCTCACGGAGCTGGAGCTGGTGGACCTGTGCGTCGGAATTCTCGTCGCCGGCCACGAAACGACTGCCAGCCAGATCCCGAACTTCGTGTACGCGCTGCTGGACCAGCACGAACACTGGGAACGGCTGTGCGCGGGCCCGGCTTTGATCCCGACCGCGGTGGAGGAGCTCCTCCGTTTCGTGCCGCTCGGTGCCGGAGCCGGTTTCGCCCGCTATGCGACGGAAGACGTCGAAGTCGGGGATGTCTTGGTGCGCAAGGGAGAGCCGGTGTTGGTGGCGATCGGCGCCGCGAATCGCGACCGGCTGCAGTTCGGCACCGCCGACCAGCTCGTCCTGGACCGCGACGACAACCACCACCTCGGCTTCGGCCACGGCGTGCACCACTGCCTCGGGGCTCCGCTCGCGCGGCTGGAACTTCAGGAGGCGTTGCGCGCGTTGACGAGGGAGTTGCCCGGCCTGCGACTGGCCGGCGACATCGAGTGGAAGACGCAGATGCTGGTCCGCGGACCGCGTTCGATGCCGATCGGATGGTGACCATGCCCTGGAAAATCGAAGTCGACGGGGGAACGTGCATCGGCAGCGGGATGTGCGCGTCGTTGCTGCCGGAGACGTTCGCGCTGGACGGTGCGACCGCGCGTGCGGTGCACGAGACCGTCGAGCCGGATGAAACGGTGCTGGACGCGGCGGATTCCTGTCCTGCCATGGCGATCACGGTGCGGGACGGGGCGGAGGTGGTAGGGCCTCGGCCCTAAAAGTTGCGGTGAGGCACCCCGAAGCCGGAGGGTGACTACGTGCGGGCTTCGTATCGGGGTGCGGGCGAGGGCTGGGTGCCTCGATGGGTTGGGTGGCGGTGTTCCTGCGGGATAATTAGCGGAATACGCCGTTTTCGGTGACTACTGCGGTGATCAGCTTGGCGGGGGTGACGTCGAAGGCTGGATTGAAGGCCGCCGCGCCGTCCGGTGCGATTTGGGTCCCGCCGAATTCCGTTAGCTCGGCTGCTGCGCGTTCCTCGATGGCGATGTCTGAGCCGGTGGCAATATTTTTGTCCACAGTGGACGTTGGGGCGACCACCACGAACGGAACACCGTGGTGCGCGGCGGCGATGGCCAGCCCGTAGGTCCCGATCTTGTTGGCCACGTCGCCGTTCGCCGCGATGCGGTCCGCGCCGACGAGGACACAATCCACGAGCCCGCGCGCCATCGCCGCGGCCGCCGCCCCGTCCGGTTGCACGCGGTACGGCACCCCGGCTTGCTCAAGTTCCCAAGCGGTCAGCCGGGAGCCCTGCAACAACGGCCGCGTCTCGTCCACCAGCACTGACTCCACCAGCCCTCGCGCGTGGAGGTGCCAGACGACCCCGAGCGCCGTGCCCCACGCGACGGTCGCCAGATGCCCGGTATTGCAGTGGCTGAGCAACCGCAGCGGCCTTCGCTGGCACGCGTCCAGCACGACTTCCGCCGCGTGCGCCGACGCCGTGCGATTGCGTTGCTCGTCCTCGTCGAGCATCGCCCGTGCCTCGGCCAGCACCGCGTCGGGCCCGTGGGGCAGCTGGGCCAGGGCGCGCTCGACACCCCACACGAGATTGACCGCCGTCGGCCGGGCATGCGCGATCCGGTCCGCTTCGGCTCGCACATCCCCGCCCTGGTAAGCCGCCAGCGCGACTCCCAGCGCACCCGCCGCTCCCAACGCCGGTGCTCCCCGGACTGCCAGCCGTTGGATCGCGTCGACCAGTTCGGTCACCGTGCGCAGCGCGAGCGTGCGGTACTCGCCCGGAAGCGCGACCTGGTCCACGATCACGATCGCCCCGTCGGCCCAGTCGACTGTCCTGCGCATACGCCCTCCCGTCCGGAAATCCCGTGGCGGACCGCCGCTGGCGTGAGCGACGATCCGCCTCGTGACCATTGAACGGCAGAACCCGCCCGGCCTGCATCCGACTCCCGGCTACCACCACGTGACCACCGTCGACGCGCGCCGCGGCGTGCACCTCGCCGGCCAGCGCCCGCTGAGCCCCGACGGGGAGGTCGTGCCTGGCGACGTCCTCGCGCAGGTGGACCAGGTCGTCGCCAACACCCAGGTCGCGCTCGCCCACGCCGGCGCGACCCCCGAGGACGTCGTGCGCACGGTGATCTACGTGGCCACCTCCGGCCAACCGACCCTCTCGGCGGTGTGGCACCGGTTCACGAAGTCCTCGCTCGCGGCGGCGTTCACCGCCGCGAGCACGCTCGTCGGCGTGACGTGCCTGGGCTTTCCGGGCCAGCTCGTCGAACTGGACGTGACCGCGGCGCTCGCCTGAGTCACCGCCCGGCCGCGGCCAGGCTGCACCGGGACACCGTGTCGGTCAATTCCGTGCGGTCGAGATTCCGCCCGATGAGGACCAGTTTGCTGACCGGCGGCTGCGCACCCCACTCGCCGGCGTCGGTCAATTCGTAGATCCGATGCACGCCCTGCAGCACCGTCTTGCGGTCGAAGGCGAGAATTCCCTTGAAGCGGTACAGATCGTCGCCGCGTTCGGCCAGCAGGGCGGTGAGCCACTGCTCGAACGAGGCGCGGTCCAGGGGATAGTCGAGTTCGATCGAGACCGATTCCAGCGTCGGGTCGTGGTGGTGCGCGTCGTCTTCGAGCCAGTCCGGGTCGGCGGCGACGGTGCGGTTCAGGTCGAAGGCGTTGATGCCGAGGATGTCGTCCAGATCGACGCTGCCGTAGCTCGACGTGAGGATGTCCGCGGTCGCGTTGACCGAGCGGAGCCGCGTGCGCAGTTCCGCGATTTCCGGCTCGGTGACCAGGTCGATCTTGTTGAGCACGATCCGGTCGGCGAACGCGATCTGGTTGCTCACCTGGCCGCCGACGCCGTCGTGCTCGCCCTCCTCGAGATGGCTCTCGACGTGCCGCGCGTCGACCAGCGTCACGATCGCGTCCAGCGCGAAGGCCGAAGACACCTCGTCGTCCACGAAAAACGTCTGCGCGACCGGGTTCGGGTCGGCCATGCCGCTGGTCTCGATGAGAATCCGGTCGAACCGCTCGCGGCGGCGCAGCAGCGACTGCAGGATTTCGATCAGGTCGGTGCGCGCGGTGCAGCACAGGCAGCATCCGTTGCTCATTTCGATGATCTTCTCGTCGCCGCCGAGCACGAGCGCGTTGTCGATCGGGATCTCGCCGAACTCGTTCTCGATCACCGCGATCCGGTGCCCGTGGTTCGCGGTGAGGATGTGGTTGACGAGCGTGGTTTTGCCCGAGCCGAGAAAGCCGGTCAGTACGGTCACCGGGATTTTGGCCATGACGATTCCCTCCTTAAACGTTCCCGCCGAGAATCCGGCGAGCGTGCTGTCGTGCTTCTTCGGAAACGACAATGCGATTGCCGTCGAACCGCGGACCCCGGGTGGCGTCCAAGCCCATCCGGGACGTCGTGCCGTCGGAGCCGGAGGACGGGTCGAGCGGCGAACCGGGCAGACCGTCCACAGTGAACAAGTCCTGGTGCGGCTGGAAATGCGTGGCGAGAGCCCACAGCACCTCGCTGTCCTGGGTGACGTCAACGTCGTCGTCTACCGCGATCACCGTCTTGACGTACGGGTCCCAGCCGAGCAGTCCGAGCATCACCTGCCGGGCTTGACCGGGCCGCCGCTGGCGAAGTGCGACGTAACAGTGGAAGTGCGTGCCGGACGTCGGATAGTGCACCGCGGTGACGTCCGGGAAGCGCGCTTTGAGCTTCTCCGCCATTTCCGATTCCCTCGGAACTCGCGCGAGATTCAAGTGCTCGTCGGTGTTGCCGCCGACGACGTCGATGAGCATCGCATCGGAACGGCACATGACGGTCTGCACGCGGAGCACGTTGTTCGTCGAGCGATTCGAGGAATAGCCGGAGAATTCGCCGAACGGGCCTTCGTCCGCGTGCTCGGAGGCGTCGATCGTGCCCTCCAGCACGAAATCCGACCAAGCCGGGACCCCGAGGCCATGCCGTGGAGTGCGCACGACTTCCAGCGGCTCGCCGAAAAGCCCGCCGGCCACCGCGCGCTCGTCCACGTCATAGCCGACCCGCGCGGACGCGGCAAGCATGAACAGCGGATGCCCGCCGAGCACCATCGCGACCGGCATCGGTTCGCCGCGTTCGGCGTACTTCTGCAGCATCCGCCACAGATCGCCGCGGGAATGCAGACTGGTCGCCAATTCGGTGCGGGAATGCGGCATCGCCCGGTGGTAGCTGAGATTGCCGACGCCGGTGTCCGGATCCTCCGCGACGATGATTCCGCTGGTGATATACGGGGAGCGGTCGCTGGCGAAATGCCGCAGCATCGGGACGGTCGCCAAATCGACATCGGTTGTGACGTGGTCCAGTACCGGCCCGCTGTCGACGACCCGCGGCGGTACCGCACGGAGTGCACGCCGCTGGTAGGCACTGTGCAAACCGGACGGTCCGGTCTCGAGCATGCGGGCGATGCGCTGCCGGGAAGCGAACATGTTGCTGACCACCGGCACGTCAAGCCCGGTTACCTTCCGGAACAGCACCATCTCGTGCCGTCCAGCCGCGGCCAGTTCGTAAATCACCCCGGTCACGCCCTCGTCGGCCGGGACGGGATCGTCGAGGACGAGCACGTCGTCGGGACACTCGTGCCGGTACTGGTCGACGAAAGCGTGGGGATCTTGCCGGTGGTTCACCGCAAAACTCCTTGCGAGGCGGGCGGCCCCTGCCAGCGCGCGAACAGTTCGTGTTCGATGCCGAACTGGTCGAGCACCTTGCCGGTCAGGTGGGCGAGGATGTCCTCAATGGACTCTGGTTGGTGGTAGAACGCGGGCACCGGAGGCAGCACGGTCGCGCCCGCCTCGGTCACCGCCACCAGATTGCGCAGGTGCACGAGGCTCAACGGGGTTTCCCGGGCGACGAGCACAAGCGGACGGCGTTCTTTCAGCGTGACGTCGGCGGCCCGGACGAGCAGGTCGTCGCTGTAGCCGTGCGCGATCCCGGCGACGGTTTTCATCGAGCACGGCACGACGACCATGCCCATGGTGCGAAAGGAACCGGACGCGATCGACGCGGCGATGTCCCCGCGCGCATGGCGGACGTCGGCCAGTTCGGCGACCTCGCCGGGCGGCATTCCGGTTTCCAGTTCGATGGTGCGGTGCGCGGCTCGCGACATGACCAGATGCGTTTCCACCGTGCCGAGCTTGCGCAGCGCGGTCAGCAGGTGGACAGCGAGGTGCGGGCCGCTGGCCCCGGTGATGCCGACGATCAGCCGGGGCCGCTGCGGTTCGGTGCCCATGACGTCCTTTCAGGACTGGGAGAGCTTTGCGGCGGGTTCCCGGTGGACGAGCGGCTCTTCCGGCCGTCGTTTCCGAGCGGCGAAGAAGAGCAGATTCAGCAGGATTGCCAGGACGGTGCCGGTCGCCACGCCGCTCTTGAGGAAAACCTGCGCGGCGAACGGAAACTGCTTGTAGAAGTCCGGCGCGCCAGCCGGAATCAAACCGACGCCGAGCGACAGCATGACGATCACCAGATTGCCGGTCTGGTTGAAGTCCACTCGGGACAGCAGCTGAATGCCGGACACGGTCAGCGCCGCGAACGTGGCGACCGCGGCCGCGCCGATCACCGGTTGCGGGATCGCCGCGATCACCCGGCCGACCGGTTGCACCACCCCGAAAACGATCAGGATCATGCCGCCGACCGCGACCGGATACCGGCTGCGCACTTTGGTCAGCGCGACGAGCCCGATGTTCTGGCCGAAGGTGGTGTAGGCGAAACCGTTGAACACGCCGCTGAGCGCGGTGAGCAGCCCGTCCACCCGGAGCAGATTGGCGATGTCGCGCGGCCCGACCTTCTTGCCGACCACCTGTCCGACGGCGAGCCCCTGTCCGGACGCCTCGACCATCAGCACGAAAACGATCACCAGGAACAGCAGAATCGACGGAATGTCGAAATGCAACGCTCCGTAATGCAGTGGTCGCAGCAGGCCGAAAACCGGACCGTGGCCCACTCCGGCGAGGCTGCCGAGTCCGGTCAGCCAGCCGACGATCGCCCCGACGGTCAGCGCGATCAGCATCGCGAGCTGGCCGAGCAACCCGCGGAACACCCGGTAGAACACCGCGATCAGCGCGAGGGTGAACCCGGCGAGCGCGAGATTCGCTGGCGCACCGTAATTGTGCGCGGACGGAGTGGAACCGGCGATGAGTTTCAGCCCGACCGGGATCAGCGTCAACCCGATCAACGTAATGACCGTGCCGGTGACGACCTCCGGGAACAGTTTGAGCAGTTTGCTGAACAACGGCGCGATCAGCACCCATACCACGCCGACGACGAGCAGCGAGCCATAGACGGTGGAGAGCCCCTGCGTGCTGCCGATCAGCACCATCGGGACGATTCCGTTGGACGCGGCTCCGACCACGAGCGGCATCCGGATGCCGAACTTCCAGACGCCGAACGCCTGCAGCATGGTGCCGATCCCGGCGAGCACCAGGTCGACGCTGACGAGATCGGCGATCTGCGACTGCGGCAGCCCGAGCCCGGCGCCGACCACGATCGGCACCACGACGACACCGGCGTACATCACGAGCACGTGCTGCAACCCGAGCAGCACCAGCGGGCCGAATCGGGGACGTTCGTTCACGGGGGACACCGGAGACGGGTGACTGGCCATGATTCCCTCACCTCGTTGGGCCGGCGGGGCCGGGGAAACGGCCGGGCCGGGCGGATCGCGGGGCGTCGCCGGAGCCGGACGGGCTTCCGGCGGCGAGGACCCCCGGCCGCGCGCGGATCGTGCCGCCGCACCTACGGGGTTACGGGATCTTCGAAAGATTTTTCCTTCCCTGCAAGGGGTTTGGATTATGGTGCATCGGAAGCCGCCCGCGGTCAATACCCGGGCGCGGCTTCCGGTCCGGTGCGCGGCGCCCGCTCGCGGCGGTTGAGCACCAGATTCAGCAGGAACGCCGCGATGCCTCCGGCCGCGATGCCGCTCGTCAGCACCGTCTGCACCACGACGGGGAGATGCTGGTAGAACTCCGGGGCACCGACCGGCAACAGCCCGAAGCCGAACGAGATGGCGACGATCAGGATATTGCGGCCGTTGCTCAGGTCCGCCTGGCTCATGATGCGCAGGCCGACCGCTCCGACGGTGCCGAACATGACGACGCCGACACCGCCGAGGACCGGCCCGGGCAGCGAAGCGACGGCCGCGCCGAGTTTCGGCACCAGGCTCATGAGCACCAGCACCGCGCCCGCGGTGGCGACCACGAACCGGCTCATCACGCGGGTGATGCTGACCAGCCCGACGTTCTCGCCGAAGGTGACGACGGTGAACGAGCCGAACACGCCCGCGAACGCCGTGCCGATCCCGTCCGCGCGCAGCGCCCGGGAAATCTCGCGCGGCCCGACGTCGCGGCCGACGATCTGCCCGATGGCGAGCGTGTCGCCGGTCGATTCCACCATGTTCACCAGCTGCACGATGATCATCGGCAGCAATGCGGACAAGGCGAAGGTCGGCATGCCGAATTCGAACGGCTTCACGACGCCGACCCAGTCCGCCTTCCCGACCGAGCTGAAGTCCGCCATGCCGAGCGGAACCGCGACAAGCGTGCCGACGGCGAGTGCGATCAGGATCGCGAAGCGGCGCACGGCCGGCGGCGCGAACCGTTCCAGACAGACAGTCAGCACAATGGTGCCGAGCCCGAGAATCAGCCGTCCGGCCGAACCGTGGTCGGCGGCGCCCGGATTGGACCCGGCGATCAGCGTCGCGGTGGAGGGCAGCAGCGAGAACCCGATGATCGCGATGATGGTCCCGGTGACGATCGGCGGGAAGAACCGGATCAGCTTGCTGAACCACGGCGCGACCAGCCAGGTCAGCAGCCCGGCGACGATCGTCGCGCCGAAGACCGCGGGCAGCCCGGCCTCCTTGCCGACGATGATCGCCGGGGTGATGCCGGTGAAGGTCGAGCCCATCACGATCGGCAGCCGGGCGCCGACGTTGCCGATCCCGAGCGTCTGCAGCAGCGTCGCGACGCCGCTGACCAGCACGTTCGCCGTGACGAGCGTCGCGATCTGCGCGGTGGAGAGGCCGACGCCGAGCCCGATCAGCAGCGGCACGGTGACCATTCCGGAGTAGGCGACCAGCAGGTGCTGGACACCGAGCGGGAGCATTTGCCGGAACCGCGGGACGGTGTCGACCGCGTCGCGGGTCGTGGCTTCGGCTCGGGTAGTGCGCGGACGGAATCGCATGGTTTCCTCCACAGCGGGGAAAAGGGGGAGCGCGGATCACCGCGCCCAGGGAATGAGCAGTCCGCCCATGCCGCTGCGCTCCAGCAGCCGGCCCGCGTGCCGTTCCGCCTCGTCGGCGGCGGCCGCCTCGTCGACGCGGACGCAGTGTCCGTCGCGGTAGACGATCTCGCCGCCCACGATCGTCAGCTCCACATCGGACCCGCGGGCGGAGTAGACGAGGGCGGCGACAGCCCGGTGCACCGGGCGGAGGTGCGGACGGTCGAGCGCGGTCACGATGACGTCGGCGAGTTTGCCTTCGCTCAACACTCCCGCGTCGATTCCGGCGTAACGGGCCCCCTCGCGGGTGGCCATTTCCAGCGCGTCCTCGGCCCGCAGTGCCGTCGGGTCCAAAGTGGCCGTTCGCTGGCCGAAGACGCTGAGTTTCATTGCCTCGAAAAGATCTTGCCGATGGCCGCAGCTGGGACCGTCGGTGCCCAGCGCGACCGGGACGTTCTGCTTGCGCATGCTCGCGACCCGGGCCGTGCCGGAGGCGAGGTAGCCGTTGGACGCCGGGTTGTGCGACACCCCGGCGCCAGCGGCCGCGACCTGTTCGATTTCGGCTTCGTCGAGCCAAATCGCGTGTGCGAGAGTGGCCCGTTCGTCGAGCAGGCCTTCCTTGGCGAGCCATTCCACCGGCCGGACCCCGTGGGTTTCGAGGTAGCTGACCGGATCGGTGGTGCTCTCGCAGCAATGGGTGTGCCAGCGAGTGCCGAATTCCCGGGCGAGTCCGACTGTCCGGCGGACGAGTTCCTGTTCGACGTAACAGAGATTGAGCGCGGCCGGCCACACCGTGACCTTCGAGCCCGGCGGCCGGTGTTCCATCGCCTCGCGGGTGATCGCGAATTCGTCTTCGCTCGAGTAACGGAACAGTGCGATCGGCTGGCCGCGGAGGTCGGCGATTTCGGTGCGTTCGCCCAGCATGCCGCGGGCGACCGCGCCGCGAAGCCCGGCCTCCTCGATGACGTCGGCGACGGCGAGCGTCGTTTCGAGATCGCTTGGCGCGTAATGGTTGTCGATCACCGTCGTGATGCCGGCGCGCAACGCCTCGACCGCGCCGAGCCGCGCCCCGGCCACCGCTTCGGGGCCGGTGATCGCGATCGAATACGGCCACATGAACTCGCACAGCCAGGGCACGATCGACATGCCTTCGCCGAGTCCGCGAGCGAGTGCTTGGTAAAGGTGGTTGTGCCCGTCGACCAGGCCGGGCAGCACGGCTTTGCCGCGGCAGTCGATGACCTCGCCGGCTTGCCAGCGTTCAGTGCCCGGCCCTTCGCCGACACCGGCGATCCGGTCGCCGGTGATCGCGACGTGGCCGTTCTGGTGGACAGTGCGCCGGTCGTCGACGGTCACCACGGTGCCGCCGGTGAGGAGGAGGTCGCAGGGTTCCGCAGCCGACATCGGGCCGCCCTTCCCCGGGCGGGGACGGACCCGGCCCGGCGGTCGTCTCCAGCGCGCGGCTGGAGGCAGCTGGCCGAACGGTTGGCCCGAAACGGGAGGTCACCGGCGCCCGGCAGTGCCGCCGGGTCGTTCAATGCAAAGCCCTCTCGGGGCCGGTGTCAAGAGCCTCGTCGGGAAAAGTCTTGCCGCGCAAGGCATTCGGCGATCATGTGTTGACAGCGGGCGGCGAAGGTGCTGCACTCGGTTGCGCCGGAGCGCTGATCGCGCTTCCGGGTCCCGTAGGTGCGGTGAAGCGCGGCCGGGGAGTCCTTTACTCAAGTCTTGCGTAAGGAGACATCCGGTGATTATCGATACCCATGTCCATCCGACGAATCTCGTCGACGAAGCCTGGCGGCACACCGGAACCCCGTTCACCGGCGAGCGCACGCTGGAGATGATGGACGGTCCATTCTGGATCAACGGCAAACCGCGGCGCGTGGACGTCAGCTGCATCATGCCGCCGCCGGGGAACACGACCTGGCGCGAGGGCAACAAAACCGGCCGCGAAGGCATCCGCGAATACCAGGCGTACGTGACCTCGCTGGTGCAGCAGTACCCGGACCGGTTCGTCGGCAACTTCATGTACAACCCGCGGTTCGGCCCGGAAAACGGTGCCGCGGAGCTGGCCTTCCACGTGAAGGAATACGGCTACAAAATGCTGAAGCTGCACGCCAACATGCATTCCTACCGGCCGGACCGGGCGCTGGACTGGCTGCGGCCGGTGATGCGGGTGTGCGACGAGCTCGGCGTGATCGTGCTGATCCACACCGGGGACGGGCCGTACTCGATCCCGACGCAGTTCTACCCGATCATCCGCGAGTTCCCGAACGTCACGTTCATCCTCGGCCATTTCGGCATCCAGACCGGCGGCGTCTACTGTTTCGAGGCGTTCTGGATGATCCAGGACTCGCCGAACGTGATCGGCGAATCGGGCTGGCTGCTGCAGTCGCGGATCGTCGAATTCGCCAAGGAGATGAAGAAGAGCGACCTGGTCTTCGGCACCGATTCGCCGCCGAACGAGCCCGGCATGTGGGCACGGGAGCTGGAGGTGCTGTGCCACCAGCCGCCGCAGGGCCTGAACCTGTCCGAGGACGACCTGGAGGGCTACCTCGGCAACAACATGGCCAAGCTGCTCGGCCTCGCGCCGACGCCGCCGCCGAAGGACAAGGCGGAAGCCGAGGCGTATTTGCGCGGGGACATTCCGCAGGCCTCCGCGGCGAATACGCACGCGTCGCATTATCTCGGCTACACGCCTTCGGCGTGGGCGGAGGCGGCTAACTCCTGATCCGGTCGCGCGCCGGCTGCGGGGTCACTCGCACCCGCAGCTGGCGCGCGCGGTCAGGTGGACGTCGAGGACGCGGTCTTCGGGCTGAGTGTTTTCCCGGAGTTTGTCCAGAGTGGACACTGCGACGTCGGCGAAGTCGTCGAAAGAATGCCCGGCCGTGGAGAGTGCGGGCCAGCTGTGCGCGGCGGCGTCGGTGCCACCGAAGCCAATCACCGCAAGGTCTTTCGGGACACTCAAGCCGATTTCCGCCGCGACGGTGAGCGTGTCGAGCGCCAGCCCGTCCGCTGTCGCCATGATCGCGCGCGGCCGTTCCGGCGACTGCAACCAGCGCCTGATGTCCGCCCGCGCCGCGTGCCGATCCAGACCGGTGCGGACGACGTTGCCGGTACTCCTCTTCGCCGCCCGCATTGCCTCGGTCCAGCCGCGGGCCCGATCGGCCACCGGACCGGAGCGTGCGGTCCCGGTGAGGCAGCCGATCTCGCGGTAGCCGTGCCCGAGCAGGTGTTCGGTGGTCAACCGTCCGCCCGCCTTGTTGTCCAGCACCACGGACGGCGCGGTGCTGCCGGACGGGGCGCGGTGGTGCAGGTAGACGACCGGAACGTCCAAAGTGGAGTGGATCGCGGCCGCCCCGGCGATCTCGGCTCGGACCAGCAGCAGGCCGTCCACGCGCATGTTCGCCAGCGAGTCGGCGTACCGCAGCTCCTGTTCCCGGGAGAACGCCGAATTTCCCAGCAGCACCAGGGATCCGCGGGCGAACGCGGCACGCTCGACCGCGTGGGTGAGCTGCGTGAAATAGCCCTCGCTGCTGTCCGGGACGACCAGCCCGAGCACATTGCTGCGCGTGGACCGCAACGCCCGCGCGACGAGATTGGGCCGGTAGCCGAGTTCGGCGATGGCTTGCTCGACCCGTGCTCGCGTGGCGGGCGCGACCGGACGCGGGCCGTTGTTGAGCACGTAACTGACCACGGCCGGCGAGGTCCCCGCCAGTCGTGCGACATCGTCCCGGGTGGCCCGCTGCATGCGCCAGACGATACCCGAAGAGCCGTTGACAGTCCCGGTCTACACGTGTTGAATCCGTGCGGTCGGCATAGCAGGAAAGCTGGTGGTCAGTGTGGACTCGCTGGTACGCGCCGCGGAAACCGGCAAGGCCGCCGGGGTGGGCGAAAGCGCCCTCCGGCCGGACGGCACCGCCAAGGTGACCGGCCGGTTCGCCTATTCGTCGGATTTGTGGATCGAGGGCATGGTCTGGGCGACCACGCTGCGCAGCCCGTACGCGGCCGCGCGGATCCGGTCCATCGACACGAGCAAGGCACTCGCCCAGCCAGGCGTGCACGCCGTGCTCACCCACGAGGACGTGCCCGGCGCGAAAACGTACGGAATGAAATCCGCCGACCAGCCGGTTCTCGCGGTGGACGAGGTCCGCTACCACGGCGAACCGGTGGCGCTGGTCGCCGCCGACGATCCGGAAACCGCCCGCCAGGCAGCCAAACTGATCATTGTGGACTACGAACCGCTGACCCCGGTCACGGACCCGATGACGGTTCTGGACGAGGGCGTACGCCCCATTCATCCGGACGGAAACCTAGTACGGCACGTGAAAATCCGCCACGGCGATTTGGCGCGCGCCCGTGCCGAGGCGGAGGTGGTGGTCACCGGCGAGTACGAAGTCGGCATGCAGGATCAGGCTTTCCTGGGCCCGGAATCCGGCTTGGCGATTCCTTCCGAGGATGGTGGCGTCGAGCTTTACGTTTCCTCCCAATGGCTGCACAAAGACCTGGAACAGCTAGCTCCTTGTCTGGGGTTGCCGCCAGAAAAGGTGCGACTGACCTTGGCGGGTGTCGGCGGTGCCTTCGGCGGTCGGGAGGACCTCTCCGTCCATGTGCACGCCTGCATGCTCGCACTGCGCCTCGGCCGTCCGGTGAAGATGTCGTACAACCGCTACGAATCCTTCTTCGGTCACGTACACCGGCACCCGGCGAAGATGCGTTACGAGCATGGAGCCACCAAGGACGGCCGTCTGGTCTACGTCAAAGCGCGCCTGGTTTTGGACGGTGGTGCATACACTTCGACTTCGCCGGTAGTCATCGCCAATGCCTGCTATTTCGTCACCGGTGCCTACGACGTACCGAATGCTGAAATCGACGGCTTGGCGGTGTTCACGAATAACCCGCCGTGCGGTGCGATGCGCGGCTTCGGTGCGGTCCAATCGGCCTACGGCTGTGAGTCCAATATGGACAAATTGGCGCACGAACTAGGCATGGATCCGATGGAATTGCGCCTCCGCAACGCCATGACCACGGGCACCGTCCTGCCCACCGGCCAAGCCGTCGACGGTCCAGCCCCTGTCGCGGAACTATTGCAAGCGCTCCGCGACCGTCCCTTGCCTCCCGCCGGTGGGACGGACTTGCTTTCCCTGCCCGGCGGAGCCGCCAACACGACGCACGGCGAGGGGGTGCGTCGCGGAGTCGGCTACGCGGTCGGGGTGAAAGCCATCGGCTATTCAGGAGGCGTCGACGACATCTCGACCGCCCGCGTCGCACTGGCCGTCGTGAATGGCGCCCCGGTCGTCTCGGTGCACACCGCCGCGGCGGAGTGCGGACAAGGCGTCACGACGGTGCAAGCTCAAGTGGCGAGCACGGAACTCGGCGTCTCGCGGGTCGTCGTCCTCCCCGCCGACACCCAAATCGGCGACGCCGGTTCCGCATCGGCTTCTCGAATGACATGGATGTCGACCGGCGCGGTGCAAGGAGCCTGCCGCCACATCGCGCGGGAGCTGCTGCGCCGCGCGTCGGTGGCGAGCGGACTTACCGCGCTTTCGTTGGGCGACGACCAGGTCCTGGACAGCGCCGGACGCCCGGTGTGCTCCATCGCCGAGCTGGTGGGTTCGGACACCATCTCGCACACCTTCGAATACCACCACCGGCCGACACAAGGCATCGACCCGGAAACCGGCCAGGGCAGCGCGCACATCGCTTTCGCTTTCGCCGCCCACCGGGCTGTGGTGGACGTGGATGTCGAACTGGGTTTGGTGAAGGTGGTCGAGCTGGCGACCGCGCAGGATGTCGGCAAGGCGATGAACCCGCTGGCCGTCGAGGGCCAAATCGAAGGCGGCAGCGTCCAGGGCCTGGGTTTGGCGTTGATGGAGGAAATCCTGGTCGATCGCGAAGGCCGGGTGCGGAACCCGTCCTTCACGGACTACCTGATCCCGACGGTGCTGGACGTCCCGCCGATGCCGATCAGCCTGTTCGAATTCCCGCACCCGGACTCGCCGTACGGCTTGAACGGCGTCGGGGAGCCGCCCACGCTGTCCTCGACCCCGGCGATCCTGAACGCCCTGCGCGCCGCGACCGGCCTGCCTTTGCCGAATGCTCCCATCCGCCCGGACGACATCGCCCTCGCGGGTTCGCGGGCCGCTTCCCGCTGCCGCTAGTGCCGCGCCGGCCTGCCCGTTCCCGCCCGAGGACCGCCTCCCGGAGGTGCCCCATGGATTTCCTGACCCCGACGACCTGGGCCGAAGCACTGGCCGTCAAGTCCGACCGCCCGGACGCCGTCCCTTTGGCGGGCGGCACCGACGTCCTGGTCGAACTCAACTTCGACCACCGCCGCCCGCCCGCGCTGCTCGACCTCACCCGGATCGGCGCTCTGACCGAGTGGACTGAGAAGGACGGCCGGATCCGCCTGGGCGCGGGCGTGTCCTACACGCGGATAATCACCGAACTCGGCGCTCGTCTGCCTGGGCTGGCGATGGCCAGCCGCACCGTCGGATCTCCGCAAATCCGCAACCGCGGCACCGTCGGCGGAAACCTCGGCGCGGCTTCCCCCGCCGGCGACACGCACCCGACGCTCCTGGCCTGCGACGCGACAATCGAGGTCGCGTCGGTACGCGGCACCAGGATGATCCCGGCGACCGAGTTCTACGAAGGCGTCAAACGCAACGCGCTCGCACCGGACGAGCTGATCGCCGCCATCCACCTCCCGGTCGCGACCGGTCCGCAACAGTTCGCGAAGGTCGGCACCCGCAACGCGATGGTCATCGCAGTGTGCTCGTTCGCCCTGGACCTGGCCCCAGAAACCGGCTGGGTAGGCGCGGCTGTCGGTTCGGCCGCCCCGACCCCGCGCCGAGCGACCGCTGCCGAAGACTTCCTCCGCGACGCCCTCTCCGAGCGGTGGACCTCCCGCTCCCCGCTGCCAGACCCGGTCGTCCGCCGCTTCAGCGAACTGGCCGCGAGCGCCGCGTCCCCGATCGACGACGTCCGGGGCAGCGCCGACTACCGCATCCACGCGATCGCCGTACTGGCCCGCCGGACGTTGAGCTGGGCCTGGGAAGACTATCGGAAAGGCGGGCAGCCGAAATGCGCCTGAATCTTGTGGTCAATGACGAGCCGCGTACCGTAGACGAGGTGTGGGAGGGGCAGAGCCTGCTCTTCGTGCTGCGTGATCAACTGGGTCTGCCGGGCTCGAAGAACGCCTGCGAACAAGGCGAATGCGGTTCGTGCACAGTGTATTTGGACGGTACCCCAGTATGTTCGTGCCTGGTCGCGGCGGGCCAAGCCGAGGGCAGAAACATCCGCACTGTAGAGGGTTTGGCCGACGGCGATCAGCTCGACGCAGTACAGCAAGCCTTCATCGACGCCGGCGCCGTACAGTGCGGCTTCTGCACACCGGGGTTGATCGTCGCCGCGCACGAGCTTGTGCACCGAGTGAACGCCCCTTCGGATCCGGAGATCCGTGAAGCCCTGGCGGGGAATCTCTGCCGGTGCACGGGGTACGAGAAGATCTTGGACGCAGTCCGCCTGGCCTCGTCCCGAGTCGGGGAGGAAGCGCCCGCGAAGCCCGGATGATGCGCTCGTGACCGCTGGCTTGCCGAGCCGCCCTCCAACCCCGCCTGTGGACGGCCGCCGGTGCGGGCCTGGTCAGCCTCCTGAACGGGACCTGCCTGCGTGGGGAACCAGAGAACCGTGCCCGACTGTGCCCAGCCATCCGCGACCCCGCCGGTGCGACCCCGCAGACCCCCTCGCCCAGGGGCCTGCCGAAACCTCGCGCCGGTCACCGCCAGGCTTGCCCAAACGAGTCCGGGTCTGCGATCCGTGCCGGAGTCCCGCGCCCTAGCTGGATCGAGCCTTCCGCAGTCTGTGGTCCGCGGAAGGCCGCCCGCGCTCGGCTGTTCGGCTGATCTCGCCACAGACTCGCGATCCGCCATGGCCGCTCGCGCCCGCGTCTCGGTCGGGCTGGTCCCGAGTCTACGGTTCGCGGCGGCGACCAGCTTCCGACGGCCCGCACGAGCGGCTTGAGGCTCGGACCCGTCCTGGCCCCTTGCGCTCACGGCTCGGCCGAGCCTTCCCTGGCGCTGCAGCAACCCGCGTCTGCCGATTCGGCCGAGCCCCGGCTTCGGTTCGCGACTCACCCTGGCCTTCGCACCCACGGCCCGGTCGAGCCTGTCCGCGGCTCGCGGCGGCGACCCACGTCCGAGCTCGCCTCAGACCTCGTCCCGTCTTGGCCCCTCGTGCAACAGCTCGGTCGGGCTCGTCCTGGGTCTGTGGCCAGCGGTGGCGGCCCGGGTCTGAGGACTCAGTCCGAGGTCGCCTCAGACCTCGGCCAACTCTGGAACCCTCGCGCCCGCGGCGCGGTCAGGCCCGCGCCGCGTGTGTGGCTCGCGGCGGCAACCCGCGTCCGCCGGTTCACCGAGCCCGCCTCGCACCCGCAACCCCCGCCGGAGCCCCGCGCCCACTGCTCGTCCGGGGCCGGTCAGAGGCCTTTCATCAGGTCCGTCTCCGTCACCCCCGGTCCTTGTCCTTCCCGGATGAACCATTCCGTCCCGAATGCTTGGCCGAAGCTGTCGTCCGGCAGGGCAAGGAAGAACGACTCCTCGCTGATCTGGCTCCGGTGCGCGCGCATCGCCGCCCGTTTCACCTCCAGGTATGCCGTGACGTCCACTTCGGCGGTCAGTTCGGCTTCCGGCTTGCCGACGATCATCTCCTCGTCCGGGCCGCCTTCTTCGCCCGCTGCCCTCGCGGCTTCGGCGGCTCGGCGGATCTGGTCGCGGTTCGCCGAGCCTTGGTAGACGCGCGGCGTGCCTGCGAGTTCGGCTGCGCGCATGCCGACGCGGTGGACCTGGATGTGGTCCGGGTGGCCGTAGACGCCGAAGTCGTCGTACACCGTCAGTACGTCGGCCGACTCCTCGCGCAGGATCGCCGCCAGCCGCTTCGCCGCTTCCTCGACCGGCGCGCTCCAGAACGTGTCCGGGCCGTCGTTCGACGGGTCGCCCATCATCCCGGAGTCCTGGTATCCCAAGAACTCCACCCGCGAGACGCCCAGCACCTCGGCCGCCGCGTGCGTCTCCCGCACCCGCCGGTCCGCGAGCTGCTCGCCGTCGTCGAGCAGGCCCTCGGGGATCTCGCCCTTCTCCCCGCGCGTCGCCACGACGAGCACCACCCGGTGTCCCTCGTCGGCCGCCTTGCGCATCACGCCGCCGGTCATGATCGCCTCGTCGTCCGGATGAGCGTGGAACGTCACCAATGTCGCCATGCCCACGAACCTACCCGCGCCCACCGACAAAAACCGGCGCCCGCCGGATCCGGCTTCCGGAGAATCAGCCACACCCTCCATTGTGGACAGGTCGCCCACATGGGTGGAGCTGCCGGTTTATCCGCGCGAGGGGTCCCCTCGCGCGCTCCGCCGCTTGGCTTCTCCCGCTGCCCGGCTTACGTTGGGGTCCGCCGACCGAGGAGGCGTCATGGCAGAACGGACGAAATACATCCTGGACGAGGCCGATCTCCCGGCGCAGTGGTACAACGTGGTGCCGGACCTGCCGGAGCCGCCGCCTCCGCCGCTGCACCCGGGGACCCGCGAGCCCGTCGGGCCCGCGGACCTGGCTCCGCTGTTCCCGCAGGCGCTCATCGAGCAGGAAGTCACCGCCGAGCGCTACATCGACATTCCCGAGGAAGTCCGGGACGTCTACCGGCTCTGGCGTCCGTCCCCGCTGTACCGCGCCCACCGGCTGGAGAAGGCGCTCGGGACACCGGCCCGGATCTACTACAAGTACGAGGGCGTCAGCCCGGTCGGCTCGCACAAGCCGAACACCGCTGTGCCGCAGGCGTTCTACAACGCGGCCGAGGGCGTCACGCGGCTCACCACCGAGACCGGCGCCGGTCAATGGGGGAGCGCGCTGGCGTTCGCGTGCGCGACGTTCGGGCTGTCGTGCGAGGTCTGGCAGGTGCGGGCGTCGTACGACCAGAAGCCGTATCGCAAGCTGATGATGGAGACCTTCGGCGCGCAGGTGTACCCGAGTCCCTCGGACCGCACTGCCGCAGGCCGGGCGATCCTGGCGGAGAACCCGCAGTCGACGGGAAGCCTCGGCATCGCGATCAGCGAGGCCGTCGAGCAGGCCGCGGCGGATCCGGGCGCGCGGTACGCGCTGGGCAGCGTGCTCAACCACGTGCTGCTGCACCAGACGGTAATCGGCGAGGAAGCGCTCCGGCAGTTCGAACTGGCCGGCGACACCCCGGACGTGCTCGTCGGCTGCACCGGCGGCGGATCCAACTTCGGCGGACTCGCTTTCCCGTTCCTGCGGGAAAAACTGGCCGGCCGGATGAACCCGGTGATCCGCGCGGTCGAACCGGCGGCCTGCCCGACCCTCACCCGCGGCCGTTACGCCTACGACTTCGGCGACACCGCCGGTCTCACGCCCCTGCTGAAAATGCACACGCTCGGCCATGATTTCATCCCGGACCCGATCCACGCCGGCGGCCTGCGCTACCACGGGATGTCGCCGCTGATCTCGCACATCTACGAATTGGGTCTCATCGAGGCGCTCGCGATCGGTCAGCAGGAATGCTTCGCGGCGGGGGTGCAGTTCGCCCGCACGGAAGGCATTATCCCCGCGCCCGAGCCGACGCATGCCTTGGCAGCGTGCATCCAAGAAGCGTTGCGTTGCAAGGAGACTGGCGAGGAGAAGGTGATCCTGACGGCGCTCTGCGGACACGCGCACCTCGATCTTCCCGCATACGGCGCGTATTTGGCGGGGGACATGGTGGACAACGAACTTCCGGACGCGGCGTTGGAGAAATCGCTGGCGGCGCTTCCCTGAGGCACGCGGCTGGCGAGATGGAGAGGAGTGACCGAGGGGAATTAGCGAGTGGGCGATGCCGCGCGATCGGGCTGGCCAGAAGCGAGGGGCTGGCAGTTCGAATCGGACGGGATGGGTCGGCGGGGTAGCTGTGGTGGTCGGGTTGGGTCGGCGGGGCAGCGGTGGTGGTCGGGTTGGGTCGGCGGGGCAGCGGTGGTGGTCGGGTTGGGTCGGCGGGGTAGCCGTGGTGGTCGGGCTGGGTCGGCGGGGCAGCGGTGGCGGTCGGCCTGGTTCGGCGGGGAGGCAGCAGCAGGAAAGGTGGATCAGCTGGCGGCCCTGGCGGGTGGGCTGATGCAGTGGGGATGTCATGGCGGGAGGGAGGAACAGCGGAGCGGCCGGGGAAAGCGGAATGGATGAACCGGCGTGCCTGATGGGGGTGGTTGGTTGCAGGGTGCCGTTGATGGAATGGCTTTGTGCTGATGGCCGGCCATGATCAGGACGGCGGCGGGCCCCTTGGGCAGTCTGAGCGGGATGCTGCCGGTCGAGCGGGATCGACTCGGGCTTCGGTGAGGGGCGCAGTGGCGGAAGATCCGGCGAGGTGACCCGCGGCGTGTGCCCGAGGGTTGGCCTGTTCGGGGTGGGTGAGTGGGCGGGGTCGGCCGGGCCTGGTGGCGGGGAAGCGGAAACCCGGCGACTCGAACTGTGGCACATGCCTTGGCAGGTCGGCATTGGGACCGGCAGCAGCGGACTCAGGCATCCTCGGCGAGGCGGGACCGGCGCGTTTCCAGGAAGGCTCGCTCAGTCTCGTTGGTAGCCAACGCGATCGCCTCGCCATAGGCGGCGTGAGCTTCGGCGGTGCGGCCCAGGCGGGACAGGAGATCCGCCCGGGTCGCGGGCAGCAGGTGGTAGCCGGGCAGGTCCAGCTCGTCCACCAGGGCCAGCGCCAGCTCTGGGCCGTGCACTTCGGCGACTGCGACGGCGCGGTTCAGGGCTACGACGGCGGTCGGGGTGTGGGCGAGGAGCTGGTCGTAGAGGGCGAGAACCTGCGGCCAATCGGTCGCGGGGCCATCGGTGTGGACGGCCTTGATCGCGGCCTGCAATTGATACGGCCCGGGTTGTCCGCGGCGCAGGCATTGCCGTACCAGGGCGTGGCCTTCGGCGATCAGGTCTTGGTTCCAGAGGGAACGGTCTTGCTCAGGCAGCACTACGAGGTCACCGGAGGAACTGACGCGGGCTGGGCGGCGGGCTTCGGTCAGCAGGAGCAGGGCTAGCAGGCCTTGGACTTCCGGTTCGTCGGGCATCAGCTCGGCCAGGGCGCGGGTCAGGCGGACGGCTTCCAGACAGAGGTCCGTCCGCACCAGCGGGCCGGAGGTGGAGGTGTAGCCCTCGTTGAAAACCAGGTACAGGACGGTGAGTACGGAAGCCAGGCGGTCCGGCAGGGCGGCCTCGTCGGGGATTCGGTACGGGATGCCCGCGTCGCGGATTTTCTTTTTGGCGCGGACGATGCGCTGGGCGATCGTGGGTTCCGGGACCAGGTACGCACGCGCGATCTCGGAGGTGTCCAAGCCGCCCAGAAGCCGCAGGGTCAGGGCGGTTTGCGCGAGGGGAGAGAGCGCGGGATGGCAGCAGGTGAAGATCATCCGCAACTGGTCGTCGCGCACGGGGCCCACCTCCGCGGGTTCGTCGGGCTGGTGGAGGAGCAGGGCTTGCGCATGGCGAGCCTCCCGCGTCGACTCGCGGCGCAGGCGGTCGATCGCGCGATTTCGGGCGGTGGTCACGATCCAGGCGCCTGGGTTGGCTGGCCACGACTCAGCCCACGCGGTGACGGCGGTGGCGAAGGCGTCCTGTACCGCCTCCTCGGCTAAACCGATGTCGCCGAGGAGGCGGGTCAGGGTCGCGACGCAGCGGCCGTACTCGGCTCGGTAGACCGCGTCGAGTGTCACGCAGCGTCCTCTGGGCCGTTGGCGAACGGGCGTACCTCGATGGGGCGGCCACAGGCCTGCGCGCATTTGTCGGCCCAGGACAAGGCTTCGTCCAGGTCCGCGCATTGGATCACCCAGAAGCCGGCTAGCTGCTCCTTCGTTTCGGCGAACGGGCCGTCGGTCATCGTGACGGTGCCGTTCGCGGGGCGGACCACCGTCGTGGCGTGCGAGGGACGCAATCCGCCGACGAACACCCAGGCGCCGGCGGCCTTCATGTCGTCGGTGACCTTGCCGGTGCGGGCCATCTGGGCGGCCAGTTCCTCGCCGGTCTCCAGCGTGGTCTCGTCTGCCTGGACGGCCAGCAGGTACTGCTTCATGGCGAACTCCTCACACCAGGGTCTCTTACCTTGGCTACGAACGCGCGCGACGCCATTCGACACCTCGGCAAGAAAAATCCGTCACCGTTCTTTGGAGACGGTCGCCAGCAGCTCCGGACCCCGCGTCGCCAGCCGTTGCTGGGCGAGCGAACCCCACCACCACGCCAGCGCGATGCCGGTCGCGATCCCGGCCGGGATGCCCAGCCACTGCAGCACCGGCAGGTCCGCCAGCTTCCCGGCCACGCACAGCGCCACGACCGGCAACGCGCCGAGCACGATGAGCAGCGTGGTCGCCAGCATCATCGCCGCGCGGGCGCACCCGGGACGCCCGCCGGACGACCAGGGACTGCCGCTGCGACGTTGATCTGGCAGCGGGAAGGCCAGGAAGACGGACTGCAGCATCAAGATCCCGGCACCGGCGCCCAGCGTTGCGGGGACTAGGCCGAGGACCCAGGGGTACGCGCCCGGTACGCCGGTGACGCCGGGCAGGACGAGCGCCAGCACCAAGGCAACGGGAGCGACGATCAATGCCCACGCCAGCTGGCGGCCGCGGATATCGGCGCGTTCGGCGCCGGGGACGACCAGCGTGTGCCACAGGGCGCTGCCGTCCATCCCGTACAGGTTCCCGGACTGCATGGACGCGAAAATCACCACTGCGACACCGAAATACGGCAGCATGGCTGACCGGCCACCACCGCCGGACAGGGCTGGCACGACCGTGATGACGAAGCCGACGAGCAGCGTCGACAGCAGGGCGACGCGTCGGCGCGCGTCTCGCCACCAGGTGTACAGCTCCTTGCGGGCCACGGCGCCGACCGGAGTGGCGGGCAGCAGGCTGCGCCGCGTGCGGGTGCTCTTCGCGCGGGTGCGGGAGGCGCCGCGGAAAGACGGCGTGGTGACCTGGCGGGCCAGCAGCGCGCCCCAGAGCACGACCAGAACCACCACGACACCGAGCAACGCGGCGAAGAGTCCGCCGACGGTGCCCCATTCGCCGACTCCGGCGGCGTGTACCGCGAGCGTGCCCCAGCCGGACGGCAGCGCGTGCACGACACTGACGAAGCCGGGCATCCGGCCGCTGACGATCGCCGGGCCGAGGCTGTTCATCGCGTAGTTCACCGCTACGCCGGACAACCCGGTGAGCGCCACCAGGACGATGCCGAGCTCCTTGCCCTTGCGCGACGTCAGCAGCGCGCCGAGCGCGGCCATCACCACGCGGTACAACAAGACCACGAAGGCCAGCTGCAGCACGGTGAATACGAGCCCGACGAACGCCGCGCCGACGCCGAACCGCAGCCCGTAGAACACCAGCCCGAGGAACGCCAGCAGGCTCACCAGCGCGGTGACACCGACGAAGCTCGCCGCGAGCAGGCCGACCGCCAGCTTGCGCCGGCCGATCGGCAGCAGCGCGAAGTGTTCCGGCCGCAGGGTGTCGTCCCCGCCGCCGGTCGCGATCGGCGCGAGCACCCAGCCAAGCATCCACACCGCGTAGATCGAGGTGAGCAGGTCGACCGTGATCCGGGCTTCCGGCACCGGGACGACCGCGACGCCGATCGTGAACAACGCGGCCAGGAGACCGAAGAGGCCGCCGACGATCATTGCGGCGATCTGCCGCCCGCGCAGCGAATTGCGCAGGACCCGCAGCTTCAGTCGGACGAGGACGCCAACCACGCCAGCCCCTCCGCTCCACCGGTCCGCCCGCCGACGATGTGCACGAACGCGTCTTCCAGCGTGCCTTCGCCCCGCACATCAGCCACCGCGCCCGCGGCGACGACGCGTCCGCGCGTGATCACCGCGACGTGGCTGCACAACTGCTCGACCAATGCCATCACGTGGCTCGACAGCACGACCGCCCCGCCGGACGCGACGAACCGCTGCAGGATCGTGCGGATCGTGGACGCCGAAACCGGGTCCACCGCCTCGAACGGCTCGTCCAGCACCAGCAGGCGAGGGCCGTGCAGCAATGCCATCGCGAGGCCGATCTTCTTGCGCATCCCCGCGGAATAGTCGATGACGAGGGTGCGCTCGGCGTCCGTCAGCTCCAGCACGCCGAGCAGTTCCTGGGCGCGCTCGGCGACCGTGTCCGGCGCGAGCCCGCGCAGCAGGCCCATGTACGTGAGCAGTTCCCGCCCGGTGAGCCGCTCCGGAATGGACAATCCGTCCGGAAGAACGCCGATCAGGCTTTTCGCCCGTTCCGGTTCCCGCCAGACGTCCACTCCGAACACGCGCGCCTCGCCGGCGTCAGGCCGGAGCAGCCCGACCGCCATCGACAGCGACGTCGTTTTCCCGGCTCCGTTAGGGCCGACGAGGCCGAAGAACGACCCCTTCGGCACTTCCAGCCGCACATCGTCTACTGCCAGCGTGGTCCCGAACCGTTTGGTGAGTCCGTAAAGCCCCATGGCCGCGTCGTCGGACACCGGTTCCCCCTTCCCGTGGTGTGCGCACGACTGTACGCGGGGTCACCGACAAAAAGCGGGCGGAGTGGTGTCGGAAAGCCGCGGATCCGGGGTACTGGACATCGCCAGCAGCCCGCGCACCGCGCGAACGAGCTTCGGCCAAGAGGTGGGCTTCCTGACGTCGTAACCGCGAAGCAGCTGGCGGAGCATGGTGAGCGTGTCGAAGTAAATGCGTTCGCACACCAGCTGTTCCTCGGCGTCGAAGATGAAGTACGCGGTCATCCGGACCCGGAACCGCTGTCCGGTCGGCGGAATCTTCCCGAGCGGTCCGCGATGGGTGCCGAGAAGCCAGAACTCGACGATTACCGCATCCGCGCTGTGCCGGAGAGCGATGATTTCGTGGTCCTGATCGGGAAAAGCGCGTCGCGTTTCGTCGTAGTAGCCGCGCACCGCGGAATCGCCGTCGTGCACGGTCATCGTCGGGACGATCTCGTAGTGCGGATGCGGGAACGTCGCCAGCACGTCGTCCCACTCCTGGCGCACCTCGTCGCGGAAGTGGTCGAGGACGAGCTTTTGCCGGGCACGCAGCACTTCGGGCGCGGGGATGGCCAACGGGTCCACGGGTTCCTCCAAGCCAGGACAGCGGAGCCGCAATTTAATCCACGCTGTGGGTTTAATGCAAGTGCGCCATGATGGAGCGGTGAACACCACGACCCGCCGGGGACGCCCGCGCAAGGGAGACGCCAGGCTGTCGCGGGAAGCGATCCTGACGGCCGCGCTGGAAGTGGTCGACGCCGACGGAGCGGCAGCGGTGAGCATGCGGACCGTCGCGCAGCGCCTCGGCGTGGACGCGAAGAGCCTCTATCACCACATCGATGGCAAAGAAGCTTTGCTCGATGCCGTCGCCGGGCACGTCCTCGGCGGGATCGACCTCCCTGAGTTGACCGGACAGCCCGAAGACGACCTCCGCGCGATCGCCCAGTCCTTCCGGAAAGCAACGCGCGCGCACCCGCAGGCCGCGGCGCTGGTCCTCACCAGACAGTTGCCGTCGATCGCCGCACTCGCGCCGGTCGAGGCGGTGCTTTCGGTGCTGCGCAAGGCAGGCGCGTCCCCCGAAGAGGCGGTACACCTGCTGCGGTCGCTCCTGGCCGTCGTGGTCGGTTCGCTCCTGCGCGAGGCCGGTGCGGGACCGGCGTTCGGTGTCACGGACGAAGCCGGAATCGCCCACCGCCGCGCGGAATTGGAGCGGACCGGACTTCCCGCCGTCGTCGAATCCGCGCCGTATCTGGCGCGGTGCGATCACGAAGCGGAGTTCTCCTTCGCCGTCGAACTGGCGGTGGCCGCCACGATGCAGCGGCTCGCTACTCCCCGCAGGTGATCTGCGGCTGCGGGTTGTAGCGGACCGATCGGGTGTGCCGCGAAACTTCCCGGCCCGACGAGGCATCGCGCAGGACCCGGGTGTCGGTCGCGGTGAAGCCGGGCGCGCCGTTGGACGCGTGGCAGTTCTCCGCCGGACCCGGTTTCGTCGGCGGCGGCGTCGGATTCGTCCGCTCGCCGGGGATCGATTCGACCGTGTACCGCTTGGTGCCCCACAGTTTCACGGTGATCGACGACGGCGTCCAGACGGTCTGGATCGCGACGCCGGTGTCCGAGTCGTTGGTGAACTTCAGGTCGATCACGCTGGCGCCGTTCGGGTTCTGGAACACCGTCGCCTCGCGCGCGGCCGGGTACCGGCTGATGTAGTAGCTGTGTTCCTTGTGCCCGGCGTCCTTCATCCCGGAGAAGTACGCCGCGTTGTACAGCGTGGTGGCGAACTGCGAAATGCCGCCGCCGACCTCGCGGGCAGGCGCGCCGTTCTCGATCACGCCCGCCTCGACGTAGCCCTGCGGACGCCCGCGCGGACCGGTGAATCCGTTGAGGCTGAACGTTTCTCCCGGCTTCACGATCGCGCCGTTCACCTTCTCGGCGACCACGCGGATGTTCGTGCCGGAGTCGGCGGCGAACCCTCCGGTGGTGAACTCGCCGATGACTTCCTTGACGCCCAGCTTGTCCGCCTGCTCGGTGGTGACCTTCGCGGGCGTCTTCTTGTAGATCGCCTTCAGCTCGCGGCTGTCGGTCTGCTTCAGTGTGTTCTGCAGGGGTTTGAGGCTCTGCTCCCAGTCGACCGTGTTGCCGTCCGCGGACGGCTCGACGACCGGTTTTCCGCCGGAGAACGCGATGGTCGCGTCCTTGCCCTCCTGCTCGGTGGACTTCAGCTGCGGCGCGAGCGCGTCGGTGACCTTCTTCGGGTCGATCTGCGGGGCGAGGCCGCCGCCGTCGCCGGGCACGAACGTGAGCGCTCCGGCGATCTGCTCCGGCGTCAGCGTCGCGTCCGCTCCTTCGCCTTTGACGACGATCGGCGCGGAGACCGCGGGCTTGGCGAACTCGGTGAGCGCGCGCTGGACGCCTTCCGCGGTGGTGCGCACCGGCGTCGGCGTGACCGGAAGCGTCAGTTCGCTGCCCGAAGCCCAGCCGCTCCGCACCTTCGCCCGCGCCGCCGCGACCTCCAGCTTCTGCCCGGCCTGCGGCGGGACCGCGACCGGGGTGGTGCCGTCGAACCGGACAGTGCCCTCGACCGGCTCCCGGTCGACGCGGCCGCGGAGGTCCTCGAGCGCCGGGTCGAGCTTGGCGGCCTCGACGTGCGACACGACGCCCAGCTCCCGGGTGCTGAAGAACGACGCGAGCCGGGCGAAGGGGTTGACCGGCTGGTCGCCCGCCTGGTCGAGGGTGCCGCTCCAGTCGAGCCCCAGCCCGGCCTCGGTCGGCGACAGCTTGGTGTGCGCGTTGCCCGCGGTGACAGTGAGCGGCTGGGTGAGCCGGGGCTCGATCTTCCCGCGCAGTTCGCGTTCGGCGACCGGCCGCTCCAGCCCGCCGACGTCCACGCCGGCCACGACGACGCCGCGCGGCACCCGGCCCTGGCTGGTCAGCAGGTCGATGAGGTAGGCGACGACCAGCACGCCGAGCACGCCGCCGCTGATCCAGCCCGCCTTGCGCAGGCCGCGCCGCCGGGGCGGGGACGGAGGTTCCTCCGGCGGCACGACCGGCAAGACGTCGGTCTGGTCGCTGTCGGTTTCCGGCCAGCGCGGTTCGTACTGCACCTCACGACCCCTTCGATTCGCTGCGGTCAGGGGCACAGCGTACGGGCCGAGCCGGACATGCCGGACTACTGCCCCCAGCGGAACAAACCGGTCACCCCGCGTCGTGAGTGCCAATCGCGGTTCTAACCGGGATCAGCACTCACGAGGTTCACCCCGCGTCCGGTTCCGGATTGGCGCCTGCGCGGGCGAGGAAGTCGAAGTCGCAGCCCTCGTCGGCCTGCGTGATGTGCTCCGTGTACAGCGCACCGTAACCCCGCTCGAACCGCGGCGCGGGGGCGGACCACAAAGCGCGACGACGCTCCAGTTCGGCCTCGTCCACCTGCAACTGCAAGGTCCGCGTGGGCACGTCCAGGGTGATCAGGTCGCCGTCGCGGACGAGCGCGAGCGGCCCGCCGACGTGCGATTCCGGAGCCACGTGCAGGACGCAGGCACCGTAACTGGTGCCGCTCATCCTGGCGTCAGAGATCCGCACCATGTCCCGCACGCCTTGTTCCAGCAGGTGCGCCGGGATCGGCAGCATGCCGTACTCGGGCATCCCGGGACCGCCGAGCGGACCGGATCCGCGCAGCACCAAGACGGAATCCGCGGTGATGCCCAGCGCCGGGTCGTCGATGCGCTCCTTCAGGTCCGCGTAGTTGTCGAAAACCACCGCCGGACCGGTGTGCGTGAGCAACGCGGGATCCGCGGCGATGTGCTTGATCACCGCGCCGCCGGGAGCGAGGTTGCCGCGCAGCACGGCGACGCCGCCTTCGCTGGCGACCGGGTTGTCGCGCGGGCGGATCACGTCGTCGTTGTGCACGCGGGCGTCGGCGAGAGAGTCGGCGAGCGGACGCCCGGTGACGGTGATCCGGTCGAGGTGCAGCAGGTCGGTCAAGCGGGACAGCAGCCCGGGCAGGCCGCCCGCGTAATAGAAGTCCTCCATCAGCCAATCGCCGCCCGGCCGGATGTTCGCCAGCACCGGCACCCGCCGCGCGATCGCGTCGAAATCCTGCAGCGACAAGGAAATCCCGCTGCGCCCGGCCATCGCGATCAGGTGGATCACCGCGTTGGTCGACCCGCCGAGCGCCAGCACGGTGGTGATCGCGTCGGCGTACGCGCGCTCGTCGAGGATCTTCGCGATCGTGAGGTCTTCCCACACCATGCCCACGATGCGCGCGCCGCTCGCCGCGGCCATCCGGTGGTGCGCGGAATCGACCGCCGGGATCGAGGCCGCGCCGGGCAGCGTCAGCCCCAGGACCTCGGCGGCGGACGTCATCGTCGACGCGGTCCCCATCGTCATGCAGTGGCCGGGGGAGCGGGCGAGACCGCGTTCCAGTTCGGCCAGTTCGCGGTCGCCGATCGTGCCCGCGCGCCGTTCGTCCCAGTACTTCCACATGTCGGTGCCGCTGCCGAGCACTTCGCCGCGCCAGTTTCCGCGCAGCATCGGACCGGCGGGCACGAAAATCGACGGCAGACCGGCGCTCGCCGCGCCCATCAGCAGCGCCGGCGTGGTCTTGTCGCAGCCGCCCATCAGCACCGCGCCGTCGACCGGATACGACCGCAGCAGTTCCTCGGTCTCCATCGCCAGCAGGTTCCGGTACAGCATCGGCGTCGGCTTCTGGTAGGTCTCCGACAGCGTCGCCACCGGGAACTCCAGCGGGAATCCGCCCGCCTGCCACACGCCGCGCTTGACCTGCTCCGCGCGTTCGCGCAGGTGCTGGTGGCACGGGTTGATGTCGCTCCAGGTGTTGAGGATGCCGATCACCGGCTTGCCGAGGTGTTCCTCCGGCTCGTAGCCGAGCTGCCGGGCGCGGGTGCGGTGGCTGAAGTTCCGCAGGTCGTCGCCGCCGAACCACCGGTGGCTGCGCAGGTCCTCGGGTGCCTTCATCGCGGCGCTGTCCTCTCGGTCGACGGATGGCATCTGATATATGATCGTACGTGTCGACGTTCGGAGACGCCCGCCTGGTTGAATGTGCGGGGACGAGCGCGAAAGCCAGGAGGGTCGGCATGCCGTCCACGTTCAGCCTCCCCGCCTCCCGCACCGAGGTGGTGCTGGAGGAGATCCGGCGCGGCATTCTCGCCCGCGAGCTGCTGCCCGGTCAGCAGCTGGTGGAGGCGGAGCTGGCCGCGCGGCTCGGGGTGTCCAAGACGCCGGTGCGCGAGGCGCTCAAGGTGCTGTCCAACACCGGGCTGGTCACGTTCAGCCCGTACAAGGGCGCGTCGGTGTGCGTGGTCGACGCCGAGCTGGCGCGGTCGGTCTACGACGTGCGGATGGTGCTGGAGCCGGAAGCGCTGCGCCGCGCCGTGCGGGCGTCGGACCACGCGTCGTTCGACGAGGCCGCGCAGATCCTCAAGGAAGCGTCTGGCGGCGACCCCGACCAGACCACGTTGAGCCTGCTGAACCGGCGGTTCCACCGCGCGCTGTACGCGGGCTGCGGCAACCCGCTGATGGTGTCGATGCTGGACGACCTGCGCGATCGCGCCGCGCTGATCACCGTGGTCGGCTGGGACGCGAAGCCCAGCTGGCGCAAGGAATGGAACGAGCACAAGGCGGTGCTCGCCGCCGCGAGGAAGGGCGATGAGGACGGCGCGGCCGAGCTGCTGCGCGCGCACATCGCGGCGTTCCTCGACCACGTGCTCGAGGCGATCGGGGAGGAGTGACGGCGTGCGGTTGCTGCTCGTCGCGGACACCCACCTGCCGAAGCGCGCGAAGGAACTTCCCGCGCAGGTCTGGGACGAAGTCGCGCGGGCCGACGTCGTGGTGCACGCGGGCGATTGGGTCGACGTGGAGACTCTCGACTCGCTTGAAGCCCGCAGCGCCCGGTTGATCGGCGTTTACGGCAACAACGACGGTCCCGAACTGCGGAAACGCCTGCCCGAGGTGGCCCGCGAGACGCTGGACGGCGTCCGGCTCGCGGTAGTCCACGAAACCGGCGACGCGAAGGGCCGCGCGGCCCGATGCGACGCGTTGTATCCGGACGTCGACGTGCTGGTCTTCGGCCACAGCCACATCCCGTGGGACTCGGTGACGCCCGGCGGGCTGCGGCTGCTCAACCCCGGTTCGCCCACGGACCGGCGGCGGCAGCCGTTCTGCACGTACCAAACCGCGGAGATCCGCGACGGCCGTCTCGGCGAGGTCGAGCTGCACGAGCTGCCTCGGCGCGGCTGAGCGGGTAGAACAGGAGTCATGGACCCGGCCCGCGCGCTGCGCGACATCGCCTTCCAGCTCGAACGCGCCGGTGAACCGACCTACCGGGTGCGTGCTTTCCGCCAGGCTGCCGCAGTGGTCGACCGGTTGTCTGAAGACGAGTTAGCGTCGCGCGTCAGTGCGAAGTCGCTTCAGGCGTTGAAAGGGATTGGCAAAGCCACTGCGGGGGTCATCGAGGACGCGTGGCACGACCGTACGCCCGCGTACGCGACGAAGCTGCCAGCGAGCACGTTGCCCGACGGCGGTGCGCTGCGTACGGCGCTTCGCGGCGACTGTCACACGCACTCCGACTGGTCCGACGGCGGCAGCCCGATCGCCGAGATGGCCGAGACAGCGCGCGAGCTGGGGCACGAGTGGATCGTGCTCACCGACCATTCGCCGCGGCTGACTGTCGCGCGCGGCCTGTCGGCGGAGCGGCTGCGGGCGCAGATGGACGAAGTCGCGCGAGTGAACGAGCAGCTGGCGCCGTTTCGCCTCCTGCACGGCATCGAGGTCGACATCCTCGACGACGGTGCGCTCGACCAGACGGAGAAGCTGCTGGACAGGCTGGACTTCGTGGTGGCGAGCGTGCACTCGAAGCTGCGGATGCCGGCGCGGGAGATGACGCCGCGGATGCTGGCGGCGGTCGAAAACCCGCACGTCCGCGTGCTGGGGCACTGCACCGGACGACTGGTCGGCGGACGCGGCAGGCCGGAGTCGCAGTTCAACTCGGAGAAGGTGTTCAC
>NZ_JACJHR010000036.1 GCF_014174495.1 Amycolatopsis echigonensis
TACGGCAATGGGAACGGGATCCCCTTCGCTGAGCGTTATTCGACGCGGATTCCCCGTTCCTCTCCGGGGCGGCCCGGGAACCGGGGGGGAGACCGGTGACCCTGGTCTCCCCGCCGTTCCCGTCTTCCGAATCGGCCCGCGCGAGTCCGAAAAGCCCTGTAGGTGTCACACCAACGGGTGGTCCTGGCGAACCTCTCCGGGAGTCCCGCGTCCGTCCCCCGATCGGTGGGGTGGGCGGCCCTCGGCGGGGTGGTGCGTCGGCGACGCTGTGACCAGCGGGGACGCGCCGAATCCCCTAGTGCCCCTAATCGGGGGAGGGGCGAAGTCCCTAGTGGGTGCCCCGGCTAACCCGGGTGACCCCCCGATGGCGGGCATTCGGCGGCGTCCTATGTTCGGAAAAGGAGCCGGCTCTGGGGCCGGCTCGTCCGTTTCTCGGACACCCCACCCCGATCCGTTGTCACCACAGGAGAATACAAACTATGGGCCCGGTGCAGACGCTGCACGAATTCGCGCTGAACCTGCTGAACGACCCGCAGTCGCTGGCGGAGTACAAGGCCGACCCGCAGGGGGTGCTCAACGGCGCCGGCCTCGGCGAGCTGAACCCGTCGGACGTGCAGGACATCATGCCGCTCGTCATGGACAGCGCCCCGCTGCCGGCCGCTCCCGCCGTGCCGGGCGTCCCGGCCGTGCCGGGCGTGCCCGCCGCCCCGAGCGTGCCCAAGGCCGACCTGGCCGGCGCGTTCGACAAGGCCAACTCCGCCGCCGAGCCGGTGGCGCACGAGGCGGGCGACGGCCTCGGCGGCCTCCTCGGCGGCCTGCCGAACCTGAGCCCGGTCTTCGAGGGCGTCAGCAACGTCGCGGACGCGACCGGCCTGAACACCGTCACCCACGGCACCCTGGGCGCGGTCTCCGGCGTGCTGGATCACGTCGCCGACGCGACCCACTCGGTCCCGGTGGTCGGCCCGATCCTCGACGCCGCCGCGATCGACACGCAGAACACCGTGAACGCGGTGGGCGAGCACGTCTTCGACGGCAAGCTCGTCGGCTCCGCGGTCGACGCGACCACCAACCACCTCGGCGACGCGCTGACCTGGAAGGCCGTCGTGTCCGAGTCCGGGAAGCTCCCGGTCGTCGGCGGCCCGGTCAGCGGCATCGTCGAGGACGTCCGCCAGGGCGGCTCGCACCTGCTGGGCACCGTCAACGAGGCGATCGGCTCGACGCCGGTCGGCGTCCACGACGTCCGCGCCGACCTGACCCAGGCGACCGGCGACCTGACCTCGGCCGGCGACCTGTCCGGCACGCTGGACCACGCGACCGGCGCGCTTCCGGCCGTTCCGGGTGTCCCGGCGGTTCCGGGTGCGGGCGAGCTGCCGCACCTGCCGCAGGTCCCGGGCGTCGGCGCGCTGCCGCAGGTCCCCGGTGTCGGTTCGCTTCCGCAGGTTCCGGGTGCCGGCGAACTGCCGCAGGTGCCGGGCGTCGGCGCGCTGCCGCAGGCCCCGTCGGTCCCGGGCGTCGGCGAGCTGCCGCACGCTCCGGAGCTGCCGGCCGCCCCGAACGCGGGTTCGCTGACCCACGCGATCGAGGGCGCGACCGCGCACGCGCCGGCCGTCAACGCGGCTGCTCAGCACGTCACGAGCACCGTCCAGGACGCGGTCGAGACCGGCACCCAGCACGCGACGACCGGCGAGCTGCCGGAAGCCGCGCACGCCGCGCCGCTCAACGAGGTCCAGAACCACCTGCACGACGTGGCGGGCGGCCTCGAGTCGCACGCGAGCAACGTGCACCTGGACAGCCTGCACCTGGGTCACTGATCCTGGCGTAATAAGGGTTTTCCCGCTGCGGGCCCGGACCGGTCACGGTCCGGGCCCGCGGTGTTTTCCGTTCCGGGAAGCAGGGACAGCACCAGCTGGCCGTCGCGGAAGAGACCGCCGGTCGGACCACCGGGCGGCAACGTCGCGGCCCACCCCACCCCGCGGGCGCTTTCGAGCGCTGGGCGGGCCGTGTCCTCGTCCCCGCGTTCGGGATGGGTGGCGGTTTCGCCCGGATCGACGGCGTTGACGAGGATCGGCGTGTCCCGCGGCGCCGTGGCGAGCACGCCGGTCAGAGTGTTCAGCGCGTGCTTGGCGAAGGAATGCGCCGGAGCGGCTTTCAGCAGCGGCAGCACCAGTTGCGTCAACTGCCAAGGGCCGAGCACGTCAATGTCCAATGCGGACTGGACGGCGGCCGGATCGGCGTCGAGCGCGGACAGCGCAGCGAAATCGACGATGTCGCTGGCGTTGTTGATCAGCACGTCGAGGCGACCGAAGGTTTGGGCCGCATAGTCGGCGGCGGCGGTCATGGTGGAGTGATCGGTGAGGTCGAGCCGTAACGCGGTGGCGTTCGGGAGTTGTGCGGCAAGGGATTCCGCGCGGGCTAGGTCCCGGGCGGTGAGGATTACGTGATAGTCCAGTTCGGACAGGAGCCGGGCGGCGGCGAAGCCGAGTCCGACGGCGCGGCTCGTCCCGGTGAGCAGAGCGGTCTTCGGCACTGGGGGCCTCGTCTCAGTGGGCGGAATGTTTCGGGAGGAACCCGACGAGGGATAGCGCCACGAGGCAGAGACCGGCGCAGAGACCGAAAACCAGTTCGGCGGCGGGAATCCAGGACGGTGCGGCCGCGGGGCCGACCCGGGCGAAAAACACCGTGCCGAGCGCGGCGACCCCGATGGCTCCGGCGAATTGCTGGGCGGCGTTGAGCATTCCGGAACCGCTGCCGGCTTCTTCGGGTGTCGCGTCGCCGAGGACGAAATCGAAAAGCGGAATGAACAACAGTCCGGAACCGGCGCCGGTGACGAAGAGGGCGGGAGCCATCTGCCAGACGGTGATGGCGGTGCCCCAGTGCGCGATCGACCACCACAGGGCGAGCAGGCCGGCGACGGCGATGGCCAGTCCTAAGCGGAGGGAAGCGCGGCCGAGTCGCGCGGCGAGCACCGCACCGGACAGCAGGGTCGCGAGAGCGGTGCCAGCGGCCCAGGGGAGCAGCGCGAAGCCGGACTGCAGCGGCGTCCAGCCGAGACCGGACTGCAGGAGCAGGTTCACGACGAGCACGAATCCGCTGAGCGAGGCGTAAAACCCGCCGGTGATCAGCAGCCCGAACACGAAGCCGCGCTGGGAAAACAGCGACGGCGCGATCACCGGGTGGCTGCTGCGGCGTTCGGACCTCGCGAACAAACCGAAGGCGACCACGCCAGCGGCCATCGACACGTACGTCCACACCGGCCAGCCGAGTTCGCGTCCTTGGATGAGCGGCACGATGAGCAGCACTGACGCCGCGGTCAGCAGGCCGACACCGCGCAGGTCGAGGCGGGCATCGCGGTCTTCGCCGCTGTGCCGCGGCAGCACCCGCAGGCCGAGCAGTCCGGCGAGAAGGCCGAACGGGACGTTGATCAGGAAAATCGAGCGCCATTCGCTGCCGAACAGGTTCAGGTGCAGCAGCCAGCCGGCGAGGATCGGTCCGGCGACCGTGGCCAGGCCCATGATCGGACCGAACGGCATCAGGGCCTTGCGCAGCTGGTCGGGCGGGAACACGACCTTCACCAGCGCGATGCCCTGCGGGATCATCACCGCGCCGAACAGGCCCTGGAACACGCGGGCGCCGATCAGGAACCCGGGGCCGGGCGCGAGCCCGCAGGCCAGCGACGAGACGGTGAAGCCGGTCATGCCGAGCAGGAACAGCCTGCGCCTGCCGAGCAGGTCGCCGAGCCGGCCGGACGTCACGAGGCCGAGCGCGAACGCCGCGGTGTAGGCCGACAGCACCCACTGCAGGGTGATCGGCCCGCCGCCGAGGTCCGCGCGGATCGAAGGGCCGGCGAGGGCGGCGACGCTGGTGTCGATCAGGTCCATCAGGTCGGCGATGACGACGACCGCCAGCACGAGCGATGCCTGGACCAGCGGAAGCGGTTCGGCACGCGGAGACGAACTAAGTTCAGTAGTCACGAACTAAGTTCTAAATGACGAACTAAGTTCGTGTCAAGCTATAGTGACGGGCATGCCCGCTGCCCCCCGAGAGCGCCGCGCCGCCCGGCACGCGTCCGCCCGCGCCGAGGCCGCGCCGAAACCGCGGAAAGAACCCATCACGGTCGAGCGGATCACCGAGGCCGCGCTGCAGGTCGTCGCCACCGAGGGCTACGACGCGCTGACCGTCCGCCGGGTCACCGCCGTGCTCGGCACCGGGCCGTCGTCGCTGTACGCGCACATCGTCAACAAAGAGGACCTCGACGATCTGCTCATCGGCAGGCTCTGCGCGCAGATCGAACTGCCCGAACCGGACCCGGCGACGTGGCGGCAGCAGGTCCTGGACGTCTACGGGCAGATCCGCGATCTGTACCTGAAGTACCCAGGGGTGTCGCGCGCCGCGCTCGCGATGGTTCCGACGCACCTGGAAACACTTCGGGTCAGCGAAGGAATCCTGGCGATCCTGCTGGCCGGAGGCATCGAACCGCAGACCGCCGCGTGGGCGCTGGACTCGCTCACGCTCTACGTCACCGCGTACGCCTGGGAACGGTCGCTCGTCCAGCAGCGCCAGCAGCACGGCGGCGAGTGGGTGCTGAGCCGGGAGGACCTGATCGATCGGTTCAGCGGACTGCCGGAGGAGAAGTTCCCCCGCACCCGCCAGTACGCGGCGGAGCTGACGTCCGGCACCGGGCATGACCGGTTTGTCTTCACGGTCAATCTGATCACGCAGAACCTGGCTGGCGGGATTTCCGGATAACGGACGTCTGGGCGCGGGACCGCGGATCTGGCTAGCGGGGCTTCGGGATCGCCGGGTCGCAGCAGCCGGTCATCCGGGGCAGTTCGCGGTTGACCTCGGCCAGTTCGGCGGCGACCGCGTGGCACGGTTCGCACGCGGCGAGGTGTCCGGCGAGGACTCCGGCCCGACGTGCGGGCAGGGTGCCGCGCAGCCACGCGCCCATCCGGCGGCGGACTTCTTGGCACTGCGGCAGTTTCGCGTCCGGCACCTGGACTTGCAGGTACGCCTGCCGGAGTCCTTCGCGGGCGCGGCGGGCGAGCACCGCGACGCCGTTCGGGGAAACGCCGAGCAGCGGCGCGAGTTCCGCCGGCGTGTTGCCTTCGGCGGACATGCGCCACAACACTGTGCGCCAGCGTCCGGGCAGGGTCCGGTAGGCCGACCACACGAGCCGGTCTTCTGAGCGCATGACAGCGAGTTCGTCAGCCCCGCCGTCGAGAGTCACGGGTTCCGGCACTGTCGCATAGAGATCGATCCGGTTTTCGTGGCGGCTCCAGCGTGCGAAGAGATTTCGCATTGTGGCCACGAGATACGCCGGAGCGTTGGACTCCGGGCCGCCGCCGGCCGCGACGGTGCTGAGCACGCGCGCGAAGGCTTCGGCGACCAGGTCGTCGCGTTCGGCTTGCTGGCGCACCAAACCGGCGGCGACGCGGCGCATCAGCGCGACGTGCCGCCGGAACAATTCCCCGCCGGCCTGGCAATCTCCGGCGCGTACCGCGGCGAGGAGCTCGGCGTCGGTGCGCTCGTCCTCGTCCGCCTCGGCGACCAGCGTGCTGCCCAGTGTCGCGTCCACCGTGCACCTCCCACCGGACCGGCCCACACCTCGTCACGCGGGACTACTGAAAGTAACTGGTACAGCAGTGTACTCCATATGGCGCCGAGGATCGGACAGTCGGTCGCGCGAGTCCGCGCCGGTTGTCCCGATCAGCCGAACGGGGAAGTCTTGGCTGCTCAAGGACATCGCGTTCGGCCGCCGACTGTCCGAAGTGGACTATTGACGGCCGGTCAGGAGAACTTTCCGGCCAATTCGGTGAAATAGGGCGTCATCGAGGGGTGGCAATCGGCGAAGTCCGGCCTCGGCGTGCCGTCGAAGGCGGCGGTGAGCAGGTCGAGGCAGTACTCCCAGCCAGGTTCGGCGTCCGGGATCTTGTCCGCGGAGTCCAGGTGGTGCACCAGCTGGAGTTCCGTTGCCGCGCCCCGGGATTCCAGCCGTGGTTCCCCGCCCGTCGTCGATCGGCGCGCGGAAGGTGCGAGGCAGGACCAGGGCGACGCTGTCGGCGAGACGGTGCGCGCTCGCACTGGGCACGGGTTTCATGCGGTGTGGACCTCGGTCTCGAGCGCGTCGAGCCGCTGCGGCCAGGCCGGCGGGGCGAGAAGCTGGGTGAGCCAGGCGGTAAGTCCGGCGAAACCTTGCGGGTCGAGCGCGTAAAACCGTTGCCTGCCTACGACTTCGTCGCGCACCAGCCCGCTTTCCCGCAGCACGCGCAAGTGTCGCGACACCGCGGGTCGGCTGATGGCGAAGCGCGCGGCGATCTCTCCGGCGGACAGCCGCTGCTGTCGCAGGAACGTCAGGATGTCCCGCCGCACTGGGTCGGCGATCGCGCTGGCGACCAGATCCACGACGGAAGCGTAACCCAGCGGTTACGCGTTCGGCCGCCTGCTCAGGGCCAGGTCGACGCGCCGCCGCGGCGTTTGCGGACTTCTTTCCCGGCGCCGGGCGGGAAACCGTGTTTGGCTAGCCGGACCTCGGCGAGTTCGTCGGCGCTCGTGACGGTGAGGAACAGGCTCAGCAGCAGGCTGATCAGCAGCGCAGCAATGATCATCCCGGCGGGCATCGGCGTGACCAGGGTGAGAACGACGTAGCCCGCGATCAGCCAGGGCAGCGCCTCGATGAAGATCCGGAACGCGAAGCGCAGCACCCAGGTTTTCGCGGTCGCGTCGTACAGCACCCACTCCCGGTACTCCTCGGGGAGTACTCCGCCGTACACGTAGTGCAGCCAGCGCACCGGGCCGGGTCGCTTCATCCCCGTCGGGTACCCCGGGTTCAGGCCGCGTACGCCCCGAGCTTGGCCGGGTTCATCTGCCAGAACACGCGGTGGACGCCCTCGGCCGACGCCGAGACGGTCAGCACCGCGGTCACCGTTCCGCCGTGGCTGACCACCGCCGCGGGCTGGCCGTTGACGTCGCTCCAGCGCACCTCGGCATCGGTCCAGAACCGGTCGGCGAACGCGCGGAGGTACTTCGCCACCGTGACCGCGCCGACCACCGGAATCCGCGTCGCGCGGACCGCGCCGCCGCCGTCGGAGTAGCTGACGACGTCCTCGGCGAGCAGTTTCTCCAGCGTCGCCAGGTCGCCGGAGCGCGCGGCGTCCACGAACGCGGTGAGCAGCCGCCGCTGTTCCGCCGGTTCGACGGGCGTCCGGCGTTCCGCGGCGAGGTGCTTGCGCGCACGGCTGACCAGCTGGCGCGCGTTCACCTCGGTGGTCTGCACGATGTCGGCGATCTGCTGGTACGGATAGTCGAACGCCTCGCGCAGCACGTACGCCGCCCGTTCCGTCGCCGGCAGTTTTTCCAGCAGGAACAGCACGGCCACCTCGAGGGCGGCGGCTCGCTCGGCGCCGAGTTGCGGGTCGGCGGAGGTGTCGACGGGTTCGGGCAGCCAGGGGCCGACGTAGGTTTCGTGCCGGACGCGCGCGGTCTGGCTCGCGGTGATGGCCAGCCGCGTCGTGGTGGTCGCGAGGAACGCGCCGGGGTTGCGGACGGCCGAACGGTCGCAGGTCTGCCAGCGCAGCCAGACGTCCTGCAGGAGGTCTTCAGCGTCGGCGACGCTGCCGAGCATCCGGTACGCGATCCCGAACAACCGCGGCCGGACCTGCGCGAACACCGAGGCGGCCTCGGCCATTTCCTCCATCAGCGGGCGGATTCCTTCCTCCTCCGGCGGGTATCGCGAGCTTAGCGGGCCGGGGTGTCACAAACCGGCGCGCTGTCCGGTCCTGACTGGCGACGCTCGCGGCGGCCGCCGCGGCGGGAACGGAGGGAACGAGCATGAAGATCGTCGTCATCGGCGGCACCGGGCGGATCGGTGCGCAGGTCGTCCGGTTGCTCGCGGGACACGAGGTCGTGGCGGCCTCGCCGAGCACCGGCGTGAACGCGGTGACCGGCGAAGGGCTGTCCGGCGTGCTGCGGGGGGCCGACGTGCTGGTGGACGTGTCGAATTCGCCGTCGTTCGCGGACGACGACGTCCGGGAATTCTTCCAGCGCTCGACCGGGAATCTGGTGCGGATCGCGCGCGAAGCCGGAGTCGGGCATTTCGTCGCACTGTCCGTCGTGGGCGCGGACGAGCTGCCGGATTCGGGTTACCTGCGGGCAAAGGTCGCGCAGGAGAAACTGATTCGGGAAAGCGGGCTGGCTTATACGATCGTGCGCGCGACGCAGTTCTTCGAATTCGCCGACGCGATCGCGGACTCCTCGACGGTCGACGGCGTGGTGCGGCTTTCCGACGGCGGCACGCAGCCGATCGCGGCGGAGGACGTCGCGGTGGTGGTAGCGCAGGCCGCGGGCGAACCGCCGGTCGGCGGGATCGTCGAGATCGGCGGTCCGGACGTGCTGCCGATGGACGAGTGGATCCGGCGGGTGCTGACCGCGCGGAAGGATCCGCGCGAGGTGGTGACCGACCCGGAGGCGACGTACTTCGGGGCGGTGCTGGGCAAGGACAGCCTGGTGCCGGCGGAAGACGCGTGGCGGGGAAAGGTCGGGCTGGCGGAGTGGCTGAGCCGGTGACGCTCGTGCGCGGCGATGCCGGCGGGAGCCGGCATCGCCGCGCACGAGCGTCACGAGAGCTGGCCGTCGTAGTCCGGCAGTTTGAAGCCCTTTTCGTAGTCCCCGCCCTCGAGGTCGGTGGACCGGTTGCCGATGTTCGCCGTGATCGTGTAGCCCTGCCGGGTCAGGTCGGCGCGGCAGCGTTGTTTGCCTTGCGCGGTGCCTTCGCCGGACTTGCGGGTGCAGATCGCGTCGACCCGGTAACCCGCGTTGCTCAGCTGCGTGCGCGCCGAGGAGGAACTGGTCCGCGCAGTCACGAACAGGACGGACATCTGGTGCTGGCCCGCCCATTGGGCGACCGCGAGCACCGGCCGGTTCGGCGCGCCGGGGTGGTATTCGGTTTCCAGCGAGGTGTTGTCGATGTCCAGCACGATCGCCAGCCTCGATCCGCCCTTCGCGACCCGGTCGGTCAGCCACGGGATGGCCGGGTCGACTGCTGCGCGCACGTCGGCCTGCCATTGGTCGTAGCTGGGCAACTCGGACGTCGCGGCCGAGGCGGTGGCCGGGGCGGCGATCAGCCCGGCGACGGCGAGAATCGCGGCACAGGCGCTTTTGACGTTCATCGGCGCGTTTTTCTCCTTAGCGTGGCGGAAACTGCCGTCGGTCACGCTAATCGCGCCAGGACTTCTGGTGCACCGTCGTTCGTCGGGTGATCGCCCGTGCCGGGAAAGGAATTCGCTGGCTGTTCACCGGACACTATCGCCGGGTTTTCCGGGGTGCTGGCTGCCGACAACCAGCACCCCGATCCGTGGTTATCCGGCGATAGCGTCCAATTCGGCCAGCGCGTCCGCGGGCAGCTCCAGGTCGCCCGCCGCGACGTTCTCCCGCAGGTGCGCGACCGATGACGTGCCGGGAATCAGCAGGATGTTCGGCGACTGGTGCAGCAGCCAGGCCAGCGCGACCGCCTTCGGGCTGGCGCCGAGCCGGGCGGCGACCTCGTCGAGGGTCGACGACTGCAGCGGGCTGAACCCGCCGAGCGGCCAGAACGGAACGTAGGAAATGCCCTGCGCGGCAAGGGATTCGATGAGCTTCTCGTCCCCGCGGTGCGCGACGTTGTACCAGTTCTGCACGGTGACCACCGGCGCGATCGACTGCGCCTCGGCCACCTGCTCGGCGTCGACCACGCTCACGCCGAGTTCCTTGATCTTGCCTTCCTGGCGCATTTCGGCGAGCGCGCCGAACGGTTCGGCCAGCGAACCCGGCACCGGCGAGTGCCCGTCCGGTCCGCCGCCGACGCGCAGGTTCACCACGTCGAGCGCCTCGACGCCGAGGTTCCGCAGGTTCGACTCCACCTGTTCGCGCAGCTGCTCCGGCGAACGCTCGTGGATCCAGCCGCCCTGGTCGTCGCGCACCGCGCCGACCTTGGTGACGATCTGCAGCCCGTCGTAGGGCGCGAGCGCTTCGCGGAGCAGTTCGTTCGTCACGTACGGCCCGTAGAAGTCAGCGGTGTCGATGTGGTTCACGCCCAGTTCGACGGCCGTGCGCAGGACCGCGATCGCCTCGTCACGGTCCTTCGGCGGTCCGAAGACGCCGGGTCCGGCCAGCTGCATCGCGCCGTATCCCAGGCGGGCGACGGTGCGCCCGCCCAACGTGAACGTCCCGCCGGGGAGGTTGTCGGTCAATGTTCCGCCCTTCTTTTCTCACCGCGCCGGTTCCGTCGCGGCTGCTGTCCATGGTGCTGCCGGCGGCGCGGCGCGGCCAGTACCCCTCGGTCCTGGGAGTGTCAGGGCCAGGCTGGCAGGGCGGTTTGGTATACCATTGACATGGCTTCTCTCACTGTGACCGGCGTGCGCCCCTGGGGCGGCGACCCGGCCGACCTCGTCCTCGACGGCGACCGCATCTCCGACGTCCGGCCCGCGGGTTCCGCTCCGGTCGAGGGCGAGCGGATCGACGGCGCGGGGCTGCTCGCGCTGCCCGGGTTCGTCAACGCGCACGCGCACGTCGACAAGAGCTGGTGGGGCAAGCCGTGGGTCTCCTACGGCGGCGTCGCGAGCACCGAAGGGCGCATCGCGCACGAGCGGGCCGAGCGGGACGCGCTGGGGATCCCGAGCGTCGAGCTCGCCGAGACGGTGCTGCGCGAATTCCTGCGGCACGGCACCACCGCGGCGCGCAGCCACGTGGACGTCGACCTTGGCCTGGGGCTGCGCGGCATCGAAATCGTACGGCAGGCCGCGGAACAGCTGGGCGGCGCGGTGGAGGTCGAGATCGTGGCCTTCCCGCAGGACGGTGTGCTGCGGCGGCCCGGGGTGCTCGCGCTGCTCGACGAGGCCGCGGCGGCGGGCGCGAGCCGGATCGGCGGCCTCGACCCGGCGGGCATCGACCGTGACCCGGTCGGCCAGCTCGACGGGCTGTTCGAGATCGCCGAGCGACGCGGCGTCGGCCTCGATATCCACCTGCACGATGGCGGTGAGCTGGGCGCGTTCCAGTACGAGCTGATCGCCGACCGGACCGTGCGGGCCGGGCTGCAGGGCAAGGTCACCGTGTCGCACGGCTTCGCTCTGGGCGAGGTTCCCCCAGCGCGGCAGGCGGCGCTGCTCGACCGGATTGCCGAAGCGGGCATCTCGCTGGCGACCGTGGCACCCGTGCGGAAGGCCCCGCTGCCGTGGACCGAGTTGTCCGCGCGCGAGGTCCCGGTCGGCCTTGGCACCGACGGGATCCGTGACCTGTGGTCTCCGTATGGCGACGGCGACATTCTGCGGATCGCGTTCGATTTCGCCCGGCTGCACGGACTGCGGACAGACGAGGATCTGACGGCGGCGGTGGAGCTGGCGACGCGGCGGGCGGGGTCGTTCGTGGGTCGGGTTCGGCATGATCTGGTGCCGGGTTGCCGGGCGGATGTGGTGTTGGTGGCGGCGGAGAATGTGCCGGACGCGTTGCTGCGGGCGCCGGTGCGTGCGTTGGTGATCGCGGGCGGCCGGGTGGTGGCGCGGGACGGGGAGGTGCTCGTCTGACGGTTCGTCCGGCGCTCCAGACCGCCGCGGGTTTTTCCGTGCCCGGAGACGAACTTTTCGCCTCCGCACGGCGATAGCTTGCCGGGATGGACAAGCTCGACGCTCTCCGCAGGCGGCTGGAGCGGGAACTTCCCGCGCTGCTGGAACACCACCGGGTCCCCGCCGCCGTGCTCGCGGTGGCGGTCGGCGAGGAGACGGCCACCGCGGCCGCCGGGGTGCTGAATCTCGGCACTGGGGTCACCGCCACCACCGATTCGGTATTCCAAATCGGCTCGATCACCAAGGTGTGGACCGCCACCCTCGTCCTGCAGCTGGTGGACGAGGGTCTGGTCGATCTCGACGCCCCCGTCCAGCGGTACCTCCCCGAGCTCAAACTGGGCGACGCGGCCGTCACCGTGCGCCAGTTGCTCAGCCACACCGCCGGGTTCGAGGGCGACCTCTTCACCGACACCGGGCCCGGCGACGACGCGGTCGAGAAGTTCGTCGCGACGCTCGACGGCGTTGCCCAGCTTTTCCCTCCCGGCGAGTTGTTCTCCTACAACAATGCTGGGTACGTCGTTCTCGGCCGGCTGGTGGAAGTGTTGCGCGGCAAGCATTACGAGGACTGCCTCCGCGAATACCTCGGCACCCCGCTGAAACTCCAGCAGTTCTCGCCGAACGCCCTCGACGCGATCCGCTTCCGCGCCGCGCTCGGGCACCTCGAACCCGAACCCGGTGCCGACCTCGTGCCCGCGCCGTTCTGGTCGATGCTGCGGTCCAACGGTCCGGCCGGGTCGTCGCTCGCGATGTCCGCGGCGGATTTGGTCGCCTTCGCCCGCATGCATCTCGCGGGCGGGGCCGGAGTGCTGAGCGCGGAAAGCGCCGCGGCCATGGTGGAGCGGCAGGTCAGTCTTCCGCCGCTCGGCATCATGGGTGACGCCTGGGGCCTCGGCTGGGAGCTGTTCGACACTCCGGCCGGCCAGGTCTACGGCCACGACGGCAACACCATCGGCCAGGCCGCGTTCCTGCGGCTGGTGCCCGAAAGCGACCTCGTGGTGGCGTTGCTGACCAACGGAGGCGACGCGATGGGCCTGTACGCCGACCTCGTTCCCGCGCTGCTCAAGGAATTCGGCGGCGTCGAGGTGTCGCTTCCGCCTCGTCCGCCGGAAGAGCCGGAGCCGTTCGCCGCGGACCGTTATCTCGGCACTTACGCCAGCGCGGTCGCCGATCTCGTGGTCTCCCAAGACGACGACGGGCGGGTCTGGCTGGAGCAACGTCCTAAAGGGACAGCCGCGGAGCTGAGCTCCGCAAGCAAGTCCGAACTGGTCCTTCTCGAAGGCGACACGCTGATCCTTCGCGAGGCTCAGGGCGGAATTCACCTGCCCCTGGTCTTCCTCGGCGACGACGGCACCGGCCGCGCACGATACGTCCATTCGGGGAGGGCGACCCGTCGCGCCGAGTGACCGGACGGCTCTGTCGCGAACCGCCCGATCCGGGCGGGCGCGGCGACCTGGCGCTGCTCCGAGCGGGCTGACCCGTGGACCGACGGATCGTCAACGTCGAGCCGAGGTGCAGGTTGGCCCGCTGACCGAGGCTCGGCAGTCCACACCGGACTGCCGAGCCTGGCACGCGTTCAGTAACCGTAGTGCAGCCAAACAGCTTTCGTCTCGGTGTACGCGTCCAGTGCCCACGGCCCCATCTCGCGGCCCCAGCCCGACGCCTTGTACCCGCCCCACGGAGCGGCCATGTCCGGGATCGGCGGCATGTTCACGAACACCGCGCCCGCGCGGATCCCGTCCGCATAACGTTGCGCGGTACGGATGTCGCGAGTCCACACGGTCGCGGCGAGGCCGTACTGCGTGTCGTTCGCGCGCGCGACCAGCTCGTCCGGGTCGTCGTACGGCGTCACCGCCAGCACCGGGCCGAAGATCTCCTCGCGCATGATCGTCATGGTGTCCGTGACGCCCGCGAACAGCGTCGGCTCGTAGAAATAGCCGTCGCGGTCGACTTCCGCGCCCCCGGTGATCAGGTCCGCGCCTTCGGAGCGACCGGTCGCGACGAGGTTCGCCACGTGTTTGCGATGCTTGTCCGACACGAGCGGCCCGACCTGGGTCGTCTCGTCCAGGCCGGGGCCGACCTGGAGCCCGGCGAGTCCGGCGGCCATTTTCTCCACGAACTCCTGTTCGCGTTTGCGGTCGACGTAGAACCGCGTGTACGCCGCGCAGACCTGGCCGGTGTTCAGCGTCGCGCCGGCGAGGTTGCCCGCGACGGCGGCGTCCAGGTCGGCGTCGGCGGCGATGATGCTCGGGGCCTTGCCGCCGAGTTCGAGGGTCAGCCGCTTGAGGTTGGACTCCGCGCTCGCCGCGGTGATCAGCTTCCCGACTGCGGTGGAGCCGGTGTACGACACGTGGTCGACGTCGTGGTGCGAGCTCAGCATCGCGCCCACCGGACCGTCGCCGGTCACCAGGTTGACCACGCCTGCTGGGATACCAGCCTGCTCGGCCAGCTGTACCAGCCGGATGCTGGTCAGCGGCGTGACCTCGCTCGGCTTGATCACGACGGTGTTGCCGGTGGCGAGCGCGGGCGCGAGTTTCCACACGAGGATCATCAGCGGGAAGTTCCACGGCGTGATCAGCGCGTTCACGCCCACCGGCTCGCGGCGCGTGTAGTGCAGGGTGTCCGGGAACGACACCGGGTTCGTGGTGCCCTGGATTTTCGTGACCCAGCCAGCGAAATACCGCAGGTGCTCGGCCGCGCCGGTGACGCTCACCTGCCGGGAGATGCCGATCGGCTGGCCCTGGTCGCGGGTTTCCAGCGCGGCGAGTTCCTCGTGGTGTTCGTCGACGAGATCGGCGAGGCGGAACAGCAGTTTCGCCCGCTGCACCGGTGCGAGCCCGGCCCACTCCGGCGAGGTCAGCGCGCGGCGCGCGGCGGCGACCGCGGCGTCGACGTCCGCCTGCGTTGCTGTCCCGACGTCTTCGAGAACCGTGCCGGTGGCCGGATCGCGGGTCGGGATGGGCTCCCCGCCGGCCTCGGTCCACTGACCGTCGATGAACAGGCGTGTCGGCAGTGTCGTCGGCATGGCGCTCCCTAGTCCCAAGCTTCTGGTCGGTTCCGAGTATCGGCGCGCGGCGGGCGGGCGGTCTTGTCCGCGAGGGCACGCCCGTTGTCGGCCAGTGAAGACAATTCCGGTCGCTGCCGGGGGACCGGTCAGGATCAGGACATGGACGTGATCGTGGTAGGCGCGGGTTCGGCGGGCTCGGTGGTGTGCCGGCGGCTGGTCGACGCGGGCGCGAAGGTGACACTGCTGGAAGCGGGCGGACCGGACACGAACGCGGCGATCCACGACCCGTCGCGCGCGGCGGAACTGTGGCACGCCGCCGAGGACTGGGACTACTACACGGTGCCGCAGCCGCACGCCGGGAACCGCAGGCTGCATCTGCCACGCGGAAAGGTGCTCGGCGGCTCGCATTCGCTGAACGCGATGATCTGGGTCCGCGGCGCGGCGGCGGACTACGACGGCTGGGACCTGCCTGGCTGGACCTGGGACGACGTGCGCCCGGTGTACGAGCGGATCGAGCGCGACCTGCTCGACCTGGAGCGGCACGATCCGCTGCAGCCGATCCAGCAGTCCATTGTGGACGCGGCGCAGGAAATCGGCCTGCCGTTCAACGACAATTACAACAGCGGCACCCTCGACGGCATCTCCGTGCAGCAAGTCACCATGGCCGGTGGACGGCGACGCAACACCTGGCTCTGCTACGCCGAACCGGTCGCCGATCAGATGACCGTGCACACCGGCGCGCTGGTGCATCGCGTGCTGTTCGAGGGCGACCGCTGCGTCGGGGTCCTAGCGGAGATCGACGGTGAGCTTCAGCCACTGTTCGCCGATCAAGTCGTGCTCGCCGCCGGTGCGCTGGCGTCTCCGGCAATCCTGCTGCGCAGCGGGATCGGCCCGGCCGACGACGTCGCCGCGCTGGGCCTGGACGTCGTCGCGGACCTGCCGGGCGTCGGCGAGAACCTCCATGACCACCTGCTGTCACCGGTCGTGTTCGCCACCGACCGGCGCGAGGTCGCGCCACCGCAGACCGGGCATTCGGTCACGCAAACACACCTGTTCTGGCGCAGCCGTCCGGGATTGGCGGTGCCGGACACCCAGCCGATCCACTTCAGCGTGCCGATGTACGAATCGTGGATGACCGGGCCGCCGACCGGATTCTCGCTGATGGCGGGCATGATCACGCCGCAAAGCCGGGGAACGCTGCGGTTGCGCAGCGCGGATCCGAACGAGATGCCGCTGATCGATCTGGCCGCGCTCGCACATCCGGCGGACTTCGAAAGCCTGGTCGCGTCGGTGGAGCAGTGCCGGTCGATCGGCCGCGCCCCAGCCTTGGCCGACGAGTGGGGTGCGCGGGAGCTGTACCCGGGACCGGCGGAGGTCCGGGAATACGTCCGGCGCACCGCGATCACCTATCACCACCAGGTGGGCACGTGCCGGATGGGAACGGACGAGCTGGCAGTGACGGATCCGACGCTGGCGGTGCGCGGGGTGTCCGGCCTGCGGGTCGCGGACGCTTCGGTGCTGCCGCGGGTGATCAGCGGGAACACAAACGCGCCCGCGGTGCTGATGGGGGAGCGAGTGGCGGAGTTCCTGCTGGCGTAGTGGCGTCGTGCGTGGCGCTCGCGGTTTTGTGTGCGGTTGCCACGCGCGAGATCACGTCGGGGGGAGGGTTGTTGTGGGGCGCGGTTCTGGAGGGGTGTCGTCGCCAGGCCGCTTAGCCGCCGCGGTGCCACGGCGGGGCTGCGCCATCGCGGATTCGTGATCCTTGCGCAAGCCTGGGTGGCGCGACGCCTGGGTGGCGCAAGCCGCGCGGGCGGCGCAATGTCCCGGGTGTCGGAATCTCGCCCCGAGAGTGCCGCGATGCCCCGGGCGGCCCAATGTCCTGGGAGGCGCAATGTCCTGCGGCGGAATGCCCCTCGAGCGGCGCACTGCCCCGGACGACCGATTGACCTGGGTGGCGTGATGCCCCGGGCGGTCCAATGCCGCCGCGGAGCAAACGCCCGGCGGCGTGACCCCGGCAGCGTGACCCCGGAGACACCAACCCACGGAGAAACCAACCCCCCGGCGGCGCAAACCCCCGGCGGCGCAAACCCCCGGCGGCGCAAACCCCCGCCCTCCTCTGGGGGACGGCCCTTGCCCAGTCTATCCGCCCCCACCGACAATCCCGGCCCCTTCAGCCGGGTTGTCCACAGCAAGCGCGACTTGGGGAAAGTCCCGCACGCGCCGCAGGGGTCGTGCGTGGTTATCCCGCTGAGAACCGGAATTTCCACGCACGAGTCCGCTGAGAACCGGCATTGCCACGCACGAGTCCGCTGAGAACCGGGATAACCATGCACGAGCCCTCTGAGAACCGGCATCACCACGCACGAGCCCTCAATCCCGCGCGAAGACCCGCTTGCCGCTGAACCACGTCTCTCGCACCTTGATCCCGGCCAGCTCGTTCGCCGGGGTCTGGAACGGGTCTTGGTCCAGCACCACGAAGTCCGCCGACTTGCCCGGTGTCAACGACCCCGTCACGTCGTCCAGTCCGCAGGCCCGCGCGGAGTTCAGCGTGAACACCCGGATCGCCTCGGCCAGCGTGATCGCCTGCTCCGGCCACAGGCTCCCGGGGTGCTTGCCGTGCGGGTCCTGCCGGGTGATCAGGCCCTCGATGCCTTCCCAGGCGTTCGGGGATTCGCTCACCGGCCAGTCCGAACCCCCGGCGACGAGCGCGCCGGTCTCTAGCAGCGTCCGGTTCGGCTGCATCCGCGACGCGCGTTCGGCGGGAATCACCTGGGCGATCGCTTCCGGGATCACGCCGGGCACCCACAGGAAGGGCGAGATGTCCGCCGACACGTCGAGTGCCGCGAACCGTTCCAGGTCGTCCGGGTGGATGAACTGACCGTGTGCCACTTGGATTTTCGTCGTGTGGTCACCGCGTGCGCGTAGGGCGCTGGCAGCGTCCAAAGTGGCCCGGACGGCCGCGTCGCCCGCGCAGTGGATCTTCGCCGAAAGCCCGGTCGAGACCGCGACGTCCAGCCAATCCGCGAGTTCCTCCGTCGGCATCGTGGTGTCCCCGCAGAAGCACTCGTGGCCCAGATACGGCTCGAGGAACGCCGCGGTATGCGCGGGCGGGGTGCCGTCGAGGAAGATCTTCACGAAGTCCGGCCGGTGATGCTCGCTGCGATACTCCGCCGCGCGGTCGAGCAGCGGTTTGCCGATCGGGTCCGCCCCGAAAATCGGGTCGTTCACCAGCATCGACGACACGACCCACGCGGCCAGTTCGCCCGCGTCGTCCAGCGTCTTCAGGGCCGCGAGGATGTCGATCGTGGCGGCGGCGTCCTGGAACGCCGTAATGCCGTACGAGTGCAGAATTTTGATCGCCCGCCGCGAAGCTTCGGCGTGCTGCTCGGCGGTGAGCGTGCGGGTGTCCCGCATCGCCCGCTCCACCGCCAAGCCCGCGGCCTCGATGAGCAAGCCGGTCGGCGCGCCGCTGTCCGGGTCGCGGTGGATCGTCCCGCCGGCCGGGTCCGAAGTGGACTCGGTGATCCCGGCCAGTTCCAGCGCCCGGCTGCTCGCCCACCGGTTGTGCCTGCTGTCCTCGATGAGCACCACCGGACGGCCGCCTGCCGCCTCGTCCAGCGCCCGGCGCACCGAATCGTGGCCGAGTTCAGGGGCCAAAGTGGACGGCCAAGCCCCGCCCACCACCCATTCGTCCGGACCGAGCCCTGCCGACCATTCCCTTACCGCGGCGAGGATTTCGTCGAGACCCGCGCCGCTTTCCAGCCGCAGATCGAACAATTCTCGCCCGGCGAGCGCGTGGTGGCTGTGCACGTCCACGAAACCCGGCAGCACGAACGCGCCGCCGAGGTCGAGAACTTCGGTGTCCGGACCGGCCTCGGCGGTCGTCACCCGCCCGTTCTCGACCGCGAGCGAGGTCGCCCACGGCCGGTCTTCGTCCACTGTGTACACAGTGGCATTGGTGAGAAGCAGTTCAGGTGCCACGGGTCAATGTCCAGCGGGGTCGTAGTCCAGCGAATAAACGGTGTTGCTGAGCAGCCGGCCGTACGCGCCGAAGGTGAAGTGTGTCGGCGTCGTGCCGTCCTCGCCCAGTCCGAACAGCGAGCCGTGCGACCGCAGTTCGCGCACGTTCCGGTGGTCGGCCACGGTCACCGACGCGCACGGGATGACCTTCTCCCGCCAAGCGAACACATAGATTCCGGGCCGGATTTGGTAGACGGAGTTCTCGTCGGTGTCGGCGAGCCCACGCTCCGGACCGGAGAGGCATTGCCAGGTGTACCAGTGCGGGGTGAGGTAAACGTGCTCGTACGCGTGTTCTTCGCTGTAGACCCACTGCACGCGGCGGCCGATCAGCGCCGTGCTGGGCGCGATCTCCTCGCCATGTGCTTCGCGGCCCTGGATGGTCGCGGGACGGAACCGTTGCGTCACGCGGGGCAGTCCGTCGCCGATCGTGCTCGTGATGACCAGCGCACGGCCCTGGCGCACGTCCAGCAGCAGGCTGAACGCGGTTTCCGCGCCGGGGTGGAACTGCACGTAGAACAGTCCGGCGTCGACGAGGAACGTCTCGGCGGCGGTCTCGCCGGTGGTGCCGTCCTCGTCCCACGACGCGCGACCGTGCGCGAAGCTGATCGAGAACGTGCCGCCGTCGGCACAGTCCACAGTGAACGACTGGTCGTCGAGATCGTCCACAGTGGTCGCTTTGTTTGCGTCGAAGCCGGGAGCGAGACCGTCGAGCGGGAGCCAGGTGGAAGTGTCGGACAGATTCGTCGCGGGCATGGAGCCTTCCTCAGTGTTCGCAATGGCCGTGGGCGGCGGAGGGCAGGTCGAGTGCCGGGTTCCGGTCGCAGAACCCATAGGGGCGCACCATGAATCCGGAGTAGTCGACCGGCATGACCGGCCAGTCCTCCGGACGCGGGATGTGCGTCGGGCCGAAGACATGCCACAGCACGACGTCGGTGTCGCTGATCGAACGGTCGGCCGCGGTCCACGCGGGCAGGCCGGCCCCGCCCGGGTGCGCGTTGGGGCGGTCGCCCGCCGGGAAGCGTTCGCCGGGCGCGTACGGCGTGACCCACAGGTGGTTCGTGGCGAACGTCGCGCGCTGGTAGACCGACGATTCCGGTTGCGCCATCAGGGTTGCCGACGGACGCGGCACGAGCTGGTAGGCGGTCGGCGCGCCGAGCCGGTTGGTGTTCTCGGTGCTGCGGACTTCCCAGACCCGCGCGGTCGCCGGGTTCGCGTGCCGTTTCGCTTCCTGTTCGGTGCGCAGGTCCGTGGCCTTCCAGGTGAAGGCGTTGCCATACGGGTTTTCGTCGCCGACCGGAATGCCGACAGCGTCCACTTCGTACACCGAGTTGCGCTGGCCGTCGACCGCGAAGTCGAGCCGGGCGCAGAACAGGTGCTGGTGCACCGGTGCGAACAGGCCGGGCGCGATTTCGGACGCGTGCGGCTGCGTCGACCCGGGCTCGCCCGCGCCGGAGAAGACGATGCCGGTCGCCTTGGCCTCGCATTCGATGGTGCCGTCGAGGTAGAGATACCAGAAGAAGCCGTAGTCGTAATTGCCGATAGTGGAGATCGACGAGATCACCAGCCGGCGCGACCGGCGGACCTCGGCCTTTCCGTCGAGATCGGTGTGCTTCCAGAGGATTCCGTAATCCTCCTCGTGCATGCAGATCGCGTTCGGCACGCGCACCGGCCGGCCGTGGTCGTCGGCGAGGAAGGCGTCGAAGTAGTGGATCACGCCGAGGCAGTCGCAGCCCAGGCGCAGGCTGTTGCCGTTCTTGCCGAGCAGGTATTCGCCGGCGTCGAAGTAGCTGATCCAGAACCGGCCGATTGAAGTATCACCGTAAGGAACAACCATCTCAGGCACGGAGGCGCGATACAGCACCGAGCGGTCCTGGAAGGTCAGCTGGTGCAGGGTCAGGCCCTCGCGCGCGTTGAAGCCGACGCGCAGCTGCCAGCCCTCCCATGTCACCAGCGAGCCGTCGACCTGGAAGCTCGGGCCTTCCGGCTGGGTGATCTCGATCGGCTTGAGGGTGGTCCGCGCGGGGTGGTGGCCGTAGCGGCCGGAGTCCTCCGGGACCGGGGTGTCGCCCTCGTCCTCGACGCGGAGGACGCGCTGTTCAGTGAGGTTGAGGTGCGCGACCAGGCCCTCGACCGGATGCGCCCAAGGGCTGTCGGTGCTGTCCTCGCGCAGGAAGGTGAGCGAGCGGATCACCCGGCCGGTCTCGTCCTCGCGGCCGAAGTAGCCGGGGGCGAGCGGGGCGCAGAACGCGTGCTCGATGCGGTCGCCGAGACCGCGGCGCCGCATGGCGGCCTGCCATTCCGGGGAGGCCTTGGTGATGGCCTCGGCGAGGTCGTACTCCTCGAAGAGATACGGGGGCTGACCCTCGCCGCACTTCTCGTGGCTGACCAGTTCCCCGGCGGTCACCGAGACGACCGCGTCGGCCGATTCGCCGGTCGCGGTGTCGAGCAGGGTGAACTGGATCCGGCGGTCGGTCCGGGCCCCGGCCAGTACGGCGGCCTTGTCCGGCTCGACCGGGAGGACCTGCGGAAACCGGGTCGTCTCGGTGATCAGGCCGTGTGTCTCCAGCACTGCCCGGCCGGCGGCGAGCTCGTCGGCGGTCAGCGGGTCAAGGGGGTGCGGGTGTGCGTTGCTCATGGTGTCCCTTCGCGCTCCTCGCCGCAGTGTTCGCGGAGGCCCGGGGGAAGCGGTAGCCGGGTGCCGGGGGTCGTGCGGTCGCTGACAACAAGGATGCACTCGTTGCCAACCCCCGGAGGGTCCGTTGCTGCAGGATTGCGGAATGCGACTCGACCTCTCCGGCAAAGCCGTGCTGATCACCGGGGCCGCGTCCGGGATCGGGCTGGCCTGCGCGCGGGCGTTCCTGGAGGAGGGCGCGCGGGTCGGAGTCCTCGACCGGGTCCGGCCGCCCTCGTTGCCGGGCGACGTCGTCGCGGCGCGGGCGGACGTCACTGACGAAGGCCAGGTCGCCGCGGCGGTGCGGCTCGTGGCCGAGTCGTTCGCCGGGATCGACGTGGTAGTCGGCTGCGCTGGGATATCAGGGCCGGTCGGGCGGCCGCTCGCGGAGACCGGCGCCGAGGAGTTCACCGCGGTCCTAGCGGTGAACGTGCTGGGCCAGTTCCTGGTCGCGAAGCACGCTCGGCCCTGGCTGGGAGACGGGAGTTCGATCGTCTTCCTGGCCAGCGATTCGGCTTTCGTGGGCGCGCCGGGAATGGTGCCCTACTGCGCTTCGAAGGGCGCGGTGGTGTCGTTGACACGCGCCCTTTCGGTCGAGTTCGACGGCGTACGGGTCAATTGCGTGTGCCCGTCGGTGGTGGACACGCCGATGGCGCGAGGGGATTTGGGGAATCTGCTGGACGAACCGGGATTTCCGGTGCAAACGGCCGACGACGTCGCCCAGCAGGTGCTGTATCTGGCTTCCGCGCGGTCGCGGACGGTGAACGGACAGGCCTTGCTCGCCGATTTCGGCGTCTCCGCTCGGTCTGGGTTTCCTGCTTGAAAGGGAAGGAATGACGATGGCAGACAAGCGGGTCGTGGCGATTACCGGCGGCGGGACGGGTATCGGGGCTGCGGTTGCTCGGCGGTACGCCGGCGAAGGCGCGCAGGTGGTGGTCCTGGGACGGCGGCGGGAACCGTTGGAGAAGGTCGCGGCGGAGACCGGCGCGCACGTGATCGCTTGCGACGCCAGCGTTCGGCAGGACGCGGAGGCGGCGATCGCGGAGGTGCTCGAGAAGTACGGGCGACTGGACGTGATCGTGGCCAACGCCGGCGGGCACGGGCTGTCTTCGGTGGTGGACACCGGGGACGAGGAGTGGGAGATCGCGCTCCGGTCCAATTTGTCCAGTGCGTTCGTGTTTTGCCGATCAGCGTTGCCTTCCCTGGTGGAAAGCGGCGGACAGGTCGTCATTGTTTCTTCGCTGGCGGGATTGTTCGCCGGGCCCAATGTCGCGGGATACACGGTGGCCAAGCACGCGTTGATCGGGCTGACTCGGTCTATTGCCCGGGATTACGGGCCGCGCGGAGTCCGGGCCAACGCGGTGTGTCCGGGCTGGGTGCGCACGCCGATGGCGGACGGGGAAATGGAGCAATTCGCCGAGGCGGCCGGGTTTGACGGCGGGCATGACGAGGGGTATCGGCGGGTGACCGCGGAGGTGCCGCTGCGGCGGCCTGCGGAGCCGGAGGAAATCGCGTCCATTGTGCGGTTCCTCGGATCTTCGGAGTCCTCGTACATCACCGGCGCGGTGCTGGTCGCGGACGGCGGCGCGCACGCGGTTGATCTGCCTACGCTGGCGTTCGAGCGCGCGGGGATGTAGCTCCGTACTGGCCGGATGACATTCGAGGGGGACTGGGCGCGAGGCCACCCCCTTCCGCACCGTCGAACAGGTGCTTGGTGGCGATCGTGTCCGACGTCAGCCCCGTGCGTCCTGGGCTGGGCGACGGTGTCCGCTGGTTACGCGGAAACCCCGACGGATCCGGGTTCGCGATCAGCGGCATCGCGGCGACGACACCTCCCGCCGCAGCGGACTCGCCCGAAGGAGACCCGCTTCCCGGCCGGATCGACCGCCCCGCCGCCGAATCAGCTTGATTCGGCGAGGGTCCGGAGCCATTTGGTCAGCAGCTGGGTTTCCGCGGCGCCCAGGATGTCCGGGTTCGCCGCGGCGTACTCCAGCACGCGGTGCATCTCGGCGTGCCGGTTGCCGGTGGCAGCGGTGCCGGTGATCGCGGCGATCGCGCCTTCCCGGACCGCCACGGACAGCGCGCGGTCCTCCTCGGCGAGGATGATCTGGCGCAGCGTGACCCCGATGTTGGCCACGAGGATGTGCGCGGCCGCCTGGTCCGGAGGGACTGTCAGGCGGCCCTGGTCGGCGGCGGCCTGGGTCAGGGCGCGCAGCATCGCGCTGGGCCGTTCTTGCGCCTCGGGCGCGTGGCCGGGGTGGACCTTGCCGTACATCAGCGTGTAGAAGCCGGGGTTCGCGATCCCGAAGGCGACGTGGGCGTCCCATCCGTCGCGCAGGTCCTGGATCGGGTCGCCGGACGGCTCGTGCGCGCCTTTTTCCGCCAGGTACAGGTCGAAGCCGCGTTCGACGACCGCGTCCAGCAGGCCCTGTTTGCTGCCGAAGAAGTGGTACAGCGTCGGCATTTTCACCCCGGCCTGTGCGCAGATCGCGCGCAGCGAGATGTCCTCGCCCGGCGTCGCGGCGACCTGCTCGGCGGCGGCGTCCAGGAGCCGGGTCCGTGTATCCGCGTTCGCAATCTGTGTCACACCGCTATGGTAGTCCCTGTTGCACTGATACAGTGGTGCATATCAGCGATAAAGAGACGGAGGGGTCCTCATGACCGACCACACGCTCAAGGGCAAGAACGTCCTCGTCGCCGCCGGGGCGAAGAACCTGGGCGGGCTCATCAGCAGGCAGGCCGCCGAGGCCGGTGCGAACGTCGCGATCCACTACAACTCCGAGCAGACCCGTCCGCAGGCTCAGGAGACGCTCGCCGCGGTCGAGGCCGCGGGCGGCAAGGGCGTCGTCCTGACCGGCGACCTGACCGTCCCGGCGAACGTGGAGAAGCTGTTCGCGGACGCGGAAGCGGCGCTCGGGAAGATCGACGTCGCGGTCAACACGGTGGGCAAGGTGCTGCGCAAGCCGATCGTCGAGACCACCGAGGACGAGTACGACTCGATGTTCGACATCAACTCGAAGGCCGCGTACTTCTTCATCAAGGAGGCGGGCAAGAACGTCGCCGACGGCGGCAAGATCATCACGATCGTGACCAGCCTGCTCGCGGCGTTCACCGACGGGTACTCGACCTACGCGGGCGGCAAGAGCCCGGTCGAGCACTTCACCCGGGCCGCGGCCAAGGAATTCGCCTCGCGCGGGATCTCGGTCACCGCCGTCGGACCCGGTCCGATGGACACGCCGTTCTTCTACGGCCAGGAAACCCCGGAGCGGGTCGAGTTCCACAAATCGCAGGCGATGGGCGGGCAGTTGACCAAGATCGAGGACATCGCCCCGATCGTGTCCTTCCTCGCGACGTCCGGCTGGTGGATCACCGGGCAGACTATCTTCGCCAACGGCGGTTACACCACCCGCTGAGATTCGCCGCTACAGCAAGGGAAGCGCAATGTCCGAAGTGGAAATTCCGGAACCGGTGGCGTCGTTCGTCGACGCGGTGAACCGGCACGACGACGCCGCGTTCCTGGACGCGTTCACCGAAAACGGCGTCGTGGACGACTGGGGCCGGTCGTTCTCCGGGCGCCAAAAGATCAAGGAATGGAGCGACGTCGAGTTCATCGGCTCGCGCGGAATCCTGACCCCGGAGGAGGTCACGGCCTCCGGCGACACCGTCACCGTCGTCGGGGACTGGCGCAGCAATCACGCCAACGGCCGGTCGAAGTTCGTCTTCGAGGTCGACGGCGACCGGCTCGCCAAGATGACCATCCGGGAAGGCTGACCGGCCGGGGTGTGGGCGTCCCGCCGCGGAACGCCCACGCCCCGGGTCAGGTGGTGCCCAAGTACGCCTGATGCAAGGTGTCCGGATTGTCCAGCAAAGGCTGGGATTCTCCCGCGTAGGTGACCTTGCCGGAGGAGACGACCAGGGCTTCCTGCGCGACTTTCAGTGCCAGGTGGGTGAACTGTTCCACCAGGAGGATCGCCGCGCCCGCGTCGGCGAACTCGGTTACCGCAGGGAGAAGCCTGGTGAAGACGGCGGGTGCCAGTCCCAGGGACATCTCGTCGATCAGGAGGAACCGGGGCTTCGCGGCGAAAGCCCGGCCCAGGACCACCATTTGCTGCTCGCCGCCGGACAGCAGCGCGGCAGGCGAGTCCTTGCGTTTCTCCAGTTCTGGGAAGAGCGCAAGGACTTCTTCCACGCCCGCCGGAGTTTTGGCGGTCAGCCGGAGATTCTCCAGGACAGTCAGGCTGGCGAAGACCGCCCGTCCCTGTTCCACATGAGCCAAACCCAGTCTCGCTCGGGCTACTCTCGAGTGTTTCGTGACGTCGGTCTGTCCGATGTGGATACGACCGGTCGCTGCCGGGAGCACCCCGGACAAGGCTTCCAGCAGGCTGGTTTTGCCCGCACCATTGGGACCGACCACCGCGGTGATCTTGCCCGGTTCCAGAGTCAGGCCGACTTCGGCGATGACGGGGCCCGCACCGCGCGTGACGGTCAGGTTTTCGATTCGCAGCGTGCTCACAGCATCTCCGTTTCGCCCAGGTAGGCCTTCAGAACCGCCGGATCCGCCAGCACTTCCGCCTGCGGGCCGCTGGCCAGCACTTCGCCGAAGTCGAGCACGGTCAGGGTGTCGCAGACCGACCGGACCAGGTCCAGATCGTGTTCGATGATCAGCACCGAGACGCCGAACCTGGCAGGAACCTGGCGCAGGCGTTCGCCGAACGCGATGTGCTCCTCGTGCGGGAGCCCCGCCGCCGGTTCGTCCAGGAGCAGCACCTGGGGCTTCGCCATGAGGTGGCCGACGACTTCGATCAGGCGGCGCGCGCCCACGTCGACCCGGTCCAGCGGGGTCGCCGCCGGCGGGCAGCCGAAGAACTCCAGCGCGGCGGCGACTTCGGTGGCGGGCGGTCGTCGGCGGGCTGCGAAACGGACGTACGCCTCGATGGTGAGGCCCGCTGGGACCCGGTCTTGCTGGAACGTCCGGCGCAGGCCGGAACGGGCTCGTTGCGTCGGGTTGCCGGTGAGCGCACGGCCGGCCAGTTCGACGGTTCCTTCGGCCTGGGGCAGGAAGCCGCTGATCGCGTCGACCAAAGTGGACTTTCCCGCGCCGTTCGGGCCGATGACGCCCAGGACTCCGCCCTTGGGGACAGCCAAGTCCACTCCGGACAGTGCCTTGACCTGACCGAAGGTGACGCTCAGGCCGCGGACGACCAGCACCGGTTCGCCCGGCGGCAGACGGGGAGGTTCTTCGTCCAGCGCGGTGATCTGGACTCCGGCACTGGCCCTCGAGCGGCGACGCCACAGTTCGCGGATCGCGGTCCCCAGGTTGCCGCGTCCGGCCAGGGCTTGGATGCCCAGCAGGCCGAAGATCACGTAACCCCAGTCTTGCGGGACTCCCCATCGCTTCAACAGCTCCGGTACCGCGACCCACAGGACAGCGCCGAAGATTGCCATATCAATCAGGTGTGCGCCGGACATGATCGCCAGGACGTACAACGCCAGCGACTGCAGCGGTGCGAAGCTGGTCGGGAAGGCGAACCCGACCTGCGCGGTCAGCAGACCGCCGCTGATGCCGCCCAGAGTGGCGCTGACGGCGAAGGCGGAGAGCTTCGCGGTACGGACGCTGGCTCCGGCCGCAGCGGTGCCGCGTTCGGAGAACGCCACCGCGGCCCAGCTGCTGCCCCACGGACCGCGGCGCAGGAAGTGCACGAGCAAGGCGCAGACGATCAGGACGACGACGCAGAGCAGGAAGTACGCGTTGTCGTCGGCGACCAAGGACGGGCGGTCCACCGAGACACCGTCGGTGGTGCCGGGGAACTGGATTTCCACCAGGGTGACGTCGGCGGCCGCGGCCAGTCCGAGCGTCACCACCGCCAGGTTGATTCCGCGCAGCCGCAGCGCGGGGAGTCCAATGAGGACACCGACCACGCCCGCCGCGAGACCGCCCAGCAACAGCCAGAACAGGAAGCCGCCAGGGGCGTGCGCTACGTTCAGCGCCGAGACGACCCACGCGCCGATCGCGCCGAACGTCAGCTGGCACAAGGAAATCATCCCTGCACTGCCGGTCACGACGCCTAGGCCGAGCAAGGCGATGGCGGCTACCACGACGCTCACGCCGAGGTAGGCGAAGTAGCCGTTGAGGCCGACGGTCAGGCCGATACCGACCAGCACCGCGACGACCGCGACGACCAGTGGGGTTCCGAAGCGGGACACCGCGCCCCGGTCAGCGAGCTGCATCCCACACCTCCTTGCGCTGAGACCACACGAGCAGGCCGACGATGGCCAGGAACGGGACGAAATTCCGCACTACCGAAAGCTGGTCGACCTGCGCGAGCGCGCCCTGCAGCATGCCGAGCACCAGCCCGCCGACGACGGCGAGGTCCAGCCGGCGGAACCCGCCGAGCAGGGCCGCCGCGGCCGCGGGCACGACCAGCATGGCCAGCGAGGTGGCGTCGTTCGATTGAGACGGGGCGACGATCACGATGATGACCGTGCTGAGCAGGCCGGTGGCGCCCCAGATGGCGGCACTGAGCCGTTTCGCCGGGATGCCCAGCAGTTCAGCGGTCGTCGGGCGTTCCGACAACGCACGCAGTGAGATGCCAACTGGTGTCTTTGTCAGGATCAGCCGCGCGGCGAAGGCGATCACCACCGCCAGCGCGACGGTCACCACCGTCACCTGGCTGATCACCACACCGCCGAGGGTGAAGGCCGGACCGGCCAGCAACGCCTGGAACGGCTGCGGTTTGTTGCCGAACAGGATGAACGACAACGAGATCAACAGCAGCAGCACCGCGACGGTGACGGCCGAGCGGGTGCCGGTGCCTGCTTCGGCCAGCCAGGTCGAGACGACCCAGCCGATCAGCACGCTCAGCAACCCGCCCAGCAGCACGCCGAGGACCACTGCCAGCCACTCCGGCAGTCCGCCGCGGACGGACAGCGCCACCCCGACGTAACTGCCGAACATGCCGGTGGCCGCCTGGGCGAAGTTGACGACCCGGACCAGCCGGGACATCAACGTCAGGCACACCGCCAGCACCGCGTAAAGCCCGCCGGCAGCCAGCCCGGCCAGCGCTCCCTGCACCATTGCAGTCTCCTCTGTCCAGAGTGGATCGGGCTAGCGCCGCGGGATCCGCAGCCAGTCGGCACCGGCGATCTGCCACCGGTTAGTGCCCGTCGCGAGCTTCACCGGCCAGCCCGCGATGTTGTCGTGGTGGGTCTGCCCGGGGCCGAACACGTACGGCGTGCCGACCATCGGGTCGGAGATCGGCTTCATCTCGCGCAGCGCCTTCGTCACCGATTCCCGCGTGATCTCGCCTTGCATGCCGTTCAGCACCTGCAGGAAATACTTCGCCGCGAGGTAACCGCCTTGGCTGAACGAGGTCAGCGGAATGTTGTTGCGCGTCATGAGATCCCGCCACTCCTTGGTGCGCGGGCTCGACGGGTCGGTGAACGGGTAGAACTCGGCTGGCACGTAAACGCCCTTGCCCGCTTCCGAAACCGCCTTCGCGTACTGTTCACTGTAGACACTCGTGAGCAGCAGCCAGGTCACATCTTTCCAACCCTGTGCCTGCGCGGCTTTCAGCTGGCCGATCGAGTCGGGTTCGACGGGGTTGACCGTCACGGCTTTGCACCCGGCGGCGCGTGCCTTGACGATGTAGGGCGTGTAGTCGGAACCGTTGTACGGCACGGTCGCGTCGACGTACTTCAGTTTCTTGCCGGTGATCTTCGACCATTCGTCGATGGCCGCGCGGTAGTACGGCAGCGTGTTCCCGGCGATTTCCAGCAGTGCGCACATGTCTTGCAGGTGCAGCACTTCGGAGCCGTACAACAGGGTCAGCGTCATGTCGTGGAACGGCCCGACATTCGCGGGGCCGATGTTCGGGCTGGTGAAACACGACGGGTCGACGCCGATGCCGGAGATGGAAAGCACCTTCTCCTGCTGGTAGTACTTGGCGTTGATCTGGCATTCGATGAGGCTGGAAGAACCGACGAGTGCGACTGCCTGATCGCCGCCGACGATTTCGCGCGCGGCGGCCGCCGCGGCGGCGGGATCGCCCTTGTCGTCGATGGCGTGGTATTCGATCTTGCGCCCGTGCACGCCGCCCGCCGCGTTCGCCGCGTCGAAGACGGCCTTGGCGGCCTGGGAGGATTCCGGGAAGGTAGCGGGTCCGCTCAGCGCGTTGACCGAGCCGACCACGATCGGTCCGTTCGGATCGGCGGTGCCCGCGCAGCCCGCCGCGACCAGCGTGACGAGCACGGCGGAGGCGAGCGCGGGCAGGAACTTTCTCATCATGGCTCGGCTTTCCGGTCCACAGTGACCAGAGGGGAGAGGGAAAGAGGTCGTGAGCGTTGCTGCCGGTTCTAACCGGGATGAACACTCACGAGGCGTTAGTCCGTCGCCGCGGCGACCGGAGCGGAATCCACGATCTGCTCGAAGCTCGCGACCTTGCCGCCGTCGAACTTCCACACGTGCGCGACTCGTGCGGTAAACGCCTTGCCGGACTTGCGATTCGTGCCGGTGTACGTCCCCAGTCCGACAATCGAATCGCCAGCGTCCAGCAGCGCGGACAGGGTGAACTGATAACCGTCCCAGTCGCGCGCGATCGCCTCGAAGACGTTGCGGCGCACCTCGTCCGGACCGGTGTAGGTGCCCGCGTAAGGGAATCCGGCGGCCTCGGTCCAGGTGGTGTCCGGGCCGATCGGGGCCAGCATGCCGTCGAGGTCGCCGCGGTCGCTCGCCTCGTAGTGCGCGGTGATCACGTCCATATTGGACACGGGAGAACTCCTTAGATAGGCTGGACGTCGGGATAGCTGATCGAACCGAGCGGATAGATGTTCCCGCCCGCGCGGGAGTGCTCGGATCGGCCGTCGCCGGTGATGCCGAGGAAAACGCCGGTGGTGCGCAGGGCGTAGCCGAGGTCGTGCAGCCACACGCTGGCCACCGCGATCCGGAACTCGCGGAAGCAGAAGAGGTACAGGCCGTCGGCGAACTTCCAGACAGTCGACAGGTCCACGTCGCCGTGCCCGCGCTGCACGCCCTCGACGCACTGCCAGCAGTAGCGCTCCGAGGAGAGATAAACGTGCTCGTACAGGTGGTTCGGGCTGTAGCGGTAGACGTTGCGCTTGCCGATGAGGTCCCGCGACGGACCGGGCACGTGGCCGGTCGGCTCGCCGCCGTCGGTGATGCCGGCGTGGAAGGTCTGCGAAACCCGCGGCGTGCCTTCGATGTCCTCGTCGCCGATCACCGACCGCACAGTGAGCGCGCGGTGCGTGGTGGTCGAGTAGACGATCGTGCGGGCTTCGCCTTCGACGCTTGTCATCGGCACGTTCACGAAAAAGACGTCGGGACGCACCGCGACCGCGTCGTACGGATCCTCGACGCCGTTGCAGGCAAGCCGTTCACCGTCGAGGAACCGCAGCTCGAGTTTCGCGCCGTCGTCGAGCGTGACGGTGAGCTCCCGGCCGGTAAGGTCCGCGCTGGGCAGCCGGTAGGTGTCGATCCCGGCGGCGAACTCGTCGTAGGTGCGCCATTCGTCAGGGGAAGGGTCGGACATGCCCATCATGCTCGCCGCGCCCCGGCGCGGGAGCGAACGTTCATGCGCTGGCGGGCAACTGCCGGACGCTCGCGGTCAACCCTCGTGAGCGATGCTAACCGCGATGGCCGCTCAGGACGCCTGTGCCCGCAGCCCGCTCGGCGACTCCCCGAACGCGGCCCGGAACACCCGCGAAAAGTGCGCCGCGTCGACAAATCCCCACCGCGCCGCGATGGCCGCGACCGGACGTGCCGCCAGCAGCGGATCCCGCAGATCCCGGCGGCAATGCTCCAGCCGCCGCTGGCGGATCCATCCCGCCACGGTCGTCCCCTGCTCCTGGAACAACCCGTGCAGATGCCGCGTCGAGATGTAATGCTCCGCCGCGATCTGCGCCGGACCAAGGTCGGAGCGGGACAGATTCGCGTCGATGTAGCCGCGGATGCGCCGCATCAGGTCGTGGTGCGGGTCGGCGGCCGCGCGGTCCAGGTCGAGTTCGGTGGCCAGCATCGTGGTGAGCAGGTCGACCGCGTTGTGCGCCAGCCGCACGCCCACCGGGCTCGTCAGCACGTCCAGATTCCCGCCCAGCTGCGCCAGGAACGGCACCACGACGTTGCCCACGCCCTCGCGACCGGACATCCGCACCGCGGTGAGCTGACCGACGAGATCCCGGGGCAGGTCGACCTTCTGCTGCGGGAACATCAGCACCAGCGTCCGGAAATTCTCTTCGAACACGAGCGAATACGGCCGGTTCGTGTCGTACAGCGCGACGTCGCCGGGCCGCAGCACGGCTTCGCGGCCGTCCTGGGTGAGGATGCCGGTGCCGGCCAGCATCACGCTCAGCTTGTAGCACGGCCGGTCGGAGCGGGCGATGAGTTCCGGCGTGCGCTCCACCTCGTGCGGCGACGCGGTGATCTCGGTGAGCGCGATCTCGCCCGCCTCGTGCGTGCGGAGCCTGCCGTGGAACCGGTCGCGGTGGTCAGTGCTCACCTGCAGCGGCACGAACGAGCGCAGGACCGCGGACCGGAATTCCGTGAAGTCCTGCGCGACCGCGGTCGGCGTCTGCAAGATTGCCGTCATCATGTCACCTCTCCGTCGAAGTGCCGATACCGCTGCTGGTGGTCCGTGAAGGGCCCCTTCCGGGAATCAGATTCCCTCAAGGAGCCCTTCACGGACGGAACGCACCTTAGACCTGTTCGCCCAGTTTGAAACCCTGGTCGGCCCCGTCGGCGCGGGTGTAGGAGAACCCGTCCGCGCCGATGGTCACGTCCATTTCCTTCGTTTCCGTGCGTTCGACGACCGGCTGAAGCTTGCCGTCGAGGTCGAGGACCCGCGAGGCCTCGGTGTACCAGCTCGGCACCACCGGATTGCCCCACCAGTCGCGGCGCTGGTTGTCGTGCACGTCCCAGCTGATCACCGGATTGTCCGGGTCGCCGGTGTAGTAGTCGTGCGTGTAGATCTCGATCCGGTGCCCGTCCGGGTCGCGCACGTACAGATAGAACGCGTTCGACACGCCGTGCCGCCCGGGACCGCGTTCGATCTGGTCCGATTTCCGCACCGCGCCCAGGTGGTCGCAGATGTGCAGGATCTGGTGCCGCTCGTGGGTCGCGAACGCGATGTGGTGCAGGCGCGGGCCCGCGCCGCCGGTGAGCGCGACGTCGTGCACGGTCGGTTTGCGGAACATCCACGCCGCGTACACGGTGCCCTCGTCGTCGCGGATGTCTTCCGACACGCGGAAACCGAGGCCCTCGTAGTAAGCCCGCGCGGCGGGGACGTCCGGCGTGTTGACGTTGAAGTGGTCCAGTCGCGACAGCGCGCCCGCGCCGTGCACGTCGTAGCGCTGGGTGAAGCGCTCGACGTGTTCGGCCTCGTAGAAGAACTCGATGGGGAAACCGAGCGGATCCAGCACGCGCACCGCTTCGCCGATGCCGCGCGTCGTGCCCGCCGGGACACGGCGTACCTCGACGCCGAGTTCCAGGTAGTACGCCTCGGCGACGTCGAGTTCGCCTTCGCCGCGCACGCGGTACGCGAGCACGGCCAGCGCGGGTTCCGCGCCCTTGCGCAGGATCAGCGAGTGGTGCAGGTATTCCTCGCACGCGCGCAGGTATATCGCTTCGTCGTCCTCGTATGTCACGACGAGACCGAGAACGTCCACATAGAACTCTCGCGACGCTTTCAGGTCGCTGACGACGAGTTCCGCGTACGCACAGCGGATGACGTCCGGCGGGGTCGTGGTCATGCCTTGTCCTTCCCGGCCCCGAAGCGCGCCGTGTGCACGTCGCCGAGCGTGATGTGCACGGCCTGCTGTTCGGTGTAGAAGTCGATCGAGCGGTAGCCGCCTTCGTGGCCGAGGCCGGACGCCTTGACCCCGCCGAACGGCGTGCGCAGGTCGCGCACGTTGTGCGAGTTCAGCCAGACCATGCCGGCCTCGATGTTCTGCGCGAAGGTGTGCGCGCGGGTCAGGTCGGCGGTCCAGACGTAGGCGGCCAGGCCGTATTTGACGTTGTTGGCCAGCTCGAGCGCTTCCTCGTCGGTGTCGAACGGCGTGATCGCCACGACCGGGCCGAAGATTTCCTCCTGGAAGATCCGCGCGTCCGGCTTCACGTCGGCGAACACCGTCGGAGCCACGTAGTTCCCGGTGCCGAGGCCCTCCGGACGGCCGCCGCCGGCGAGCAGTTTCCCTTCCGTCTTCCCGATTTCGATGTAGCTCATCACCTTGTCGAAGTGCTCCGGGTGCACCAGCGCGCCGACCTCGGTGGCCGGGTCGTGCGGGTCGCCGACCACGATGTTGCGCGCGCGTTCGGCGTACCGGGCGCAGAACTCCTCATAAATCGAGCGCTCGACGAGGATCCGGCTGCCCGCCGTGCAGCGTTCGCCGTTGAGCGAGAAGACGCCGAACAGCGTGGAGTCCAGCGCCGCTTCGAAGTCCGCGTCGGCGAACACGACGGCCGGGGACTTGCCGCCCAGCTCCATCGACATGCCCTTGAGGCCGGGCGCGCAGTTGCGGAAGATCGTTTCGCCGGTGGTGGTTTCGCCGGTGAACGAGATCAGCCGGACGTCCGGGTGCTTGACCAGCGCGTCGCCCGCTTCCTCGCCGAGACCGTTGACGAGGTTGAACACCCCGTCCGGCAGGCCGGCCTCGCGGAAGATGTCCGCCCACAGGCTCGCCGACAGCGGCGTGAACTCGGCCGGCTTGAGCACCACGGTGCAACCGGACGCCAGTGCCGGCGCGAGCTTCCAGCTCTCCAGCATGAACGGCGTGTTCCACGGCGTGATCAGCCCGGCGACACCGACCGGCTTGCGGTTGACGTAGTTGACCTGGCGGCCGGGCACCTTGTAGGTGTCGTCGGCCTGCGCGACGATCAGGTCCGCGAAAAACCGGAAGTTCTCCGCCGCGCGCTGCGCCTGGCCGAGCGCCTGCTTGATCGGCAGGCCGGTGTCGAAGGTTTCCAGCTCGGCCAGTCGCGCGTCGCGGCTCTCCACGAGATCGGCGATCTTGTTGAGGATCCGGGCGCGCTGGCGCGGCAGCATTTTCGGCCAGGGGCCGTGGTCGAACGCCTCTTTGGCCGCGGCGACGGCGAGGTCGATGTCCTCGGCCTTGCCCGCCGAAGCCGTCATGTACGGCTTGTTCGTGACCGGGTCGAGCACCTCGAAGGTCTCGCCCGAGACGCTGTCGGCCGGCGCGCCGCCGATGTAGTGGCGGATGTGCTCCGGCAGGTTCTCCGGAACGTAGTGCGCGGTCATGGTCACTTTCCTTCCACAGCGAAGCCGTCGACGGGCGAGAGGTACTGCTCGCCCTGGCGCATCAGTTCGGTGATCCGGGCGATGCCCGGTTCGGTCGGGGTGATCAGCGGCGGGCGCACGAAGCCCGACCGGATGAGCCCGCGCTGCTCCAGCACCCATTTGCCCGGTGCCGGGTTGGTCTCGACGAACAGCAGGTCGACCAGCGGGTGCAAGCCGTAGTGGATCTCGCGGGCGCGGTCGAAGTCGCCTTCAGTCCACGCGCGATACATCTCGGCGCTGGCCGCCGGGGCGATGTTGGCGGTGGCGCTCACGAAACCGGCGCCGCCGAGGGAAAGCAGCGGCAGGCACAGCAGTTCGATGCCCGACCAGACGAGCAATTCCTTGCCGCACAAGTGAAGGACGCGGGAGAAGTGCTCGAAGTCCTTGGTGGTTTCCTTGATCCCGACGAAGTTGTCGAAGTCGCGGAACAGCCGCGCGACCGTCTCCGGCGCGAGGTCGACCGACGTCCGGCTCGGCACGTTGTAGGCGACGATCGGCAGGTCCGGGAATTCCTTCGCCACCGTGGCGTACCAGCGGTAGAGCGCTTCCTGAGTGGGGCGCGCGTAGTACGGGGTGATGATCAGCGCGGCGTCGATGCCCGCGTCGCGAGCCTCGGCGGTCAGCTCCAGCGTATCGTCGAGCTTCGCCGAACCGGTGCCGGGCATGAACGGCACCTTGTCGTCCACCGCCTTGGCGACCGTGCGGATCGTCTCCGCGCGCTCGGCCACCGTCATCGCGCCGGGTTCGCCGGTGGAACCGCCGATCGAGACGCCGTGCGAACCGGACGCGAGCTGCCAGTTCACCAGATTGGTCAGGCTCTCGTGGTCGACCGCGCCGTCTGCCGTGAACGGGGTCATCAGCGGCGCGATCGAGCCCGTGATGGCGTTCGGGGTACTGCGGAACCTCATGGAGTGGGGTCCTTCCGGGTAGCTCAAGCGGGCGGGGCGGCCCGCCGGTCGAGGTAGGCGTCGAGGGTGGCGGTGCGGTGCCGTCGCGCGGCCAGTTCGAGTTCGAGCGGGTCGGCGTTTTCCTCGATCAGCACCAGCAGTTGTTCGTGTTCCTTGACGGATTCGTGCGCGCGGCCCGGGACGAAACTGAACGTCGAATCGCGCAGCGAGGCCAGCCGGTGCCAGCCGCGGTGTACGAGGTCGAGCACGTGTGGGTTCGGGCAGGGTTCGAAAAGGACTGAATGGAACTCTTGGTTCAGCTCGGTGAAGCGGTGCGGTTCGAAGTTTTCCAGCGACAGGCGCATCTGCTCGTTGATCGCGCGCGCCCGTTCGATGTCCTCGGGGGACAACTTCGGCGCGGACAGCGAGGTGGCGAAACCTTCCACCAGGGCAAGGGTTTGCATGGTGTGCTCGTAGGCGGTCTCGTCGACCATCACCACCTGCGCGCCGACGTTCCGCTCGAACGTGACCAGCCCTTCGGCTTCGAGCAGCCGGATCGCTTCGCGCACCGGGACGACGCTGACGTCCAGTTCCTTGGCGATTTGCCCGAGCACCAAGCGATAGCCGGGACCGAAGGTCCGGTCCGCGATCCGGTCCTTGATCCAGCGGTACGCGCGCTGGGATTTGCTTTCGCCTGCTACGGGCGCCACTGGGCGTACCTGGCCTTCCAGTGTTCGTTCATCGGGTACAGGCCGTCGACGCTTTCGCCGTTCGCGACCTGTTCCGCGATGAACGTTTCCTGACGTTCCTGTTCGATCGCCGCGTCCGCGATCTTTTCCGCCAGCTGCGGCGGAATGACCAGCACGCCATCGGAATCGCCGACAATCACGTCGCCGGGCTGGACGGTCGCGCCGCCGCAGGCGATGGTGACGTCGATGTCCCAGGGAACGTGGCGGCGGCCGAGCACCGCGGGGTGCGGGCCGGAGTGGTAGGTCGGAATGTCCAGTGCTGCCACCGCCGCCAGGTCGCGGACGCCGCCGTCGGTGACGATTCCGGCCGCGCCGCGGACCTGGGCACGCAGCGCGAGGATGTCGCCGATCGTGCCGGTTCCCTTTTCGCCGCGGGCTTCCATCACCAGGACGTCGCCGGGGTTGAGGGAATCGATGGCGCGTTTCTGTGCGTTGAAGCCGCCGCCGTGGGTTTTGAAGAGGTCCTCGCGGAAGGGGACGTAGCGGAGCGTCCTTGCACGGCCGACGAGTTTCGTGTCCGGACGCGTGGAGCCGAGGCCGTCGATGGAGACGTGGTTGTAGCCGTTTTTGCGCAGCTGGGCGGACAAGGTCGCCGTGCCTACGCTGGTGAGCTTGGTCTTGAGTTCTTCCGTGAGCACGAATTCCGCCGGGAGTCCCGCGGATTCCCGGTCGCCGTACGCCTGTTCGCGCTGGTTGTCGTCGATCTTGGGCTGGGCGCTGAACTCCGGGAGCGGCGTGGTGCCCTCGGTGACCGGCGTGACCAGGCGGCCGGTGGTCTTCTCGCCGTGGCTGACCTCGACCTCGACGACGTCGCCCGGCTTGACGACGGACGACCCGGCCGGGGTCCCGGTGAGGATGACGTCGCCGGGTTCGAGGGTGCTCAGCTGCGAGAGGTCGGCGACGAGGGTGCCGAAGTCGAAGATGAGGTCTTGGGTGGTGTCGTCCTGGACGAGCTCGCCGTTGACCCAGGTGCGGACGCGGAGGTTCTGGGGATCGACCTCGGCGGCGGGGATGGTGGCCGGACCGAGCGGGGTGAAGCCGTCGCCGCCCTTGGAACGGAGATTGGAGCCGCCGTCGGCGTGCCGCAGATCGTATACGCCGAAGTCGTTGGCGGCAGTGATGCTCTCGACGTGGTCCCAGCCTTGTTCAGGTGTGATGCGCCGGGCTCGCTTGCCGATGATCAAGGCGATCTCGCCCTCGAAAGCGAGGAGTTCGGTGCCCGCCGGGCGTTCGATCGGGGTGCCGGAGGAGCTGATCGAGGTGGCCGGCTTGAGGAAGTAAGAGGGCTTCGCCGGGGTCCGCCCGCGTTGCTTCGCGCGCGACGGGTAGTTCAAGTGAAGCGCGATGACCTTGCCCGGCCGCTCCGGCGGGATGTCGCTCGATACGGGACTCATGGGGGTTGACCTGCCCGGATGTCGTCGGGAGAGGAAGATATCTCAAAAGATATACGATCCTGGTGGGCGGGGCAAGGGTGGATTCGAGTCTTGCTCGGTAACGCCTGAGGGTGTGTCGCGGTGCATACGTGCTGGTCAGGGCGCGGTTGTTCGAGCGCGACTGGGGGCGAGCTGCTGACAATGCCTTGCTGTCGCCACTACAGTGACGGCGCGACCACGTACAGTCGTGCGGGGGAGGGGCGAGGATGAGGGGTCACTTCGACGCGTCCAACGTCGTTCAGGCGCTCGTGCGCCTCGACGACGTGCCGGATCGGTTGCCGGACCTCGTGTTTGTGCTGGTCGCTCCAGGAACAGACAAGCAGTCGGGCGAGCTTGAGGTTCGCCGTACGGAGCGGAACGAGCTCGCGGTCGCGGCGTACTCGTCTCTTGACCGGTTGGCCGACGCCTGCGGGAGCGGGCAGCCGTGGGTGCAGGTCACCCGGGAGCGGTTGCTTGAAACATGCCGCGAGCTGGACCTCGGCATCGTCGTGTTCGACGCCGTACTCGACCTCGTGCCGCGATATCCGGAAGTCGACAGTCGGGAGCAGCCTCCGCTGGAGCCAGCCGAGCCGCTGGCCGAACCGGACGGCCGGTGCTACGTGCCGTCGCGCCCGGTCCGGGCTGGTCAGCAGGTGGTGGAACTGGAATTGCAGCCGGTTCGCAACGGTCGGCCGGTGCTCCTGGCCTACACGTCGCCGGAACTGCTGGCCGCTGGGTGCGGGCCGTATCAGCCTTGGGTCGCGATCAACGGCGACGACCTCGAAGCCATCGCGAACGAGGCGGGAGCGCACGGGGTGTTGCTCAATCCCGTGCTCGCCGAAGAGTCTCGGCATGCCGCGCCCGTGCACGACTGGACGTCTCGGCCAGCGATCGGAGGGGAGTAGGCATGTCCGCGCCTTATGGGGACACGACCGGTTACAGTTTCACTGAGGGAGCGCTGAACAGCATTGTCAGCCAGCTCCGCGAAGGCGAGAAAGCACTCGACGAGGTGACATCGAAGGTCGTGCGCGGAGTCGATGCCGGCGCATCGTCCGCGATCGTCGGTACTGTGCTGGACGACCTTGTGAAACTAGGCGTCGGAGCGGCTGGCGCGGCCGGTGGTGCCGCGGGGAAGGTGCATGCCGCCAACGGTGCCTACGACGACATCGAAAACACCCATGCCGGGCAGCTCAAGCTCAACGACAAACACGCCGACGATCCGGATACGCAGCGGGAAACACACGTCCACGGCTGAAGGGGAGGTCAGCATGGGACAGGCGCTCAACACTACGGTGAACGGTTCGTCCGGCACCTGCGTCGCCGCCGCGGACTGGCTGCGCACCGTCGCCGAGGCAGGACATCGCGCGGCAGGCAATGTCCGCGCCGCACGCAGCGGTGCCGAGGCGGGCTGGCACGGACCTTCCAGCCAGGCGTTCCAAGAATCGATCGCCAACATCGACGTCGCTGCGGAAGACATGGCCAACTGGGCCGCGACCGCCGAACGCGGCCTCCGCGACTTCGCGTCGTCGCTGGACATGGTGACCGCCCGCATGAACGACGCTCTCGCCCAAGCCCGCGCGGCCGGTCTGCGGGTCGACGGCCCGTTCATCGTCGAGCCGGACCCGATCCCCGCGAATAAGCCCGGCACCCCAGTCGAGGTGTGCACCGCCGGTGGCGCTACCCGCGCGGTTGGCACCTATCAAGGAGATATCAAGCAGTACAACACCCTCGTCTTCCAGTACAACGCCAAAGTCGCCGCCTACAACGAGTGCAAGGCGATCGTTGACGCCGCGCGCACCACCGAAGGCAACGCGCACCAGGCACTCCGCCGCGCCCTCCAACCACCGTCAGGCCGGCTCGACATCGATGCCTATGCGGTGGGGACCACCACCATCGCCCGGGTCAACGGCTACATCAGCTCGTTCGAAAATCCGCGCAAGGAGGCGCTCCTCAACGCTCAGCGGTCCGCGGCCAGCGCGCAGTTCTTCGACGACTGGGCCCACGGCACGCGCATCAGCTTGACGGCGCTCAACAAAGAGGACCTCGCGTGGGCAGCCAGCAAGGCCCGGGACAACAAGGCTGCTTACGAGACTCGCGCGCAACAGTTTCAGCAGTACGTCGACAAGGTTCCGGAGCCGGTCCGTAAAGCAATTGCCGCCTATCCGGGAAAAGGCAAGTACCACGTCCTTCCTGAGGAAGCAGGGGCAAGCCTGAAAGCCGGGCAAAAGCTGCTCAAGGGAATGCCGTACGTCGGTAGCACGCTAACCGTGATCAACGAGGCTGCCGGGGCAATGAGCGGCGAGCAGTCCTGGGGCAAAGCCGTCGCGGATTCGGGCGGTTTGATCGTCGGAGGCGCAGCGGGGGCGGCCCTTGCGAGCGCAGGCGCGGGCGCAGCCAGCGGCGCTCTCTTCGGCACGCCGTTAGGTCCGGTCGGCTCTTTCGTGGTAGGCACGGTCGGCGGAATCGCCGGTGCGGTCGGGGGTCAAGCTGTCGCTGACTGGCTCGTGCCGAAATAACTCGAGGATTGCGATGACAGACGCAGCAGGGTCGGATGACGCCATGATCGACGCGCTTCCGCCGCGACCGGACAGAGAGACGGGCGTACCGTTCCCTCCGCCCGGTCTCAGTTACTTTCGCGGTGAGGAAGCAGCTCCGGAGCAGGACGACCGCCGGGAGGGCCAGCTGGCAGACCGGCCGGACCCGCCGCCGGGCCTGGGGCCCGCGCTTGCCTGGCATCGGGAGAGCCGCCGCGGGAAAATCGCGCTCATCCTGACCAGTGCGCTCATCCTGATCGTCGGGGCCATTGTCATTTCCTTGTTCCACCAGGGCGGGATCGGGATCTTGGCGGCGTGGCCGATCTGGGCGATTGTCGCCGTAGGCGTTTTCTTGATTTCCAGTCCGTTCAGTTACTTCACCTACGCGGCGGGCGCAGACTGGTTGATGGTCGAGCGCAGCCGGTGGGGAGTGAAGAGCCGGGCCTGGGTGGATATCTACGAACTGACGAGGATAGACGCGGCGTACGGCGGGACGACCTTCCATCTGTGGCTGTACGACAAGGACATGGGCATAACCCGCAGCAGCGAAGAACTCCAGCGCGATCGCCGGATCTGGGATCTGGTGTACAACGGGATCCTGCACTCGGTGGCGGGCGGTGCGCAGGTCAGCCCCCAGGCGATCGGCATTCTGCAGCTCAACAAGACGCCAGCGCTCAAGATCCGCGACTCTGACGACACCGGCCGGTAGCGCAGCCCGGCCCGCCCACGAGGCTTTTCCGGTGGGTACGGGTCCATAAGGCGAAGCCCCGGCTCGCCCAGGCGCGGCGCACCCGCAGCCGATCGCCCAGGCGAGCCCACCTCGCGTGCTCTACGCCTCCTCCTGCCAGCGGCTCAACGGCAGCGCCGGAACGCGATGCCCCCGATGGCCGACCATCTCCTCATTGGCCACCAACGCATTCAGCACCGCCTCCTCGACCGCCTGCACCACCGCCTCGAAGAACGGGTCGATCGCGCCCCACGGGACGAACCGCATGCTCTCGTACGGCTCCTCGTCCGGCCGGGGGAAATGGCTGGTCAACGCTCCCGCGTTCGCCGTGCTGAAGGCCAGGAACAGGTCACCCGAGAAGTGCGACCCGGTGGTCCCGGTCCGGGCCAGCCCCAGCGGTACCCGGCGGGCTAGAGCGGTGCATTGCCCCGGCAGCAGGGGCGCATCAGTGCCGATCACGACGATCACCGACCCCGCGCCAGCGGGGGCCAGCCAGCTGGTGTCGGCCATGGGGTTGTCGTTGGCCAACGCAACGCCCACAGGTGACCCGGCCACGGTGAGTTCCGGGCGGCTCCCGAAGTTCGCCTGCACCAGGGCGCCCACGGTGTAGCTGTCCGACCCATGGGCAACAATCCGTGACGAAGTGCCAGTACCGCCCTTGAAGCCGTAGCAGGTCATGCCCGTTCCGCCGCCCACCGAACCTTCGGCGATGGGGCCGGACGCTGCCGCGTCGATGGCGGCGACGGCGTGTTCGGTCCGGATCGTCGGCGCGTTGACGTCGTTGAGGTACCCGTCCCACGTCTCCGCCACCACCGGGAGCAGCCATTCCGCCGCGGCGTCCGGGCGTTCGCGGACCACCCAGTCGATGATGCCTCGATGACATGGCCCGACCGAGTGGGTGCTGGTGATCAGAACCGGCAGGGTCAGCGACCCGGTCTCGGCGAGCCAGGCGCGGCCGGTCATTTCTCCGTTGCCGTTCAAGGAAAAGGTGCCCGCGGAGCAAGGCACGTCGAAGTGGGAACGGCCGCGCGGGAGGATCGCGGTGACGCCGGTCCGCACCGACGAACCTTCGATCAACGTGGTGTATCCGACCTCGACGCCTGGGATGTCAGTGATCGCGTTGTGCGGGCCGGGCTTGCCGCCGAGGGCGAGGCCTAGGTCGCGGGCGCGGGTCATGCGGGGACCTCCAGCGAGCAGCGGGTCGAAACGCGGGCGTAGGACAGCACCATCGCCTCGGCGGCGGATCGGTCGAGCGGCGGCACCGCTTGAGTCAGGTGCAGTCCGTACCCGTCTTCGAGGGTGACGAGGTTGCGGGCGATGGTGACCGGGTCGTCGGTCAGGTCGAAAACCCCCGTCGCGGCACCGGCTTCCAGGATGCCGACGTAGCCGCGGACCTGGCGTTCGTACAGCGCGATGTGCCGCGCGGCGTACGCCGGTTCGCGGCGGGCGATGGTGCCCAGTTCGTACAGCAGCACGCACAGTTCGTCGTTCTTGCCGTTCGGCAGGCCGCTGCCGATCATCGCGCGCATCCGGGCGCGCGGGTCGGACTCGGCCGCGACGGCGGCTTCGCGCGCTACACAGAAGCGTTCGACGGCTTCCTGCTGCACGTCTTCGAGCAGGTCGCTCAGGGAGGGGTAGTAGTACAGCAGGGAACCCGGCGACATGCCGGCGTGGTCCGCGACGTCGCGCAGCTTCAGGTTCAGCACGCCGCGTTCGACGACCGTGTGCCGCGCCGCGGCCACCAGTTCCGCCCGCCGCTCGGGGGCCTTGCTCGGTCTTGCCATGCCTTGATTCTTTGAACAAATCGCGAAAAACGCAACCCCGGGGCGGTGTCCGATCGCGCTGGACCCTTGACGCAGCGGGCTTGAGGGCCTTAGCTGAACGCCCGGCTGGTTATTTGAGTTCCATTCAAAGAACGTAACGACGTGATGGAGGCCAGCGTTGTCCACCCCCGTCTTGCGCCGCGGGTTGCGCACCCTCGGCATGCTGCTGATCACGCTTTCCGCGATCAGCCCGGCGTCCTCGGTGTTCGTCATCGCGCCGGGCGTCCTCACCGGCGCCGGATCGGGCGCCTTCTACGCCTTCCTCGCCGCCGCGGTCGTCGGTGTTTTCATGGCCTTCGTGTACGCCGAACTGGGCTCGGCCTTCCCGAGCGCGGGCGGCGAGTACACGATCGCCGCCCGCACGCTGGGCAAACTGCCCGGATTCATGGTGCTGGGCATCATGATCGTGACGCAGGTGCTGATCGTCGCGGTGATCGCGCTCGGCGTCGGCACCTATCTGAGCGTGGTGCTGCCCGGCGTGTCCCCGGCGGTCGTGGCGTCGGTGACGTGCGTCCTCGCCGCGATCGTCGCGGTGTTCGACATCAAGCTGAACGCCTGGGTCACCGGCATTTTCCTCGCGGTGGAGCTGCTGGCGCTGATCGTGGTCGCGGTGCTCGGGCTGGCCGGCCCGGCGCGGCCGTTCACCGACCTGCTCGCGCATCCGGTCGCCCCGGGCGGCGGTCCGGCGACGATCAGCGCGGTGATGATCGCTACCGCGATCGCGATCTTCGCCTACAACGGCTACGGCTCGGCTGTCTACTTTGGAGAAGAGACCAAGGACGCCGGGCGCGGGGTGGCGCGCGCTGTCCTCATGGGACTCGGGGTCACCGTTCTGGCTGAGCTGGTCCCGGTCACCGCGGTGCTGATGGGCGCGCCGGACCTCGGCACTTTGTTCAGTTCTCCCAACATGTTGTCGTACTTCGTGCAGGCCCGCGGCGGCAGCACGCTCGACACCGTGCTGAGCCTCGCGGTCGCGCTCGCCATCATCAACGCGGTCCTCGCGATCGTGCTGATCAGTTCCCGGCTGGTGTTCAGCAGCGGACGGGACCGCGCGTGGCCGAAGGCGATGAACCGGGCGCTTTCCGCGGTGCACCCGAAGTTCGGCACCCCCTGGGTCGCGACGCTGGCGACCGGCTTCCTCGCTGCCGCACTGTGCTTTGTGGACCCGCAGATCCTGACAGTCGTGACGAGCACGTCGATCGTCGTGGTGTACGCGGCGCTGTGCCTCGGTGCCATCCTGGGCCGGCGCTCCGGAGCGACGGCGGGGGCGAAGTACCGGATGCCCGGGTTCCCGATCGCGCCGGTGGTGGCATTGGTCGCGCTGGCGTTCGTGCTGTATGTGAACGCGACCGATCCGGTGATCGGACGGCCGAGCCTCATCGTCACCGCAGTGATCGCGTTGCTGGCCTTGGGGTACTACCTCGTGGTGCTGCGTCGCCGGGGCGGCTGGCAGCTGAGTGACGCGGTGGAGGAGGAGGCCACGCCAGCGCCGGTGCGGGAGACGTCGTAATACGCGACTGGACCGTCCACTTGAGACCGTGGACGGTCCGGTTGTCCTGCCGCACCGGGTCCGGGATGATGCCCGGGTGCGGGTTTCAGTGCTGGACACATCGCCGATCGTCGCGGGATCGACCGCGCGCGAGGCGTTGCAGCGCACTGTCGACCTCGCCGAACTGGCGGACGAGTTGGGATATCACCGCTACTGGTTGCCCGAACACCACAGCATGCGTGGTGTCGCGAGCGCCGCGCCTGCCGTGTCAGTCGCCCGTGTGGCGGATGCGACGAAGAGGATCCGCGTCGGCGCGGGCGGCGTCCTGCTGCTCAATCACCCGCCGCTCGTCGTCGCCGAACAGTTCGGCACGCTCGCCGCGTTCCATCCGGGCCGCATCGACCTCGGACTCGGCCGCGCGCTCGGCGGTCCGCAACGTGTGGCCGCGGCGCTGAACACGGGTCCGGCGGAAAGCTTTCCCGGTCGCGTCAAGGAGTTGCTGGAGTACTTCGCCGACACCGACCAGCCGCTGCGCGCAACTCCCGCACGAGGGAACGTGCCGGACGTCTGGCTCCTCGGCTCCAGCACGGCCAGCGCCTGCCTCGCCGCCGAACTGGGCCTGCCGTACGCGTTCGCCCATCACCTCCGCCCCGCCGAAGCCGCCGCCGCGACCCGGATCTACCGCGAGTCCTTTCGTCCCGGCCGGACACGCGAACCGTCCATTGTGGTCAGCGTCGCGGTGGTCGCGGCCGTGACCGAGGAGCGGGCCGAATGGCTCGCCAGGTCCATTCGGGCTAAGGCGTTGAGCCGTTCGCGCGGCAAGCGGATCTTGTTGCCGCGCCCGGAAGACGCGGTCGTCGACCCGGCGGCCGGTCCCGGCCCGGTTCTCGCCGGAGCCCCGGCGGCACTGCGGAATTCGTTGCGCACAGTCATCGCCGAAACCGGCGCGGACGAGCTGATGATCACCACTCCGGTCCACGACCATGCCGAGCGGAAACGGTCCTATGTGCTGGTCCGAGAGATCTCGGACACTTTATCGCCGCCCGATTGATCCTCTTTTGTCCGGTTATCTCGAGAAGGGCCAGCTATGGCGCACGGGGTTTCCCCAACGTTCAACCTGGCGCTGGTTCGCATGTCACTTGTCGTGCCTAAGTTCCTGACGGCTTGGAAAGTGGGGATTCATGAACACCAGCGACGCGGTGCGGGCTCGCGCGATCACCAAGTGTTTCGGCGACGTGGTCGCGCTCGACGGCGTGGATCTCGACGTGGCGTACGGCGAGATCCACGGGCTCGTCGGCCCGAACGGCGCGGGCAAAACGACCCTGCTCGGCCTGCTGCTCGGACTCGCGGTCGCGGACGAGGGCGACCTCGAGATCCTCGGCCGCCCGATCGGCCGGGCGCTCGCCGCCCCGGACGGCATCTCCGGGTTCGTGGACGGGCCGGGCCTCTACCCGTCGCTCACCGCGCGGCAGAACCTCGCCGCGCTGGCCTCGCTGCGCGGCCAGACCGTCGACGTCGACGACCTCCTCGCGCAGGTCGGGCTCAGCGACGTCGCCGACGACCGGGCACGCGGGTTCTCGCTCGGCATGCGCCAGCGCCTCGGCCTCGCCGCCGCGCTGCTGACCAAGCCGCGGCTGCTGGTCCTCGACGAGCCCGCCAACGGTCTCGACCCGGCGGGCAAGAAACACGTGCACAGCGTGCTCACCCGGCTCGCCGACGAGGGTGCCGCGGTGGTGCTGTCGAGCCACCGGATGGACGATCTCGAAGCGCTCTGCTCGGAGGTCACCATCCTGTCCGCCGGGCGCGTCGTCTTCACCGGACCGCTGGCGAAACTGTCTTCCGGGGACCGCGAGCTGGCGTATCGCCTGGTCACCTCGGATCAGAAAGCAACCCGCGAGATCGCCGAGAACGTCCCGGGGCTGCGGATCGACGACACCCAGACCCCGCGCGGGCGGGCCGACGTCCTGGTGGTGAGCGGCCTGGTGCCCGCGCTGGACGACCTGGTCGCACGCGTTGTCGGCAAGGGCATCGGCGTACGGGAACTCGCTCCGGTCGTCTCGCCGCTCGAAGCGGCGTTCCTGGAGCTGACGGAACAGGGGGACAAGCGATGACCGCCGTCGAGGAACGGGACGCACCGGCCTCCGTCCGCCCGGTCGGACTGGGCCGCGGCTACCGGTTCGAACTGGTGAAGCTGGTGTCGCAGTGGCGGATCCGCGTGCTGCTGCTCGCCTGCTGGCTCGCGCCGGCGGTGTTCGTCGCCGCGGTCAGCCAGCAGAGCGACCTGCCGGTGGACACCCTGTTCGGCCGCCTGATGAACATCACCGGCTGGGCCGGACCCCTCGTGCTGCTCGGGTTCGCCGGCAGCTACGCGCTTCCGCTGCTGACCTCGCTGGTCGCCGGGGACGTCTTCGCGGCGGAGGACCGGCTCGGCACCTGGCGGCACCTGCTGGTGGCGATGCGGTCATACCGGCGGATTTTCGCCTCGAAGGCGCTCGCCAGCCTCACCGTGATCCTGTTGCTGGTCCTCGGACTGGCGGTGTCCAGCACCGTCGGCGGTCTCATCGCGGTCGGCGGACAGCCGCTGATCGGACTCGACGGACACCTCCTGTCCTCGGGCGACGCCGCGCTGAAGGTCATGCTCGCCTGGCTCTGCGTGCTCGCCCCGACCCTTGCCCTGGCGGGGGTCGGCCTGCTCGGCTCTGTCGCGTTAGGACGGTCGCCGATGGGCTTGCTGCTGCCCGCGGTCGTCGCGCTCGTGATGACGGTCGCGCAGCTGCTGCCGCTGCCGGTCGTCGTGCGGCTCGCGCTGCCGACGTACGCGTTCATCTCGTGGAACGGCCTTTTCAGCGACCCGGTCCAGCTCGGTCCGCTGCTGGTCGGCGTCGGGGTGAGCCTGGTCTGGGCAGTGGTCGCCACCGCACTGGCTTACGTGCTGTTCCTGAGGCGCGACTTCACCGACCTGATCTACGACGGCGCCGGTCGTCGCGTGCTGACCGCGGGTTTGCTGCCGCTGGCCGGGCTGATCGGCGTCACAGTGGCGGTCGTCGCGGTCGCCGCGCCGGCGTCGGGTTCGGGCATCGACCAGGCGAAGATGCAGCAGTCGCTCTCCACCGAGTTCGCGCACCTCTACCGGATCCAGACCGCGCAGCTGCACCGTCCGGACGTCACGGAGGAGCAGCTCGCCGCGAGCACGGAATGCACCAAGGGCGGCGGCCTCGTGGAGGCCGAAGGCCCCGGCAACGACTGGCGTTGCGTCGTCTCCTGGCATCTCCCCGGGATCTCCGCGACCGGGCAGGCGATCTACCAGCTCGATGTCACCTCGGACGGGCGGTTTGTCGCCGACGGCGACGGACCGAAGGAAGTGAACGGCTACTTCCAGGTGCGGACCCCGGAAGGGGACCGGCCCAACCCGCTGTGGCAGTTCGACGGCAACGTCGAGCTGCTCTCCTCCACGAAGGGATGAGGACATGCAAGTAACGCGCCGTCGCAGGCGTGGCGGGAAAAAGGATTTCCGCAGATCCCGCAAGCTGCGCTTCGTCACGGCGGGCGCGACCGCGGTCGCTCTCGTCGCCACGGGCTCGGGCATCGGCCTCGCCTCCACCAAGCAGTTCGGCACCGACCAGGTCGGCCAGGAAACCGACAAGGGCCTGACCATCTCGAGCGACCAGTACCTCAAGCCGATCGGCGAGCGGCTAGTGGTGCCGAACGGCAAGATCATGTCCTCGACGGTCAGCCCCGACGGCAGCCACCTCGCCGCGCTGACCACCGACGGCGGCATCGCGCTGACCATCGTCGACCTCAAGAGCTGGAAGGTGCAGCAGCTCGTCGGCAAGGACAAGAAGGCCGACCTGCAGCTGCCGGGCAATGACGTCGGCCAGGAAGGCCCGTCGTACTCGCCCGACGGCAAGACGCTGTGGCTGGGCCAGATCGACGGCTACCGCAAGTTCACCGTCAACCCGGACGGCACGGTCGCCAACCCCACCTTCGTGCCGATCCCGGCCGACGGCGCGAAGCATTCCCTTGCCGCGGGCGCGATCTTCTCCGCGGACGGGTCCACTGTGTACTCCGCGGTGAACGGCCAGAACCGCGTCGTCGCGATCGACGCGGCCAGCGGCCAGATCAAGCAGAGCTGGACCGTCGGCAACGCGCCGCGCGCACTCGTCCAGATCGGCAACCGGATCTACGTCAGCAACGAGGGCGGCCGCGCGGCGAAGCCGGGCGACAGCACGCTGAACTCGTACGGCACCGACGTCGTCGCCGACCCGAAGACCGGGGCCGCCACCACCGGCACGGTCAGCGTGATCGACCTGGCGAACCCGGCCGCTCCGGTCAAGAGCATCGACGTCGGCCTGCACCCGACCGCGTTGCGCGCCAAGAACAACACCCTGTTCGTGGCGAACACCGGCGGCGACAGCGTTTCGGTGATCGACACCCAGCGCGACACCGTGGTGCAGACCATCGCGACGCAGCCGTGGCCGGAAGCGACGGTCGGGTACGAGCCGACCGACATCGCGCTCACCGACGACGGCCACCTGCTGGTGACCCTCGGCCGGGCGAACGCGGTCGCGGTCTACCGCTACTGGGCCCCGCAGGCCCCGGCCGCCTTCATCGGGCTGCTGCCGACGGACTACTTCCCGTCCGGCATCTCAGCGTCGGGCAACAACATCCTGGTCGCGAACACCCGCGGCATCGACGCCCGCCGCCCGACCACCGCCGCCGGGCACGCCACGCACGACACCACGTCGAGCCTGCAGCGGTTCACGCTGCCGAGCGACCAGCAGACCTGGGCGCAGACCTCTCAGGTGTTCAAGCAGAACGGCTGGACGCCGGGTTCGGTGCAGAAGGCGAACGACAACCGCAACGTCAAGCCGGTTCCGGTGCCGCAGCGTCTCGGCGATCCGTCCACGATCAAGCACGTTTTCTTGCTGGTCAAGGAAAACCGGACGTACGACCAGGTCTTCGGCGACATGGCGAAGGGCAACGGCAACCCGGCGCTCGCGCAGTTCGGCCAGGCCGTCACGCCGAACCAGCACGCGCTGGCCAGCCAGTTCGGGCTGTACGACAACACCTACGACATCGGCACGAACTCGGCCGAGGGCCACAACTGGCTGATGCAGGCGGACAACCCGGAGTACACCGAGTCGTCCGCGGGCGAGTACAAGCGCAGCTACGACACCGAGGACGACGCGCTGGGCCACCAGCGCAGCGGCTTCCTGTGGACCGGGGCGCAGGCGGCGGGCAAGACCGTCCGCGACTTCGGCGAGTTCCAGCAGTTCCTGACCAAGCCCGCGGGCGCGACCTGGCAGAACCTGTACTGCGACTCGAAGAACATGGCCGCGACCGGCGAGCCGACCGCGTACCCGCTGGTCTCGTCGTCGCCGATCCCGTCGCTGAACAGCGTCTCGGTGCCGGGCTTCCCGAAGTTCGACACCGACGTGCCGGACCAGTACCGGTACGAGATCTGGAAGAACGACTTCGAGAAGAACGGCCCGGCGAACCTGAACATGTTCTGGCTGTCGAGCGACCACACCGGCGGGCCGCCGAGCCCGGCCGCGCAGGTCGCTGACAACGACCTCGCCGTCGGCAAGATCGTCGACAAGATCTCGCACAGCCAGTACTGGAAGGACTCGGCGATCTTCGTGGTCGAGGACGACTCCCAGGCCGGGCTGGACCACGTCGACGGGCACCGGGCCCCGATCCAGATCATCAGCCCGTACGCTCAGCACGGCAAGACCGACAGCCGGTACTACTCGCAGATCACCATGATCCGCACCATCGAGCAGATCCTCGGGATCCACCCGATGAACCAGAAGGACAGCGCGGCCACCCCGATGGCGACCGCGTTCACGCCGCAGCCGGACACCACGCCGTTCACCGCGGTGCCGAACCAGACGTCGCTGACCGCGGGGCTCAAGACCCAGCCGTCGTGCGGCCCGGACAACGTCCCGACGGCGTCCACCGCGGCGGCGTCGGCGGCGGTGCCCGCGGACAAGCAGCAGCTGGTGCAGCAGTGGCAGCAGTGGCAGTCGCAGCAGAAGCTGACCGGCCCGAACGCCACGGCGGACTACGCCAACCCCGCGCAGATGGACCACTTCACGTGGTACCAGGTGCACGGATGGACCCAGCCGTATCCGGGCGAGGACAAGATCTTCGCTCCGGACCAGGTGCCGGGGGCGTTCATTCCGTCGGCCGAATCGGACGGCTGATTCGTTAGCCGGTAAAGGAAAGCCCCTGTCCGCTTGCCAGGCGGGCAGGGGCTTTCTTCGTGGTATCTCAACGTGCGTGCGGTAGTGGAGCACTCCCGAGGATCCGGTCAGGAGCCGGTGTGCTGCTCCGGTGCCAGCGAGTTCCCCGGCGCGATCTGCCCGCAGCTGGACGGAGCGGCTTTGCCCGCGAACCGGTCGCCGAGCCAGGCGATCGCGGCCGGGGCCCACGCCGGGAGCGCGGTGGCGTGGCTGAGCGCGTCGTACTGCGTGTACGTGATCGAGGTGTTTCCGTCCGCGCAGTACTGCTTCGCGAGCGCGCGGACGTCCCCGGCCACCATCACGCCGTCGCCGGTGCCGATGCCCGGCTCGTTGCTCACGGTGCCTTCGAGCGCGCCGTTGTTGGCCTGCGCGATGAACCCGGGGATCGACGGCGTCGCGGCCGAACCGATGTTCACCTTGTTGACCGCGTCGACGAACGGCGGCACCGAATCCGGGTTCGCGTACTCCGGCTTGACCAGCTTCTGCCAGGTCAGCCCGGGGTAGTGGCCGAGCGCCTGTGCGATCGACGCGTGCTCGAGTTCGGCGAGCACCTTGAGGCCGTACTCGCTGGCGTACGGCTTGAGGTCGATGCCGTAGCCGCGGGAGACGCCGATCAGCGCCATCGGGATCACGCCGGACCAGACCGGGCTGCCGCCGACGTACTTGAGGTTGTGCGCGGGGTCGACAAGCACCCCGCCCTCGGCGAAACCGACGAGGTTCTTCTCGACTTCGGGCGCGTAGCTCGCGGCGATCGCCGAGGCCCAGCCGGTCGCGATCGCGCCGCCGGAATAGCCGAGGAGGCCGAATTTGGTGGATTCGGTCATCCCGGTGCCGGACGCGTGCATGGCGGCGCGGAGGGAGTCCAAAGTCGTTTTGCCGTATTCCGGACCGGCGGCGAAATCGGCGGCCGGGCCCTCGGTGTCCGGGATGACGACGCTGTACCCGAGCGCGAGTGCCGGCGCGATCAGCAGCGACTCGGCGTTCGGCAGCACGCCGCCGAGCCGGACGTCGCCCGCGATCGCGCGAGACGGCGCGTCCGCGGGGTCGAGCGAGTCGTACGCGGATTGGTACGACACGGCTTTTCCGTTGCCGCCGGCGGGATTGCGGACGACCGAGGTGACGTTCGCGGTGGGATTGCCCTGTGCGTCGGAGGTCCGGTAGAGCACCTGGGTGGCCTGGACTGGAGTCGGGAAGCCGAAGACGTGATACGTCAACGTCCGCGTCTTCAATACGGTGCCCGGAGCGTACGACGAGAGCGGGGTGCTGCCGTCGTAACTGTAGAAGGAATCGGCCGAGGCCGCGGCGGGCAGCGCGACGGCGGACGTGATCGCGAGAGCGGCGGCGGCGATCAGCGCGCGGACGGATTTCCGGACCATGACTCCCCTTTGAACCATGAAGTGGATCACGACTGGCGGGTAACTTACCAGCGAGTAGGTATCCGCACAACTACGGAAGGTGCAGGCAGTGCCGGTGTTGGGGGCTCAGGCAGGCCCGGCGTATGCCACGGCGATCGCGACGGCGCGGTCGTGCCGCGCTTGCGGCGCAAGGACTTCCGCGTTGATCCCGAGCTGCAGCGCCCATTCGGCGTGCTGGGAATCCTGGAAAACCGCCTCCAGCCCGAATCCACCCGTCGCGGGCGATTTCTTCGGTGCGAATCGCGAACGGGTCCGGGACAATTCTTCCCGCCGTTCTGGACGAATTCGGACTACCGCGACGATGTGGCCGCCTTGGGCCCGGAACCGCGTGCTGGGTCCTGCCAAGCCCGGCCGAGGTCCACTGGATCCGGCCGTTGCGCGGGTTCGTCGAGTTCTTCGGCGGCCGTGCGTCGACCACTGTGAGCAGGGCCGAAGCGAGCGCCGAACCTTCCGGGTTCCCCGTGATCCGTCCGGTGGACCTGCTCTTGCCCAGGTCAGAGCGGTAGCGCATGCTGGAGTCCGCAAGGACGCGGCGGAGGTGACGGGGATGGCGGCTGAGCCGACCTTGATCGGGTCCGTGCAGCGTGCGCTGCATCTGCTCGACGCGGTCGGCGCGAGCGAGCGGCCGGTGCCGGCCAAGGTGCTCGCCCGCACGGTCGGGCTGCCGCTGCCCACGACGTATCACCTGCTGCGCACCCTCGTCCACGAGGGATATCTGTGCAAGCTCGACGACGGCTACGCGCTCGGCAGCCAGGTCAGCGAACTGCGCCAGCACACGTCGCTGCACGCGTTGCTGCCGAAGATCCGGCCGGTGCTGCGCGCGCTTCGCGACGAGGTGCACGGCGCGGCCTACCTCTCGCTCTACTCCGACGGCGACATCAAGCTCGTCGACATCGCCGACGGCCCGGCCGCCCCGTCGGTCGACCTGTGGGTCGGCGTGCACGAATCGGCGCACGCGACGGCGTTCGGCAAGTGCATCCTGTCCGGCCTCGACAGCGAGGGCCGCCGGGACTATCTGTCGCGGCATCAGCTGGCGGACCTCACGCCGCACACCATCACCGACAGCCGGGTTCTGGAGCAGCGGCTGTCGCAGAGCGGCGACGTTTTCAACGATCGCGAGGAGTACCTGCTCGGCACCGCGTGCCTGGCGACGAGCGTCCGCACGCCGGGCGCGCTGGGCGCGGTCGCGATCTCCCTGCCCGCGCGACGGCTGGGCTCCGCCCCGTTGCAGTCGTTGCGCCGGGCTGCCCAACGGGTGTCGCGCGCGCTGGCCGTCACGCACTGAACCGGCTGTTATCACCATCTGAAATCCAGCCCGTTGTCCGGCGGACCGCGCGCGGCGAAAGTGGCCTCCAGAACGAACGGGAGGTCCCATGGAAGCGCAGGACAGGCTGGACCTGTACCGCACGATGGTCCTGATCCGCACCTACGAGGAGGCCATCCTCCGCGAGTACCACGCCGACAAGAAACCCGTCTTCGACATCGGCGCCGGCCTCGTCCCCGGCGAGATGCACCTGTCCGCCGGGCAGGAACCGGTGGCGGCGGGCGTCTGTGCGCACCTCACCGGCGACGACGCGGTCACCGCGACGCACCGGCCGCACCATTTCGCCATCGCGCACGGCGTGGACCTTCAGCGGATGACCGCTGAGATCTTTGGCCGGACCACCGGACTCGGCGGTGGCCGCGGCGGGCATATGCACCTGTTCGACCCGGCGGTGCACTTCTCCTGCTCCGGCATCATCGCCGAGGGCTACCCGCCCGCGCTCGGGCAGGCGCTCGCGTTCCAGCGCCGGGGGACGGACCGGATCGCGGTCGCGGTGACCGGCGAGGGCGCGGCGAACCAAGGCGCGTTCCACGAATCGCTCAACCTCGCGGCGTTGTGGAAGCTGCCGGTGGTCTTCGTGGTGGAGGACAACGACTGGGGCATCTCGGTGCCGCGCAGCGCGTCCACGTGCGTCACGTCGAACGCGGACCGCGCCGCCGGATACGGGATTCCGGGCGTGCGCGTCGAGGACAACTCGGTCGAGGCCGTCCACGAGGCGGCAGGCCAGGCGGTCGCGCGGGCTCGCGCCGGCGAAGGACCCAGCCTGATCGAGGTGCACACGCTGCGGCTGTGGGGGCACTTCGAGGGCGACGCGCAGGGTTACCGGTCTGATTTGGACGGTGTGCCCGGGCGGGATCCGTTGCCTACCTACGAGAACCAGCTGCGCGCTGATGGCGAGCTCGACGACGCGAAGGTCGCCGGGTTCCGGGCGGCGGCCAGCGAACGAGTCGAAGCGGCGATCGCGTTCGCCAAGGAAAGCCCTGAGCCGGACCCCGCCACCGCGCTCGATTTCGTGTTCGCGCGAGCCTGACGACACAGCGAGGAGAAGCAGCAATGACGCTCACCGAACCCTCCGCGCCCGCCGGGCGGAAACTCAGCACCGCGAAGGCCATGGTGGAGGCCATCGCCCAGGAAATGGAACGCGACGAGCGGGTGTTCGTGCTCGGCGAAGACGTCGGTTCCTACGGCGGCATCTTCAGCTCCACCACCGGATTGCTCGATCAGTTCGGCCCGCGGCGCGTGCTCGACACGCCGATCTCCGAGACCGCCTTCATCGGCACCGCGATCGGAGCGGCGGTCGAGGGGATGCGGCCGGTGGTCGAGCTGATGTTCGTCGACTTCTTCGGCGTGTGCATGGACCAGATCTACAACCACATGGCGAAAATCCACTACGAATCCGGTGGGAACGTGTCCGTGCCGATGGTGCTGACCGCCGCGGTCGGCGGCGGGTACTCCGACGGCGCGCAGCATTCCCAATGCCTGTGGGGGACGTTCGCGCACCTGCCCGGGATGAAGGTCGTCGTGCCGAGCAATCCCGCCGACGCCAAGGGGTTGATGACCTCCGCGATCCGCGACGACAACCCGGTGGTGTACCTGTTCCACAAGGGCGTCATGGGATTGCCGTGGATGGCGAAGAACCGCCGGTCGATCGGCCCGGTCCCGGAAGGCGACCACACGGTCCCGATCGGCAAGGCGAACGTCGTGCGCCCGGGCAGCGACGTCACCGTCGTGACGCTGTCCCTGTCGGTGCACCACGCGCTGGACGTCGCCGACGAACTCGCCGGGCAGGGCGTCGACTGCGAGGTCGTGGACCTGCGCAGCCTGGTCCCGTTGGACACCGAAACGATCCTCGATTCGGTCGGCAAAACCGGCCGGTTGCTCGTCGTGGACGAGGACTACCTGTCGTTCGGCCTGTCCGGCGAGGTGATCGCCCGCGTCGTGGAGCGGGATCCGACCCTGCTGCGTGCCCCAGCGGCGCGCGTAGCGGTGCCGGACGTGCCGATCCCGTACGCGCGTCCGCTGGAGTACGCGGTGCTGCCGACACCGGCGCGGATCCGTCAGGCCGTCCTCAACCTGGTGGGCGCATGACCGACGTTCCGTTCCCGGTCCTGTCCGAAAACGACCCGGACGGCGAGGGAGTCCTCGCCACCTGGTTCGCGACGGATGGCGCGACTGTCCGCGAGGGCGAGCTGATCGCGGAGGTCGCGGTGGACAAGGTCGACGCGGAGGTGCCCGCTCCGGTCGGCGGTGTGGTCCGGTTTCTGGTGGGGGAGGGCGAAGTGGTGAAGCAGGGCGCGCCGATCGCCCGCATCGAGTAAGCGCACGGGCCGCCGCCGGGTTCCACCGCTGCCCGGCGGCGGCCCGTGTTTCCCTCAGCTGACGTTCGCGAACTGCCCCGGCTGGTACAGCCCGGCCGGAGTGCGCACGATGACGTTCATCCGGTTGGCCGCGTTGATCAGCCCGATCAGGCATACCAGCACGGCGAGCTGGTCGTCGTCGTAGTGCTCGCGCGCCTGCGCCCACGTTTCGTCGGATACGCCGCCGCCGTCCGCGATGCGGGTGCCCTCCTCGGTCAGCGCGAGCGCGGCCCGCTCGGCGGGGGTGAACACGGTCGCCTCGCGCCAGGCGGCCACCAGGTACAGCCGCTCCGCGGTCTCGCCGGCCGCGGTGGCGTCCTTCGTGTGCATGTCGGTGCAGAAGCCGCAGCCGTTGATCTGGCTGGCCCGCAGCGAAACCAGTTCCTGTGTCGGCTTCGGCAGCGACGAGTTGTGCAGCAGCATGCTCAGCCCGGCGAACCGCTTGCCGAGCGACTTGCCGAGGTCGTTGTTCATCAGGTCGAACCGTGCGCTCATCAGATCCTCCAGTGTGGTGAAGCGGATGCCCATGAGATGCCGGCCGCCCGCCGGATGTGACAACCCGCTTGGTGACCCGCGTCGCATCCGGAAAACCAGTGGCCGCGGCACTGGGCCGGGACTCAGAATGCGGAGATGGCTACCAGGGCAGTACCGCGCGGGCGACCGGGCTGAGCCTGGTCTCGTGGGTGCTGTTCGCGAGTTCGGGTCCGCTCGCCAAGGCGGTGCTGGACGCGGGCTGGACCCCGGCGGCGGTCACCGCGGTGCGGATCGGCCTCGCCGCGGTCCTGCTGGCGCCCGGCGTCGCGTTGCTGCGGCCGCGAGCGTTGCGGTTCCGGCGCGCTGAACTCTGGCTGCCGCTCGGCTACGGACTGCTCGGCGTCGCGGGTGTGCAGCTGTTCTTTTTCGTTGCGGTGTCCCGGATTCCGGTCGCGGTGGCGATGGTGCTGGTGAACCTGTCGCCGGTGCTGGTCGCGCTGTGGGTGCGCGTCGTCCGGCGAACGCGGCTGTCCGCGGCGGTGTGGCTGGGAATCGCGCTGGCGGTCGCCGGGCTGGTGCTGATCGCCGGGCTCGGGCGCGGGGCGAAGCTGGACTTCCTGGGCGTCGCGGCAGGATTGGCGTCGGCGGTCTGTTCCGCCGGATACTTCCTGCTCGGCGAGCGCGGTGCGCAGCGGCACGATCCGCTCGGGATGACCGCGGCCGGGCTGGCGATCGGTGCGGTGGCGACCATCGCGGTAAGTCCATTATCGACTATCGCGATCGCCTCGAGTCCGGTGTCGCTCGGCACCGCGACAATTCCGGTCTGGCTGGCCCTGCTGATTCTGGCTGTCTTCGGCACGGTGCTGCCGTATCTGGCGGGGCTGCACGCGTTGGGCGGCTTGCCGGTCGCCTTGGCCGGAGTCCTGGCGCTGGCCGAACCCTTGGTCGCCGCACTGCTCGCGTGGCTGTTGCTGGGCCAAGCACTGGGTCCCGTGCAGCTGGTCGGAGTGGCCGTGCTGCTCGGCGGCGGAACACTGGTGCAGACGGGAAAGCCTGCCCCGCAGCCGGGATTGGCTGCGGGGCAAGCGAAACCGGTCACATCTTCGCGGCGCCGGCCTTGATCGCCTCGCGGATCCGGGAGTACGTGCCGCAGCGGCAGACGTTGCGGATCTCGTCCAGATCGGAGTCGTTGATCTCGCGGCCCTTCGCCTTGGCCTCCTTGACCTTCGCGACCGCCGCCATGATCTGGCCGGGCTGGCAGTAGCCGCACTGCGCGACGTCGTTCTCCAGCCAGGCCTCCTGCATCGGGTGCAGGTCGGCCTTGACCGTGTCCGCCAGGCCCTCGATCGTGGTGATCTCGTCGGTGGCCTTGATGTCGGCCACCCGCACCGAGCACGGGTTGAACGCCTTGCCGTTGAAGTGCGACGTGCAGGCCTTGCACACGTTGATGCCGCAGCCGTACTTCGGGCCGCGGACGCCGAGCACGTCGCGCAGGACCCACAGCAGCCGCACGTTGTCGTCGACGTCGACGGACACCGGCTTCCCGTTGAGGATGAAGGTGTGCTTGCTCATCGGTGGCTTGCTCCTCAGTAGGTCCAGTTCAGGCCGTCGGTCGGCGATTCGGGAACAGGCGGGACAAACGACTTGACCTCGAAGGCGAGCGGGTCGTCGTGGTTGATCGGGAACCGCTTCGGGACCTTCCCGGTCGCACGGGCGTACGCGCACGCGACGGCCGCGACTGAACAGGCCACGCCGGCCTCGCCGCCGCCGCCGGGCTGCTCGCCGTTGGACGGCATCGCGATCGCGGTGAAGTCGTGCGGGATGTTCCACTGCCGGGTGTAGAAGTAGTTGTCCCAGCTGGCTTCCAGGAAGTGCCCGTCCTTCAGGTGGACACTGCTGGTGAGCGCGAGCGCCAGCCCGTCGGAGAAACAGCCCATCATCTGGGCTTCGAGCCCGCGCGGGTTGATCACCAGCCCGGCGTCGATCGCGATGACGGCCTTCGTCACGCGCGGTCCGGTGACGCCGTCGCGCACTTTGCGGTTCACCGTCTCCGGACGGCAGTCGATTTCCACCATGCAGGCGCTGGCGCCCTTGTATTCCTTGTGGATCGCGATGCCCTGCGCGGTGCCCGGGGCCATCTTCCGGCCCCAGCCACCGACCTCGGCGACCTTGCGCAGGACGCCCTTCACCTTGTCGTTCTTGAGGAATTCCATCCGGAAGTCGTACGGGTCCTTGCCCATCGCCTTGGCGAGGATGTCCACCATCAGCTCGTTGGCGCAGCCGACGTCGGGCGAGTAGACGTTGCGCATCGACCCGGTGTTGAACCGCTGGTCGGTCTCGGTCAGCGTCTGGTCGACGACACCGAAGTTGTACGGCATTTCCTGGCTCAGCACGAAAACCGCCTCGGCCACGCCGAGGTTGCCCAGCCCGGTCGGCATTTTCGTGGCGACCGAGGTGAGCATTTCGCCGAGCCCGTGCCGGAACGACGTCTCGACCGAGGTGTGCCGCTGCTCGAAAGTGAGCACGTTCCCGGCGAGCACGGTGGCCCGCAGCCGCGACGTCGCCATCGGGTGCAGCCGTCCTTGCCGGGGCTCGTCGGCGCGGTGCCACATCAGCCGCACGGGTTTGCCGAACGCCTTCGACGCCTGCGCCGCTTCGACGGCGTGGTTGCCGAACAGCTTGTGCCCGAAGGAACCGCCGCCGGTGATGACGTGGACCTTCACCTTGCCCTGCGGCAATCCGACCGCCTGCGCGACCTCGCCCTGCGCGACGATCGGCGACTTCAGCCCGGCCCAGATCTCGGCGCTGCCGTCGCGCACGTCGGCGACCGCGCAGTACGGCTCCAGCGCGGCACTGGAGCGGAACATGAACTCGAAGTCCGCCTCAACCGTCTGCGCCAGGACCGGAACCTTCGGCACGGCAAGGGGAAGTTCGGCGCGGCGCAGGTTGGCGAGCACGGTTTCGTCGTTCTCGCCCTCGACGCTGCCGGGGCCCCAGTCGACCCGCAGCGCGCGCACGCCGTCGATGCACTGGCCGAACGTCTCCGCGCGGACCGCGACCCCGGTCGGGATGATCGCGACGTCGGTGACGCCGGGCAGTTTCAGCACGTCGGCCTTGTTGAGGACGGCTTTCGGCGTGCCGTTGAGCGTCGGCGGACGGCAGATCATCGTCGGCAGCGCGCCGGGAATCTCCAGGTCCATCGCGAACTGCTTCTTGCCGGTCACGATGTCGAGCGCGTCGAGCCGGTTCTGCGGCTTGCCGAGCACCGTGAACTCGCTGGAGCCCTTGAGCTTGCTCGGGTCCAGCTGCACCTGCTTGGTGGTGCTGGACGCGGCCTTCGTCGCCAGTTCGCCGTACGTCGCCGTCTTGCCGTTCGGCGCGGTCACGACGCCGCCCTTGACGATGAACCGCTCCGCGGTGCCGCCGAGCAGGATCGCCGCCGCTTCGAGCAGCTGCTGCTTGGCGATCGCGGCCGCGACGCGGATCGGCGTGTAGGTCGAGACCGTGGTGTTCGACCCGCCGGTGAGCTGGTTGAACAGCAGTTCCGGACGCGCCGGGGCGAGCGTGACGTGCACCTTCTCGACCGGCAGGTCCAGTTCCTCGGCGATGATCATCGCGCTCGAGGTGGTGATGCCCTGGCCGACTTCGGCGCGTGGGATCTCGAACGAAGCGCTGCCGTCCCTGTTGATGGTGACGGTGATCAGCTGCGACGTCGGGAGGGCGGCGTCGGTGAGCGCGTCGTTGAGGTCGTACAGCTCGGGAGGCTGCGGAGCCGACGGAACGGCGGCCGCCGCGGGGGTGGAGAGCCCGACGTCCGCGGCGACGACGAGGGTCCCGGCCGCGACGACGTAACCGAGGAACCCGCGCCGCGAAACGCCGGCGCGCTCCTTCCCGGTGTCCGGCTCGGAGTGACTGAGAGTCACGCTGATTCCCCTTTCGAGGTAAGGACCGCGTGCCGGATGGCAACACGTGCACGCGGGTGGTGGTGAGGGACCACCTTGCCGGGTGAATCCGGGCTTGAGTGTTCAAGTTCTGTACAGCGGCAGCGGAGAGCGATGGTTATCCTGCTGCGCGTCACCAACGAAGGTGGAGATGCGCGTGAGCTCGATGACGTCCTCGCGCAGCGTGGCGCTGCGGGAACCGATCGCCCAGTCCTGGCGACGTGCCTCGCTCGCCGGGGTGCGCCCCGAAACCGCCCTGCTCGACCTGCGGTTCGAGGAGGTCGACCCGGCCAGCAAACTGCTCGCGGCGGCCGCGCCGGTGCTGGAGGACCTCGACGAGCGTCTCGCCGGCACCGCGATGTCCACTGTGCTCGTCGACCACGACGGCAAGCTCGTCCACCGGTGGAGCGCCGACCGCGCCGCCGAGAACTGTTTCGAGCAGCTGGGCCTCGGGGTCGGCGCTTGCCTGCTGGAGGACGAGGTCGGGACCACCGGCCCGGGCACCGCACTGGAAACCCGGTCGAGCATCGTGGTGCACGGGGAGGAGCACTACGCCGAGGCGCTGCGCGGGTTCAGCTGTTACGGGCACCCGATTTTCCACCCGGTCACCCGCCGGCTGGAGGGCGCGCTCGACATCACGCTGCTGGCCGCCGAGGCGAATCCGCTGCTCGCGCCGCTGGTCGCGAAGGCCGTCGAGGAGATCGAACGGCAGCTGCTGGAAGGCAGCCGGATGTCCGAACGGTCGCTGCTGGCCGCGTTCCAGGCGACGTCCCGCCCGACCCGGCCGGTGGTCGCGATCGGCCCGGACCTGTTGCTGTGCAACCAGGCCGCGGCGGACCTCCTGGAAGGCGCGGACGTCGCGCTGCTGTGGAACCTGGCGGGCGAGGCGGCCGGACCGTCCGAAATGGAGACCGAACTGCGCTCCGGCCAGCGCGCGCGGGTGCGAGCCGAACCGGTGCCCGGCGCCAAGGGCGGAGTGCTGGTCGAGATCCGCCCGCTGAGCGCGACCGAGGCCCGCCGGACGCGACGTCGTGCAGCGGTCGCGCCCGATCCGGTGGCCGGGCACGTGCACATCTCGGGCCCGCCCGGAACCGGCCGCACCACCGAGGCCAGGCTGCGGGTGCCCGAGGAACCGTGCACCACGTTGACCGGCGCGGAAGCAGTGCTCGGCGGGTCGGCAGCCTGGGCCGCGCGCTTCACCGCCGCCGTCGAGACCGGTGCCGGCAGCATCTGCGTCGACGGCGCGGACCTGCTGCCCGCCGAACTGGTCGACCTGGTCGCCGCCCACGCCGCCCGCGGCGTCGGCCCGCACCTCGTCCTGACGACCGGCCCACGCGAAGGACTGACCGGTCCGGAACGAGCGCTGATCGCGTCGTGCGCGGAGAACGTCGAACTGCTGCCGCTGGCGCACCGCCCGGACTTCCCCGAGGTCGCGGCGCGAATGCTGGCCGAACTCGGAGCGGCGCGGACGCACAACATCACGCCGGGCGCGCTGCGGATCCTCGGCTCGTACGACTGGCCGGGCAACCTGCCCGAACTGCGCGGCGTACTGAGCCAGGCGATCCGCAAACGGTCCGTGGGCGCGATCGGCCCGGCGGATCTGCCGCCCGCGCTGGTGGCTGACGCTTCGGGGCACGAGCTGGCGCCGATCGAGCGAGCGGAACGAAACGCGATCGTCGCAGCGCTGCGGTCGGCTGGCGGGAACAAAGTCCGGGCGGCGAGCACTTTGGGGATTTCGCGGACGACGTTGTATGCGCGGATGCGGGCGTTGAAGGTGCCGGGTTAGCCGCGGGGTGGTTGCCCGGTCATTGAAGGTGCGCTCGGCTAGCGGTAGTCGCCCGGCGGTTGTCCGGTCCAGCGGCGGAATGCGCTGGCCTCGGAAACCCCGGAGGTCGGCCGCCGACCCGCGCTTGGGTGTCCCGAATCGCCGGATCGTGCGCGGTTCAAGGCAAGCGGATGGTTAACGCGCGGCCCTATGCGGTTTTCTACCCGATCGGGTGACGAGGCTCGGTCGAGAACCGGCCGCCGAGCAGCCGTTCGGGCTCCGCCCGCAGCCATCTGCCCGGCTTCGGATCCTGGTTCGTGGTCACCGGCTGTGGCATTTCTGCGCAGCACCCGGAAGCGGAGCGAAACCCGGCGAACCGATCGCGGCCGGTCGGTCCGCCTCTTCCTTCCCCGCACGATCACTCGGGACGCCGAGCGCAGGACCGCAGGGCACTCCGCTCCCGCCAAAGTCCGTGAAGGGAACCCTCCGGGAATCAGATTTCCCTCACGGGCCTTCCCGATTCCGCACCACTTCCGAAGAAACCGCAGTCCGGCTGGATGGACGTGATCGCGGGCGGACCGGTCCGCGGCATCCGGTAGCGGTGGCACCTGGGCCTCAACCGGGGTCAGGCGTTCGCCAAGCGCAGCCGTTCCGCTGCCTGCAACCGAAGCGCGTCACCGCAAAGCGGCCGACCTCCGTGCAGCGCTTCCCACCGGGCATGGTGCGAAGCTGGCCACAAGCTGGCCGCCCACGCGACTTCCTGTTCGGCCAAGGAGAACCGTCGGCCGCGGAAGTCCTGATAGGACTCCAGGAACGCCGCGGAACTCTCGATCGGCGCCAACGTCGGCGGGGTCGTGCTCGGGAACGTCCCGCTCGCCGCGCCCGCGAGTGCTGCCTCCGGTTGCCATGCCAGACTGTCCCAGTCGTGGACCGTCCAGCCTTCCTGGGCATCCCAGCGGAGGTTCTGTGCTTCGAAATCTCCGTGGCCGAGGACATTCGGCAGGTCAGCCGCGAGCAGCCGGCGGCGGGCTCGGTCGGCGGTCTTGGCGACCTCCTCGGGCACCGCGCTCTGGTCTCGTTCGTCCAGGAAGTCGATGGCCGGCCACAGGCCGGGGTCGGCGTGATCCCAACGCAGCCAGCGCGGGTTCGGCAGCGGCGGCTGGACGGAAATCTCGGAGAGGGCGGCCATCAGCAGGGCGAAGACCTCGGCATAGCGCGTGGCGATCTCAGGCGAGTCACCGGAAATCACGTGGCCCCCGGGGCGGTATTCCTCGGCGTGCACGGCCAGAGAGCCGACTGGGACAACCGGCGTCAGCGGCCGTGCGCACGGAAAGCCCCGCGCAGCCAGTTCAGCTTGCGCGGCGACGCACGACTCAGCGCGGCCGTCGTCCGGACGGGCTTTGACCACGACCTTCCGACCGTCTTCCAGCCGCAGACCGTGCACGGTCGAGATCATTCGTGCCTCGAACAGCACTTCTGCAGGTGCGACGCCGAGATGCGTGAGGCACCAAAGCGACAGCCATTGTTCCACTTAGTCGACTCCCGGTGCTGTCGTGCGTCGTTCGGTGGACCGGCGTTCGATGGCTTCCGCGACGCCGTCGATCGCCTGTCGGATCATCGCACCGTATTCGTCGTCGGCCAACGCGTCCTGGCCGTTTCGCGCTTCGGAGATCTGTTCCTCTGCTGCGGAGAACGACCCCAGACGGCGGAAGTTGTCGGCCAGGTTCAGGTGCAGCGACGGGTAGAAGCCTGCGATCCGAAGCCCGGCGTCGTGGGACTGCACCTGTTCATCAGTCACTGTCGCGGCGGCGTCCAGTGCTCTGATATCCCAGACCAGCGCTTCTGCCGGGTCAGCGAACAAATCCGCTTGGTAGTGGGCCAGAACGCAACGGTAGAACGGGTTTCCGCCCGGCCCGATGTCGTCCCACAGTTCCTGCAGACGCGCCCGCGCGGCGTCCGTCGCGCCCGTTCGGCCTTGCGTGACCGCGGCCGTGATCTCGGCCATCGTGTCCGTCATCCGGCATTTCCTTTCACTGGCATGGCGAGGGTGGTGAGGTCGCCGTCGTCGGCGGAGCGCACGACGACCGGCAGGTGCGGGCCCGCGACGTCCAGCATCACGTCCGGGCCGACGGCGGTGCTGATCGCCGGGTGCAGCGTGCTCACGGCGAAGGAGAGGGAGATCGGCGGTCCCATGACGTCCGCGGGGATTGCGTCGGTGCCTACCGTGATCGCTGCGGCGGAGAGATCCAGTTGGATCTGCGGGGTGTACTGGCGCTCCAGACCTGCCACGAGCGCGTTGCGAGATATCACTGCCCGCGTAAGGACTTCTGGCAGAGACGCGAGCATCAGCCGGTAGTCGGGGAACTCGTCGGCCAGCGTGCGACAGGTCCGTACTGTCCCGTCGTCGCCCTGGAAGAGGATTTCCTCCCCGCGGACGCTGAGCCGCAGTTCGTGCCGACGGCGCGTCCACGGCATCGCCAGCCGCAGGTCGTCGGCGTCGACAGTCGCGGTCCACGTCGACGAGCTCGGTTCGGCTGGGACCAACGTGCGGGTCGAGAGCCGGTACCGGTCGGTGGCGGTGAGCACGATCGCCTCGGGAGAGACCTCCAGGTGCACCCCGTTGAGCACCGGCAGGTCCTGCGTGGTCGCGGTCAGCACCTGCTCGACGGCCGCGGTCAACACCGGACCAGTCAGCTGGACCGACGACGCGGGTGCCGGCGAGCCCAGCGTGGCCTTCACCGCCGCGGCGGTTTCCCGTGCCTGCTGCACCTGAGATACCAACCCGGCGACGTGGTCGTCGATGATCCGCGACGCGTCGGCCGGCTCCGCGGCGAGAACCGCACCGACCCGTTCCAGCGGCAGGCCGATCTCCCGCAACCGCCGGACAAGCAGCGCGGCCGAGACCTGCCCCGGGGAGTAGTAGCGGTAACCGGATTCCTCGTCCACCCGGACCGGCCGCACGAGGCCGGAATCGGCGTAGAAGCGCAGCGCGCTGGCGGTCAGCCCGCAGCGGCGGGCGAACGCTCCGATAGTCAGCAGGGCAGAGGTGGACACCTGCCCATCATCGGGCTTCAAGCAGCTTGAAGGTCAACCCCGACGCAGTTGACCACGGGATTTCGCCGGGTGCAGGCCGGGCCGCCGGACGGCCGCCGAGGTCGCGCTGTCGGTTGAGCGGAGCCGTCTCCGCCGGACGGCTGCGGCACCGAGCGGCTGCCACCCCGCGCGAACTCACCGCGGCTGGCCCGACCGGTGCGTTAGGCCAGCGCGAGCGCGTCGTCGATCGTGGCGTCCAGGAACGCGAGCGTGTCGCGGCGACGCGCCAGGGGATTCCGGTAGCTGCGACGGCCTTCCGCGCCTTCGGTGCGCAGGCTCAAGCTCTCCGCGATGATCCGCTGCCATCGTGGGGCGAATTCCCTTGCCGCATAGCGGCCCGCGCCGCATTTGGACGTCATTTCCCCGGTGGCCAGCAGATGGTGCAGGCGGCTCACTCCGAGCACCGCCCACACCGGGAACCACGGGCTCATCCCGATCGCGAGCGACAGCGCACTGGTGCGCCGGTTCTTCTCCCACCACGGCCGCCAGTAGCGGCTCAGATTGTCCACAGTGAACGCGCGCAAGGCATCCTGGTCCGCCCAAACGTCCACATCGGACGGCTCAGGACCGCGCAGTGCGATCCCGCGGCTGGCGAGTTCGCAGAACAGCACCGGGTTGACGCCGCCCCGGCCCGCCGACGTGAACCGGCCTTCCTGCATGCATGGAACGTCCGGGCAGTCGTCAGGTCCGGCGGCGAGGTCGGCCCAGGTCAGCACGGACCCATCGAAATGCGGCTTCGGGAACCGGGCGACCGTCGTGGCATGCGCCTGCGCCAGTGCTGATATCTCACCGGGTTCCGGACGCCGATCAGCGACCGCGACGAAATCGATGTCGCTGGCGGTGCTGAGCCGTCCGCGTCCGGCACCGCGAGCGTGGAAGTCGCCGAAGCAGACCGAGCCGACCAGGTAGAAACCGGTCACCAGACCTGGTGCAGATCGGTCCGCTGTGGACAGAAACAGCTCGGTGCTTCGGCGGGCTTCCTCAGGTATCTCACGGGGCACGCCTGCCACGTTACCCAGTTACGCGAGCTCGGCCGCGGCCTTCGCCAGTGCGTCGACACTGCCGGACATGACCGTGCGGACGTGCTTGGTGAGGTGGTCCAGCGGCCAGTCCCACCAGGCGATCGCCAGCAGTCGCTCGACGTCCTCGTCGCTGTACCGGCGGCGGATCAGCTTGGCCGGATTGCCGCCGCCGATGCCGTAGTCCGGCACGTCGTCGACTACCACGGCTCCGGACGCGACGATCGCGCCGTGTCCGATGCGGACGCCCGGCATGACCATCGCCCGGTAACCGAGCCAGACGTCGTTGCCCAGCACCGTGTCGCCGCGCCCGGGCAGACCGGTGATGGCGTCGAAGTGCTCGGCCCAGTCGCCGCCCATGATCGGGAACGGGAACGTCGACGGCCCGTCCATCCGGTGGTTCGCGCCGTTCATGATGAACCGCACGCCTTCGCCGAGCGCGCAGTACTTGCCGATCACGAGCTTCTCCGGCCCGTAGTGGTACAGCACGTTGCGGGTCTCGAAGGCGGTCGGCTCGTCCGGGTCGTCGTAGTAGGAGAACTCGCCGACATCGATCAGCGGCGAGGTGACCAGTGGTTTCAGCAGCACCACCCGCGGCTGCTCGGGCATCGGGTGCAGGACGGTCGGATCAGGGAAAATGAGAGATCTCCTTGGCGTGGTTCTGATATCTCAAAGGCGGCAGGCGGCGGACCCGAAACCCAGCCAGGTGTGCCGGTTGCCCCACCAGCACCAGCCGACCTTCGGGGCGTCGCGGCGCTCGCTTCCGTCCCGGCCGGTGCCGTTGCTGATCCACAGCGCCGGCGTGCGGGCGTCGAACTTGCCGTTCTCCTTGCGCAGCCGGGAGCCGATGGTCATGAAGCAATGATTGCGCTCGAGCGCCGACGGCTGGTGCAGCACCCAGTGGATCCCCTCGGTCAGCAGCAGCGGACTGCGCCCGGCCTTGGCGATCGCCGGCAGGGCTTCCTCGGGGCTCCAGTTCGCCATCTCGTCACCGCGGTCGATCCCGGTCACCAGATACAGCGGCGCGTCGGGGAGGTCGATGTCGTGCGGCGCGAACTGGTCGACGTCCGGCATGTCGGTGACGACGAATCCGGGCTTTCCTTCGCAGCGGAGCAGCGGCGAGAGCGCCGACGCGGGCGCCCGATCCGGATGGATCGCCAGCAGCGCGCCGTCCGCGTCGCTGTGGTCCGCGGCGAAAGCGCGCAGGTCATCGGCGGAAAGCCGCGCGATCTCGGGCACTCCCAGCGCGATCAGGTGGTCCGCCTGGTCCGCGAGCGACGGGAGAGCAGCGATCGACAAGAGGTTCTCCTTCGGATTATCTTACATCGGTAGTAAAAGTATGTCCGCACGACTAAATGGGTGTCAAGGTAAATTTACGTCGGAGGTAAGTTTTCGATGGAGCTAGGCCTGCGGGAAGCCAAGAAGCAGGAGACGCGCCAGCTGATCTCCGACCACGCGACGCGGCTGTTCCTGGAGCAGGGCTTCGAGGAGACGACGATCGCCCAGGTCGCGGCGGCCGCGCGGGTCGCGAAGAAGACGGTGACCAACTACTTCGCCCGCAAGGAAGACCTGGTCCTGGACCACCAGGACGAGTTCGTCGCGACCCTGGCGGACGCGGTGTCGTCGCGGCAGCCAGGGGAGTCCGCGCTCGCCGCGCTGCGGCGGACGTTCGAGGCCGCGGTCGCCGCGAAGGACCCGGTGGCCGGGTTCGCGGGCCAGGAGTTCAGCCGGATGATCGCCGAGAGCCCGACGTTGTCCGCGCGCCTCCGAGTCCTGCATGAACAGCGGGAACGAGCCTTGGCGGACGCACTGGCGGACGCGGTCGGCAGCTCTCGGTCGGACATCATCGTCCGGACCGCGGCCGGGCTGCTGGGGGCGGTGCACCACATCCTGTTCCAGCGGATCGAGGAGCTGACCCTGGCCGGGCGGCCCGTCGACGAGGTCGCGGAGACGGTCGCGGCGGAGGCCGCACAGGCGTTTGACCTGCTGGAACCCTCGCTGGGGAACTACGCCGTGGCCTGATCCGGCGCGGATCGCGGCCGCGGCGTCGTGCGCGCGACTGCTTCCCCCGAAACCGTCCGAAGAAGTTTTCCCCGGGATGTCGATCCGCCCGCAGCTCGATCGTCGCTTGAGTGAGACGACCGAAAAGACCTCACAGGGGAGACGACATGAGTGCCGGACGACGCGAGTGGCTGGGCCTGGCAGTGCTGGCGCTGCCGACCGTGCTGTTGTCGCTGGACATGAGCGTGCTGCACCTCGCGGTTCCGCACCTCGCCGCGGATCTGCGGCCCTCCAGCACGCAGCTGCTGTGGATCATCGACATCTACGGCTTCATGATCGCCGGGTTCCTCGTCACGATGGGGACCCTCGGCGACCGGATCGGCAGGCGGAAGCTGCTGATGATCGGCGGCGGCGCATTCGGGCTCGCGTCGGTCGCGGCGGCGTTCTCGACCAGTCCGGAGATGCTGATCGCCGCGCGGGCCGTGCTCGGGATCGCCGGGGCGACGCTCATGCCGTCGACGCTCGCGTTGATCAGCAACATGTTCCCGAACCCCAAACAGCGCGGCACCGCGATCGCGGTGTGGATGAGCTGCTTCATGGGCGGCATGGTGGTCGGCCCGGTCGCCGGCGGGTTCCTGCTGGAGCATTTCCGCTGGGGTTCGGTGTTCTTGATGGGCGTGCCGGTGATGATCCTGCTGCTCGCGACCGCGCCGAAGCTGCTGCCGGAATACCGCGACACCTCGGCCGGACGTCTTGACCTCGCCAGCGTCGCCCTGTCGCTCGCCGCGATCCTGCCGGTCATCTACGCGCTCAAGGAAATCGCCAAGAACGGCTTGTCCCTGACCGAAATCGTCGTGCTCGTCGTGGGACTCTCGGTCGGTGCGGTGTTCGTCCGGCGACAGCGGCGGCTCGAGCACCCATTGCTGGACCTCCGGCTCTTCCGGGTGCGCGCGTTCAGCGCGGCAGTGGCGATCATGCTGGTCGGCGCGGTCACCATGGGCGGCGTGTTCATGCTGGTCAGCCAGTATCTGCAGATGGTCGCCGGGTTGAGCACCGTCGACGCCGGGCTGCTGCTGGTCCCGCAGGCGCTCGCGGTGGTCGCAGGATCGATGATCGCGCCGCGGCTGGCGCGCCGGTTCCGTCCGGAATTCGTGCTGGGCTTCGGAATGCTGGTCGCGGCGGCGGGAATTCTGTTGTTCACGCTCGCCAGCGGGTCCGGCGGGGTGACGTTCGTGGTGCTGGGCATGTCGATCGCCAGCTTCGGAATGGGCCCGCAGGGCGTGCTGTGCACCGAAATGGTGGTCGGCTCGGTCCCGCCGCAACGGGCAGGCGCGGCCTCGGCGATGTCGGAGACCAGCGCGGAATTCGGGATCGCCATGGGGATCGCGGTGTTCGGCAGCGTCGCGACGGCGGTGTACCGCGGTCAGATCGCGGTCCCGGCTCACGTGCCCGCCGCGGCGGCCGCCCAGGCAACCGACAGCATGGCTGGCGCGATGGAGGCGTCGGCGACGCTGCCCGGCGCGGTGGGGGAGCAGCTGCTGGCTACGGCGCGGGACGCGTTCAGCTCGGGGCTGCACACTGTCGCCGGGATCGGTGCGGCGATCGTGGTGGTGTTCGCGGTGGTCGGGATGGTCGCGCTGCGGAGTTCCCAGACGAAGGCGGCGGCGAAGGCGGAGGAACCGGTGCCGGTCGCGTCGTGAACCTGGTGTTCCCACGCCAGCGGGCCGGTGTTCCCGCCGAGCTTCAAGCCCGGCCGGAGCACCGGCCCGCAGTGATGTCTCTGGTGCGCGGTCAGGGTTTCCGCGCGACCCCGACCGCCACGATCCGCTGGGCCACCGTCGGCTCGCCCAGCAGCGGGCCGTCCGGCCACCATTCGACCACCGGCACGATTTCCGCCGGCTTGTTCGGTCCGCTCGGGATCAGCTCCAGGTCGTGGAACAGTTCCTTGATCTCGGCGCGGGTGCGGGACGAGACGTCCTTCATCGAGCCGTTGTGGACCGTTTCGATGATGCCCTGCACCACTTCGTCGTCCTCGGAACCGTCGTGGGCGTCGAGCAAATGCGAGATCGCCACGTACGAACCCGACGGCAGCCGGTCGATGAATTCCTTCGTGACCTTCGCCGGAACCGAGCGATCGCCGGTCTGGTGGTGCAGGGCCAGCAGGAACAGCACCGCGATCGGCTCGTTCCAGTCGAGGTGCTCGGTGACCGTCGGGTGGTCGAGAATGCTCGGCGGATCGAAGAAATCCGCCTGGATGTATTCGGTGAATTCGTTCTCGTCGAGCAGCGCGCGCCCGTGGCTGGCCACCACCGGGTCGTAGTCGACGTACACGACCTTCGCGGTCGGATCCGCGCGCTGGACGATCTGGTGCACGTTCTCCGCGGTCGGCATGCCCGAACCGCAGTCGATGTACTGGCGGATGCCCGCGTGGTAGGCAAGGAACCGGCAGATCCGGGTCATCAGATGCCGGTTGACCCGCGCGGTTTCCGCGATGTCCGGCATCACCCGGGCGGCTTCCCGGGCGACCTGCCGGTCGATCTCGTAATTGTCTGTCCCGCCCAGCAGATAGTCGTACACGCGGGCGGCGCTCGACTCGTTCGGGTTGACCCCCGGCGGTGCGTTGACGGCGTCGGTCACGACGCGTACCTCCCGCGTGTCGACACGGTGATAGATGCCGCACCGAGAGTAGCGGACTTCGGGAAAGCGGCGAAACCGGTGCCACCGGGATGCCGGATCAGCCTGTTTCAGGGCGCTGACCAGTGGCGGCTTCGCGCTCAGGCGGTCGCCGCGGCCCACTCGGCGCAGGACACGACTTCGAATCCCCGGCTGGGGAAGACCTTGTCCAGCAGGAAATCGTGGACGGCTTGGTCGCTGTCCGCGCATCCGTCGCGCAGCACGGTCACCTGATAGCCGCGATCCGCCGCGTCGTAGCACGTCGCGGTGACCATCGCGCTGGTCGCGACCCCGGCGATCGCGAGGCGGCGGACGCCCCGGGCGCGAAGCACCAGGTCGAGATCCGTTCCGGCGAACGCGCTGGCCCGGCGCTTCAGGACGACAACGTCCTCTTCGGCAACCGGCAGCGTCAGTTCAGTGCCCGGCGAACCTTCGTGGAAAGCGTCCCCGGCGTCGAAGAAGGAGCGGTACAGCGCGCCGTCGGGCAGGTCAGTTCCGTTGTCCCGCATGGCGAAATGCACGAATACGACGAGAGCGCCGGTTGCTCGGGCTCGCGGCAGCAGATCGGTGAGCGGCGGCACGACCTGGCGGGCGAACGGGTAGCCGTCGGTGATGCCTCGCTGGATGTCGCCGACGATCAATGCGGTGGTCATGAGAATCCCCCTTTGCGCGATAGCCGCTATTTAACCCGGAGGCACGGTCAGGCATCGAGGGCGAGCAGCGCGTCGAGCAGTTCTTCCGGAGTTTCGACCTGCGGCAAATGCCCAGTGCGAGGAAGCACGGTGAACGTCGCGCCCGGGATCGCGGCGGCGTATGCCTCGCCGTACTGCGGGTCGGCGATGCGGTCGCTCTCGCCCCACAGGACGTGGGCGGGGATGTCCACCTTGCTCAGTCGCTCCGCCAGGGACGGGTCGGACATCGTCGGGCCGGTGTAGCCGACCAGTGCCACGACGTCTGGGCTCGGACCGCTGCTGCCGGCCGGCGGCTTCGGCGCTTTCGCCGGGTCGTGGAACGAGAACTGCTGGATTTCCGCGATCGTCTTGCCTCGGACGTCGGCCAGCGGGTGGCTGTCGACCTCGATGCCGATGCCGTCGACGAGCACCGCGCGGGTGACGCGCGGGCTGTGCAGCAGAGCGATTTCCGCGGCCAGCCAGCCGCCGAAGGAGTTGCCGACCACGGTGACGTTCGAGACGTCGAGGTGGTCGAGCATCGCGACGTACGCCTTGGCCAGTGCGGTGACGTCGGTGAGTTCGGCGGCTTTCGGGGTGCCGTTGAAGCCGGGGTGGGTGGGCAGGAGGACTCGCGAGCGGGTGCGTTCGGCCAGCAGATCGGCGAAACCGGCCATCGTCGCGACGCCGCCTCCGCCGTGCAGGAGCAGGAACGTCCGGGTGCGGTCGTGGTCTTGGACGGCGATCTCGACCGGTCCGGCGGAGGTGAACCGGAGCGTCTGGGAGGAATTCATAACAGGAACCTTATATAAGGAACTTGAGATAAGCAACCTGTTTTCGCACGGGGTAGGCTCCGCGGCCATGAAGTACCGCCACGCCGACGTCGCTCTGGCCGTCAAGCGCCTGCAGCACCGCCATCACCGCGCGCTGAGCCAGGCACTGCAGCCGCTGGGGCTTTCGCTCGTGCAGTGGGACACGTTGCGGCACTTGGACAACCATCCGGAGGCATCGCTGCACGACCTCGCCGTGCTGACCTTCCAGACCGACCAGTCCTTCGGCACGCTGGCCGCGCGGATGGTCGACCGCGGTCTGATCGAGCGGGTCCCGGGGCCGGGCCGGGCGGTGCGGCACCGGCTCACCGAGAAGGGCGCTGAGCTGCGGAAGGCGGGACAGGAACTCGCGGACGTCGTGGTGAAGAAGTCGTTCAGCCGGCTTTCGGCGGCTCAGCTCAACGAACTGGGCGCGCTGCTGGACGCCGCGTTGGAGTCTGATCCGGCGTAACCGGCCAGCCGGTCGGCGAGGGCGCGCATCTGGTCGCGGAGCGCGTCCGGTCGCTCGATGACGAACGGCCGGTCGAGCGCGGCGAGCCGCGGCGGGATCCAGTCGAGGCGTTCGGCCCGGATCCGCGCGCGGATCCACGGGTCGTCCGCTTCCAGGACGGCGATGGACGGCGGGAACGCTGCGCGGATCTCCTCGGCGGTCGCGCGGATCCGCACTGACACGTCGTGCCGGTGCGGTGCTTCGGCGATGCCGGTGAGCACCTGGTGGGCGGGGTCGAAATCCGTTGGGGCGCTGAAGGTTCCGTCCTGCGGTTCGGCCCGTTCGATCCGGTCGACGCGGAACGTGCGCACCTGCCCGGCACTGGAGTCGAAGCCGGTGAGATACCAACGGCCGGAATGTGCCACGACACCGTACGGCTCGACGACGCGCTCGCTGCTGCGGCCGTGAACCGCGGTGTAGGCGAGTTTGACCGGCCGCTGATCGCGCGCTGCCTCGGCGACCGCGAGGAGCACCTCGGCCTCGGCGGTGAGCGAGGCGCGCGCGGGAGCGGTGAAGTCGGCGACCTCCAGCAGCGCGTCGAGCCGGCGGCCGAGTGCCTCGGGCAGCACCCGGCGGACCTTCGCGACCGCGCTTTCCGCGGCCGCGACCGACGTGGTGACCAGCCCGGCGCGCCGGCCCGCGACCAGTCCGAGCAGGACCGCGAGCGCCTCCTCGTCGGTGAGCATCAACGGCGGCATCCGGTAGCCGGGCGCGAGCCGGTATCCGCCGTAGCGGCCGCGCACGGAGCGGACCGGAATGTCCAGGTCAAGCAGGTGCTCGACGTAACGGCGGACGGTGCGCTCATCGACGTCCAGCCGCCCGGCGAGTTCGGCGACGGTCCGCGTGCCGCCGCCCTGGAGGATCTCCAGCAGCGCCAGCACGCGGGCGATCGGCCGGGTCATGCCGGGAATTCTCGCAATACCGGGCGGATCCTGTCCACTATTGCTTCTAGCGTGGTCGGCAGGTAATCACCCCAGAAAGGAATGTGGCCGTGCAGTTGACTTCCGTCCGGATCATCACTGGTGACGTCGACCGTCTGACGTCCTTCTACGAGCAGGTGACCGGCCTCGTGGCGAGCCGGCCCGCGAAGCAGTTCGCCGAGTTCGCCGGCGGGCCGGCGACCCTGGCGATCGGCAGCGCCGAGACGATGGCGCTGTTCAGCGCGGGTGCGGCGGTGCCGGAGTCGAACCGGACCGTCATCCTGGAGTTCCTGGTCGAGGATGTGGACCGCGAGTTCGCGCGGCTCCGCCCGCTGCTCGCGGAGATCGTGCAGGAGCCGACGACGATGCCGTGGGGCAACCGGTCGCTGCTGTTCCGCGACCCGGACGGCAATCTGGTCAACCTGTTCGCGCCGCAGACCGAGGAGGCCCGCGCCCGGCTCGCCCGGTGACCGGGAAATCGCCTCGCCTGACCGGCAGGTGACCCGCCAGGATCGCCGCATGACACGTGCTCTCCTGCTGGACCGGTTCCGCTGGGTCGACGGACATGCCGATCTCTGGCCGGTTTTCCGCGACGGGGCGGCGTTCGCCGAGGTGGTGCGGGCACTGGCCGAGCCGTTCCGGGACGCGGGCGTCACCGCGGTGTGCGGGATCGAGTCGCGGGGCTTCCTGCTCGGCGGTGCCGTCGCGCTGGAACTGGGCGTGGGGTTCGCCGCGGTTCGGAAGGCCGCCGGGCTGTTCCCCGGCGAGAAGCTGACGCGCGAAACGGACCCGGACTACCGAGGTTTCCGGCACGTCCTGCGGATGCAGCGCTCGGCGCTTTCGGACGGCGACCGGGTGCTGCTGGTGGACGACTGGGTCGAGACGGGCAGTCAGGCGCTGGCCGTGCGCGACCTGGTGACCGAGGCGGGCGCGGAGCTGGTCGGCTGCGCGGTGCTGGTCGATCAGCTCGACCCGGCGGTGCGGTCGCGGCTCGGGCGGCTGCACGCGTTGCTGGCCGCGGACGACTTGCCGGAGTGCTGACTCTTGGCTGGGGCCGGTCGTTTCAAGGGGTCGCCCGGCGAGCTGAATCGCGGCTAGGGCTGGGAAAGCAGCATCGGCGGCCGGTCGTTCTTTTCCTTGCCGCCGCGGAGAATCTGCGCCCGCCCGGCACCTGGCCAGCTGTTGACCCAGCTCGAGCCCCGGATCCCCTTGGCCTGCTTCTTCAACGGTGCCAGCAGCCGCGCGCTTTCGCGGTACGAGCCCGCCGAAGCGCCGGTCTGGACGATGCTCGCCAGGGAAAGCGTGACCGGCACGCCGTCGGCGGACCAGTCGCGTCCGAGGACGGCGTCGGCGAGGGCCGTGATGTTCTCGACGCCGCATACGACGAGGAAATCGTCGCCGCCGACGTGGCCGACGGTGACATCGCCGAGCCTCCGGGCCTGGTCGGTCAGCGCTCGGCCGATGGCGCGGATCAGGTCGTCGCCCGCGGCGAATCCGGCGGTGTCGTTGAGCCGTTTGAAGTGGTCGATGTCCAGCCAGGCCACGACGAACGGCCGTCCGGCGCCGGCCCGGCGGGCGACGTCCTGGGCGATCGCGTCGCTGCCCGGCAGCCGGGTGAGCGGGTTGAGCGCGACCGCGGCCTCGACTTTCACCGCGGCCATCCGGCGCATCACCTCGTTCGGCCGCACCACGCCCTGGAACCGGCCGGACGCGTCCGTTACGACGAGGTCGTCGCCGCTGTGCTCGGCTCCGCCGTCGGCGATGAGCTCCAGCAGTTCGCGGGTGCCGGTGTCGATCCGGACCAGCCGCGGCGGGCTGGCCAGTTTCGCGGCGGGCTTCCCGGAGTACAGCGCGTGCCCGTACCGGCCGGTCACCGCGAGCAGGAACCGCATCCGGTCGATCGTCCACTGTGGACGCGCCTGCTGATCCAGGCCGACGATCGCCTTCGGCGCGTGCTCGGCGGACAGGATCGCGTGGACGTCGTCGCACGTCGCGTCGTCCGGCAGGGTCTTGGCCTGGCGGAGGAATTCGGGGATCCGCAGCCCGGCCGAGGGCGAGACCACCATGGTGCCTGGCTGGTCGCCGCGTTCGGCGGTCGGCAGCACCCGCTCGGGAGCGGCGGTGGCGAACAGATTCCCTTGGACCAGACGGATTCCGGCGCGCCGCGCGACGTCGAGTTCCGCGTCGTTCTCGATCCCCGTCGCGACGAGCCGCAGGTCGGTTTGCGCGGCGAACTGCACCAGCGCCTCGACGAGCGCGACGGTCGCCGCGTTCGCCGGGAGCCGCCGCAGCGTCGCGCGGTCCAGCTTGATCATCTCGATCGGCGCTTCGGCGAGCAGGTTCATCGGCAAGCCCGCGGCGCCAAGCCGGTCGAAGGCCAGCCGGAAGCCGAGGTCGCGCAGCCGGTGCAGGCCCCGCAGCAGGGTTCCCGGATTCGGGATGGCGAGCGGTGCGGTGATTTCCAGCACGACGTCGGCGGGACGGCGGCCGGTGCGTTCCAGAGTCTGCAGCAGCGGGATGAAGCGCTCGGCGGGCGCGCCGGCGGTGCTGGAGCTCAGATTGAGATGCAGCGACACCCCGGCGGAGGTTTGCGGGACCACCGCGGCCGCGCGCACCAGGAGGTCGAGGTCGGCGTCGATCAACTGCGCTTGATCGCCTGCCGCGTCGAGCAGGTCTTGGACCCAGCCGGCCGCGGGGTGCCCGACTGCTTCGACTGCGACAGCTGAGCCGCTGTAGAGGCTGTACAGCGGCTCGAAGGCGAAACGGACCTGGTCAGCGGGGGCGAGCACACGCAGATCCTCGCTCGGAACGCACGGATCTCCATAAAACCGTTATCTTCTGTTGACCTGCCCGGCGAGGGGCTCGAACCGGAAAACTTCTCGGGATCGTTGGCTGTGCTTGGGATTCGCGCGCGTCCGGGCCAAACCCTCGGTATGGTCCGTGATGACCATCACAAATCGGCTACGAAGCCCGTGTGACCAGGCGTGACGGCTTGACCACCGGCGATGTCCTACGCCAATACGCCGCTGATGTACCGAAGATCGCCCATGCGCAGATCGTCGTCCCGCAGAGGCGGCAGACCGTTGGCGGCGAGCAGCTCCCGCACCGTGCTTCCCCGCACCGCCCAGCCGAGCCCGGTCAGGTACGGGGCCGCTTCGTTGCGCTTGCCGAAGTAGCGAAGCCTCGTCATGTCGGTGTCGAAACCCTCGCCGCGCCATTGTGCGGAGATGCGGTCGAGGCGTTCCTTCGTCTTGTCCTCATCGCCCGGACGCGGGTTGGGCCGGTTTTCGGTGGCGACCCAGCTTCCCGGCGCGCTGAGTGCGGTGATGGTGTCCAGCAAGCGATCTTGCGCTTCGGGCGGCAGATATCCGAGCAGGCCTTCGGCGCTCCACGCGGTCGGCTGCGCCGGGTCGAACCCGGCGGCGCGCAGGGCGGCGGGCCAGTCGTCACGCAGGTCGACGGCGACTGCCCGCCGCTCGGCGGTGGGCTCGGCGCCCAGTTCGGCCAGGACGCGGGCCTTGAACTCGACCACCGGCTCCTGGTCGATCTCGTACACCACGGTTCCGTCCGGCCAGGGCAGCCGGTAGGCGCGAGAGTCCAATCCGGACGCGAGGATCACGGCCTGCCTGATGCCCGCGGCGGACGCGTCGAGGAAGAACTCGTCGTAGAACTTGCCGCGGATCTTGGCCGCGTCGATCCAGATCCGGCCGACTAGGTCGTTCGACGGGGTCTCGCCGGACGCCAGTTTGGCGAGCAGGTCGACGCTGACCGCCTGGACCAGTGGTTCGGCGAAGCGGTCCGAGAAGAGGGTGTCGTCTTCTCGGGTCGCGATCGCTCGTGCTGCTGCGGCCATGGTCGCGGTCGCGCCGACGCTGGAGGCCAGGTCCCAGGTGTCTCCGTCTTGTCGGGCGGAAGTCATTGTGCTGATTTGCCTTTCGCCGGGGGGCGTGGTTTCTGCTCGTCGCCCTGGCGGGCGACATTGCAGGTGGGTGGTTGCGTGGGGCACCCCGAAGCTGATTGTGCTGACGGTTCGGGGGTGCTTGTCAAGGCGGGAAAGATGCCTTGACAAGCACCCCCGAACCGCAGAGGAGGCTTCGTATCGGGGTGCGGGGGAGGGTGTGGGTGCCTCGGTTGTTGGGTGCGCTGGTTGCGGTTGGGGGTGGGTGCCTGGTGGGTTGGGTGCGGCGGTGCGGTTGGGTGGTGGGGTGGCGCGGGTCAGATCGTTTCCGGGTTAACGTCAACCGCTGCGAAAAGAGTTCGTGCGCAGAGGTCCCGTAGTTCCTCGGTGCTGATCTTCGGTTCGTCCAGCCAGTCCAGGATCAGCGTCGCCACGAACGAAAGCCATCCTCGGACCGCCAGTCGAGTCGTGGGGGTGACCGGGCGCAGCAGGCTCACCGCGGACAGGATCCGTTCTGCGTTCGCTGCCATCCCGGCTTCGCAGATCTCCCGGATCTCGCGGTCGGCGTCGCCTGCGCTGCGGTGCACGATGCGGTAGCCGTCCGGGTGGGTGCGGGCGAATTCCAGGTACACCTCAAGTCCGGCGCGCAGTTGCTCGGCCACCGGCAGCGCCGGGTCGGGTTCGCTCATTTTCAGCAGCTGGTCGCGCTGCTCGCGGACGATCGCGGCGAAGAAGTCCTTCTTGGTCGGGAAGTAGTGGTACAGCAGGCCGCGCGAGACGCCGGCGATTTCGGCGACTTCTTCGATCCACACCTCGTCGTACGGGCGGCCCGCGAACAGGCCGGCTCCGATGGTCAGCAGCTGTTCGCGCCGCTGTTCGGTGGTCAGGCGCGTCCGCATCGCCCCAGCTTACTTGACACCGGTTCAGTAGCGGGGGATCGTGACCCTATTGGATGTGGGTTCAGTAGGGAGCGAACGTTGGACACCACCGCGATTCCGCACCGGCCGGGCAGGCTGCCCGTGGTCGGCGACCTGCTCGGGGCCAGCCTGCGCACGCCGCTGCAGAGCACCATGCGCGCCGGGGCGGGGCTCGGGCCGATCTTCACCCGCAAGTTCTTCGGTCTCGAGATCGTGTTCGTCGCCGGGATCGACCTGGTCACCGAGTTGAACGACGAGACGAGGTTCGGCAAGCACGTCGGGCTCGGCGTCGAGCGGTTGCGTGCGGTCGCTGGCGACGGGCTGTTCACGGCGCACACTCGCGAGCCGAACTGGCGCCTCGCCCACGACATCCTGCAGCCCGCGTTCTCCGCCGAGTCGATGCGCCGCTACCACTCGACGATGCTCGAGGTCGCCAGGGAACTGACCGCTGCGTGGGACCACGCGACCGGGCCGGTCGACGTCGCCGCCGACATGACGCGGCTGACCCTCGAAACGATCGGCCGCGCGGGCTTCGGCTACCGGTTCGGGTCGTTCGAACGGGCCGAACCGCATCCGTTCGTCACCGCGATGATCCGTGCGCTGCGGTACGCGCAGCTGGAGAACGTCAAGCTTCCGTTCGTGCGGCGCGCGCTGGCTGGGTCGGCGGCGCAGAACCAGGCCGACATCGCGACCATGACGAACCTGGTCGACGAGGTTATCGAGGCGCGGCGCAGGGAAGGCGGCGAGGCCCGTGACCTGCTTGGCCTGATGCTCACCGAGGGCCACCCGGAGACCGGCGAACAGCTCGATCCGGTGAACATTCGCAACCAGGCCATCACTTTCGTCGTCGCGGGCCACGAGACGACGTCCGGTGCGCTGTCGTTCGCGCTGTACTACCTGACGCGCCACCCGGAGTTGCTGGAGAAGGCTCGCGCCGAAGTCGATGCGGTGTGGGGCGATCGCGAACCGGCTTTTGGCGACGTCGCGAAACTCCGGTACGTCCGCCGCGTTCTCGACGAGGCGATGCGGCTGTGGCCGACCGCGCCCGGCTACTCCCGGGAAGCCCGCGAAGACCTGGTGCTGGGCGGAAAATACCCGATGCGCAAGGGTGATTCGGTCATCGTGCCGCTGCCGATGCTCCACCGCGACCCGACGGTGTGGGGGCCGGATCCGGAGAAATTCGACCCGGACCGTTTCGAACCGGCGGCGGTGCGGAAGCGCCCGGCCCAGGCGTACAAACCGTTCGGCACCGGGGAACGCGCGTGCATCGGCCGCCAGTTCGCGTTGCACGAAGCCGTGCTGGCGTTGGGGATCATGGTGCAGCGCTACGACTTCGAGGCAGACCCGGCGTACGAGCTGAAGATCGCGGAATCGTTGACGCTGAAGCCGAGCGGGTTCACCGTCCGGCCGCGGATTCGGGAGCGGGCGACGGCCCTGACCGCTTGATCCGCTGCCAGTTCCCCGGACAGCGTCTTGTGCATCGCCGCGCTATCTTTGTTCGGCCCGATTGCCGGCAATTGACCGATTGGTGGCCGGGAGTTTGCTCGGGAACTCCACCGCGCTCATCGCGGACCTGCATCATGCGGCAGGGGAAGGAGTTCGACCGTGAAACCGATCGCGCGCACGGTCTTCAAGGCGCCGGCGAAGCTGTACGACCACGACCTGGGATGGTTGCTGGGCAAGCGGTTCCTGTGCCTGACCCATTTCGGCCGCAAGTCCGGTCGCCGATACCGGACGGTCCTGGAGGTGGTCGGCCTCCGCCCCGGAACCGGCGAGGTGCTGGCCATCGCCGGGCTGGGCCCGTCCTCGGACTGGTTCCGCAACATCCAGGCGGCCCCCGCGGCGGAGGTCGCGATCGGCCGCCGAAAGTTCGTCCCCTCGTGCCGCATCCTCGACGAACCCGAAGCAGTCGACGCGATCGCCGACTACGAACGGCGGAACCTGCTGCTGCGGCCGGTTTTGCGTCCCGTGCTGAGCAGGCTGCTGGGCTGGCGCTACGACGGCTCCGACGCGGCGCGGCACCGGTTGGTCCAGCAGTTGCCGATCGTCGCCTTCCGTCCTCGTGGCGGAGCCGAACCCGACCAAGAAGGTACTGACCGCTGATGAACTACATCGCCGAACTGCGCGCACTAGTCGGCACCCGCCCGCTGATCCTGCCCGGCACGTCAGTGCTGATCGCCGACGAACGAGGCAGGCTGCTGCTGGTGTTCCGCGAGGAGAGCCAGGACTGGGGGCTGCCCGGCGGATTCCTCGACCCCGGCGAGTCCTATGAGGACGCCGGCCGTCGCGAAGTACGCGAAGAAATCGGCTTGGTGGTACGGGATCTCGAACTGCTCGGCGTCTACTCCGGACCGGAGTACTTCTACCGCTACCCGCATGGCGACGAGGTCCACAACGTCACCGCGGCGTTTGCCGCGACCGTCGAGAACACCGACGTCACCGTGGACGGCACGGAGATCACCGGCTACGAGTTCTTCGACCTGGACCGTCTTCCGGACGACATCATCGCGCCGGAAAGGCCGATCGTCGAGGACTACGTGAAGCGGTTCGGCGGATAGGTTCTCGGTGCCGGGCCGACGAGTCAGTCGAGCGCTCATTTCCGGCTCGGCGAACTAGCTGCTTGCACGTCGAGTGGTCCGGTCAATTATCGCCCGGCGTCGCGACCCGGCCAGTGGGCCTCGCCGCCAGCGACGAGGCCCACCGCACCAGTGCTTCACTTGCCGAGCGCGTCCACGCCCGCCTGGGCGAAGCTCTCGTCCTGCGCACCCGACGGCGCACCGGCCACGCCGACCGCCGCGATCGGGGCGTTGTTCGCGTCCACCGGGACCGCTCCGGCGAGGAACAGGGTGCCCTTGATGTCCTTCAGGGTCGGGGTCTGCTGCAGCCGGCCGGTCAGCTCCGAGGTCTTGGCGTTCCACGAAACCGCGGTGAACGCCTTCTCTTCGGCCGACGAGTACGACTGCGGGCCCGCACCGTCGCCGCGCAGGGTCACGATGGTGTTGCCGTCGCGGTCGACCACCGCGACCGACACTTTCTGGCCCGCCTTCTCGGCGGCGGTGAGCGCGGCCTGCGCGGCCTTCTGCGCGGCGGCGATCGACAGGTGGGTGGTCTGGACCAGCCCGTTCGGCGCGGCTTGGGCAGGCGCGGCCGGAGCCGGGGTGGCGGCGTTGGCGGCCAGCGCGCCGGTGGTGGCGGCTCCGATCACGGCGAGTCCGCCGACGACGGTGGCGATGCGGGTCTTGGCGGTGAAGCTCTTCATCGGGGTGCTCCTTGGCTTGTCCGGCTCGATGCGTTCATCGTGCGTCCGGGACTGCCTTCGCCGGATCGGAGTCTCGGCTCGCCTCGCGGCGCGGAACGGCCGACACTCAGGTCATCCGATCGGCTGATGTCGGCCGGGTTCGCACAGGTCAGGTTCCAGAGCGGAACGGAAACGGAGGGCGGCGATGACCGATCGGGACGCGCGGTGGCTGGCCGCGACCATGCACACGGCGTTCTTTCTGCTGCTGGTCGCGTCGATCGTGCGGTTCCTCGACCACCATCACGGCGAGCCCGCCGCGCCGTGGGTGATCGCGCTGACCGGCTGCCTGGCCGCGGTCTACGCGGTCGGCCTGGTGCTGCGAGTCACCGGGCCCGAGCAGGTGACCGTGCCGTATCTGGCCTGGCTGACCGTCGTGACCGTGCTGTGGGTGGTGCTGGTGCTGCTCGCGCCGAGCTTCGCGTGGTGCGCGGTCCCGCTGTTCGTCACCGGCCTCCGCACGCTGCCCACCGGACCCGCATTAGTGCTGGTGACGCTGGTGACCGCACTGGTGGTGATCTCGCAGAACCGGCTGTCGACCGGCTTCGACCCGAACCTGACGATCGTCCCAGTGGCTGTCGCCGCCGTGACCGCCGCGGTGATCACGTACCTGCGCCGGCAGGCGGTCCGGTTGCGGGAAACCGAGCGTCGCGCGGGAATGCTGGACGAACGCCAGCGGCTGTCGCGCGAGATTCACGACGCATTGGCGCAAGGGCTGTCCAGTCAGGCGATGCTGCTGCAGGCGGCCGACCGCGCGTGGGGCGACCCAGACCTGGCTCGTGAGCATTTGCATGCGGCACAACAGATCGGCACGCGCAACCTCGCCGAAGCCCGCGGCCTCGTGCAGGATCTGGCCCCCGCCGACCTCGACGGGCACTCGGTCGAGGAAGCCCTCCGGAACGTCGCCGAACGTGAACCGCAGCCGGTGCGCGTCCAGATCGACGGGCCCGCGCGGCCGCTGCCGAGCCGCGTGCAGTCCACTTTGGTGCGTATCGCGCAGGGCGCGCTGGCCAATGCGCGTGAACACGCCGACGCGTCGGGAGTGGCGTTGACCCTCACCTACCTAGACGATGAGGTCGTGCTGGACATCACCGACGACGGCCGCGGGTTCGACCCTGCCACCCCGAGCGCCGACGGCCGCGGTCACGGCCTGCCCGCGATGCGCGCGCGGGCGGCGCAACTCGGCGGCCGGTTGACCGTCGAATCCGCGCCCGGACAGGGCACCGCCATCTCGGCTGCGATTCCGTTGGGACCAAGCCATGCCTGACGACCAGCCCATTCGCGTCGTGCTCTGCGACGACCACGCCATGGTCCGGGCCGGTCTGCGTGCGCTGCTGGCCGGTGCGGGCGGGATCGAGGTCATCGGCGAGGCGGCGACCGGGCAGGAAGCGATCAACCTCGCTGCGGCGTTGCGGCCGGATGTGGTTTTGATGGATTTGCAGCTGGGCGACGGAATGGACGGAGTCGAGGCGATCCGGCGAATTCGTTCTGTTGCCGAGCCGCCTCGGGTGCTGGTTTTGACGACTTATGACACGGACGCTGATATCACGCGATCTATTGAGGCTGGGGCTACGGGATACTTGCTGAAGGCTGAGTCCGCGGACGAGTTGTACGCGGCGATTCGGGCGGCCGCGGCTGGTCGGACTGCGTTGTCGGCTCCGGTGGCGGACCGGATGATGGCGCAGTTGCGTGCACCTCGGCCCGCGTTGACTGACCGGGAGCGGGACATTCTCGAGCAACTCGCGCAGGGGTTGGGGAATCGGGAGATCGCCCGGCGGTTGTTTATCAGCGAGGCTACGGTCAAGACGCATTTGGGGCGGATTTACGAGAAATTGGGGGTGGATACGCGGGCAGGGGCGGTTGCGGTGGCTAAGGAGCAGCGGTTGTTGCCTTGACCGTGGTGGCGTGGGGTGCCCCGAAGAAAGCGTGGGGCCCCGAAGAAAGACGGTGGTTGCGCGGGGCGCCCCGAAGCTGAGTGTGACTACGGCGCGGGGGTGGTGTGGGTGCTGGGTGGGTTGGGAGCGTGGGCTGCGGTTTGGTGGGCGCGGGGTTTGGCTGCGTGGGCGAGTGGAGGTTGACGCCGAGTTGCACGTTCACCTCATCGGTTCCGCCGACGTAGGCACGGAAAGCGAGACTGGTGCCGAGGCCTGACTGGGCTCGGAAGCCGTGCTGGATCGCTGATGCCCGTTTCCGCTTACCCGCAGTGTACGAAGCTCCAGAAAGTTCACCCGGTAAGGTGGCGGCCGTTGTCCACAGCCAGGGAGCAGGGGTATGACGGCTGTCCACGCCGACATCGATTCGACAGTGCCGGAAGCGGATCGCCCGAAGCGGACCCTGCCGGCGCTGCTCGCGTCGCTCGGGCTCCTCGTCGTGTTCCTCGCCGGCGCGTGGGCGGCCTGGTTCTTCACCATCGACGACGCGTTCATCAGCTTCCGCTACTCCGCGAATCTCGCGGCCGGCCACGGTCCGGTGTGGAATCTGCAGGGCCCGCCGGTCGAGGGCTTCACGAACTTCGCCTGGGTCGTGTGGGGCGCGCTGGGCTCGGTCCTCGGTGTCGCGCTGCCGTTGTTCACGAAGCTGACTTCGCTGGTACTCGGACTCCTCACGCTGGCGATGCTGCTGCGCGAAGGGCACCGCCGCGGCGGGATGCTGGGCCTGCTCGTCGGGGCGGGCGCGTACGTCGTGTTCCTTCCGACCTACTTCCACATCACCGGCGGCCTCGAAACCGCCGCGTTCGCCGCCGTGCTGCTCCGCGTCGTCGTGCTCGGACTGCGAGTCCTCGACGGGACGCAGCTGCGCGCGTGGGAACCGCCGGTCCTGCTGGTCCTGCTCGGCATGATCCGCCCGGAGGGTGCGCTGGCCGCGCTGCCGGTGGTCCTGTGGTGGCTGGTTCGGCAGCGCGGCCGGGCCCAGTGGCTGTGGACGGGGGCCGCGGCGCTGGTCGGCGCGGGGTATTTCGTCTGGCGCTGGCAATTTTACGGCCAGCTGCTGCCCAATACCTTCTACGTGAAGTTCGGCAACCTCTCGCTCGGCTGGATCTGGACGAAGCACACGACGCTGGTCCTTCTGCCCTTGCTCCTGCTGACCCTCTCGCTGCTGTTCCGCCGGGCAACGCGCGCGGTTGGCGTACT
>NZ_JACJHR010000037.1 GCF_014174495.1 Amycolatopsis echigonensis
CCTGCACGGTGAGGACGGAACAGCCCAGGTGCGTGCGGGAGTACGAGCACAGTTCGGCGTTGTAGCCGTACTCCGCACCGGCCAGCTGCGCCGGGCCCTCGAGCTTTTGCGCGGCCAGCCGCGCGGCGAATGCCTCGCCGTGGCACCAGGCCAGCCCGGCCGCTTGGAACATGGGGTTGAGCGCGCCGCCGTTGTACCAGACGATCTGCTTGCCCTGTTCCCGCGCGGTGAACAGGTCCTCCCAGTAGTCGGCGATCATCTGCCCGCCGACCCGCGTGATGCCGAGCCGGTTCGTCTTGTCCTCGGCGGGCTTTTCCTTGGTTTCGAGCATTTCGCAGCTTCTCCTGTCGGCTCGGGCGTCAGACGTGCGCGGGACGGCGCCGGCGGGTGCGTTCCACCAGCGCCTCGATCCGCGTGCGGAAGGACTCGAGCGGGATGCCCTCGTGCTCGGTCTCGATCTGCAGCTGCGGAATGTTCTCCGCGTCAAGCCGCTTGCGCAGTTCCGGGTAGTAGAGCATGTGCGGTTCGCAGAACTTCGGCATCAGGTGGATCACCGCTTCGGCCCCGCTGGCGTGCACGGAGTCGACCAGGTAGCCGTCCCAGTCCACGTCCTGCTGAACCCTGGTGGGACAAGGGATCGCGACGTTGCGCTGGGCGTACCACTCCCCCAGCGCCGCCATCGGGTCGCCGGTCTCCGGCACGTCCGCGGAGACGTACCGGCGGCCGTGGTACAGGTCGTCGTCGACGACCAGCGCGCCGCTGTCCTCGATCACTTCGAGCAGTTCGCGCCGCGGCGCGTGGCACAGGTGTCCGGACAGGTGCACCCGCACCCGGTCGTCGCGTTCGGACCGCCGCGGCTCGTCCAGCGCCTCGGACAGCAGGGCGTAGTGCTCGCCGGGGTCCATCACCATGCTCGACGCGATGATGTCCTGCAGTTCCACCGGACTGAACGCGGCCTCCCCGGCGCTCCGCTCGTCGAGCAGTCGCCGGATCAGGCGGCGGTCGCGGTTGTACTCTGCGATGCTTTCGCGCAGCGTGTCCGGGTCGATTTCCTTGCCGGTGAAGGATTCCAGCTCCGTGCGGATGCGCCGCATCATCTCCGCGACCCGCTCGTCCGCCCACGAGTCGTTCATGGACGAGTTGAGCATGCCCAGGAAGACCGTCTTGTCCGGCTCCAGGGCGCGCACGATGTCGGCCGAGCCGATCAGCTGGATGCAGTGATCGGCGGTGAACACCGCGTCGTAGACCGAAAACCGGCCGGTGGCCGCCTGGTCGGCGAGATTGCGGGTGTAGCCGCAATAGAACTCGGCCAGCAGCGCGCGGCCTTCGGTGACCGGTTCCTGGTCGTCCTGGACGATCACCGGCAGCGCGCCGAGCGCGTGGGCCAGTTCGCGCGGAAAGTTCATGGGCAGGATCGCCAGCACGGGGCGGCCGGGGTGCGCGCCGCGCCACTGCCCGAGGTAGGCGCGGGGATCGCGGGCCGCCTCGACCAGTCTGGCCATCGCCGCCGAAGACGCCTGGGTCATCGCTGCGGGTTCCTCTCGTCGGGTCTGTTCGATACTCTACTCCTCACGTGATCCGATCTCAATCCGCGTAAAACATTCATCGTCGAACGGAGCCCGGCATGCCGCCGATCGTCAACCGCTACACCCAGCTCGCCGGTATCGAGCACCCGATCGTCCAGGAAGGCCTCGGCCCCTTCCGTACCCCGAAACTCGCTGCGGCGGTGTCCAATGCGGGCGGCCTCGGCACGGTGTCGATGCCCGGGATGCCGGAGGACATCGCGGCGGGCGCCCGGACGTTCCGCGAGCACATCGAGGAATGCGCCGGGATGACCGAACGCCCGTTCGCCGTGAACATCCCCGTCGGACTTGACAGCAACGGAGACGTGCTTCCCTTCACCGACATCTATATCCGGACCGCGCTGGAAGCGCGCGCGGCGGATCCGGAGCTGGCGCGGCGACTGCGCGTGCTGACGACGTCGGCCGGGTTTCCCGGGGACTACATCGCCCGGATCAAGGACGCCGGGATGGTCCACCAGCACAAGGTCGGCTCCACCCGCCAGGCAGTGAAGGCCGCCGAAGCCGGGGTCGATGTGGTCATCGCCGCGGGGTTCGAGATGGGCGGGCACGCGCCGAGCAAGGCCGTGCACAGCTTCGTGCTCGTTCCCAGCGTGACCGAAGCTGTCGACGTGCCGGTCCTGCTCACTGGCGGAGCGAGGGACGGGCGGGGACTGGCGGCCGCCCTCTCGCTCGGCGCCGAGGGCGTGGCGATGGGCACCCGGTTCATCACCAGCACCGCCAACTCCGACTGGCACCCCGCCTACCTCCAGGCCCTGCTGGACGCGGAGGAGGGCGACGATGTGGCGTTCGACGGGGTCTACGGCCCCTGCCGCGGCTTGCGCAACGCGGCGTCACGACGGCTCATCGAGGAAACGCGGCAGGACGACGTGGATCCGGTCGAGATGACGCGGCGGAAGATCGAATCGATGCAGCGAGCACAGACCGAGGGCGACACCGAGAACAGCCTGGTGATGACCGGCCAGGTGGCCTCGGCGATCAAGGAGCTCGTCGACGTGGCGGAGTTCGTGCCCCGGATGGCTGCCGAGGCGGCCGGGATCTTGCGTTCGCTGGCGGCGAGCCTGCCGTCCGCCGTCGGCGCGCTGTAACCCCTCAGCCGGGGCCGTGGTGGTGCGCCGAGGCGACGATGCATGGCTTCCCGGCTTCGTTGAGCCCCGTCACCTGCGTCACGGCCAGCCTGCGGCCCCGGCTGGTGACCTCCGCGCGGAACGTGGCGACGTCGCCGACCACGAACGGCCGGAGATAGCTCACGGCCAGCGAGGCCGGAACGAGACCGGACGCCACCGAATCGACCGCCCGGCAGGCCAGGAGTTCGGCCAGCCACAACGTGACCCCGCCGTGCAGGGTCCGAAGCGGATTGACGAGATCGTCCTCGACGGGCAGCGAGAACCAGGCCCGGCCGTCGACGGCCGGCGCGTCGCCGAGCACGGCATCGGTGACCTCGGCGACCGATCGGCAGGGACCGGAGAACCCGCCTGTGCCGCCGTCCCGCTGGGGGGTCGCTTCGATGAAGCGCCCCCACTGACGGCATCGGGCGACCAGCTGGCCGCCGGAGGAGAACAGCGAACCCTCGGCGAGTCCCGCGCCCGGCGACGCGTGCACGACGCGGGCCTCGGCCGACATCCGTGTTCCGTCAGCGGGCAGCGGACCGACGAAATCGAGTGAGATCTCCGTGCTCACCGACCACCGGCCGAGCGGGGCCGAGGAGATGAGCGCATACCCGAGCACGTTGTCCGCGAGCACGCCGACAGCCGCCGCGTTCGCGGGCCCTGCCGACCAGGGACCGCTGACCATGGACGCCCGGAAGCCGGTGTCGCTGGCGCTGAGCTCGTCGACCCCGAACATGATCTCGGGACCGCCGGGCTGGAAGTCATGCCGGTTCTGACACGTGGTCGCCGTGTCCATTCACGCTCCTTGAGAGAATCGCTCGGCGCTCAGGCCGTGTTGAGTTCGGCGAAGCGCCGCCGCACGACGGGCGTCCACTCCGCCCGCAGCGCCTCGATGCGCCGGGCGACGCGCCTGCCGGCCCAATCCGGCAGGATCGCCTCGGGCAGCTGAGGATCGATCCGCGGGAACTCCTGCCATTCGTTCATCAGCCGGAGGTGCGTGAACAGCGTTTCGTCCTCGGTCTCAGGGCGCAGCGAGTCCATTGCCTGCCACACCTCTTCGTACCGGGTCCGCAGGGCGGCAAGGTCCCAGCCGCGCTCCACGACCTGGTCGCGAGGGAGGCCGACCGCGTCCAGCGCGCCGGTGAACGCGAACGTGTGCTCCTTCAGTTCGAGCTGTTCGAGCAGCCCGCCGACCTCGCCCGACCGCTCGACGTGCGGCGTCAGCCACAGGCCCGGCGCCGGATTCCCGAAGCCCGCCCAGGTCAGGCCCGCGTAGAGCGGCCGGCGCGCGCGGCGCAGCGGCTGCGGGATGATCACCCAGAGGGCGAGCCAGGTGCCGTCCCAGCTCGTGTACGGGTCGCTGAGCGAGTACACGCGGCGAGAGCCGGTCTCGAAGATGTGCGCCAGCTTGTCCGTGAGCGACCAGCGCACTTCCCGCCCGTGGCGTTCCGGCGTGATCCAGCCCGATCCCGACGCCCGGGCGATCGCCTGCCGAGCCGCCTGCTCCTCGATGCCCAGCCCGCCGAGGACGCGCACGAGGGTCGACGTCCACACCGGTCCCCCGGTCTGCCACACCAGCTCGCCGAGCGTCGTGATGAGCAGCGAGCGCGCGCTGCCAGGGGTCAGCACAGCGTCCGCGAACTCGCGCGGCGAGCTTTCGAGCGCCCCGGGGAGCGGCATGTGCGCCTCCTGCTGATCGTGGACCGGCCTGTGCGTACTTTACGCGTCCCAGAACCCAGAACGCGGCAACGTAGACAAACGTCACCTCACCCGTGCCCGCTGAACAGGCATCTTCCTCCTCTATCGGCGCGGCTGATCTACATTCGAAGTAACGCAATCCCCGAACGCGTCATATGATTTTTGGCCAGACCATTTGCAAGGTCGGACCGAATGGGTACACTCCGGTGACCCGAGTCACACGTCGATACAAGGGAGTACCGCGATGACCGACGCCCGGGTCCTGAAGACTTCGTACTGGCCCGCGGAGCCGGGGGACATCCACGACACGACTGTCTGCGAAACGCTCCGGCACGCAGCGGCGACCGTGCCGGACCGCCTGGCGCTCGTCGACTGCGTGCCGGACGCTGAAGCGCGCGAAACCTGGACCTACTCCGAACTGCTGGCGGACGCCGAACGCGTCGCACGGGCCTTGCTGGGCGCGTTCGAGCCGGGCGACCGCATCGCGGTCTGGGCTCCCAACAGCGCCCGGTGGATCGTTCTGCAGCACGGTGTCGCCTTGGCCGGAATGGTGCTCGTGGCGCTGAATCCGGCCTACCGCGCACGCGAGATGGGCTTCGTACTGAAGCAGTCCGGGGCCGCTGGGCTGTTCTGCCCGGCCGAGCACCGCGGGTTCGACATGCGCGGCATGCTCCAGGACATCCGGCAGGAGACGCCCGAACTGCGGAAGATCGTGACGTTCGGCGAATGGGACGCGTTCCTCGCCGGCGGGGACCCGGAGCGCGAACTGCCCGCGGTGGCGCCCGGTGACGTGGTCCAGATCCAGTACACCTCCGGCACGACCGGCTTCCCCAAGGGTGCGATGCTGCACCACAAAGGTCTCGTGAACGAAGCCAGGCACGTCGCCGAGCGCGCCGGGATGAGCGACGGGGGCGTCTACGTCAACGCGATGCCGATGTACCACATCGGCGGCGGCGCGGTCACCTCGTTCGGGGCCTGGGCCAAGCGCGGCACGTTCGTGATCCTGCCCGGGTTCGACCCGGGGCTGCTGCTGGAGGCGTTCGAGACCTACCGCGGCACGCACACCCTCGTCGTGCCGACCATGCTGATCGCGATGCTCGATCACCCCGACCGCGCACGGCGGGACCTCACCAGCGCGCAGACGATCCTCAGCGGCGCCGCCTCCGTGCCCGCCTCGCTGGTGCACAAGACCCAGCAACTGCTCGGCTGCCAGTTCTCCATCCTCTTCGGACAGACGGAAACCCACGGCGTGATCAGCCAGACCAGGGTGACCGACGCGCCGGAGGACCAGGCCGAGACGGTCGGGCAGCCGCTGCCGCGGCTGGAGGTCAAGGTCGCCGACCAGGTCACCGGCGAGCCGGTCGCGCCGGGCGAGACCGGCGAGATCTGCTGTCGCGGCTACCAGACCATGCTGGGCTACTTCCGGATGGAGGCCGAGACCGCGACCACGATCGACGCCGACGGCTGGCTGCACATGGGCGATCTCGGCTCGATGGACGAGCGCGGGTTCCTCCGCATCCGCGGCCGGTCGAAGGACATGATCATCCGCGGCGGGCTGAACATCTACCCGGCCGAGATCGAAGCCGCGCTCGGCGATCACCCGGCCATCGAGTACGCCGCCGTGATCGGCGTGCCCGATGCCAAGTGGGGCGAGCAGATCGGCGCGGTAGTGACGCTGCGGGACGGCGCCGGACGGCCCTCGCTGGAGGAGCTGACCACGTATCTGCGCTCGCAGCTCGCGCCGCACAAGACGCCGGTCTACTGGGCTTTCGTCGACGAGATGCCGGCCACGCCCAGCGGGAAGATCCAGAAGTTCGTGCTGCACAAGCGTTTCGAGGACGGGTCGCTCCGCTTCGACGCGGTCCGCGCGTCGAGCACCGAACCCGTGGCGCCCTGATACCGGGCGAGCCCGCCCCGGCCGTCGCGGATCCGGGATCGCGCGTCAGTCCGCGACCGCGGCGGTGCGGATCTCGATGCCGAATTCGTATCCGGCGAACGCGTTCCGCAGCGCTTGCTCTTCGCCGTCGCCCCGCTGATCGATGGTGAGCACGGCCACCGGCCGCCGCCCGGAATGGTCGACAGCGACCTGGAACCGGGCGGAATCCCCGAGAACGTCTGCGGCCACCGCGCCAGCCACCCGCTCGACAATGTCCCGACGCAGCGCGGGCTTCGAGATCTTCCCGACGGGCGTCAGCGGCATCTGGCCGACCACGATGATCTCGACGGGCACCGAGGCCCGCTCCTGGATCCGGGTCCGGCAGAATTCGAGCAGTTCGGCCGGGTCCGCGCTCGCCCCTTCGAGGAGCTGCACGTAGGCGATCGGCAGCTCGCCCTTGAGCGGATCGGGACGGCCGATCGCGGCGGCCAGGTGCACCGCGGGATGCGCCGCGACGGCCTCTTCGACCGGAACCGGGTCGATGTTGTGCCCGCCCCGGATGATGAGGTCCTTGGCACGCCCGAAAATCCAGACGTACCCGTCCTCGTCGACGGTGCCGAGATCCCCGGTGCTCGCCCAGCGCCTTCCCTCGCCGAGACCCTGGACGAACAACTCGGCCTGAGGCGCCGGAGCGAGGTAGCCGGGCGTCACGGTGTCGGTGCCGAAGACCAGCAGGCCCCGCTCCCTTGGTGCGCATTCCCGGACGACCGCATTGTTTTCGTCGACTTCGACGGCCTTGACCCGGACGTGCGGAAGCGGCACTCCGGCGGAGCCGACCCGCGGTTCGCGGTCGCCTCCGGGATGCCCGGTCATCGTCCCGTGCACCTCGGTCATGCCCCAGTTTTCCCGCAGCCAGATGCCGAACCGGTCGTGGAAAGCGCGCACCAGCGCGAGCGGCACCGTGCTGCCGCCGCAATGGAAATCAGTGATGCAGTGCCCTTCCGACGAGGCACCGGGAACGGCGAGAAGCGCGGCCGCGGTCGTCGGAGTGGCCAGCAGCGAGGTCATCCGGTAGTGCCGGGCGATGTCCCAGAAGTTCGCCACGACGCCCTTGTCCCGGAAGCCGCCGGGGGTAAGCGTCAGCAACGTCTGCCCGTAAAGGAATGTCCGCAAGCCGAGCGAAAGCGTTCCGCCGCAATGGAAGTTCGGCATCCCGTGCCCGACTACGCCGTCTTGGCCGGCACCCATCAGCGCCCCGACGTTCCAGGCGACAGTCAGCTAGCCGCGGTGGGTCATCCGCACCAGCTTCGGCGCTCCGGTCGTCCCGCCGGTGGGCATCCGCATGACTTCGGCGTCCGGATCGGCGGACGGGGCGAACGTCAGCCTGCCCGCCGGATGCGCCGCGATCGCGGCGGCGCAGTCATGAGGCGAGCCTGGGGCGTCCACCAGCAGGATCCGCCGCAGCGTCGGCACAGCGGCCCGGAGTCCGGCCAGCCGAACCTGGTCGAACTGGTCCGGAGTGGTGACCAGCGCGGTCGCACTCGTCGCGTTGAGGATGGCGGCGACAGCGTCCGCTTCGAGGTACGGGTTGACCGGGACCGCGACGCCCGCCGTGGCCGCTCCCCATGTGGCGATCATCCCTTCCGGCACCATCGGCAGCAGGATGCCGACCGCGCTCGGAGCTCCTTCCGCCGTCTCGCGGAAGAGGTTGGCCGCTCGCTCGATCGAAGCGACGAACTCGCGATAGCTGAGCGTCGTGGGCGGGTCTTCCACGCGGTGCGACCACAGCTGGACGATCGCGGCCTTGTCCGGGTGCTCGGCTGCCGCCGCGCGGATGGCCTCGTACACGGTCGCGCCCTCGCGCAACGTCTCCGGCTGGTGCGCTTCGATCCGCCGGACATCGGCCGGCGACCGAAGCCGCGCCCTGGCGATCCGCCCCTCCCCCGGAGCCGCTCCCGGCAACCAGAGGGGATCCGCCTGATCCTGCCCGCTCGGCCGGGATTCTGGCTGTGTCATGGGATCGCGCCTCCTCGATCGCCTGCGCGGCGCCGGACAACGACGGGACCGACCATAACAAAGGACTGACCATAGAAATATAAGACAAACCGGCGACTTGAGTTTTCGGAGCCGTACAGCCCGCACCCGCAGCAGGTCACTGCTGGGGACAAATCCTCGCCCGAGCAGACTCGATAGTCGACATAACACGCAACTGAGTCTTGTCTCATGTAATATGATCTTCTACGATGCAGGAAACGAACCGAAGGGACCGACCATGACCGGCTCCATTCCCCGCGCCGACGAGGGATTCGACTTCTCCGGCAGCGGGGTGCTGATCGCGGGCGGCACGTCAGGGGTCGGCCTCGCCACCGCAGTGGCCTTCGCGCAGACGGGCTGCCATCGGCTGATGCTGCTGGGCCGCAACGAAGAACGCGGCAAACGAGCGCTCGACCACGTGCTGTCGACCGTGCCGCGAGCGCACGCGGAGTTCCTGTCCGCGGACGCGAACGACCCCGCGTCCGCGGCCGAGGCCGCCACCGAGGCGCACCGCCGGCTGAGCGGGATCGACGTCCTGGTCAACTCCGTGGTCGCGCCTTACCAGCCGACTCCCCTGCACGAGATTCCGCTCGACGAGGTCCGCGACATCCTTGCTCAGCAAGCGCTGGGACCGCTTGTGATGAGCCGCGCCGTGCTGCCTTTCCTGCGGGAGCAAGGATCGGGCTCGATCGTCAACATCGCCTCCGACGCTGCGAAGGTGCCCACTCCGGGCGAAACCGTGCTGGGCGCCGCGATGTCGGCCATCGTCACCTTCTCGCGCACCCTGGCGCTGGAGGCGAAGCGGTACGGCGTGCGGGTCAACGCGATCACGCCGTCGCTGATCGCCAACACCGGTTCCTACGACCGGGCGATGTCCCAGCCGTTCAGCAAGAAGATCTTCGGGAAGATCACCAGCCAGGCCCACCTCGGCCTCACCGAGCCCGAGGACCTCGCCAACCTGACGCTGTTCTTCGCCTCTCCGCTCTCGCGCCTCATCACCGGGCAAGTGGTCAGTGTCAACGGCGGCATCTCCGTCGCCTGATCCGCCACTCCCGTAAGGGGTATTTCGCTCCTCCTTTGGAGAGCAATCACGTGCGGCGGTGTATCCCCGGCACCGGTCCGCGGCGACAATCGGCCGGACAGAGCAGCGCCGCTCTGGCGGTCGAACGAGGAGAACAGTCGTGGACAGTGGTGCTGAACCGGCAGGCGAACTGATCCGGCGAACACAACGCACTCTGCGTGAGATCTCCACGCTTTGGGGCGGTCAGGACGTCGCCCCGGCCGCGCTTCGTGATCTCCGGTCGGCCGAAATCGCCCTGCGGGGTGCTGAAAGCGGCCTCCTCCGCGAGGTGTCCGCGTTCGACGGACGGGGCACTGACGGGGCACGCATCGCCGCGGCGCTGGCCCGCGTGAGCGCCTTGCGCACGGAGATCCGGGACAGCATGCTCGCCACCCGCAGTGCCGCGATGTCGGATCTGCACCGTTGCCTGTTCCGGCTGCGGTCGGCGTCCTCCCTCCGGGATCTCGCCGACCGGGTGCCGACCGAGATCAACCGGCTGGGCTACCGGCGCGCGCTGTTCTCCAGTCTGTCCGGCCGGAGCTGGAGCGCGCGCTCCGCGTACGCCTACGCCGATCCCGAGCTGAGCGCGGACCTGGTGCGGGTCGGCACGGCGATCCCGGGGCAGATCGGCCGCGAGCTGCCGGAGACCGAGGTGGTCCGCACCCGCACCCCGGTGCTCGTCGAGGACGCCCAGCACAACCCGCACGTCCACCACCGGCTCATCAACCTGGCGCGCACCAAGGACTACGTGGTCGCTCCCCTGATCGGACGCGGCGAGGTGGTCGGCCTGGTGCACGCCGACCAGCACGTGGACCACGACCATGTGGACGAGTTCGACCAGCAGCTGCTGGGGCTGTTCGCCGAGGGTCTCGGGTGCCTGTTCGAACGCGTGGTGTTCCGCGAACAGCTCGGCGCGCTGCGGGCACGGCTGCGCGAGCAGGCCGACGCGGTGGACGACGTACTGGGCGGCCTGCAAGGCTCCGGAATCACCGAAGCCGAACGCCCACGACAGGCAGACCCACTGGAGCGCGTAGACGGCCCGCTCGCCCAGCTGACCCGGCGGGAGCTCGATGTCCTGCGCCACCTCGTGCGCGGCCAGAGCAACAACCAGATCGCCGAGGAGCTCTTCGTCTCCCCCGGCACCGTGAAAACGCACGTCAAGAACGTGCTCCGCAAGCTCGGCGCCGCCAACCGGGCGGAGGCGGCGGCCCGCTGCCACGCCCTCGTCCGCGGGAGCTAGGGAGAAATCCGGGGGGAGAAATCTCTTCCTCCGGGGTGATGCACGCCACGTCCTGTTGGACCAAAGATTGGACCAACAACGTGCACCGCAGCCGTTACCCCGGAGGGAAGTTCCGATGACCACCACACCCGAGGTGTCCACCCGCCCGATCCCCGAGGAGATCGCCAAGCAGGTCGTCCTGCCGGAGGGGCATCGCGACGACGGGCCGCTGTTCGAGGCCTACCGCTGGCTGCGCGAAAACCATCCGCTGGGCCAGGTGCGCGTCGAGGGCTACGACCCGGTCTGGCTGGTCGCCAAGCACGCCGACATCATGGAGATCGAGCGGCAGCCGCACGTCTTCACCAGCGGCGGGGGCGACGAGCCCGGCTCGCACAACCCGATCCTGCAGAACCAGGCCGGCGACGCGTTCACCAAGCAGCTCACCGGCGGCAGCCTGCGGATCCTGGAGACGCTGACCTACCTCGACCCGCCCGAGCACACCCGGATCAAGGACATCGCCAACGACTGGTTCCGCCCGGCGAACCTGAAGAAGTGGGAAGACCGGATCCGGCAGCTGGCCCGCGAGGCGATCGGCAACTACCTGCACAGCGGCGCCAACGAGATCGACTTCGTGCAGCAGTTCGCGCTCTACTACCCGCTGCACGTGATCATGTCGCTGTTCGGCGTCCCGGAAGAGGACGAACCGCGGATGATGACGCTGACGCAGGAGTTCTTCGGCACCGCGGACCCGGACGCGCAGCGCGAGGACGTCGAGCCGCTGACCCCGGAGGCCGCCGCGCAGCAGTGGTCCGCCGCGATCAACGACTTCTACGCCTACTTCGACAAACTGGTCGAGGACCGGCGCGCGAACCCGCGGGACGACCTGGCCACCATCATCGCCCGCGCCCGGGACGAGAACGGCGAGTACTACCGCAAGGAATTCGCCTACGGCTGGTTCATCGCGATCGCGACCGCCGGGCACGACACGACTTCGAGCACGATGGCGGGGGCGATCGAGGCGCTGGCGCTGTTCCCGGACCAGCTGGCGAAGGTGCAGCACCGTCCCGAGCTGATCCCGGATCTGGTCAACGAAAGCCTGCGTTGGGTGTCCCCGGTCAAGCAGTTCACCCGACGCGCCCAGGAGGACTACGTGCTGCGCGGACAGCAGATCCGCAAGGGCGACCGGTTCATGCTGCTCTACCAGTCGGCCAACCGGGACGCTGACGTGTTCGACGAGCCGGACACCTTCCGACTGGACCGCAAGCCCAACCGGCACATCGCCTTCGGCTACGGCCCGCACATGTGCATCGGCCAGCACCTGGCGAAGCTGGAGCTGCGGATCATGTTCGAGGAGCTGCTGCCGCGAATCCAAGGAATCGAGGTGACCGGCCAGCGCAAGCCCGTGGTCACCAACTTCGTCGGCGGGCTGCGGAAACTGCCGGTCCGGCTGGATCTGTCGTGACCGGGCGGGTGCTGGTCGTCGGCACCGGTCACGCCGGCGCGACGGTGGCCGGCCTGCTGCGGCAGGCGGGCCACCCCGGGCCGGTGGAGCTGTTCGGCGACGAGCTCGACTTGCCCTACCAGCGGCCGCCGCTGTCGAAGAAGTTCGCCGAAGGCCAGCTCGAACAGTGGCTGCGGCCGGCGGAGTTCTACCGGGAGCAGGACATCACGGTCCGGCTCGGCGAACAGGTGACAGCTATCGACCGCGACCGCCGGTGCGTGTGGACCGACGCGGGCCGGGCGCACGGCTACGAGCACCTGATTCTCGCCACCGGCGCGGAGCCGCGCCCGTTGCCGGTGCCAGGAGCGAATCTGTCCGGAGTGGTATCGCTGCGGACGCTGGCTGATGCGCGGGTGCTGCGCAAATGCGTCGAGGAGCGGCGCACGCTGGTCATCGTCGGCGGCGGGTACATCGGGCTCGAGGTCGCGGCGGTGGCGCGGGCGAACGACGTGGCGGTGACGATCGTCGAGCGGGAAGACCGGGTGCTCGCCCGGGTCGCCAGCCCCCGGCTGTCGGAGATCCTGGCCGCGCACCACCAGCGACAAGGCACCCGGATCGTGACCGGTGCGGACGTCGTGCGGATCGAAGGCGACGACCGGGTGCGGGCTGTCGTGCTCGGCGACGGCGAGGAAATCCCGTGTGAGGCGGTGCTGGTCGGGATCGGTGCCACGCCACGCGACCGGCTGGCGGCGGAGGCCGGACTGGTGTGCGCGCAAGGAATCGTTGTCGATGCGCAGGCGCGCACCAGCGACCCGCACATCCTGGCGATCGGCGACGTGACGCGAAGGCCGCTGAGCACCGGTTCGCTGGCCCGGCTGGAAAGCATCCCGAGCGCGACCGAGCAGGCGAAGCAGGCCGTCGCCGCGATCACCGGGGCGCCGCCGGTCGCGCCCGAGGTGCCGTGGTTCTGGTCGGACCAGTTCGACCTCAAGCTCAAGATCGCCGGGCTGGTTCCGCCCAGCCCCGGCACGGTGCTGCGCGGCGATCCCGCGACCGGCCGGTTCGCGCTGTTCCACCACCTCGGCGGCATCGTCGCCGCGGTCGAGGCGGCCAACTCCCCTGCCGAGTTCGTGGCGGGCAAGAAGTTCATCGCGTCCGGCACGCGGATCGACCCGGCCCGGCTGGCCGACGCCGCAGTCCCGGTGCGAGACGCCGTCATCCAGTGAATACGGAGACATCATGCCGAAAGTGACCTACCAACTGCCCGACGGAACCACGCACGACCTCGAAGTCCCTTGTGGACAGAGCGTGATGGACGGCTCCGTGCGCAACAACCTTCCCGGCATCGTCGCCGAATGCGGAGGCGGCTGCTCGTGCGCCACTTGCCACGTATATCTCGAAGAAGGAGTGTCCTTTTTCGACGAACCGACCGACGAAGAGCGGGAGCTGCTCGAGTTCGCCGAGGACGCGCGGCCCAACTCCCGGCTGTCGTGCCAGCTGATCCTCACCGAGGCCTGCTCAGGCGTGCGCGTCACGGTTCCCGATTCCAACGGCTAGCAATCCCCACCGGACAAAGGAGTTCGACATGGATGTCACCGCCGCGGTGGCCACCGAGATCGGCGGCGCCTTCGCGATCAAGCACCTCGCGCTCGCCGATCCGGCACCCGACGAGGTGCTCGTCGAGATCGCCGGGGTCGGACTGTGCCACACCGACCTCGCGGCCAAAGACGGCCACTTGCCGTTCCCGCTCCCCGGAGTCTTCGGACACGAAGGCAGCGGCGTCGTCGCCGCGGTGGGCAGCGCGGTCACCAAGGTCGGACCTGGTGACCAAGTCGTGCTCAGCTTCGACAGCTGCGGCCACTGCACGCAATGCGACGCAGGCGAACCAGCCTACTGCCAGGAATTCATGGCCTACAACTTCGGCGGCGCGCGCCAGGACGGCACCAGCCCGCTGAGCGACGGCGGCAACCCGGTGGGCTCGGCGTTCTTCGGGCAATCGTCGTTCGCCACCCACGCGCTCGCCCGTGAGCGCAACGTAGTCAAGGTGTCCGGCGACGCTCCGCTGGCAGTGCTCGGGCCGCTCGGCTGCGGCGTGCAGACCGGCGCGGGCGCGGTGCTGAACTCGCTGGACTGCCAGCCGGGCGGCACGCTGCTGGTGCTCGGCGGCGGTTCGGTCGGGCTCTCGGCGGTCCTCGCCGGGGTCGTGCGGGGGCTGAGCCGGATCATCGTGGTGGAACCGCATGCCGCGCGGCGCGATCTCGCACTTTCGCTGGGCGCGACCCATGTGGTCGACCCCGGTGACGGCCCGTTGGCCGAGCAGGTCCGCGCGATCGCGGCCGAGGGTGCCGACTACGCCATCGACACGACCGGAATCGCCGCCGTGCTGCAGGACGCGATGCAGGCGCTGGCGCATCGCGCCAAGGTCGGCATCATCGGCGTGCCCGCCGATCCCGAGGCGGCTCTGGCGCTCAACCTCATCCAGGCGCAAGTGCTCGGCGTCCGGGTGATGGGGATCGTCGAGGGCGACAGCGATCCCGATGTGTTCATCCCGGAACTGCTGGAACTGCACCGGACCGGCCGGTTCCCGTTCGACAAGCTCGTCACCACCATGCCGTTCGCGGACATCAACGAGGCCGTCGCCGCGCAGCACCGCGGGGACGCCGTAAAAATCGTGCTTGTGCACGGGGAGCTGTGATGACACTCGACTACGACCGGCTCTATCTCGCGGGCGACTGGGCCGAACCCGCTTCGGCGCAACGGATCCCAGTGCGCTCGGCCACCACCGAAGAACCGATCGGCAGCGTGCCGGAGGCAGCCGAGGCGGACGTCGACACCGCTGTCGCTGCTGCGCGGCGGACCTTCGACGATCCCTCCGGCTGGTCCCGGAATCCGCAGCTGCGCGCCGAAGCATTGGAACGCTTCGCAGTGGCATTGGAAAACCGCGCCGCCGAGACCTCGCGCCGCGTGACCATTCAGAACGGCATGCCAATCAGCCTGGCGCAGCAGTTCGAAGGCGGGTTCCCGCCGGTGCTCTTGCGCTACTTCTCGGGTCTGGCGACGGGCTCACCGCAGGAGGAGACCCGGCCGGGCTTGCTCGGCGGCAGCTCCCGGGTTCTGCGGGAACCGATCGGCGTGGTCGCGGCGATCGTGCCGTGGAACGTGCCGCAGGCCATCACGTTTCTCAAGCTGGCCCCCGCACTGGCGGCCGGCTGCACTGTGGTGCTCAAACCGGCACCGGAGACGGTGCTCGACGCGATGCTGATGTGCGAGGCCGCGGCCGAGGCGGGACTGCCCGAAGGCGTGCTGAATGTCGTCCCGGGCGGACGCGAGCTCGGCGCTTACCTGATCGGCCATCCCGGCGTGGACAAGGTCTCCTTCACCGGTTCCACCGCGGCGGGCCGCTCGATCGCGGAGACCTGCGGGCGGCTGCTGCGGCCCGTCACGCTGGAACTCGGCGGGAAATCGGCGGCGATCGTGCTCGACGACGCCGAGCTGGCGGCCACCATCGAAAGCTTCTTCGCCGCCACCCTGCTCAACAACGGCCAGATCTGCTGGCTCGGCACGCGAGTGCTCGCGCCGCGCACCCGCTACGCCGAGGTCGTGGACACAGTCACGGATCTCGCGCGCTCGCTGACCGTCGGCGACCCGCTGGACGAGGCCACCCAACTAGGCCCGCTGGTCTCTGCCCGGCAGCGGGACCGGGTGGAGTCCTACATCGCCAAGGGCCTCGGCGAGGGTGCCCGGCTGACCACCGGCGGCGGCCGGCCCGCAGACCGCGACCGGGGCTGGTTCGTGCAACCGACTGTGTTCGCCGACGTGGACAACAAGCACACCATCGCGCAGGAGGAGATCTTCGGGCCGGTGCTGTCGGTGATCCCCTATGCCGACGAGGACGAGGCGGTCGCCATCGCCAACGCAAGCGAGTACGGCCTCGGCGGCACGGTGTGGACCGCGGACCCGGACCGCGGCGAAGCGGTGGCCAGGCGGGTCGCGTCGGGAACGATCGGTATCAACGCCTACACCAACGATCCGGTCGCGCCGTTCGGAGGGATCAAGTCCAGCGGGATCGGCCGCGAGCTCGGCCCCGAGGGACTGCACTCCTACCAGGTGTTCAAGACGATCTATCTGGACCCCAGCAAGGGGTAGCCGGGCTCTCCACAAAGGGGTAAATCTCTCCTCCCGGCAGCCTTCGCGGCGGCGGCGCTCTTGATAACGCTCGTTCACAGACCTAGGTTCGGTGAAGGGCGGGAGCGCCGCCGCTTCGACGTTCTTCCGACGGGGAAAGGATCGCGGTCTTCATGGACGAGTTCACCGACATCAGCTACAAGGTCGAGGACGGCCTGGCCTGGATCACCATCAACCGGCCGGAGCGGTACAACTCGTTCCGCGCCCGCACGGTCGACGAACTGGTGAAGGCCTTCAAGAAGGCCTGGGGCAGCAGCGAGGTCGGCGTCATCTGCCTGACCGGCGCGGGCGACAAGGCGTTCTGCACCGGCGGCGACCAGAAACAGCGTGCCGAGACCGGCGACTACGGCCCCTCGGACTCCGGGCTGTTCGAGATCGACGCCCTGCACCACGTCATCCGCGACGTGCCCAAGCCGGTGATCGCCGCGGTGAACGGCTTCGCCATCGGCGGCGGGCACGTGCTGCACGTGCTGTGCGACCTCACCATCGCCGCGGACACCGCGAAGTTCGGCCAGAACGGGCCGCGCGTCGGCTCGTTCGACGCCGGGTTCGGCACCGGCTACCTCGCCCGCATCCTCGGCGAGAAGCGTGCCCGCGAGGTGTGGTTCCTCTGCCGCCGCTACACCGCGGCCCAGATGGAGAACTGGGGCCTCGTCAACAGCGTCGTGCCGCAGGCGGAGCTGTACGACGAGGTGCGCAAGTGGGCGGACGAGATCCTGTCCCTGTCCCCCACCGCGCTCAAGGTGCTCAAGCAGTCGTTCAACACCGACACCGAGCAGTTCGCGAGCACCGGGCAGCTGGCGTACTCGTACCTGCACTCGTTCGGCGAGTCCGAGGAGGCGCAGGAGGGCATCAAGGCGTTCAACGAGAAGCGCAAGCCCGACTTCGCCCCGTACCGCGGCAACTGAGTGGGAACGAGCGTTATCACGATGCGCTTCACGAAGCAACAAGAGAGCTTCGCCGCCGCGGTGCGCGCGTTCTGCGACAGCGAGTGCGGCACGCTCGCGCAGCGGGACGCGCTCACGGACGGCGGGAAGCTCTCCAACAGCCCGGAGATCCTGCGCAAGCTGGCCGCACAGGGCTGGCTCGGGGTCTCGATCCCGGAGGCGTACGGCGGCGGCGGGGCCGGCATGGTCGACGAGTGCCTCTTCCTAGAGGAGACCTCGCGCGGGCTGGCCCCGATCACCGGGTACTCCACTGGGCTGACCGCGGGCCAGACTTACCTGCGGTACGGCACCGAGGAACAGAAGAAGGACATCCTCGGCGGGCTGTGCGCCGGGGAACTGGAAGCGATCGCGCTGTCCGAACCGGGCGCGGGCTCAGACCTCGGCTCGGTGCGGATCAAGGCGGTGCTGGACGGCGATCACTACGTCGTCGACGGGCAGAAGACCTGGACGTCCGCGGCGCACGTCGCCAAGCATCTGCTGCTGCTCGCCCGCACCGACTCGAGCGGACCGAAGCACCAGGGCCTGACGCTGCTGATCGTGCCGACCGACGTGCCTGGTCTCGAGATCCGGCCGATCGAGACGATGGAAGCGCATACGGTCAACGACCTGTTCTTCACCGGCGTGCGGATTCCGGCGGAGAACGTCGTCGGCGAGGTGGGCCAGGCTTGGAAGCACCTGATGCGCGGGCTGAGCGTGGAACGGCTCATCATCGCCGCGATGTCGCTCGGCGCGGCCGAACGCTCGCTGGACGACCTGCTCGGTTACGTCAAGCAGCGCGAGCAGTTCGGCCGCACCATCGGCAGTTTCCAGGCGGTGCGGCACCGGATCGCCGACCTGGCCACCGAAATCGCCTACGCGAGGTCGTTCGTCTACGACGTGGCCGCCCGGATCGACGCGGGCGAGGAGGACCAGCTCGCGCGGGAAGGGTCGATGGCCAAGCTCAAGTGCACGGAGATCGCCAAGCACACCGCACTCGAGGCCATGCAGCTCATGGGCGGCTACGGGTACGCCCGCGAGTACGGCATGGAAGGCCAGGTGCGCAAGGCCTTGGCTCCGCCGATCTACGGCGGGACCAACGAGATCCAGCGCGAGATCATCAGCAAGAGCCTCGGGCTCTGACACGAGGGACCACCGCATGGCAACGACGAAGTCCGTGTTCGCGCCCGATCTCCTGGCGGGGCACCGCATCCTGATCACCGGCGGCGGGACCGGCCTCGGCCGGGGCGTCGCCGCGCACCTCACCGCGCACGGCGCACAGGTCCACCTGTGGGGCCGCCGTGAAACGGTGCTCGCCGAAGCCGCCGAGGGGGCGGGCGAACCGGGCATGGTGCATTACCAGACCGTCGACGTCCGCGACGCGGAGCAGGTGGACGCCGCGATGGCGGAGATCTGGTCCGGCCACGGGCCGCTCACCGGAGTGATCAACAACGCCGCCGCGAATTTCATCGCACCCACGAAGTCGTTGAGCGCGCGCGGTTTCGAGGCGGTCAGCTCGACGGTGATGAACGGTTCGTTCAACACCACGCACGCCGCGGGCCGGCGCTGGATCGAACAGGGCCTGCCGGGAGTGGTGCTGTCGACGCTGACCACGTGGGTCTGGAGCGGCTCGGCTTTCGTGGTGCCCTCGGCCATGGCGAAAGCGGCCGTCCACGCGATGACGATGTCGCTGGCGGTGGAGTGGGCGCGGTACGGCATCCGCCTCAACGCACTGGCTCCCGGGCCGATCCCGACCGACTACGCCTGGGAAATGCTCAACCCGACCGACAAGAGCGGCGTCGGCGCGACCCAGGCCGACCAGGTGCCGATGGGCCGGATGGGCACCGTGGAGGAACTGGCGAACCTCACCGTCTTCCTGCTGTCCGACGCCTGTCCGTACCTGACCGGCGAGACGATCGCGATGGACGGCGGCCAGCGGCTGGCCGGGCCGGGCACCTTCGCGGGCCTGACCGCACTGTCCGATGAGGACTGGACCGAGATCAGGGAACAGAGCAAGAAAGCCAGCGCGGCGGCGAAAGCACAGCGCAGCGTGTGAACGGGCGGGGCCGCTGCCTCGGGCGAGGCAGCGGACCTGTTCAGCGTCCGCAGTCGAAGCCGCCGCTCGGATCGGCGTAACGGGCTTCGGCACGTTCGCCAGCGACTCCCCCAATTCCGCCAGTCCCGCTGAAATAGCGGCCATCGCTTCGTCTTCCGCTCCGTGAGCCGCGTGCATCGGAGCGGCCGCGACCGGAGCCGGGGGCTCGTCCGAGATGGAATGCCATGCGTTACGGGCGACCACCGCGTCGGACTACCAGCAAGCCATGCGGGTCCGGCGCGTCGCACAGGCGAAAATGGACGCGCTGCTGGAGACGGCCGACCTGGTCGCCACGCCTATGGGACATCTCGGCGCACCGCCGCTGGCGGAGGTCACCGGTCTGGACCCGACCAGCGTGATGACGTCGCTGCACACGGCGTACTGGAACCCCCGGGCGACCCGGTGCTCGTGCTCCCGATGGGGTTTTCCGAGCAAGGCCGGCCGCTCGCGTTGTCGCTGGCGGTGTGGCGGTGGGGAGAAGGGCTGGTCGTGCGGCCGGAGACGCCGTGCAGCGTGAGGCCGCCCAGATAGTCGCCCGGCTGGGTCTCCGCCGCATACGAGTCGGCTGGATGGTGCCCGGCCAGCACTGACAGCAGCAGCGCGCAGTCCCGTGCGGTGCGCACCAGCGGACCGACGTGGTCGAGGGCGTAGCAACCGAAGGTTGGCTCGGGACCGGTTGAGACCGGTGACGCCGTTGAACCCGGCCGGCATCCGGATGCTGCCCGCGGTGTCCGAGCCGAGCGCGCCCAGCACCATCCCGGACGCGACGCCGCTGCCACAGCCCGAGCTGGAACCGCCTGCGTAGTGCGCGAGGTTCCAGGCGTTGCGGGGCACCGGAAACGGCTTGCCGGGGTCGGGCACGCCGAGGGCGAACTCCATCGTGGTGAGCTTCCCGAGCACGATCCCGCCGGCGCGCCGCAGCCGGGCGACGGCCGGGGCGTCCCCGATCCCCTCCGCCCAGGCGCCGTTGTGGGCGCGCCCTCGGCAGCCAAGATGTCCTTGATCCCCAAGGGGATGCCGTCGAGCGGACCGGCGGGCTCGCCGCGCGCGAACCGTTCGTCGGCCGCGCGGGCCGCGTTCCGACCACCCGCGTCGTCGCGGTGCAGGAAGACCCCCAGCACCGGGTCGAACGCATCCGCCCGTGCGATCGCCTCCTCGACCAGTTCCGACGCACTCGCCCGGCCCGCGCGCAGATCCGCCGCGGAACCGGTGATCGTCCTGATCACGACGCAGCTTGCTCGGCCGCGGCCAAGAAGGACTTCACGAGTCCGGAGTCCGCGTAGTACTCGTCCCCCACGCCCTGCACGGCCCGCCGTCGCCCGTACTCGTACAGCACGGCCAGCTTCCACAACGCCAGCGCGGTGTACCAGCCCAGTCCGGACAGATCCCGCCCAGTCTGGTTCGCATACCGCTCGGCCAGTTCGGCGCGGACGGGATAGCCCTCCTCCAGCGCGGCGACCCCGAGGTCCTCGGTCGGCGTCCGCACCTGCCCGGCGACCGGCCAGGACGCCAGGAAGTAGCCGACGTCGAACAGCGGGTCCCCGAGCGTGGCCAGTTCCCAGTCGAGCACCGCGAGAACCCGCCCCGGCGAGTCCGGAGACACGATCACGTTCCCGAGCCGGTAGTCGTTGTGCACGATGGTCGCACCGGCTTCGGCGGGCACGTGCGCGGCGAGCCACGCGTCGAGCTCGGCGAATTCCGCCGGCGGCTTGCCGTTGCCGTCGGCGATGAGACGCCCCATCCGGCGGAAGTGCCGGGCGTTGAATCCCTCCGGGCGACCGAGTTCTCCCAGCCCGCGCGCGGCCCAGTCCACCGAGTGCAGGGTGGCCAGAGTGTCCACAAGGGACTCCCCGATCCGCCGCCGGTCGGCAGGAGTGGCCAGCTCGGGAGGTGTGCGTTCGGTGATCACGGGCCCCTCGACGTAACTCATCACGTAGAACGGCACGTCGAGCACTTCGCCCGGCTGTCCGGTGGCGAGCACCTCGGCCACCGGAACGCCGGTCCCCGCCAGCGCGCCGATCAGCTTCGCCTCGCGCAGCATGTCGTGCGCCCCGGGCGGGGTCGGCGGCGGAGGCGGACGGCGCACGACCGCCTGCCGCTGTCCGTCGCTGACCAAGAAGGTCAGGTTCGAGTGCCCGTCGCCGATCCGCCGCGTGCTGACCGGACCGGAACAGATCCCTTTCCGGGCGAGGAAATCGGCGAGCAGGGCGCGTTGCGGTTCGCTCCAGTCCCAGCTCATCGACCGCTCTCGATCAGGTGCTGCAGGTACTGGCCAGGCCAATGCGTCTCGAACTGCCCCGCACCTTCCTCGCCGTCGATGGCGACGGTGCAGGCAGCCTCGGTGATCACGGTGCCCATCGGGTCCTTGGTGGGCAGCTTGATCACACCGTACGCGTCCATCACCAGCCGAGTGGTCTCGCCGGTGATGTCCACGACGTCCGCTTCAAGGTGCTTCTGCGTCATGTCGTCGTGGTAGTCGGCGTGGTGCTTGATGTGCGAGACCGGCACCGTGACCCCGTCCTTGACCACGTACCCGGCGAAGCCCCATTCGCCGCGCGCGATCCAGATCCAGCCGTTGACGACCCGGCCGGACTCGGTGTAGGCGATGAACCACTTCCAGTGGTGCGGCACGCCCCAGTCGCGGGTGCCCCACGAATGGTCCCGGTGCCCCTTGCGGTCCAGGGAAATCCGCCGTCCGCCGACCTCCAGGAACCCGGTGACGTGCCCGGTCTGCTCAAGCCGGTTCGCGGCGAACCACGACGGCAGCCCGTCGGGATTGCTCTTGTAGCTGAACGCGTCGTGCAGCGCGGTGAAGTCGAACTGCAGGTTCACCTCGTCGCTGGCGTAGCTGACCTGCGCGGTGCGGCGCAGTTCCGGTTGTTTGACCGAGAGGCCCTCGAACTCGAAGTTGTCCAGGTCCATGTCGTCGCCGACGGAGCCCTGCGCGAGCTTCAGCGCCACGGGTTCCTTGCCTGGCCCCCAGACGGAGACGTTGTAGCCGGTCTTGCCGCGGTTGGTCAGGTACAGGTAGACCTGCATGCCGAGTTGCTCGTCGGGCAGGATCATCTCCCAGAACAGGGAATCCCGCATCCGGCCGCCGGGTTCCGGCCAGTGCCGCAGGTCGTCGTGCGGACCGAAACCCGGGTCGATGTCCCCTAATGTCACCATCTTCGTCACCTTCCCGTGAACTGCGGCGCGCGCTTGTCCTTGAACGCCGCCAATGCCTCGGTCATGTCGTCGCAGCGGGTCAGCAGCGCCTGCCCGCGGTTCTCCAGCTCCAGTGCCCCGGCGTAGCTCGCGACTTCTTGGTTGCGCTGCAGTGCCCGTTTGGACATCCGCACGCCGCCGGGCGAGTTCCCGGCGATCTGCCGGGCTGTCGCCAGCGCCTCGTCCATCAGGTTCTCGCTCGGGACGACGCGGTTCACCAAGCCGATCCGCGCCGCTTCCTCGGCGGCGACAACCCTTGCCGTGTAGGCAATCTCGGCCGCCCGGCCCGGACCGACGAGCCGGGTCAGCTGCCACGACGTGCCCAGCTCCCCCGCCGAGAGGCCCACCTTGACGAAGGCCGCGTTGAACTTCGCCGTCGGCGCGGCGAGCCGGATGTCCGCCGCCAGTGCGAGCGAGAGACCGCCGCCGGACGCGGCACCGTGCACCGCCGCGATCACCGGGAACGGCAGCTCGCGGATCGCGGCCAGGCCACCGGTCGCGGTCTCCTGGAAGTGCAGGAACTCGCGGACGCCCATCCGCGTGATCACGTCGATCTCGTCCAGGTCGAACCCCGCGCAGAACGCGCGCTCTCCGGCACCGGTGACGATCAGCGCGCGAGCCTTGCTGTCCCGCATGGCCCTGGCCGCCGCGAGGAATTCGCCGAACATCCCCGGCGTCATGGAATTCATCCGGCCCGGCCGGTTGATCCGCAGCACCAGCACGCCCTCTTCGGGCGATTCGAGCGTGAGGGTCCGCAGTTCCGGGACCTCGAAGTCGATCATGGGGGGCTCCCTCAGCGTCCAGTGAACTTCGGTGCGCGCTTCTCCTTGAAGGCGGCCAGTGCTTCGGGCATGTCCTCGCTCCGGGTGAGCAGTGCCTGCCCGCGGTTCTCCAGTTCCAGCGCGGCGGCGTACGAGGTGATCTCCAGGTTCGCCTGCAGCGCCCGCTTGGACAGCTGCACGCCGCCGGGCGAGTTGGCGCGGATCAGCCGGGCCATCGCGATGGTCTCGTCCAGCAGCTTCTCTCCGGGCACCACGCGGTTGACCAGCCCGATCCGCTCGGCCTCCTCGGCGAACACGAATCGTCCGGTGTAGGCGATTTCCGATGCGAGTGCGGGACCGATCAGCCGCGGCAGCAGCCAGGACGAGCCGAGATCGCCCGCCGACAGTCCGATGCGGACGAAGGCGGCGTTGAACTTCGCCGACTCGGCGGCCAAGCGGATGTCCGCGGCCAGCGCGAGCGCCAGACCGCCGCCCGCGGCCGCCCCGTTGACCGCGGCGATGACCGGGATGCGCAGCGACCGCAGCGCGGACAGCGCGCGGACCGCGTGTTCCTGCCGCTCCAGCATGCCCAGCGCGGTCAGCCCGGTCAGCTCGTCGGCGTCGTCGAGGTCGTATCCGGCGCAGAACGCCTTGCCGGCGCCGGTGACGATCAGCACCCGGGTCTCATCGTCGTCGCCAAGTGCGAAGGCCAGTTCCTCGAGCTCGGCGAACATGCGCACCGTCATCGAGTTCAGGGACTCCGGGCGGTTGAGCGTCGCCACCACGATGCCCTCTTCGGGCCGGGACAGCTCCATCGTCTCCGGTTTCAGCTCCGCCATCAGCGCATTCCCTCCACAATGGACTCTGTCGCGTCCTCGGCTTCTTCGGGCTTGAGCCCCCAGGGCACGCTGACGAGGTTCAGATGGTCGTAGTCGCGCGCGTGCACCGCCACGCGCTCCTTCAATTCGCCGGGACGGCAGGCCACTCCGACGGCGTCGATTACCTCGTCCGGCACCGCGGCGGCCATCGCCTCGGGATCCCGGTTCCGCGCCGCCTCCCGGATCCGGTCCTGCGCTTCGGTCCAGCCGTGCAGGGCGAAAAGCCGGTCGTACACACGAGAAGCGGCGTACTGCGCGACGGCGAAGGCCAGACGGCGGCGTGCGGCCTCTTCGTCGGAGTCCACCGCGCACATGAGGATGCCCATCAACTGCACGTCGCTCTCCGCGCGGCCGGAGTCCGTCAGCCCCTTGGCCAGGCCCGGCCGCACGACCTCCCGCACGTAGGCCGAGGTGAACATCGGATGCCCGACCAGCCCGTCCGAGACCCGGCCCGCCACGCGCAGCATCAGCGGGTTGACCCCGGCGGTCCAGATCGGCAGGTTCTCCTGGACCGGCGGCGGGGTGTCGGAGGTGGGCTTGAGCCGGACCCGGTAGAACCGGCCCTCGTGCTCGACCGGCCCCTCGTGCAGGCGCCAGAGCTTGCGCAGCACCGTGACCAGTTCCTCCATCCGGGCGGCCGGGGCCTCGCCGCTGACGCCGTGCCAGTCCTCCATCATGCGCGGGGTCCCGTTGCCCAGCCCGAGGGTGAGCCTGCCGCCGGACAGCTCGTCGAGGTCGCGTGCCTCGGCGGCCCACACGAGCGGGGTGCGGCCGACTCCGTAGGCGATGTTGCTGCCCAGCCGGACCCGGCTGGTGGCGTTCGCCAGCACCGCCAGCGGCACGGTCACCGACCGGTTGTACAGCTCGTTGGCCCACACCGCGGAGAATCCGGCCTCCTCGGCCCTGGTCGCGAGGTCGGCGAGCCGCCGGTACCGCTCGGGCCCGCTGCCCGCGCTGAACACGGTCAGTCCGTACATTCCTGTCCTCCTACTCCGCGACCGCGATCGCACCCGACCGCCGCCAGTCCCGCATCCGCTGCCCGCTCACGCCCCAGTCCCGCAGCGCTTGTTCCGTGTGCTCGCCCGGCACGGGCGGCGGATGGCGCAGCGCGGCCGGGGTCCGGCTGAATTTCGGTGCCGGCGCGGGCTGCACCAGCCCGTCTTTGTCCACAAAGGACTTTCGCGCCACGTTGTGTGGATGTCGCGGTGCTTCGTCCACGTCGAGCATCGGCGCCACGCAGGGAGTTCGTCCCTCGCGAGCCGCACCCACTCGTCCCGGGTGCGGGTGCGCACCGCGTCGGCGAACAGCTTCCGCAGCCGCGGCCAGCCGGTCTTGTCCTCGCGATCGGGCCGGTCGGCGGGCAGGCCGAGCAAGTCAACGAGATCGTCGTAGAACCGCCCTTCCAGCGCAGCCACGGAAAGCCAGCGCCCGTCCGCGGTCTCGTAGACGTCGTAGTACGGCGCGCCGCTGTCGACCAGGTTCGTGCCGCGCTCGGGATTCCACGCGCCGGTCTGCGCGAAGCCGAAGAACGCCGTGCCCAGCAGCGCGGCACCCTCGACCATCGCCGCGTCGACCACCTGCCCCTGCCCGGACCGGTGGCGTTCCAGCAACGCCGCGAGAAGGCCGAGCGCCAGCAGGTAGCCGCCTCCGCCAAAGTCGCCGACGACGCTCAGCGGCGGAGTCGGCGGCTGTCCCTGGCGGCCGATCAGCGAAAGCACCCCGGACAGCGCGACGTAGTTCAGGTCGTGCCCCACCGCCTGTGCCAGCGGACCGTTCTGGCCGAAACCAGTCATCCGCCCGTAGACGAGCGCCGGATTGCGCGCCAGGCACTCTTCGGGCCCGATACCCAGCCGTTCGGCGACTCCGGGGCGGAATCCTTCCAACAAGGCGTCGGCCCGCTCCACGAGATCGAGCACCACGCCAGCACCGTCGGGGTGCTTGAGGTCGACCGCCACTGACCGGCGGCCACGATGCAGCAACTCGGCGCGGAAGTCCGTGTTCGGCCCGACCAGGGCGGCGCCCGCGCTGCGGTCGATCCGGAGCACATCGGCACCCAGATCGGCCAGCAGCATGGCGCAGAACGGTCCCGGGCCGATCGAGCCGATCTCGATCACCCGGACGCCCGCGAGCGGTCCTGTCACGGCGTCGCTCCTCACGCGAAATTCGGCGGCCGCTTCGCCAGGAAAGCGGTGAGCCCTTCTCTCGCCTCGCCGGTCTCGAACAGTTCCTGCTCCTGTTCGACCTCGTACCGGAACCCTTGCTCCAGCGGCAGGTCGAACGCGGCGTCCACGGTGCGGATCACCGCCTGCTGCGCGGGCAACGACAGCCCGGCCAGCTCTCCGGCGAGTTCCAGCGCGGCCTTCTCCGCCGTCCCGGCGGGCACCAGCCGGTCGATCAGCCCCATCGCGTGGGCTTCCTCGGCGGGCACCTGGCGTCCGGTGAGCATGATGTCCAGCGCGCGGCCCCGGCCGACCAGCCGCGGCAGCCGCTGGGTGCCGCCCGCACCGGGGATAAGGCCGAGTTTCACTTCCGGCAGCCCGAATTTCGCCGCGGCCGAGCCGACCCGCAGCGAGCAGGCCATCGCCAGTTCCAGCCCGCCGCCGAGGGCGAGGCCGTCCACTGCGGCGATCGTGATCCGGTCCGCCGAGGCCACCCGGTCGAGCACTCCGCGCAGCTTGTCGCCGTACTCGGTGAACGATTTCGCGTCGATCGAGGACATGTGCTTGATGTCCGCGCCCGCGGCGAAGCAGCCCGGCACCTCGGACGAGATGACCACGACCTTCGCCCCGGCCGCCTCGTCGAGCGCGGCGTGCAGCCCGTCGATGATCGGCAGGCCCAGCGCGTTGGCGGGCGGGCGCTTCAGCGTGCAGACCTCGACCCCCGCCCCGGCGGAGCGGCGCACGACCACGTTGTCGCTCATGATGAACCTTTCGTCAGGGACGGCGCGGGAACCGGCCGAAGTCCGGCGTGCGCTTGTCCTGGTAGGCCTCGCGGCCTTCCTTGGCTTCCTCGGAGGCGTAGAACAGCAGGTTGGCGTCGTGCGCGAGCTGTTGGATCCCAGCCAGGCCGTCCTCTGCGGCGTGGAAGCTCGCCTTGAGCATCCGCAGCGCGAACGGCGAGAGCGCGAGCATTTCCCGGCACCATCGCACGGTCTCGGCCTCCAGCTCCGCCAGCGGCACGACGGTGTTGACCAGGCCCATCTCCAGTGCCTGCCGGGCGTCGTACTGGCGGCACAGGAACCAGATCTCCTTGGCCTTGCGTGCGCCCACCAGGTTCGACAGGAGCCCGGCGCCGAACCCGCCGTCGAACGAACCCACCCGCGGCCCGGTCTGCCCGAACCGAGCGTTGTCCGCCGCGATCGCCAGATCGCACACCAGCTGGAGGACGTGTCCCCCGCCGATGGCGTACCCGGCGACCATCGCGACCACCGGTTTCGGCAGCCGTCGGATCTGGACGTGCAGGTCGGTCACGTGGAACCGGCCGGGCTTCCCGGGCTCGGACAGGTAGCCGGTGTCGCCGCGCACGCGCTGGTCGCCGCCGGAGCAGAACGCCAGATCTCCCTGCCCGGTCAGGACGATCACGCCGATTTCGGTGTCCTCGCGTGCCACCTCGAGCGCGTCGGAGATCTCGACGAGCGTCTGGGGGCGGAAGGCGTTGCGCACTTCCGGACGGCAGATGGTGATCTTCGCGATTCCGTCCCCGCTGTAGTCGAGACGGATGTCGTCGTAGTCGCCGATCTGCTTCCAGTCCACCCTCATGCCATGGTCAATCCGCCGCTGACGGACAGGGTCTGGCCGGTGATGTACTCGGCGGCGTCGGAGGCGAAGAACGCCACCGCGGCGGCGACGTCGCTCGGTTTGGCCAGTCGCTTCATGGGCACACCGCGAACCATGCCGCCCAGGACCTTGTCCGCGTCCTGGCCAGAGCTGTCGGCGAACTTGCGCAGCGCCGGGGTGTCGGTCGGGCCGGGGCACACGACGTTGGCGGTGATGCCCTTGGTGGCGACTTCGCGGGCAAGAGTCTTGGTGAAGGCGATAATGCCGCCCTTCGCGCCCGAGTACACCGCCTCCAGCGACGAGCCGACGCGGCCGGCGTCCGAGCCGATGTTGACCACCCGGCCGAACCCGCGCTCGATCATGCCCGGCACGACCGCCTGGATGACCCGCAGCGCGCCCTTGAAGTTGATGTCCAGGATGCGGTTCCAGAAGTCCTCGTCGGTGTCGACGAACTTCATGAAGTCGTCCCAGCCGGCGTTGTTCACCACGACCTCGATCGGGCCGAGTTCCTCGGTCACGGTCTTGACGGCGGCCTGTACCGACGCGGTGTCGGTGATGTCGGCCTGCACGGCGAGCGCGGTGCCGCCCGCTTCGGTGATGGTCTTCGCGGTCGACTGGGCCGCTTCGAGGTTCAGATCGGCGATGGCCACCTTGAAGTGCTGTTCGCCCAGGGTCAGCGCGATGCCCTGCCCGATCCCTTGCGCACCGCCGGTGACGAGCGCGACGCGGTTGCTCATGAGGTGTTTCCTCTCAGTTCCAGTTGACAGGTCCGGCGACGATGGAATGGCCGGTGAGCTTGCGGCCCAGGGTGTCCTGCGCGGCGCGGGCGGCGTCGATCAGGCCGGGCAGCGACAGGCCGGTCTCCACGCCCATTTCGTGGAACATGCTCACCAGGTCCTCGGTGGCGATGTTGCCGGTGGAGCCGGGCGGAACCGGGCAGCCGCCCAGTTCGCCGAAGCTGGACTCGAAGCTGGCGCAGCCGACTTCCAGGGCAGCGAAGGCGTTGGCCAGGCCCTGCCCTCGAGTGTTGTGGAAATGCGCGGTCACCTCGACGCCGGGCAGCCGCTCCAGCGCCGCGGCGAAGAACTCCGTGACATAGGCCGGATTCGCCATGCCCGTGGTGTCGCCGAAGCCGATCTCGGCGGCCCCGGCCTCGGCGAACCGCTCGGCGAGCCCGAGCACCCGGTCCAGCTCCACCTTGCCCTCGTATGGGCAGCCGAACGAGGTGGCGATCACCGCGGCGCAGTCCAGGCCCTCGGCCTCGATCCGGGCGGCCATCTTGTCGTTGTCGGCCATGGTTTCGGCGACAGTGCGGTTGACGTTCTTCTTGTTGTGCGTTTCCGACGCGGACACGAAGATCGCGGCCTCGTGGAACTTCTCGCGCACTTTCAGTGCGTTGTCCAGGCCCCGGCTGTTGGGGATCAGCACCATCAGCCGCACGTCGTCAGGCACGTCGATGCCGTGCAGCACCTCGACCCCGTCGGACAGTTGCGGGATCACGTCCGGCCGCACGAAGCTGGCCACCTCTATGCGCTTCAGCCCGGCCTGGGCGAGCGCGTTGATCAGCCGGATCTTGTCGGCGGTCGGGATGTGCTCCGGTTCGTTCTGGAAACCGTCGCGCGGGCCGACTTCGCGGATGTGCACGCGGCTCGGTCGCCGGCTGGTCATGGCTGGACTCCTCTCGACAGGGCTTCCCGGTGTTCGGGCGCGGCGACGGCGACGAGCCGCCGCGCCCGTTCGGCGAGGTCGCAGCCGCGCAAGGCGGCCGCGCCGTACTCGGTCACCACGTAGTCCACATCGGACCGTGAGGTGGTGACCACGCCGCCGTGCAGAGCCGGGACGATCGTGGAATGCGAGCCGGCTCGAGCTCGCACGGTGATGATCGACCGCGCCCCGGTGAGCGCGGCGGCGCGGCTGAAGTCCGCCTGGCCGCCGACCGCGCCGAGGTAGGCGCCCCGGGCGATCTCGGCGCCGACCTGCCCGGTGAGATCGACCTCGATCGCGGAGTTGATCGACACCAGCGACCGGAGACTGGCCAAAGTGGATGGTGCGTGGGTGTAGCTGGCGGGCCGGAATTCGACCGGCAGCTCCGGCAGGCGGTCGTAGAGTTCAGCGGTGCCGAGCGCGGCGCCGGTGACGATGACACCGGGGTCGATTTCCTTGCGGGCACCAGTGAGCACGCCTTTGTCGGCCAGCCGGAGGACTCCGTCGGAGATCATCCCGGAGTGAAAGCCCAGATCGGTGTGCCCCGTCAGCGCGTCCAGCACCGCCGAGGGCAGCGAACCGACGCCCATCTGCAGGGTGTCGCCGTCCTCGACCAGGTCGGCGACGTGCTGGGCGATGGCCAGTTCGACGTCGTCCGCGGCTTTTCCGGGGGCCTGGGCGAGCGGCCGGTCGGTTTCGACCGTGGCGGCGAACCGCTGCAGCGGAATTTTGGGCGTTCCGCGGGTGACCGGCATGCGGTGGTTGATCTCGGCGAGCAGCACTGGGGTGTGGGCGACGGCGTCCGCCGCGTAATCGGCACCGACGCCGAGCGAGCACAACCCGTCGGCGTCCGGCGCGGACACCTGGACCAGTCCGACGTCGCTGGGCAGCGAGCGTTCCGCGAAAAGCCGGGGCAGAGCCGAATAGTGGCAGGGCACGACGGTCAGCCGTCCCTCCCGGCTGAGCTTGCGCAGCTCGCCGAGCGCCCCGTAGGACATCAGCTCCAGCTCGGGCGGCAGCTCCCGGGTGAGCCGCTTGTCCCAGGTGAGGCCGCAGAACGCCCGGTGCGAGCCGAGCGCGCCGATCTGGTCGAGCAGGGCGTGCACGAGCGGCGTCGGCTCCGCGCTGGCCTGGCCCCACCAGATCCCGGCGCCCTCGGGAATGAAGCGCTTGAGGTCCATCATCCGTCGAGCCGCTGGATCAGGGTGGCGGTGCCCAGGCCGCCGCCGCAGCACATGGTCACCAGGCCGAGTTCGGCGTCCCGGCGTTCCAGTTCGGCCAGGATGGTGGCCATCAGCCGGGAACCGGTCGCGCCGACCGGGTGGCCGAGCGCGATCGCGCCGCCGTTCACGTTCACCCGGTCCATGTCCGGCTTCAGCTCGCGCTCCCACGCCAGGACGACCGAGCTGAACGCTTCGTTGACCTCGAACAGGTCGATGTCGTCGATGCTCAGTCCGTTGCGCTCCAGCATCTTCCGGGTCGCGGGAATGGGGCCGGTGAGCATGATGACCGGATCCACGCCGACGGTGGTCTGGTCGAGGATGCGGGCCCGTGCGCGCAAGCCGTGTTCGGCGGCCGCTTCCCGGGAGGCGAGCACCACCGCGGCCGCGCCGTCGGAGATCGGCGACGAACTGCCCGCGGTGATCCGGCCGTTTTCCTTGCGGAACGCCGGTTTCAGGCCCGCCAGTTTCTCCAGATCGGTGCCGGGCCGGATGCTCTGGTCACCGCGCAGGTCTCCGAACGGCACCGTCTCGGCGTCGAACCGGCCTTCGGCCAGTGCCTCGGCGGCCAGCCGGTGCGAACGGACCGCGAACTCGTCCATTTCGGTGCGGCCGATGCCCCAGCGGTCGGCGATCAGTTCAGCGCTTTCGCCTTGGTGCACAAAGGAATACAGCTCGCGCAGCTCCTCCGGCCACGGGTCGCCGTACAGTTCGGAGATCTTCACCGGCGAGTCGATCGGCACGTGGCCCATGTGCTCGACTCCCCCGGCGATGACAAGGTCGTGCGTGCCCGAGCCGATCAGCCCGGCGCCCATCGCGATGGCGGTTTGCGCCGAACCGCAGCGCCGGTCGAGGGTCACCGCGGGCACCTCGGGCGGGTATCCGGCCTGCAGCCAGGCGTTGCGGCCGATGTTGCGGGACTGCTCGCCGAACGGGGCGGTGCAGCCGATCACGAGATCCTCGACCGCGCCCGGTTCGAGCCCGGTGCGCTTGACGAGTTCGGTGTAGCATGCGGCCAGCAGCGCGTTCGGGTGCGTGTCGCGGTACCAGCCGCGCTCCGGGTGCGATTTGCCGATCGGAGTGCGCACGGCCTCGGCGAGGAGCACTTCCCGCCCGGCCGCAAGCATTGGGCTCTTGGCGTGCTTGCCCATCACATCACCGTCCCGCCGTCGACCGGAAGCACCTGGCCGGTGATGTACCCGGCGGCGTCCGAGGCCATGAACACGAAGCTGCCCGCGATCTCGTCCGGATAAGCCCAGCGCCCCAGCGGAATCCGCGCGAGCGTCTTGGCCGCGAGCTTCTCGTTGCTGCGGATGTTTTCCGTCATCGGTGTGGCAGCCAGCGGCGCGAGCGCGTTCACGGTCACCTGCCGCCGGGCGAGTTCCTTGGCCAGCGACTTGGTGAGCCCGATGATCCCGGCCTTGGCGGCGCCGTAGTTCGCCTGGCCGATCGTCCCCTCCAGCCCGGCGGCGGAGGTGACGTTGATGATCCGCCCGGAACCGTCCTCGGGCAGGTAGTCCAGCACGGCCTGGCTGCACACGAAGCTGCCGACGAGGTGGATGTCGACGATGCGCCGGAACGCTTCCTCGGTCATCTTCGGGAACATCGCGGGCGCGATCGCCCCGGCGTTGTTGACCAGGATGTGCAGCGTGCCGTCCGTGAGCGCCGCAGCCTGCTTCGCCGCCTCTTGCGCACCGGCGGCGTCACGGACGTCGAGGGCGCGGTACTCGGCCTTCTCGCCGATGCTCTCGGCCGTGGCCTTCGCGGCCTGCTCGTCGATATCGGTGACCAGCACGCGCGCCCCGGCGGCAGCGAAGGCGCGGGCCACGGCGGCGCCGATCCCGCTGCCGGCCCCAGTGACGAGCGCCGATCGGTTGTCCAGTCCGAACATCAGTAGCTCCTCGGCAGTCCGAGCACGTGCGAGCCGAGATAGTTGAGCACCATCTCCTGGCTCAGCGGTGCGATCTTGAGCAGGCGGGCTTCGCGGAAGTACCGGGCGACGTGGTACTCCTCGGAGTAACCCATCCCACCGTGGGTCTGCAGCGCGCGGTCCGCGGCCTGGAAACCCGCGTCGGCGCAGAGATACTTGGCGGTGTTCGCCTCGCGGCCGCAGGGTTTTCCGTTGTCGTAGAGCCAGGTCGCCTTGCGCAGGGCGAGTTCCGCCGCGTCGAGCCGCGCCAGCGAGTCCGCGAGCGGGAACTGCAGCCCCTGGTTCATCCCGATCGGACGGCCGAACACCTCGCGCTCGTTGCCGTAGCGCACCGCGGCGCGCAACGCCGCCCGGCCGAGGCCGAGCGCTTCCGCGGCGACCAGCATCCGTTCCGGGTTGAGCCCGTCGAGGATGTACTTGAACCCTTTGCCTTCTTCGCCGACGCGGTCCTCGACCGGGATCCGCAGGTCGTCGATGAACAGCTCGTTGGAGGTGACGGCGTTGCGGCCCATCTTCTTGATCGGGCGGATGTCCACTTTGGACCGGTCGAGGTCAGTCAGGAACAGGGTGAGCCCGTCGGTCTTCTTCTCCGCGTCCTCGAACTTCGTGGTCCGGGTCAGCAGCAGGATCTTCTCCGACTCGACGGCCTTGGAGATCCACACCTTGCGCCCGTTGACCACGTACTCGTCGCCCTCGCGCCGCGCGAACGTGGTGATCTTCGTGGTGTCCAGGCCCGCGCCGGGCTCGGTGACGCCGAAGCACACGTGCAAGTCGCCGTTCACGATCCGCGGCAGCGTGCGCCGCTTCAGCTCCTCCGAGCCGTGCACAATCACCGGGTGCATGCCGAAGATCGACAGGTGCATGGAACTGGCCGCGTTCATCCCGCCGCCGGATGCGGAAACCTCTTCGAGCAGCAGCGCCGCCTCGGTGATGCCGAACCCGTGGCCGCCGTACTCCTCCGGCGTGGTGATGCCGAGCCAGCCGCCTTTGGCGAACGCGTCGTAGAACTCGGCGGGGAACTCGTGGGCCGCGTCCTTCTCGAGCCAGTACTGGTCGTCGAATTTCCCGGCCAGCTCCGCCACCGCCTTGCGGATGGTGGCCTGGTCCTCGGTCAGCTCAAAGTCCACAGCGGTTCTCCCAAGCGCTTGATTTGGGCTAACTATATCAAAGGACTGACCAAAACTGTAGACGTCCGCCGACGGGCGGCGGAACGAAAACCGGGCCGGTCAGGCCGCGGGCAGCAGGGGCAGCTCGCGCGCCAGCCGTTCGTTCCACTCCGCCGGGGCGCCGAACAAACTGCCATTGAGCTTGGCGCGCTTGTAGAACAACTGCAGGTCGTGTTCCCACGTGTAGCCGATCGCGCCGTGCATGGTCAGCGCGCTGTCCGCGGCACGCACCGCTTCGGCGCACACCTGAGCCTTCGCCGCCGCCGCGTGCAGGACGTAGTCCTCGTGCTCCTGCTCGACCGCCGCGGCCGCGTAGTAGACCAGCGATCGGGCCGACTCGACGGTGACCAGCATCGTCGCCGCGGCGTGCTTGACCGCCTGGAACGAGCCGATCGGAACGCCGAACTGCTCCCGCTGCTTGCTGTACTCCACCGCGAGCTCGAGCATCCGCTCCGCGGCACCCAAACTGTCCGCGGCGACGAGAACCGCCGCCCGCAACGCGATTCGCGACAGCTCGCCGGCAGGCGACGGCAACTCCGTCCCGCGTGCGCCGTCGAGCACCACATCCGCCACCGAACGGCTGCGGTCAAGCAACGCGCGCCGGGTGAGCGAAACCTCCTCAGCGTCCACCAGGTACAGCCGTCCGGCGGCGGGCACCACGAACCGGCGAGCCCGGTCCGCCGCGAGCACCAGGGGCACAGTGCCGCGGAGTGTTCCGCCCTCGGCGACCACCGTCGTCGCCGCGTCGAGCGGCTTACCCGCGCTGACCGCGAGCGCCGCGAATTCCCCTTCGGCCAAGCAGGCTTCCGCCGCCCCAGCCGGCAACACCGGTGCGGTCAGCACCGAAGCCAGCCACGCCGAAGAAGGCGCTGCCGCCCTGCCCAGTTGTTCCGCCGCCAAGGCTAGGTCCAGCAAGCCGCCGCCCTGGCCGCCCAGGGATTCCGGCGATCCGACGGAAAACCAGCCCTCCTCGACGAACCGCTGTTCGAACGGGGCGCTGTCGCCGCTGTCGAGCCAGCCGCGGACGTCTTCGACGGCGGCGAAGCGTTCCAGCCAGCCGCGGAAGGCGTCCCGGAACAGCTCCTGATCTTCGGTCAATGTCCACCGCATTGCTCGTGCCTTTCGCCGTCGACGTCACGATTGCTGGTTCAATACGACCCGACCCAGGGAAAAATGGTAGCTTAGGTCAGACCTTTAGGCCAAAAAGTGGGGAGACTGACATGGCGGGCACCCGACCACCGGCAAGCAGCACCGGCCGCTCGGCGGTGCGCCTGGCGCCCATGGAGGTGCCCAAGGCTTCCGATGTGCTGGCCGACGACCTGCGGGAACGCATCCTCGAAGGCGAGTTCGAGGAAGGCACCGCGCTGCCGACCGAGCGCGACCTCGTCACCCAGACCCGGATGAGCCGCACCACCGTGCGCGAGGCGCTGCGCATCCTCGAGGTCCAGGGCCTGGTCCGGATCAAGGCCGGCCGCGGCGGCGGCGCCTTCGTCCAGCGGCCGGGCAAGGAGTCCGTGGCCAGTTCGGTGAACCTGCTCATCCGCGGCCAGCGGGTCCGGCTCGCCGCACTGCTGGAGACCCGCGAGGCGATCGAGCCCTTCTGCGCGAAGCTGGCGGCGCAGCACCGCACCGACGCCGACCTCGCCCGGCTCGACGCGGCCAACAAGGCGATCGCGGACGAAAACGGCAGCTTGGCCGATTTCCTCCAGGCCAACGTCGACTGGCACGTCGCCGTCGCCACCGCCAGCCACAACGAACTGCTGATGGGGCTGATGTCCGCGCTGTCCACGGCGATCTACACGGCCACCGAGAACGAGACGTTCGTCGACGACGAGGTCCGCCGCACCACGGTGCGCGCGCACAAGTCGATCACCACGGCCATCCGGGCCAAGGACCCGGACGCCGCGGTCCGCCGGATGAACCGGCACGTGCACTCCTACGCCCAGGCGGTGCTCGAGGTGGACGAACGCACGGAGATCCCGGTCCCCGGCGAGAACTGAGCTCACGGCCGCACGAGCGCGCGGATCTCCCCGACCGCCTCGGGGTTTTCCGCGCCGGACAGGTCGCCGGGGTCGGTGCCCAGCACGGCGGCCCGGACCGCGCGGCGCAGGATCTTCGCCGAGCGAGTCTTGGGCAGCTGCGCCACGCGGTACACCGCCGACGGAGCGAACGGCTTGCCGAGTTCCTCGGCGACCATTTCGCGCAGCTTCGCCGACACGTCCTCCCCCGCCCCCGGGCGGGGGACCCAGAACGCCCAGACCGCTTCGCCCTTCTTGGCGTCGGGCACCCCGACCGCGGCGGCTTCGGCGACCGCGGGATGCGCGGCGAGCACCGCTTCGACCTCGGCAGGGGCGAGCCGTTTGCCCGCCACGTTCATCACGTCGTCGGAGCGGCCGCGCAGGAACCACTGCCCGTCAGCGTCGACCAGCGCGTAATCGCCGTGCCGCCACATCCCGGGGAACGTCGACCAGTACGCCTCCAGGTAGCGCTCGTCGTCCTTCCACACCCCGCGGGTCATCGCGGGCCACGGCTGGCGGCAGACGAGTTCGCCGATCTCGCCGCGGCTCGGTTTCCCGGCGTCGTCGACCACGTCCACGTCCATGCCCAGCGAAGGGCCGCCGAGCGAGCAGCTGCGGATTTCCTCCACCGGGTACGGCGCGAGGAACGAGCCGCCCACCTCCGTGCCGCCGGAGAAGTTGATGATCGGCACCCGGCCGCCGAACACGTCGCGGGCCAGCCATTCGTAGGAGTCCGGGTCCCAGGGTTCGCCGGTCGAGCCGAGCACATGCACCGCGGACAGATCGAACCCGCTCAGATCGGCCTTCTCGCTCGTGCGCAGGGTGCGGATGAGCGTCGGCGACACGCCGAGCATGGTCACCCGGTGCCGCTGCGCCAGGTCCCACAACCGGTTCAAGTCCGGCACGTCCGGCGAGCCCTCGTAGAGCAGCAGGGTCGCGCCGTTGGCGTGCGTGCCGACGATCGACAGCGGGCCCATGATCCAGCCCATGTCGGTGACCCAGCAGAACACGCCGCTCTCGCTGACGTCGAAGGAATAGGCCACCTCGCTGGCGGTCTTCACCAGGAACCCGGCGTGCGTGTGGACCGCGCCCTTGGGCTTGCCGGTGGTGCCGGACGTGTAGGCCAGCAGCAGCGGATCGGCGGCGGACATCGCCTCGACCGGCCCCGGGTCGCCAGCGGGGAGCTGCGACCACAACACGTCCTTCGGGGTGCTGGGTTTCGGCTCCGCGGTCAGGTTTCCGACGAGCAGCACGTGCTCCACGGTCGGACACGACGCCAAAGCCTCGTCCAGCAACGGCTTCATCGCGACTTCCCGGCGCCGGCGCACGGTTCCGTCGGCGACAACGACCGCTTTGGCGTCGGCGTCCTGCAACCGCGACGCGATCGCCGTGGGCGCGAATCCGGAGAACAAGGGAACAAGCACCGCTCCGAGACGCGCCACGGCGTAGACGGCCACCACCGCTTCCGGGATCATCGGCAGGAACAGTCCCACCGCGTCGCCGCGGCCGATGCCCAGCGCGCGCAGTCCGGCGGCCACCCGCTCCACTTCGGACGCCAACTCGCCGTAGGTCAGCTTTCGGACCGTGCCGTCCTCCGCCTCGTGCACAACGGCGTCGCGCTCGGGCGACTTCTCCGCCCAGCGGGTCAGGCAGGCGTCGGCGATGTTCAGCTCGCCGCCGACGAACCAGTCCGGCCACTCCGCACCGCGCGACAGGTCCACCACCTGCGAGTACGGCTTGCGGAAGGGCAGGCCGAGGTCGCGCACGACGGCGTCCCAGTACCAGCCGATGTCCTCGACCGACCGCGCGCGCAGTTCGGCCAGGGAGTCCGCGCCGTGCGTGCGGGCGAGCCGCGTGACGTTGGCGTTCTCGACGTAGTCGTCGGTGGGAACCCAGGTGTAGACCACGGTGTCAGCTCCTCGGCATGCCGAGCATCCGCTCGGCCAGGATGTTGCGCTGGATGAAGGTGGAACCGCCCGCGATGGCGGTGCCGCGGGCCTGGTAGGCCAGCCGGAGCCACCGCGAGCCGGCTTGCTCGTCGTCGAGCCCGAACTGGTCGCCGAGCGGATCCAGCGAAAGCCGGAAGTCCGCGAGATCCTCCACCAGCGGGCAGAAGTACAGCTTGCCGATCGAGGTGACCGGCCCGGGCGGACCGCCCTCCGCGGCGAGCGTGACCACCCGCTGGCCGATCAGCCGGTGCGTCAGCGCGCGGCCGTAGAGGTCGGCGATCTTCTGCCGGACCACCGGGTCCGCGCCGAGCGGCTCGCCGTTTTCGCCGGTGCGGGCGGCGATGTCGGCGACGATGTCCTCCACCGCGCGGCGCGTGTTGACCCGGCCGGTCGCGATGGCGACCCGCTCGTAGCCCAGCGTCCCCATCGCGACCCGCCAGCCGCCGTCGACTTCCCCGACGACGAGCTCATCAGGGATGAACACGCCGTCGAGGAAAACCTCGTTGAATTCGGCCTCGCCGAGCATGTGCGCCAGCGGCCGCACGGTGACCCCCGGGCTGTCCATCGGCAGCAGGAAGTACGTGATGCCCTTGTGCCGCGGGCCGCCGCCGGTGCGGGCGAGCAGGATCGCGTGCGCGGCGAGCTGCGCGCGGCTGGTCCAGATCTTCTGCCCGTCGATCCGCCAGCCGCCCTCGGTCCTGGTCGCCTTGGTGCGCAGCGAGGCCAGGTCGGAACCGGCCTCGGGCTCGGAGAACAGCTGGCACCAGATCTCTTCGCCGGTCAGGATCGGGCGCAGGAACCGTTCTTTCTGCGCGTCGGTGCCGAAGCCGGCGATCGTGGGCCCGGCGAAGTCCTCGCCGATGATGTTGAGCCGCTCCGGCGCGCCCGCGCGGTCGGTTTCGTCGGTGAACACCGCGCGCAGTTTCTCGTCGACGCCACGGCCGCCGTATTCGGCAGGCCAGGACAGCCCGGCGTAACCGGCGTCGAACAGCATCTGCTGCCACTGCCGCCAGAACGGCAGCTTTCCTTCCAGGTCCGGCGGTTCGGGCCAGGGCAGTTTCGGCAGCGCGCTGCCGAGCCAGTCCCTGATCTCCGCCCGGAACCGGGCCTCTTCGGGCGAGTCCGCGAGCTCCATCGGTCAACCCTTCGCGTCGTTTCGGGCTAATGATACTATAGGTCAGACCAAACAGGGAGGTGTCATGAACGTCCTCGACGAGGTCTCGTTCGACGTAGAGCGCGGTAAGATCCGGGAGTTCGCCCTGGCCACCCACGCCGCCGATCCGGTGCACGTCGACCGCGGCGCCGCCCGTGACGCGGGTTTTCCCGACGTGCCCGCCACGGCCACGCATGTAGTGGTGGCTGGGCATTTCCGCGATCAGCGGGCGTTCGTGGCCAAGCTGGGGCTGGCATTCGAGCGAGTCGTCGTAGGTTCGGTGAATTGGACTTACTTTCGGCCGTTGTGCGCTGGCGACTCGGTGCACGGCGTACGCCGCGTCGCCGACGACACGGAGAAACGCGGCATGCGCTTCGTGACCCTGGAAACCGACTACCTCGACGCGTCGGGCGAATGCGCGGTCCGCGTGCGGGAAGTCCTGATCGAGCGGAGTGCCCAGTGAGGAAGCCCGTCGCCGTAGCCGTCGGCGAGTCCTTGCCCACCGGGGAAACCGGGCCGGTCACCCAGACCGACATCGTGCGGTTCGCCGGCGCGGGCGGCGATTTCAACCCGCTGCACCACGATCCGGAGTTTTCCGCTGCCGCGGGGTTCCCCGGAGTGCTGGCGATGGGCCAGTTCCAGGCCGGGCTTCTCGCCGCGTGGCTGACCGACTGGTGCGGCATCGAGCACCTCCGCGAGTACGAGGTCCGGTTCGTCGCTCCGGTCTTCCTCGGGAACCGGCTGCGGTTCTCCGGCGAAGTCACCGCGATCGAGTCCGGGGTCGCCGAACTCGTGCTGCGGGTGACGCGCGGCGACGAGGAGATCGTCCGCGCCGCCGCGCGGGTCGCCGTTGCCTGAAGACGGTCAGGCAAACCGCTGCCGGAGGTGGTACTTGAGGATCTTGCCGCCGACCGTCTCGGGCATCTTCTCCACGAAGAAGATCCTTTTCGGACACTCGTACCCGGCCAGCTGTTCGCGCGCATAGGCGATCAGCTCCACGTCGGTCACCTCGGCGGTCTTGACGACGACAGCGGCGACGAGCTCGCCCCACTTCTCGTCCGGAACGCCGATCACGGCGACCCGGCCGACCGCGGGATGCCCGGCCAGCACCGTCTCCACCCGGAGGCTGGACACGTTCTCGCCGCCGGTTTTCACGATGTCCTTGAAGCGGTCCACCATGATCTGCTGGCCGTCGTCGTCGAAGACGCAACTGTCTCCGGAGTGGAACCAGCCGTCGCGGAACGCCGCGGCCGTCGCCTGCTCGTCCCGGTAGTATCCGGCCGTCAGCGCCGGAGACCGGTACACTGCCTCGCCCGGCTCCCCCGCCACGCCGCGCAGGCTGCGGCCGGTCTCGTCGACGATGTCAGCGGCCAGCATGGGGTTGGGCGCGCCGACGTGGTTCACCCCGTCGAGCGCCTGCTCCCGCTTCTCCGGATAGCGATCCGGCCAGAACCGGTAGCAGGACATCGATTCGGTCTGCCCGAACACTTCCAGCAGCGCGACGTCCTCGCCGCACACCTCGCGCATCCGGTCGAAGAGATCGGGTTTCATCGCGCCCCAGGAGAACATCGCGACGGTGAGGCTGCGCAGGTCCACCTCGCCGGGCCGCACGAGCGCTTCGTCGACGAGCTTCTGCAGCCACAGCGGCGAACCCGCCCAGAGTGCTGTGGCACGCTCGCGGGTGATCGTGTCCGCGAGCAGCCCCGCGTCTGACCGGCGGCCGAGGACTACCCGGCCGCCCGCGAAGAACGCGGGCAGCACGGCCGAGTTGTGACCGCAGTGGTAGACGATCGGCAGGAACGTGCACAGCCGGAGGTCTTCTTCGTAACGCAAGCCGCGGGTCAGCGACAGGGCGTAGCTGTGGGCGGTCAGGTACGAGTAGGTGTGCGTGGCCATCGAGGCTTTCGGCATCGCCGTCGTGCCGGACGTGAACACCAGGCTCCACACGTCGTCCCCGTGGATCTTGACGTCGACCTCGTGCCCCGGCCTGCCGCGGATCCAGTCCGCGAACCCTTCGCCGATCACCACCGGGGCGGGCAGCTTCGCCCGTGCGAGCAGCGGGGCGGCTCTTTCGGCGAACTCGGCGTCCACCACGGCGAAGGCGGCTTCGGTGTGGCCGAGCACCCAAGTCAGCACGTCCGGCGCGAGCAATGGGTTCACCGGCACCGCCACCAGGCCCGCCTTGGCGATGCCGAACAGGGTCACGATCGCTTCGACCGAGTTGTCGCAGTACAACAGCACGCGGTCGCCGCGCTTCAGCCCTTCGCCCAGAAGGGCGTGCGCCACGCGGTTTGCCGCCTCGTCGGCCTGTTTGTACGTCAGCTCCCGGAATTCCGGGCTGCTGAAAGCACCAGGCGCGCCGATGATCGCGGGCTGATCGGGCCTGCTCCAGGTGAGCCGTTCGAGCACATCGCCGACGGCCATCCGGTTCCAGCGGTCGTCGGACCGGCGGCCGTACAGGGTGGTGACGTCCATTCGCGTCACACCGCCGTCTCGGCGGCCTTCACCTTTTCCGCGATATCCGCTCGCAGCCGGTGTTTCTGGATCTTCCCGGTGGCTGTCATCGGCAGTTCGGGCACGACCTCCAGCCGTTCGGGCATCTTCTGGATCGCCAGCCCTTGCCCCAGCAGGAAGTCCTTGATCTCGTCGAGCGTCACGTTCTCGTGGCCGGGCCTCGGCACCAGATACAGGCAGATGCGCTCGCCGAGCCGCCGGTCCGGCATGCCGACCACGGCCGCGGCGGCGACCGCCGGATGCCCGGTCAGCAGGTCCTCCACCTGGCGGACGCTGATGTTCATCCCGCCGCGGATCACGATGTCCTTCAGCCTGCCGGTGACCCGGATGTAGCCGTCGTCGTCCATCACCCCGAGGTCTCCGGAACGGGAGTACCCCTCGGGCGTGAACAGCGCCTCGGTCTCGGCGGGATTGCCGATGTATTCGAGCATGTGCATCGGGCCGCGGTAGGCGATGTCGCCTTGCTGACCGCGGGGCACCTCCGCGCCGAGCTCGTCGACGATCTTGATCGAACTGCCCGGCAGGACCCGCCCGTCGGAGGTCGACGACCGGGCCGGGTCGTCCTCGATGGTGCACATGCTGGTGGTCACGTTCTCGGTGCGGCCGTAGAGGCTCAGCACACGGCACCCGGGCAGCAACCGGCCCGCCTGCTCGATGAACGCGGCGGGAATCGGCGCGCCCGCCGCGACCCACAGCCGCAGGCTGCTCGCGTCGTGCCGGGCCGGGTCGTAGACGTCCATCAGCATCTGCAGGAACGTCGTCGCGGTGACGGACACCGTGCACCCGAAGCGGCGGATGTGTTCCAGCCCGGTCTCGGGCTCCCACACCTCCATGACGTGCGACGCGGCACCGTGCATGAGCGGGAGCAGAATGCTGGTGACGAGGCCCGTGGTGTGCGTGATCGGTGACGGTCCGAATTGGACATCGGTGTCCCGGTAGCCGAATCCCTTGGCCAGCAGCCGGGATCCGCACGCCATCGTGTTGAAGGTATGGAGGCAGCCCTTCGGCCGCGAGGTGGTGCCGGAGCTGTACACGATCACGAAGTGGTCGTCGGCTCCGACTCCCGGACCGAGGTCGCGGTCGTCGTCGACTTCCAGCGACGCCAGCGGGATCGTGCCTTCGGCCTCCCCGCGCACGAGCACGAGCGTCTCCAGGCCGGCCACATCTTGCTGGATGGTGCGGTACATGGCGGCATAGTCGAACTTCTTGAAGCGGTGACAGGCGATCGCCATCTTCGCGCCCGAGTTGCGCACGATGTAGCCGACCTCGTCCAGACGGTAGATCGGCATGATCGGCACCATGATCGCGCCGATCCTGGACAGGGCCAGGGCGACCTGAGCGAACTCGACCCAGTTGGGCATCTGCACGCACACCCGGTCCCCGACGTCGATCCCCTTGCCGCGGAGGCCTTTCGCCAGCCGAACCGCCCCGTCGCGCAGCTCGCGGAAGGTGAGCGACCGGGTGTCGTCGGTCAGGAACACCTTGTCCGGCCGCAGTTCCGCCTGCTGTTCGAGTAACTCGAAGAACGTCTCCCGCCGCCACTGGCCGGTGGCGTGGAACCGCTCGATCTCCTCGGCCGAGTAACGATCAGTGACCCGTGCGAACTCCATGGGCGATCTTCCTTGATCTGAAGAGGAATAAGGGGCACGACCCGCTTGTCGGTCCAACGCTAATATTGTTGGACCAAAAATGCAACGGTGTCGATGCGGCGAAACCTCAAGGCGCGCAAGCCCTCCTTGGGACGGGAGACCAGCTCAGGACGACCGGCGATCGTACGGTCCGCGACCGGTTTCGCGGCGGTCCGAAACGGGCGTCTTACGCACTCCTCAGCGCCGCCGCCACTCCGGACGCCGTTTCTCCCGGAACGCCGCGACACCCTCCCCGAGATCCTCCGTCGTGAAGGCCAGGGCCAGCTGCGCCTGCAGCACGTCCAGCGCCTCGGACAGGCCGAGGTCCCGCGTGGAGTCGATCGCGTTCTTGCCGAGTTTCATCAGGAGCGGGGACTTTTCCGCCAGCCGGTGCGCCCAGGACCGCACGGTCTCGTCGAACTCCGCGTCCGGGACGACCTTGTTCACCACGCCCAGGTCCCGCGCCTCGGCGGCGGTGATCTTGTCGCCGAGCATCATCAGTTCGTTGGCCTTCATCCGGTCGACGTTGCGGTAGATCAGCGCGGAGATCATGAACGGGAACGCCCCGACGTTGATCTCCGGACAGCCGAACCGCGCGGATTCCTTGGCCAGCACCAGATCGCACGCCAGCGCGAGGCCGAAGGCCCCGGCGAGGACGTCGCCGCCCGCCGCGCAGAGCACCGGTTTGCCGAGCGCGCCGAGCAGCTTGAACAGGCGCGGGAACCGATCGAGCCCGGCGTACTTGGCGATGGGCGGCCGCTCGTCGGCGAAGGCTTTGAGATTGCCGCCGGAAGAGAACACGCGGTCGTGCGAGGAGCCCAGCACGACGACCCGGACGTCGTCGTCCGCGCGGGCGGTTTCCAGTGCGCGCAACAGTTCGTCGAGGAGTTCGTCGCTCAGCGCGTTGCGCGTCGCGGGATCGTCGAGCGTGACGTAGGCGGCGCCTGCGGCGTCGACCTCGTAGCGGACCAGAGCGTCACTCATGCCGCAGAACCACCTTTCCGAAGCCGCCGCCCTGTTCCAGGTAGCGGTGCGCGGCCGCCGCCTCGTCGAGCGGGAAGACCCGGTCGATGACCGGCGGGGCGATCGACCGGCTGTCCAACAGGGCGAGCAGCCCCGCGAAATCCCCCGGGCTGCCCATCGTGGTGCCCAGCAGGCTGTACTGCCCGAAATAGAACGGCCGCACGTCGAGGGGAGCCCGCTCGGCCGAGGAAGCGCCCAGCACCACGAGCCGACCGCCCGGACGCAGCGCCAGCACCGACTCCGGCCAGCTGCCGACCGAGTCGAGCACGAGGTCGAAGCCCTTGCCGCCGGGCGAAAGCGCCTTCGCCTGCTGCGCCCAGTCGCTTTCGGTGTAAAGCACCCCGCCGTCGGCGCCCAGTTCACGAGCCTGCGAGATCTTGCTCTCCGACGAGGACGTGACCACGACCGAAGCGCCTACGCCGCAACCGAAAGCGACTGCCGTCGTCGCGACACCGCCGCCCGCGCCCAAGACGAGCAGCGACTCTCCCTCGCGCAGCCCGCCGCGGCTGAACAACGCCCGGTAGGTGGTCAACCCGACCAGCGGCAACGCGGCGGCCTGCTCCCAGCTGTATCCGGCCGGACGCGGCGCCACGCACTCCGCGGGCACCTTGACCACCTCGGCGTAAGTGCCGGGCCGGTGATCCCCGAGGATCTCCCAGCCGGGCGCGGGCGCGGATTCGTCGTCGCCCCACCACAAGGACGGGACGACGACCACCTCTTCGCCGGTGTCCGTCCGGACGCCCGCACCGTCGGCACCGGGCACATGCGGCCGGGGCGATCCGTACTGACCACGCCGGACCAGCACGTCGTGCCAGTTCAGCGCGCTCGCCTTGAGCCGGACGGCGACCCAGCCCGGCTCCGGTTCCGGATCGGGCACCTCCTCCGGACGCAGCACGTCGGCAGCGCCGAACTCCCGCAGCACGATCGCCCGCACCCGCCACCTCCGTTTAGGTTTAACTATTGGACCATAATTCGCGGACGGCTCGCGTTCAAGACCCCGCCCGGGTTTTCAGAGGCCTCGGTCGCCCATGGTCAGCCGGAGATACCGCGAAATGGCCTCCGCCCGGTTCTCCACGCACAGCTTCCGCAAGATGCGTTTGACGTGCGACTTCACCGTGCCGTCCGCGATCACCAGCTCGTCGGCGATCCGGCTGTTCGTCGCGCCGGTGGCCATCAGCGCCAGCACCTCGAGCTCACGCCCGGTGAGCAGTGCTTCGAGCGTGGCCGAGGAGCGGGCCGGGGCTGGCGCGGGGCGCAGCGAGTGGAGCGGCCGGGCGGCGAGTTCGATCTCCGCGGACGCGAGGTCGTCGAGCACGGCCTCCACCGTCCGCATCGCTTCCCGCACCTGCTCCCGTTGTTCCCGCAGGCGACGCAGCAGAACCGCGCGTTCGAAGAGGCGGCCGAAGGCGTCCGCGAACGCGCCGAGGATGTCCCGGTCGAGTTCGGCGACCGGGCGAGACTCGCAGTCCGCGTGCAGGAAACCGATCACCCGGCCGGTCGGCATCAACGGAGCCGCGACATAGGAATTGAGCCCTGAAGCACGCAGCAGCGGCTGGTAGACGCGCGGATCCCCGCGCGGGTCGGTCACCAATGCGGCTTCCCTGCGCCGGACCATCTCGGTCTCCAGCACCAGGTTGTCCAGCCTGATCTCCGGCACGGTGCGCATCCATTCGCGAAACGCTCGTTCCGGGTCGGCGTCGGTCACGGCGAAGCTCTTCCACGGCCGCCACAGCGAACCCTCGACCTTGGACAGCATCACGCGGTCGAACCCGCACGACCGGACCACCGCCTCGCAGGCACGCGCCAGCAGGCTGTCCGGATCGGACACCTTCCGCAACTGGGCGAGCCCGTCGTCCAGCGCGTCCAGCCGGCGCGTCCGCTGCCCGTCGAGCCATTCCCTGATCTCGTACCGCAAATCCTGCGCGTCGGCCAGCAGGACAGCGAGCTGCGGAGCCTCCGGCAGCTGCTCCCGCAGGGCGGCGACGAGGACGGTGAGGGGCTCGTCGAACCCGGCCAAGCCGGCCGGTTCGGGCAGTGCCGAGCCGGCCGCGGCCGCCGCTTCCCGCAGCAGCGCCCGGCCCCGCTCGGCCAGTTCGGCTTCCGTGCGCACCTCGCCGTGCCCTTCCGCTCGTCCCCTCCGCCGAGTCTAGCCGCAATAACGATCGTTCACAGTCGTGCTAGATTCGGCAGGTGGACAGGGACCGCAAGATCCTGGACACCGCGGCCGCGGTCTTCTACGAGAAGGGCTTCCACGGCGTCGGTGTCGACGAGCTCGGCAAGCGCGCCGGCCTGTCCGGGCCCGCGCTGTACCGCCATTTCTCCGGCAAGGACGAGATCCTCGCCGCGCTCTTCAACGAGGCACTGGACGAGCTGCTCAGCGCCACCGCGCCGGTGCACGAGGATCCGGAGAAGGACTTGGAACGGCTGATCCGCCACCACGTCGGGTTCGCGGTCGGGCACCGGCACCTGGTCAACATCTACCAGCGCGAGGACCGCTCGCTGGCGGAACCGTGGAAACGCCAGTTCGACCGGCGGCGGCGCCAGTACGTGGACCGCTGGGAGACCGCGGTGGCCCGGTGCTACCCGGACGCCGCCGCCGGCGAGATCGCCGCGGGCACCCAGGCGTGCCTCGGAGTCATCTTCTCCATCGCGTACTGGCCGGCGAAGCTGGCGCAGACCCCGGCGCTCAGCGACCTGATCGCTGGTTTTGCCAGCAACGGCCTGGCCACGCTCCGCCGCTGAGGTCAGTTCTTGCGGAAGCCGAAGAGCGAACCGGCGATGCGGCGCAGCTGCAGTTCGTCGGAGCCTTCGGTGATGCGATAGCGGCGATGGTGCCGGTAGATGTGTTCGAAGGGCAGATGCCGGGTGTAACCGGTGCCGCCGTGGATCTGCATCGCCCGGTCCGCGGCGCGGCAGGCCAGCTGGTTGCCGCGAATGTTGACCATGGAGACTTTGTCCGTGACGCCGGTGCGGCCGTGCGTGTCCATCAGCCAGGCGGTCTTGTACAAGGTGTTGCGCACCAGTTCGGCGTCGGTCTGCAGTTCGACGAGTTGCCACTGAATGCCCTGCTGTTCGTGCAGCGGTTTGCCGAACACCGTCCGCTCCCCCGCGTAGCGCACGCTGCGGTCGATGCAGAACTGCGCGGCACCGAGCGACGAAGCAGCCTGCCGGATCCGGTTCTCGTGCACGAAGAGCTGCGCGCAGTCGAGGCCGCGGCCCTCCTCGCCGAGAATCGCCGACGAGGGCACCCGGACCTCGTTCAGCCGGACCTCCGCGTGATCGCTCGGCATGTTCAATGTCCAGTGGTAGTAAGGAATCTCGAAGCCCGGCGCGTTCGTCGGCACGAGGAACGCGGTGATCCCGGCAGCCTTGCCGGGCTCGCCGGAGGTCCGGGCGAATACCAGGTCCACTTCGGCCACGTCCACCACGCTGTTGAACCGCTTGGCACCCTCGATCACCCAGTCGTCCCCGTCGCGGCGCGCAGTGGTCTCCAGGTAGGTCGCGTCACTGCCGTGGCCGGGCTCGGTGAGCCCGAAGGCCATTTCGAGCTCGCCCGAGACGAGCCGCTCCAGGTACGCCTCCTTCTGCGCGGGCGTGCCGTACTCGTGCAGCACCAGGGCGAGGGGAAGATTCGCCACCACGGACGCCTCGTGGCTGAGCTCCGCGTGCAGCCCCGGTCCGAGCCCGGCGAGATGCTCGCGGATCACGGCCATCGCCAGGTTGGTCCCGTCGCTGCCGCCGAGCGCGGAAGGCAGCGGGTACCGGTAGAATCCGGCGGCGTCGGCACGGCGGCGCGCTTCACGCATCAGCTCGCGCCAGCGGCGCGTGGGGATGCCGCCGCGGTCCACGTCGGTGCGGGTGAACTCGCGGCGGTGGTCGAACAGGTCCGGGTTGTCCGCCTCCAGCGGCCTGATCTCGGCCTCGATGAACCGGTCGAGGTCCTGCACGAACAGTTCGACGTCGGCGGGGATGGACCACTCCATGTGGACTCCTCCAGTGGCTAGGTTGACTGGGCGAGGATGTTCCGGCCCCGTTCGATCACTCCGGGCAGGCTCTCGGCCGCGGTGACGAGGCGGGCTTCGGGAGCGGGGCTGCGCCGGTTCCGCTTCACGAACACCGACAGCGTCGCCGCCGTTTTGTAGTGGCAGTAGGCCAGAAACCACCGCACGCCAGGGAGATCGTCACCGCGGACATCGCGGTAGGCGTCCAGCAAGGCGGCACGCGACGGCATTCCGCTGCCCGCCTTGACGTTCGCCTCGTCGCGGTGTTCGTGGAAGCGGTGCGGCGGGTCGGTGTGCATCAGCAGCCAGGCGAGATCCGTCCGGGGATCGCCGACCGACCAGATCTCCCAGTCGATTACCGCGGCGAGCCGTTCCCCGGTGAAAAGCATGTTGGCCAGCCGGTAGTCCCCGTGCGACAGGCACGGCGCGACCGGAGCCGGGACACGCGCGGCCAGCTCCCGGTAAAGCTGCTCGTGCCGGGGCGCGATCCCAGGGTCCACCGTGTCGAGCAGCCGCGCCCAGCGATCAAGTTCGTCACGGACCGGGATCGCCCGCTCCCCCGGCGGCGCCACCTTCTGCAGCCGCGCGAGGGCCCGGGCCGCAGCGAGCGCGCGGGCCGTGACCACGCTCGGCGACGGGGGTTGCGCCGTGACATCCAGCAATGGCTCGTAGGACTGGCCGGGCACCAGGGTCATGACGAACAGCGGCGGGCTGTCGTCGTCCTCGGCCAGCACCTCGGGCACCGGCACGCTGCCGTCATCGCTCAGCAACCTCAGGATTCTGGCCTGGCGCAACACATCCCGGTTGCGCACCGGAGCAAGCCCAGGCGGGGCCACCTTGAGCACCACGCGGGTGTCGGCCCGCTCCGGCCGGTGCAGCACCGAGGCGAAGGTGAGGCTGGAAACGCCGCCGGGCAATCGGTGCAGGCCAGTCAATTCGCTGCCGGGCCAGTGCCGCGCCACCCGGCGGCGCAGTTGATCGTGATCGAGTTCCGGCACCGCCTCACTGTGTCCAGCGGGCCGCCAAGCACGCAACAGCCCGGCGAGGCGGCACTGGAGATCTCTACAGTCACCGCTTCGCGCGAACGCGAGGCGTCCGAGCCAGGCGTGTTAGAAGCGGAGGATGAACCGATTTCGTCTCGACGGCAAAGTCGCCATCGTGACCGGAGCGTCCTCCGGGCTCGGTGTCGCGTTCGCCCTCGCGCTCGCCGAGGCCGGCGCTGCGGTCGTGCTCGGCGCCCGCCGCGAAGACCAGCTCCGGGAAACCGCGCGGGCCGCCGGGAAGAACGCACTCGCAGTGCGCACCGACGTCACCCGGGTCGCGGATTGCGATGCGCTCGCGGCCGCGGCGATGGACAAGTTCGGCAGGGTTGACGTCCTGATCAACAATGCCGGCACGGGCGGGAAATACCTCCCGGCGACCGAGGACCCGCCTGAGCAATTCCGGTCGGTGGTGGAACTGAACCTTTTCGGGGCCTACTGGATGGCACAGGCCTGCGGCCGGGTGATGGGCCCGGGTTCGTCGGTGGTCAACATTTCCAGCGTGATGGCGCTGACCACGGCGAAGATGCCCGCCGCCGGATACAGCGCGAGCAAAGCCGGGGTGCTGGGCCTCACCCGAGACCTCGCCGCGCAGTGGGGCCCGCGCGGGATCCGGGTGAACGCGCTGCTGCCCGGCGTCTTTCCCAGCGAGGCGACCGCGCATTACAGCGAGAACTACCAGCGCAAGATCATCGACGCGAAAATCCCGCTCGGCCGGATCGGCGACCCGGCCGACGTCGCCGCGGCCGCGGTCTTCCTGGCTTCGGACGCGAGCGCCTACATCACCGGGGTCAGCCTCCCGGTGGACGGCGGCGTGCTGATCAACTGACGCTCCGCCTTGCGCGGCGCGGTCACCGCCCGGAAACAGAACGCGCACGCGGGCACCCGAGCTTCGGTTCGCGGGGCGAGCGGCACCGTCAGGCCGGGCAGGGCGTTCGCGCTGCAGATGCTGGGGTCGTGGCCGAGCGGTCGGCACAAGCACTGGCATTCCATCCGGCCATGCTTGCATCTTTGGTCCGATCATTATAAGTTTGGACCAACTTGAGTGACGTACGCCACTCGCTCACGGGAAGGGCACGCGCATGTCAACGCCGACCGTGCGGGATCGCTATCGCGAGGACGAAATCCGGGGTTTCTACGAGGCCGGCTACTGGCACCGGGACGGATTGCCCGAACTCCTGGAAAACCGGACCCGGACCCATGGCACCAAGGTCTTCGTCTCCGACGGGACCACCAGCCGCACCTACTCCGCGGTGCGTTCGCAGAGCCTGCGGCTGGCCGGCGGACTGCGGGAACTGGGCGTCGGGCGCGGCGACCGGGTCGCCGTCCAGCTGCCCAACTGGACCGAATTCGCCGTCATCGCCGCGGCCGTCAGCAGGCTCGGCGCGGTGCTGGTCCCGATCATGCCGATCTACCGGGCGGCCGAAGTGGGCTACGTGCTCGGGCACTCCGGCGCCAAGGTCGCGATCACCTGCGACGAGTTCAAGGGCTTCGGCCACCTGGAAATGTTCTCCGCGCTGCGCAAGGAAAATCCGGCGCTCGACTCGCTGGTCGTCGCGCGCGGGCAGCACGGGTCCGCCGCCTCGCTCGACGACCTGATGGCTGGGCCGGAGCCGGATCTGGCCCCGCCGCCCTCGGCGGACGACGGGTTCCTCATCGTCTACACCTCCGGCACCACCTCGCGTCCCAAGGGCTGCTTCCACACTTTCAACACCCTGCGCGCCAGTGCTGAGGCCATCGCGAAATCCGTGCATTACACCGAGGACGATGTCCAATTCGGCCCGTCCCCGGTCACCCACAGCACCGGGCTCGTGACCAGCGTCGTGCTGCCGCTTCTCGCTGGCGCGTCCTCGCACTTCATGGAGGTGTGGGAGCCGGAGGAAGGGCTTCAGCGCATTGCCAAGCACGGCTGTACCGCCGCGGTCACCGCGACGCCGTTCCTGCAGATGCTCACCGCCGCGCACGATTCCGATCGGCACGACGCGAGCAGCCTGCGGCTGTGGGTGTGCGCGGGCTCGCCGATACCCGGGTCCATCGTGCGCCGCGCGGCCGAGAAGTTCGCCGGCTGCCGGGTGCTGAGCCTGTACGGGCGCTCGGAGAACTTCCTGACCACCATGTGCACCCTGGACGATCCGCCAGACCGGTCGGCGACCTCCGACGGCAGCGCGGTCGCCGGAGCCGCAGTGAAGATCGTCGACGAGACCGGTGCCGAAGTGCCGCGCGGCACCGAGGGCGACATCGCCTACCACGGGCCCAGCCACATGCTGGAGTACTACCGCGACCCGGAGCAGACCGCGGCCCTGTTCACGTCCGAGGGCTACTCGCGCTCCGGCGATCTCGGGTTCATGGACGAGGGCGGGTACGTGCGGGTCACCGGGCGGCTCAAGGACATCGTGATCCGCGGCGGCCTCAACATCAGTGCGCGGGAGCTGGAGGATCTGCTGCTCGAACATCCCGCCGTCGGAGCGGTGGCCGTGGTCGGCATGCCGGACGAGCGGCTCGGCGAGCGCGTCTGCGCCTACGTCGTGCCCGCGGGCGGCAGTGCTCCGACTCTGACGGACATCACCTCCTACCTCCGGGAGCGCGACGTCGCCACGCCGAAGCTCCCGGAACGGCTGGAGGTGGTCGCCGAACTGCCGATGACCGCCACCGGGAAAGTGCAGAAACACGTGCTGCGCACCGAAATCAAAACCAAACTCGCCCAGTGACCGCGGAAACGTGGCGGGCGCTGCTGGACCAGGCACCGGTGGTCGCCGGGTTTGGGAGCGCGCACCTGCACTGCCCCGGCGAAGTCAGCACCAGCGTCCGCCACGATGACGCCGGAACCGTCGTCTCCGTTCCGGTGGGCACAGCCGCGGTGCTGACCCTCACCGACCCCGCGCGCATCGCGGTCGACGACCAGGTGCTTGAACGCCTCACCGCGCTTGCTGCGCTGGCGTCCGCCGCGCTCGCCGAATCCGGCCGGCTCGCCGCCGAGACAGCCGCCGAACGACGGTTGAGCGGACTCATCGGCGCCCCGGGCGGCCTCGGCGGGCTCGTTGCCGCATGCGCGGAACTCACCGGCAAGGTGACCGCGCTCTTCGACGTCCACGACCGGCTGGTCGCCACGGAAAGCCCGCCCGGCGCGAGCCCGATCCGGCTGCGTTCCCTCGCCGAAATCGGGGAACGGAACGGCCTCGTGCCCGCGAGCCTGCACGGGCTCACCAGGCGGCATCTCGTCGTTCCGGCCGTCCATCGCGGCGAAACCTTCGGCTGGCTTGTGCTGGTCGAACATCCTTCGGTGCTCCGCCCGGCGGACCGCCTCGTCGCGGAGCGCACCGCCGTGCACGCGGGAACGGAGTTCGCGGTGCAGCGCCGGGTCGCCGCGGCGGCGTGGAACGCCCGTTCGTCGCTGGCGCGCCAGCTGATCCGGGGTTCGTCCACCATGGACGACCTGCGGGCGAGCGGCGAGTACCTCGGCGTCGACACCCAGGCCCGGCGGGTGCTCGCGTATGTCATCGGACCCGCGAACGCCGAGCGGCTCGCGAACGCCGTCGAGGAACGACTCGGCAGCGAGGTGTTGGCCACCCGGGGCTCGGAGGGCGTGCTCCTGCTGATCGAGGCGACCGAAACCGGCATGGTCGCGCGCGCGAAGGCGGCTCTGCGCGCGGTCGCCGCCGAACTGCCCGACTACGCCGGCCTCGTCGCCGGGGTGTCGCCAGTGAGCGAACCGGCCAAGTTCGGACGCGCGTACCGCGAAGCACAGGAGGCGGCGCGGTGCGTGCACCGGTTCGTCGGTCCGTCGTCGCCACGGGTGCTGGCTGCCGACGATCTCGGCCCCGCCCGGCTGTTCATCGCGAACAGTGCTGTCGCGGCCGTTCGCGAGTACCTGCACGACATTCTCGGCCCGCTGCTGACCGGCGAGGCCGCCGAAGCGGATCTGCTGTCGACCTTGCAGCAGTTCTTCGACAGCGGGCGCAGCGTACGCGTCTCAGCCGCGCGGCTGGGCGTGCACGAGAACACCGTCCGGCTGCGGCTGGCGCGAGTGCGCCACGCCACCGGGCTCGACGTCGCGGGCGGCCCGAACGATCAGCTCAGCGTGCAGACCGCCTTGCTCGTGCTGCGGCTGCAGGGACATCCGGCGCTGCCGTCATTCGACGAAGCCCGATTCGACCACGGGAGGAAAACAGCGTGAGGCTCAAGGCACTGGTCACCGGGGCGGCCCGCGAGGGCGGGATCGGGCAGGCGATCGCGACACGGCTCGCGGCCGACGACGTCGTGGTCGAGACGCTGGACCGCGAGCCCGGCTGCACCTACCAGGCCGACATCGCCGCCGACGAGCTTCCCGCGCTGGACGACATCGACGTCTACGTCGGCAACGCCGGGCTCACCACGATGTTCGGCGCAGCGCACCGCTTTTCCTTGGAACGCTGGGAAAAAGACCTGTCGGTGAACCTGACCGGCACGTTCCGGGTGCTTCAGGCCTGCCTGCGCGGGATGCGTGAGCGAGGGTTCGGCCGCGTCGTGCTGGTGTCCAGCACCGCGGGCACACAGGGCCTGCCCGGGCAGGTTTCCTACAGCACCAGCAAGGCCGGGCTGCTGGGGATGATGAAGACGGTCGCGGCGGAGAACGTCACCGCCGGGATCACGGCCAACGCCGTCCTGCCGGGGATGACCGCCAGCTCCGGGGTGCTGTCGATGCCCCCGGACATCGTCGACGCCTGGCGGGAAAGCATGCCGGGAGGCCTGGTGCGGCCCGAGGACATCGCCGAAGCAGTCGCCTTCTTCGCCTCCCCCGCCGCCTCGCGGGTCACCGGCCAGGTGCTCACCGTGGACGGCGGCGACAGCCTCAACACCCGGTCGGTCACGTCGCCGAAAGCGCGGAGCTGACCGTGCGGGGCTTTCTCGTCACCGAACTGACCGGCCCGTCCGGCGGCTCCGTCGCCGAGGTGCCCGAGCCGGAAGGCGCGCACCCCTGGGCGGACGGGCGGCTGCTGATCGAGGTGCACGCGGCCGGAGTGTCGTTTCCGGACCTGCTGCAGACCCGAGGCCGGTACCAGCACGCCGCGCCGCCGCCGTATGTCGCGGGCGGCGAAGTGGCCGGGGTTGTCAAGGAGGCTCCCGCGGGCTCCGACTTGCGACCGGGCGACCGGGTGGCGAGCCTGTCAGTCTGGGGCGCGCTGGCCGAGCGCGCGCTCGCGATCCCGCACTACACAGTGAAATTGCCGGACGAGTTCGACTTCACCGCAGGCGCGGCCCTGTACCTCAACTACGCGACAGCGTGGTTCTCCTTGCACCGCGTCGGTTTCCAGCGCGGCGAACATGTGCTGGTGCACGGCGCGTCCGGCGGGGTCGGCACCGCTACCCTGCAACTGGTGCGCGCGTTGGGCGGGCATCCGATCGCCGTTGTATCCACAGTGGACAAAGAAGCCGTCGCCCGGGAAGCCGGAGCCGAGGAGGTGCTGCGCCCCTGCGACGGCTGGCCGGAGAAGGTTCGGCAGCTGACCGGTGGCAGGGGCGTGCAGATCGTCGTCGACCCCGTCGGCGGCGATCGGTTCACCGATTCCCTGCGCTGCCTCGACGTCGGCGGCCGGCTGGCCGTGGTGGGCTTCGCCGCCGGGACGATCCCGACCGTCAAAGTCAACCGGCTGCTGCTGCGGGACCTGAGCGTGGTCGGCGTGGCGCTGGATCCCTACGTGGCGAGATTCCCTTCCGTGGTCCGGAATCTGGCACGCGACCTGGAAAAGCTGGCGGCGTCGGGTTCGATCCGCCCGCTCGTGGGGCATGTGCTGGAGCTGGCCGAGGCGCGCCGGGCGCTGGAGCTGCTCGACACTCGGCAGGCCACCGGCAAGGTGGTCGTGCGGATCCGCTGACCGGCACGACCACCGCGCGCATGGGCTCAGCCGCCAGCGGTACCGAGCGGTCCAGCGACACGGTTGTCCTGGCGACCGGCAAACGTGCCCGGCAACTCTCAGTACCAGGCCGCGACCTGCCTGGTGGCTGGCAAAGGGGCTCAGCGCAGCCGGAGCAGTTCGTCGACCGTGCCGTGCGCGATTTTCTCGCGTGCTTCGGGATCGAGGTCGAGCCGGTCGAACCAGTCGCGGGCCCGGCGGTTGTCGGCGAAGGGGTAGTCCACGGAGAAGATCAGCCGGTCGTCGCCGAACGCCTCGCGGGTCAGCCGGAACGGGCCGTCGTGGAAGTAGCCGCTGGTGGTGATCCAGAAATGTTCGCGAAGGTAGTCGCCGATCGGCTTGGGCAGTCCGGAAATCGCGGGCGGGAGCGTGTCTTCGATGCGAGAGAGGTGGAACGGGATGCCCTCGCCGAGGTGGCCGAGGATCAGCTTGAGGCCCGGCAGGCGGTCGAACACGCCGCCGAGGATCATCCGCAGCGCGTGCAGCGAGGCCTCGTAGTGCCAGCCGTAGCCGCCGGTGGCCAGGATCTGGTTGATCGGGTCCGAGAAGCCGGTGTAGTACGCGTCGGCGACCGGCTGTGGCGGCGGCGCTGGGTGCAGGTAGATCGGCACGTCGAGCCGGGCCGCGGTTTCCAGGATCGGGGTGAACAACGGGTCGTCGAGGAATCGGGCGCCGATCGTGCCGCTGATCATCGCGCCCACGAAGCCCAGTTCACCCACGGCACGCTCCAGCTCGGCCGCTGCTGCGTCGGGGGCAGTGACCGGCAGCGTGGCGAACGCGGCGAAGCGGTCGGGATGGTCCTCGACCATGCGGCGCAGTTGTTCGTTGGCCTTGGCAGCCAAGGGTTTTGCGGTCTCGGCGGGCAGCATCTCGGGCACGGGCATCACGGCGGAGAGCACCTGCTGGTCGATTCCGGTGGCGTCCATGTCGGCCAGCCGCTCGTCGACCGTGGCGCGCAAGCGGTTTCGCATCGCGGGCGGGAGCTGGTCCAACTGCAGGGAGCCGCTCAACTCCGGGATGACGTGGTGTTCCTCGATGGCTACGACGCGCATGACGGTCGACCTCCCTGAACTGGTGCGGATGCAGTGGGTTGGCGCGCTCAGCCGAGTTCTCGGCGGACGTAGTCGGCGAAGGTGGCGGGCTCGCGGCCGAGCAGCCAGCGCAGCACGTTCGGATTGCCGAGGATTCCGTAGCGGTCGTAGTGGTTGACCAGCCGGGTGAAGCCGTCGATGGTGTAGTCGGGCGCGCCTTCGGGAAGCACCGCGTCGACGGGGACTTCTCCCGCGCGCACCAGGGTGCCGCTGACCTCGCTCAGAATCTGCGCGATCTCGTGGCCGGTCAGGGTGTCGCTGCCGCACAGTTCGTAGGTCGCCCAGCGGTGCTCGGCCGGGGCGGACAGGATCGCGGCGACGACAGCGCCGACATCGGCCAGGTCCACAAAGGACAGCGGCTGGTCCAGGGAGTACGGCTGCCGGAACCGGCCGCTGTCCACGCAGTCGCGCACGGCCACATTCTGCATGTAGTGCATGGGCTGCAGGATCGTGAACGGCAGCCGCGAGCCGAGCAGGTGCCGCTCGACGGCGAGTTTCGACTGGTGGTTGAGCAGCGGTTCCAGTTGCGGGTGGGTTACCGACATCAGCACGACGTGCCCGACCCCGGCGCGCCGGGCGGCGTCGACGACGTTCTGGCCCATGGCGATCTCGCGAGGATGCATCGGCGGTCCGATGTGGACAACAGCCTCACATCCTTCGAGCGCGCCGGGCAGTTCGTCCGGGTATGTCAGGTCCGAGACGACGGCCTCACCGGCACCGTCCGCACGAACGGTCTCGGCACCGGCGGATGAGTGGACCAGGGCGCGCGCGGCGAATCCGGCGGAGCACAGTGCCCGCAGCACGTGCCGTCCGGTCTTGCCCGCGGCCGCGGTGATCGCGATCATGGCCTGCCTTCCGGTCGTGGGGTCAGCGTGGCGCGTAACGGTCGGCGAGTTCGGCACGGTTTCCCTCGACGACCAGGGTGCGTTCGATCTCCTGGAGACGGTCGAGTGCCGTGGCGTCGGGAAGTCCCGGCACGCACAGGGTTTCCCCGCGCTCGACGGCGACGGCGGTCGCGATGGCTACGGATTCGGCGGACATGACGCGCGGCTGGTCCTGATTGGCACCGCCGGACCATTCAGTGGCGACCCGGCCCGGGCAGACCACGGTGGCGGTGACACCGGTGCCGCTCAACTCGGCCGCCAGCGTGCGGGTGAACGCCACCGTCGCCGATTTCGCCGCGGCGTACAGGGTGCGCGGCGGCATCGGCACCGGGCCGAGCGTGTCCAGGCCCGCGCTGAACGCGAGCAGCGAAGCCATCGTGACAATGCCGCCGTCGCCTTTCTCCAGCAGCGACGGCAGCACCGCACGAGCGAGGGTGACCGGCGCGGTGGCGTTGAGCCGCCACAACCGGTCGACGTCGGCCGGGGCGACCTCCGGCAGCGGCGCGTACCCGCCCACGCCCGCGTTGGAGACCAGCAACCGCAGGTCCCCGCGCGCGGCGCGCTCGGCGGCCGCCTCCAGGCCGTCGGCGGTGGCCAGATCGGCAACGAAGACCTCGGCCGCGGCGCCTTGGTCCGCGGCCCGCGCGGCGACCTGCTCCAGGCGGTCGCGCCGCCGGGCGAGCAGGACCAGGTCGTAGCCGCGGCCGGCGAGAACATCGGCCAGCGCGGCGCCGATACCGCTGCTGGCCCCGGTAATCAGGGCGACAGGACGAGTGGACATGCCTCCACAGTATCAAGCACTTGATACTTGGCAAGCGCTAGATGTGATTCAAGTTCCGTATACTCCCTGTCATGAGCAGCAGCCCGGAAACCGACACCGCACCTTCGAGCGAGGACGTCTTCGCGCGGGTCGCCTGGGCGCTGCGCCGCGCCGACCTGACCCTGCAGACCGCGAAAGAACGCCCGCTGCGCGAGGTCGGCGTGCCCGGCTCGCACTACTCGGTGCTCATCAGCCTGCACACCAACCCGGGCGTGACCGGCGCGGAACTGGCCCGCCTGCTGAGCGTCACCCCGCAAGCGGTCGCCCTGCTGATCGGCAAGCTGACCGACCGCGGCCTGGTCGAGCGCCGGACGCACCCCCGCCACCGCGCTGTCCAGGAACTTCACCTGACCGACGCGGGCCGCGCCGAACTCGCGAAAGCCGAGCACATCGTCAGCGACCTCGAGCAGCACATCCGGGAATCGCTGGGCCTCAAGCGCTACCGCCAACTGCGGGAACTGCTGGGGCAGGTCATCGACGAACTGCCGAACTGGGAACCACCGCGGACGTGCTGACCTCTCGGCCGTCCCGACGACACCGGGCGAAGGCGGCGCGCAAGCCCGCCAGGGTCTCGAAGCGGCCGCGAACGGAGGTTTCACCACGGTATGGCGACCGCCGACCTGCCGGGCTCCAGCGCTGGCGAAACCAAGCACTCCCCCGCCCCAGCCAGTCTTCGCCTGCGGCTGCCCGGACGATCTCGCCGATCGCACTCGTCGGCGACCTCCGGCGCACAGCCACCAGGGCCAGGCATCTCGAACCTGGAGAGCTTCTTCCGCGGACGCAAGCTCCGCAATCCCTCTCTCACCGCCGGAACGGCACCGCCGCACGGGGTTGTTGAGGATGTAGCGAGGGAACGAGGAGCATCGAGCATCGCAGCGACGTCTGCGCGGGCATGACGGGCTGGTTCCGGATCGCCCATAATGCCGGCGGTCGCGAGAACTCCCTCGGCGAGCAGGAAAACTTGTTCAGCCACCGGCACCCCAGCGGCGTGGGCCCACACCGCAATCTGATCGTGGAATGCCTGCTTGTGTGACCGGACTTCGGCCAGCACCGCCTCCGACGATGGACGGAGTTCGCCGTGGGCGTTGCCCCAGGCACAGCCTCGGAAACCAGGGTTTGCGAACCACTGGCCAAGCCAGTCGAAGACCGCGAGTACGCGCGCGTCGGGATCCAGGCCCGGTTCCACGCGGGCGACCAGGTTTGCTCTCCATCGCTGGCCGCGATGCTTGAGCACCGCGACCACGAGCGCATCCGTCGCCGGGAGGAATCGGCAGGTCCGCTTCAGCGGCTTCCCTGGCATGAGCCCATCCGAGTTCATCCGCCGGTTCTTCGTTGATGCGCAAGGCATTCAGCCTGGTGAACTCCTCACGCGCATTGAGCGGACCTACGTCAACGGTGCGCCAGAACAGTTGGCCCTGAACGGCTCCACGGATACGTGACCCGCGAGCGATCAACAAGGAGTCGAGTACCGATGAACCGCAATCCCGAAGCGGGCGACGGCCGCTGCTACGGCAAGGAAAACGGCCAGCGGTCAAGCGGACGTCTCGCGAACGGGGTCACCGCCCCCCACGCTCTTGGCCACTGGAATGTCGCGCCGGAGCAGCATCACCGCGCCGCCACCGACTGCCACCACCACGGAGACGGCCACCGTCGCCGATCGGGCGCTGCCGGTCAGCTGCGTGCCGAGCCCGATGATGTAGGGACCCAGGAAGGATCCGATCGAGGCGATCGCGTTGATCAGGCCGAACGCGACCGCGGCCCCGGCGGTCCCATCGATCCGCGGGCTGGCGATCACCCAGAGCAGAGGACCGGCGGCGGAGAACGCAGCGGTCGCGATGCTTATCCCGACGATCATCACCGTAGTCTGCCCCGAGCCAAGCACGCTCACGAGCAACCCGACGACAGCGACGAACATCCCGACGGCGAAAAGAGCACGATGACGCTGCGTGCGGTCCGCGCTTCTCGCCACGAGCAGCGTCGCGACGATCGCCACGCACCAGGGGATTGCCGAGAGGAGACCTACCGTCACGGTGTCGTCGATCCCGGTGCCCTTGACGAGGGTCGGCAGCCAGAAGATAACGCCATACACGCCGAGATAGTTCGCGCCGAGCAGGAGCGCAACAGCCCAGGCACGCCGGTTCTTCAGACCCGACGCCAGGCGCACGCGGAAGGAGACCGCAGAGTCGAGCTGTGCGCGCGTCGGGGAGACCATCGCGGACTGGAGTTCACGACGCTCCTCATCGGTCAGCCACTTCGCCGACGCGGGTGTGTCGCGCATGATCACGGCAAACAGAACTCCCGCCACGATCGCGGGGACCCCCTCGATGATGAAGAGCCACCGCCACCCTTGAAGGCCGGCCGCAAGGTGAGTCGCCTGCAAGATCCAGCCGGAGAGCGGACCCACCACGATGTTGCCCACCGGCCCGGCGATGGTCAGCACCGCCAGCGCGCTAGCGAGTCGCACGCGGGGAAACCACCTGGTGAGGAAGTACACGACTCCGGGATAGAACCCTGCCTCGGCGGCGCCGAGCAGAACGCGCGCGACGAAGAATTGGCCGGTGTTCTGAACGAAGGCGCTCAGGATTACGACGAGCCCCCACGTGATCATGATCCGGGCGATCCACGCTCGGGCGCCGAAACGCTGCAGCAGCAAGTTGCTGGGAACCTCGAGCAGGCAGTATGCGGCGAAGAAGATGCCCGCACCAAGGCCGTAGCTCGCGGCCGTCAGGCCGATGTCCGCGCGCATCGTCAGGCTGGCGTAGCCGACGTTCACACGGTCCATGATCGCCACTGCGTAGCAAATCGCGACAAGAGGCAGGATGCGCCAAGCAAGCTTGCTATACAACCTGCGCGAAATGTCCGCACTCGCGCGCTCTGCAACCGGACCCACAGTGGTCTCCCTCTGATCATGGATTCGATCACCATACAACCGTTTGGTTGCTAGTCAACTACCGCCTGCGGTTTCGTACGTCGTGAGTCAAGTTTCGTTGAATCAGGCGATCGTTGACGGCCCGGAACTCCCGGCGAGTCCCGAAGGAGGCCAGAGGACCGACCGGCACCCCGAACACCGCCAGGACGCTGACCGGCAACACCATCACCCGACCCAGCACCTGGTCCGCATCACCGTGGGTCAGACCGCAAAACGTTGTCTGCCGCGCCGAAACCGCCGGGACCCCAGGGCGGAGCGCTCCAGGCGCCTCGTCGGCGACCGCGGTTGACCATGACCGTCGCGGCGGCCAGCGGCGTGAGCAGGCCGAGCATGAGCAGCAGGCCACCGGCGAGCTCGCTGGTGCCGCCGAGGAGCGCGAAGAACTGAGCTCGCCACGTCGGCACACGTGATCAATCAACCGCCTGGTCAATCTCATTGAGAAGAACATTGCCGCCGGTCGGAAGCGAAGCCTGCCGCGCTCTGCAACGATCGACGAACGCGCCGTATAACGACGAGACGATGGCAACCTCACGCCTCTTGCCGATTGGCTCGGTCGATGCCATCATCTTCTGGAACCAAACGGTTGTTTGAGTAGTTTGGCGGGGGGTGGGACGAGCACAAGGAAGGGCAGCCGTGGAGAAGGCCAGGATCACCGACAACTCGATCGGCGTCGACATCGGCGGCACGCATACCGACCTCATCGTGGCGACGGCGGACGGTCTGACGAGGAGCAAGGCGTTCACCACGCATGACGACTACAGCCGGGGCATCTTCGACGCCTTGGACGTCGCCGCGCAGTCGCTCGCGGTTTCGACGGAGGAGCTCGTCCGCTCCTGTTCCACGTTCATCAACAGCTCGACCATCGTCACCAACGCCGTAACGGAGCTGCGAGGCGCGAAGGTCGGCGTCCTGATCACCCGCGGTTTCAAGGACACATTCCGGATCGCGCGCGGCGCCCGGAAGGCCGACTATGACGACCACAAGCAGACAACGCCGCCCGAAGTGGTGGCCCGCGACTGCATCGAGGAGGTCACCGAGCGGTCGCTCGTCGACGGAACCTCGCCTGTCGCGCTCGACGAGGACGATGTCCGGTCAGCCGTCAAACGGCTGAAGGCGCGCGGCGTAGAGGCGTACGCCGTCTGCTACCTCTGGTCATTCGGTGCGCCTGCGCACGAACAGCGAACCCGCGAGCTCATTCTCGAGGAAGACCCCGACGCGGTCGTCATGCTCTCCTCCGAGGTCCATCCGGTCATCCGCGAGACAGAGCGCTTCTTCACCGCCGTCTTCAACTGTCTGTCGCACCGAGGCGCCACTCGGTTCGTGGACCAGATCTCCATGGAGCTCCGGAAGCGAGGGTTCACCGGCACGCCCTCGTTCTTCCAGGGAATCGGAGGCTCGATCAGCGGTGACGCGGTCGAGTCGAGGCCGATGTCGATGCTCGCGTCCGGCCCCGCCGGCGGCGTCATGGGAGCTGCGGCCCTGGCCGCGCGGATCGGGCTGACCGACGTGCTCGTAGGAGACATGGGCGGGACCAGCTTCGACACCGCCCTGTTGCACGGTCTCGAACCGACGATCGCCAAGCGGGTCTCCATCGGGCAGATGCAGACGGGCACCGACATCATCGACGTGGTCTCCGTCGGCTCGGGCGGCGGCAGTCTTGCCTGGATCGACGCGCGGGGCGTGCCGCAAGTGGGTCCGGAAAGCGCCGGGTCGACGCCCGGCCCGGTTTGCTACGGCCGCGGCGGCACCGAACCGACCGTGACGGACGCGACGATGACTCTGGGACTGATCGACCCAGACAACTACCTTGCCGGCCGGCACCAGCTCGACCGCGGAGCGGCCGTGAACGCGATCCGAGAGAAGATCGCCGAGCCGCTCGGCTGGACCCCGGAGCAAGCGGCCGCGGGAATCTACGACCTTGCCGTCGTCAACATGTCCAACGCCCTGCGCACGGTGAGCATCGAGCGCGGCCACGATCCAAGAGCGTTCAGCTTCTTCGCGTACGGAGGCGGCTTGGGCCTCTTCGCGGTCGAGGTGGGACGACGACTCGGCTGCGCCGAGACCGTCATTCCTGACAACTGCTCGGCCTTCTCCGCGCAGGGAGTCCTTATGGCGGACTATGTCCGCCAGTACAACCGCACGATCAACTGGGTCATGGCCGACGGGACGCAGGTAGACCGGGTCAACGCAGTCCTCGCTGAGATGCGGACCGCCGCCGTTGCGGATGCCTCGCAAGACGGCATCCACGAGGCCGATCTCTCGTTCTCAGTGACCGGGGAAGGATGCTTCGCCGGTCAGGTGTGGGAAATCAGTGTCCCGCTTCCTGACCGTGATCTGACCGCCGAGGACGGCCGTCAGCTGTCCGCCGACTTCCCGTCCATCTACGAGCGTGCGTACGGCGAGGGGACGGCCTGGGTCGACGCGCCGGCAACTCTGGTCAACATCGGCGTCAAGGCGTCGTTCCGCCGGCCGAAGCCGCAAACCCGCGAAGCAGAGCCGCTTTCGGATGCTGCCGCGCCAGAAGCGATCAGCCATCGAGAGGTCTTCCTGCCTTCCGAGCGCCGGCTTCAGTCGATCCCGGTCTACTCCGAGGCCGGGTTCGTGCCGGGTGCCGCCGTGCCGGGCCCGTGCATCATCGACGTCGGTGACACCACCGTCTACATCCCGACTGGTGCGACCTGTCAACGCGACCGGTACTTCAACTTCCGAATCCCCAGTTGAGAGGGAGGTGTCCGGCGATGGCCGCACCCTCAGCAAACGGGCTCGACATCATCGACGTCGAGGTCCACGGCAAGTCGATCCGAAACATCGCGAACGAGATGGCCATCACCCTGATGCGCACCTCTGGGTCGCCGGTAGTGACCGAGGCTCTCGATTTCAGCACGTGCATCCTGGATCGCGAGGTCGAGCAGCTGGCCTTCGCCGGCTTCGTGACCTTCCACATCTCGACGGCGATCGGCGGGGTCAAGGCCGTACTGGCCAAGCACGATCTGGCCGATCTTCGACCCGGTGACGGGTTTCTTTGCAACGACCCGCATACCTCGGGCGCCATCCACCAAGGCGATTTGGGCGTCGTCATGCCGTTCTTCCACAACGGCGAGGTCGTCGCCTTCGGCTATGTCAACGAACATGTCCTGGATGCGGGAGGTTCCGCGGTCTCCGGGTTCGCGCCGGCGGCGCACGACAACACGTCCGAGGCGCTGAACTTCAACGCTGTCCGCGTGATCCGGGACTACAAGATCGAACCCGAATGGGAAGCCTTCATCGGCAACAACGTCCGGCTGCAGCGGATCGTCCTCAACGACATCCGCAGCATGATCGCGGCGAACAGTGCCGGTGAGCGGCGGCTCAGGACGGTTATCGACGACATCGGGTACGACCGCTTCACGGAGCTGAACGAGGCGTCGAAGGACCTGTCCGAGAAGGCCATGCGCGACGTCATCCGGAAGCTTCCCGACGGCACCTTCGACAGCGAGGACTGGGTCGAGTACGACGGCCGCGGACCCCAGGAGTTCCACAACGTGCGTTGCCGGCTGGTCGTCGACGGGGAAACGATGACCATCCAGTACCGCGGCGACGCCCAGACCGACTCGTTCATCAACGGCGCGTGGCCGGCGATGGTGGGGCAGTCCTGGTCGACGCTCCTGTCGCAGCTCGCGTACGACATCCCGGTCAACGCCGGGCTGTGGCGGCCGATCACGTTCGACCTCGGCCCCGCCGGGACGATCGTCAACTCGCTGCCGCCTGCTCCGGTTACGCAGTCGCACATGGAGACCGGGATGCGGGCCAACAAGATCCTCATCGATGTTCTCTCGCAGGCGTGCTCGTTCAGCGAGGACCCGGTGATCGCCTCCCGAGTCGCCGGCGCCCCCTGCCAGAACCTGGCGTTCTTCACCTCCTACGGCATCGACCTCCGGAGCGGGTACCCGACAGTCGCCTTCCCGGTGTCGCTCGGCCAACCCTGCGGCGGTGGCGCCCAGACCGTGACCGACGGCCTGGACACCTATGCCGCGCAATGCATGTGCGGGTGCAATACCCCGGACGTGGAGATGGAGGAATCCAGCCAGCCTGGCTACATCCTCTGGCGGCAGGTGTCCCGGGACCAGGCGGGTGCTGGAGTCCGCCGCGGCGGGATGGGCGTCAGCGGGGCCATGGCTGTCGTCCACAGCAACAAGATGACGGGCGGCGGCTACAACAGCGCGGCCTACCTCCCGCCGCGGGGCGCCGCTGGCGGTTACCCGGCAGGCGCGGGCGAATGGCAGTTGCTCAGTGACACCAACGTCTTCGAGTTGCTGGACCGCGGCGAGTGGCCGACGAGGGATCGGCTGACGGGAACCCGCGTTCCGCATCCGGCGAAGACCGGGGCGCTCATGCTCAAACGCGGTGACGTGTTCGCTGTGGTCAACGGCGGCGGAGGAGGCGTCGGCGACCCCCTGCTCCGGATTCCCGAGGAGGTCGCGAAGGACGTCCGCGACGGCTATGTGAGTGCCACGACCGCGGAGCGCCTGTACGGGGTCATTCTCGACAACCACGACAGGGCCGATGTCTCCGCCACCGAGGCGAAACGCACCGCTCTGCGGCACGAGCGGGTTGGTCACGAGACCGCACCAGTGACTTCGCCGAGTGCTGTCTTCGCGCCGGTACGGGTTGCCAGTGGGCACTGGGAGTGCGCGCTCTGCGATCACCGGTTGGCCGCACAGACGGAGAATTGGCGCGTCGCCGCGGTATCGCGAGAGACAAAGATCCACGAGGCACTGGAGCGCGTCGGCGCACAGGTCAGGCAGGCCGACACTCCCGAACCGATCGTCATGCGGGAGAACTTCTGCCCGAATTGCGGGAGTGCCCTCGCCGTGGATGTCACCTTCGCCGGGCGCCCGCCGGTAGCCGCACCTCGCCTGGGCGTCCTGGATCCGTATGTCGACTGAGCTGTCTTCTCCGGCGAGTGTCCGGCGCTGGTGTGCACAGACGAGGCGGCCGGGCTCGGGGAAGATCCTCGGTCCGGGCCGCCAGGATCACCTGGCAAGCACCTCGTCGACCCAGGACACGATGTCGCTGACGACCTCGTCGCGGTTCGTCTCGTTCAAGATCTCGTGCCGCGCACCCGGGTACACCCGCGTCGTCACGCTTTCGACTCCCGCGTCCCGGTAGCGCTGGACCAGAACGTCGAACAGCGCCAGGTTGCCGTTCACCGGGTCCTGCTCCCCCACCGCGAGGTACAACGGCAGATCAGACCGCATCCGGGCGACCTCTTCCGGGTCCGCCAGCCGCCGCGCGCCCGCGAACATCGCCTTCGTATTGACCGGGTCGATCCCGAAGCCGCACAACGGGTCCGCGACATAAGCGTCCACTTCGGACTCGTCGCGGCTGAGCCAGTCGTAATCGGTGCGCTGGGGCTGGAACGGCGCGTTGAACATCGCCAAGTCCAACGGCTGGTCCAGGTCCAGCGCCGGCTCGAGGACATCGAGCGCGGCCGTGCCGGTGAGAATCACCGCGTCGACGTCCGCCGAGTGGTCCAGCAGGTACTGCTGCGTCGCGAACGACCCCATGCTGTGGGCCAGCAGGACAAGCGGCAGCCCGGGGAACTCTTCCCGCGCCCGGCCCGTCAGCACGCCGATGTCCGACACGAGCTTCGCCCAGCCGTCCGGGCCGAGGTCGCCCGGCGCCCCGGCGATCGACGCGCCATGGCCGCGGTGGTCCTGTCCGTAGACGGCGAACCCGCGGTCGGCGAAAGCGCGGGCGACCCGCTCGTAACGCCGGACGTGCTCCCCCATTCCATGGGTCAGCTGCACAATCCCGGCGGGCGACCCGACCGGGTCCCACCGGTACGCGGTCACGGCTCCAGCCAGGGTGAACATCGCATCAGGCATCGTCGCCTCCTCAGTCGACCCACCCTGCCGCACCGCGGGTGCCTCCGCCACCCCCATCGGGGATGTTCTTCTCTCCCCTTTGGGAGAGGCTGCCGCGGAGCCACGCGACGCCTTGTGCCGTCCTAGACGACTTGACTCAGCAGCACCTCGACTTCGCGAGGCAAGACCCCGCGAGCGGCCGGCTCGAGGATCTCGAACGTGGCCGGGCACGACTGGAACACCTCCGCGAGCGCCGAGACACGCTCACCAGGCGCGAGCCGGGAAAAGGCCCGCACCGGGCCTCCCAGCCAGCGGGGAAACGCGAAACCCTCGGTCAGAGCCACGTCGATGTCCCGGGCATTCCTGGCGGTCCCGTCCTCGACCAATCGCGCCGCGGCCGCGACCATCGTCCCCAGCACCCTGCGCCAGATCTCCGCGTCGTCCACTTCGCGCGCCGTGATCCGCTTTTCCGCGCGGTTGCGTTCGATCAGCCGCGCCACAAACGGGTCCGGTTCGCCGCGCCGCGCGCCCTCCGGATAGCGGTACCAGCCGGATCCCGTCTTGCGGCCGAACCGGCCGTCCTCGCACAACCAGTCGGCGATCGGCACGTAGCGACGGCGCGGATCGCGGCTTGCAGCCAGCCGTTTGCGGCGCGCCCAAGCAATGTCCAATCCGGACAAGTCGGCGACCGCGAACGGGCCGATGGCCATACCGCACGCTACGAGCGCCTCGTCCACCTGCTGCGGTGAGGCTCCCTCCTCGACGAGGAATTCCGCCTGCGTCCGGTAGTCGGCGTAGACGCGGTTGGCCACGAAGCCGTCGCCGATCCCGGCGGGAATCCCGGTCTTGCCCAGCTTCCGCACCACAGTGCCGAGGGTGCTGAAGGTCTCGTCGTCGGTCGCGGCCGTCCGAATCACTTCGACCAGCGGATTGCGATCGGGCGGGTTGAAGAAGTGCAGTCCGGCGAACCGTTCCCGCCGCTCCAGCACCTTCGCCATTTCGTCGAGGTCGAGGTAGGAGGTGTTGCTGACGATCACGGTTTCGTCGTGCAGCACCGGCTCCAGCTCGCGCAGCAGGGTCTGCTTGACTCCCATGTCTTCGAAAACCGCGTCCACCACCAGGTCGGCGTCGGCGAGGTCGGACAACGACACCGCGGTTTCGACCGGTGGCTCCAGCCGATCGAGCGCCGCCTCGTTCGTGTCCACCACGCGCACCGGGAACCCGGCTGACGCGAAGGCCTCCGCCAAGGCTGCACCCATCGTCCCGGCGCCGACGATGCCGACGCGCCGCAGATCTCGGGGTTTCGCCTTGCTGCGCAACGCCTTCGCCGCGTCTTGCCGAGCGAAGAACAGGTATCGCAGACTCGCCGATTCCTCGGTCGCGCGCAGCTCGTCGAACAGCATGCGCTCCTCGGCCAGAGCGGTGTCACCATCCAGCTGGGCACCGCGGACGGCCATCTCCGCGGCACGGCGGACGTTGGGCCGGGCGCGGCGCGGCATCCGGGCGAGCGCCTCGTCCACGGCGGCGCGGTCCACGCCCGGCGCGTCCGCGGTCCGGAGGACTCGTTTCCCGCGCCGCACCATTTCGGTGGCGGCTGCCAGCAGGGATTCCCCGGGCACGACAGCGTCGACCAGACCCAGCTCGAGCGCTTCTTCCGCGGACACCTGCCGTGCGGAGGTGACGAGGTCGATGGTGTTCGGCACGCCGATCAAGCGCGCGGTGCGGACGGTGCCGCCCGCGCCGGGCAGGATGCCGAAGGTCACCTCGGGGAAGCCGAAGCGGGCGGTGGAGTCTGCCACGCGTGCGTCACAGGCCAATGCGAATTCGAGGCCGCCGCCGAGTGCGAGCCCGCTGACCGCGGCGACGACCGGGACAGGCAGGTCTTCGATCAGCCGAAGGACGTCCGGCAACTGCGGAGACGCGAGCGGACGGTCGAATTCCCGCAAGTCCGACCCGGCATAGAAGTGCTTGCCAGCGCTCGTCACGACCACACCCTCCGCCTCCGCGGGGATCGCGGCGAGCGCCTCGGCGAGCGCCGCACGCTGGTCGGCGGACCCAGCGTTGACCGGAGGATGGTCGATGGTCAGCACCGCGACGGTTCCGCGCAGCTCGATATCGACGAGACTCACGAATTCCTGCCTTCTGTTGTGAATGAAGAGGTTTCGCTCGGCCGCGAAGACTCAGCTCAGGTTCTCCACCACCATCGCCATGCCCTGACCGCCGGCGACGCACATCGTCTGCAGGCCGAAGCGGCCGCCGTGCGTGCGCAGGCTGTTCAGCAACGTGCCGGAGATCCGGGTGCCGGACATGCCGAACGGGTGGCCGAGCGCGATAGCGCCGCCGTTGACGTTCACCTTCTCCAGCGGGAAACCCAGCTGCCGGTAGGTCGGCACCGCTTGCGCGGCGAACGCCTCGTTGATCTCGACCAGATCGATCTCTTCAGCGGACAAGCCCGCGGCGTGCATAGCCCGGCGGGCGGCTTCGACCGTCCCCAGCCCCATGATTTCCGGTGACAGCGCGGAACAAGCGGTGCTCACCACGCGCGCCAGCGGGCGCACGCCCAGTTCGCGGGCCCGGACGTCGCTCATCAGCAACAACGCCGCAGCGCCGTCGTTGAGGGGACAAGAATTTCCTGCCGTGACCCGGCCGTCGGGCCGGAACGCGGGTTTCAGGGCGGACAGCGCGTCCATGGTGGTGCCCGGCCGCGGGCTGTCGTCAGCGCCGACCACGGACCCGTCCGGCCGCACGACCGCCTGGATCTCGGCATCCCAGAATCCTTGCCGGGTCCGCTCGGCCGTCAGCTGCTGACTGCGCAACGCGAACTCGTCCATCTCCTGACGCGTGACTCCGCACAAGTCGGCCACGTTCTCGGCGGTCTGCCCCATCGAGACGAACACGTCCGGCAGTGCGCCCCGTTCCCGCGGATCCGACCAAGCCCCTTCGTCCGCAGCGGGGGTGAAAGCCGGGTGCCGTTCGGACTCCAGCGGATCCGGACCCGGCTGGCGCACGCGCGACACCGATTCCAGCCCCAGCGACAGGTAGACGTGCCCGTCTCCCGCGCGGATCGCTTGATCGGCCATTCGGGTCGTCTGCATGCTCGACGCGCAGTACCGGTTGACCGTGCACCCTGGAACCGCGTCGGCGCCGAGAAGCACGGCCAGCACCCGCGCGAGATTGCCCCCTTGTTCACCCGCCGCGAGGCTGCAGCCGAGCAGTACCTCGTCGAGATCCGACGGATCCACTCGGGACACTGTCTCGAACATGCCGCGAACCAGCTGCAGCAGCAGGTCGTCTGGCCGGACGTCGATCAGCGAACCCTTGTACGCACGCCCGATCGGCGTTCGCGCGGCGGCCGCCACCACCGTGTCAGGCATGCTCGCTCTCCAGACCCACGATCAGCTCGCGCGCCAGCATCATCTGCCGCAGCGGGAAGTGGAGACCCATCTCCCAGGTGAACCCGAGGCCGCCGTGGACCTGAATGGCGAGTTCGGCCAGGTCCACCGCTCGGCTCACCGCGAACAGCGCGCCGCGGAACGCCTCCGCCGGCCGCTCGGACGCCCAGATCACCGCGGTCTCGGCGAGTTCCGCCGCAATGGCGGCGTCCGCGAGGTGGTGCTTCACGGCCTGGAACGACCCGACCGGCTTGCCGAACTGTTCGCGTTCACGGGCGAAAGCCACTGAATCGGCGAGAAGCCGCTCCGCGCCCCCGGTCACCTCAGCCGCCACCACCACCGCGATTTCCTGCGCTGCCGTTCGCGGCAAGGCAGTCCGCGCGTCGATTTCGATGCCCCGGGACACGATGGCCAGTTTGTCCGGTCGGCCGGTCGGGACCTCGGTCAGCTCGCCGTCGCCGAGGACGAGGCGGATCCCGTCGACCCGGCCGAAAGGCACGTAGCCGTCGGATGTTCCTTCCAGGGGCAGCGACAACGTCACCGGGCCTTCGTGCGCGGCCGCCGCGGCGAAGTGCCGCTTGGCCATGAGGGAAGGAATGAAGGGCAAGGGGATGCAGCCGTAACCCCATGCCCGAGCGATCTCCACGAGATCCCGGAGAGACGCGCTGTCGTCGGCACCGAGCTGGTCCCAGCCGCCGGAGGCGAGCACGTCCCAGGCGATCGGCGATTCCGCTTCGGCGTAGGTCGCGACCGGCGAACCCGACGTGGCCCGGCGCACCAGGTCCCGCAACGCTTCGGCCCCGAGTTCGCCGACCTCGGACGGTTTGGTGCTCATCACGTGTGTCATCGCGGCAGTCCCAGGATGCGTTCGGACAGGATGTTGCGCTGGATCTCGTTGGTTCCGGAATAGATGCTGACCGCGCGCGCCTCCAGGTACTGGTAGCGCCAGTGCTCCCGGTGCTCGTGCGGCGCGGTGTCGAGCCCGAGGCGGGTGACGTCCTGCCACAGCTCGCTCCACATCACCTTGAGCACGCTCGCCGAACGCTGGAACGCCGCGTCCGCGTCCTCCTCGCGGTCGACGACCTTCGCCAGCTGCCACCGCAGCAGCTCGGCCCGGACGTCGAGATCGCGCAGCGCTCCGGCCAGTTCGGGCCGGTCGCCGACGGTGGCCAGCAGCAGGTCCAGATCGGAGCGGATCTCGACGTAGCGGGTCGCGGACTCGACGCCGCCCCGCTCGTCGGCGAGCACCCGCATGGCGATCTGCCAGCCCTCGCCGTCGTCCCCCACCCGGTCCTCGTCGGCGACGAAGACGTCGTCGAACCGCACCTCGGCGAAGTGCACCGCGCCGGAGATCTGCTTGATGTCGCTGATCGTGATCCCCGGCTGGGACATGTCCACGAGGAACATGCTCAGGTTGCGGTAGCGCCCCTCGTCCGGACGGGTCTGCGCGAGAACGAGGCAGCGTTGCGCGTGCTGCGCGAAAGAAGTCCAGACCTTCTGCCCGGTGAGGAGGTAGCCGCCCTCGGCCCGCCGCGCCCGGGTCTGGATGTTGGCGAGGTCGGAACCTGCGCCGGGCTCCGAGAAGCCCTGGCACCACACCTCGTCGCCGCGCATCATCGGCGGCAGGTACTTCTCGCGCTGCGCCGGGGAGCCGCTCTTGATCAGCAGCGGAGCCACCAGCGTCTTGCCGACCCGGGTGAGCCCGTCGGGCGCCTGGACCTTGCCGGCCAGCACGTGGAAGACAACCTCTTCGGCCAGGCCGAAACCGCCGCCGCCGTGCTCGCGCGGGATCGACAGCCCGGAGTACCCGCCCTCCCACAGGATGCGGTCCCACTCCCGGCGCAGCGCGTCCGACTCTTCGCCGGTGAGCTTTCCGCGGTTGTCCCGCCACTGCGCGGGCACCGCGGTCGCGAGCCAGTTCTCCGCCTCGGCCGCGAACGCCGCCAGGCTCTGCTCGCTCCGTGCCATCACGGTCGTCACTTCATCCTCCACCAAACGTTTGGTTGGCAAATGCGGCCACGAATGTGCCCGGCTTTTTCGCCCGAACTGCGCGTCCTGGCGCGCGGCCGCAAGCGGCGAAACCCGCTCACCGCACGGGTTCGGCCCCGAACCTCACCCGGCGCTGCCGAACCGCTCGTCGAACGGGGCGTTGAAGGCTGCGATGGCCCCCTTCAAACCCAGCGACTTGATCGACTCCTGCACCTGCTTGACCTCGGGAGTCTGGTGCAGCAGGGCATCTGTCTCGGCCCCGGTGCGCGCATGGGTGAGCAGGCCCTGCTGCTCGACCATCCGGTTGACCGCTTCCTTCTTGAGCCGCAGCAGCGGCGCGGGCGTCCGGGCGAGCGAATGCGCCGTGCGCCGCACATACTCGTCGAGTTCGTCGGCGGGCACCGCCTCCGCTGCCCAGCCCCACTCCGCCGCGGTCCGGCCCGAAATGCGCCGGCCCGCGTCGAACGACATCAGCTTGGCCCGCTGCGGACCGACGCGGTGCACCCACAACGGCGACAGATAGCCGCCGCCCAGCGGCAACGCGGGCGAGGTCATGATCTTCGCGTCCTCGGCCGCGATCGTGATGTCGCACAGCGACGCCAGCTGCGCCCCGCCAGCGACGCAATGGCCGTGCACCTGGGCGATCACCGGTTGCGGGTGCCGCCAGATCCGGGTGAACAGTTCGATGTTGCCGAGCAGGCGGTCGCGGTCCTGCACCGGAGTCCGCTCCGCGGCGTAACCCACTTCGGAAGAATCCGGCGCGATGTCGTAGCCAGCGCAGAACGAGCGGCCCGCGCCCCGGATGACGACCACTGCGTCATCGGCGCGAGCACTCTCGTCCAGAGCATCGCCGAGTTCGGCGAGCAGTTCGTCGGACAGCGCGTTGAGCCGGTCCGGGCGGTTCAAGGTCAGCCAGGCGACCGGCCCGTCCCGCTCCACGAGAACGGTCGGCATCAGCTTTCCTTCCGCAGCTTCAGGCTGAAGTCCGGAGTGGACACCGAGAAAGACCGGCTGTGCCCCGGATCCGCGATGAGGTCGGTGATCGCCTCGACGATGCTGTTGGCGCTGCGGCGCGGATCGGTGCGCACCGGGCCCTTGGCGATCGTCTGGTCGACCTCCTCGTCCGAGAACATGAACCGCAGCAGCAATTCCTCGTCGGAAATTCCGCGCGGGAAGCGCTTCCGGATCTCGGTCAGCGACGGATCCGGCCGTTCCCAGCTCTCCAGCTGCCGGGCCCGCGGACTGCTCAGGATGCGGTCGAGCACGCCCGGCGCGATCGGCGCGGGCAGCGGGCCGTAGTGCCCGAGCGCGTAGTGGACGACCTCGTCCGGCACCATTTCGTACGGCTTGCCGGTGACGATGTTCAGCACCGCCTGGATGCCGACGAACTGGGAGAACGGAGTGGCCATGATCGGCGAGCCCAGATCGACGCGGACCTGCGGGATCGCCTCGAGGACCTCGGGGAGGCGATGGCCCATGCCGTGGCGTTCGAGCTGGTTGATCAGCGTCCCGGTCATCCCGCCGGGGAGCTGGTGGTCGTAGATGCGCGGGTCGTACTCGGCCGGAACGCCGATCGGGTGGCCGCCCAACCGGGCGGCGCGCTCGAAAGCCTCCGCGACCGGCGCGAAGGTCGACGTGTCGAGGCCGTGCGTGTGCCCGAGGTGCTCGACGATGACGCTCATCATCTCGGTCGACGGCAGCGACGGGCCGTTCGCCAGCGGACGGGACGCGGTGTGCAGGCGGGTGAATCCGCTTTCCATGGCGACGATGTAGTTGTGCTGCGCCAGCCCGGTGGTGTTGTGTGCGTGCATCTCCAGCGGGATGTCCCCCGTCGCCGCGCGGATCGCCGGCAGCAGCGTCTTCGCGCGTTCGGGCTTCAGCACGCCCGCCGCGTCCTCGAGGTAGACCGACTCGACCCCCGGCCAGGACGCCATCTGCCCAGCCCGCTCGGCGAAGAACGCGTCGTCGTGGACGTCGGTCAAGCCATACATCACCGCCGGCACCGGCTGCCCGCCGGCCTTCGCGACGACGTCGGCCATGTGCCGCATGATGTCCATGTCGTAAAGGCAGTCGTAGAGCCAGAAACTGGTCGAGCCGTGCTTGATCAGCGTGGCGATCCACAGGTCGAGGATCGCCTGCGGCGTCGGCGCGAAGCCGACGCAGCTGATCGTGCGCAGCCCCGAGCGCAGCTCGTTCCCGCCCAGTCCGGCCACGAGGAAGTCCAGCGTGCCCCACGGGTCGTCGTGGTACTCGCGGAGCAGCACGGTGAACATGCCCGCGCCGGTGAGGTCGATCGTGCGGTACCCGCCGCGCTTGAGGTACGGCAACGCCGGAGCGGCTTCGAACGCGCGCATCCGCATGCCCCACAGGCTCTGCTGCCCGTCGCGGACGCTCTGCTCGACGAAGTCGATGTGCATCGGGTCTCCTACTGAGTCAGCCAGGCGGGCAGGAAGTGTTCTTCGAGCCAGCGAGTGGTCACCGGGCCTTCGGCGAACGCGGGATCGGCGAGGATGGCGCGGTGGACGTCCACGGTGGTGGAAATCCCTTCCGCTCCGGTGCGGTCGAGCACGCGGCGCATCAACGCCACCGCCGCGGGCCGGTCGGCCGCGTGCACGATCACCTTCGCCACCAGCGAGTCGTACCAAGGCGCCACGACCGCACCGTCGTGCGCGTAGGTGTCGACCCGGACCCCGGCGCCCTGCGGGACCGTCCACTTCTCGATCCGCCCCGGAGTGGGGAGGAAGTCCGCGCGGGGGTTCTCGGCGTTGATGCGGCACTCGATCGCGTGGCCGTCGAGCCGCACGTCTTCCTGCCGGAACGACAAGGGTTTCCCCTGGGCGATCCGGAGCTGCTCCCGCACGATGTCGATCCCCGTGATCATCTCGGTGATCGGATGCTCCACCTGGACGCGTGCGTTGACCTCGAGGAAGACGAACCGGTGAGTCTTGACGTCCACCAGGAACTCCACGGTGCCCGCGCCGACGTAGCCGAGAGCCCGGCACAGTTCGACCGCCGAGGTGCGGATCTTCTCGGCGAGTTCCTCCGGCAGGCCCGCCCCGGGCGCCTCTTCGATGATTTTCTGGTAGCGGCGCTGGGTCGAGCAGTCCCGCTCGCCCAGATGACAGACCGTGCCGTGCGTGTCGGCGAGGATCTGCACCTCGACGTGGCGCGCCTGCTCGATGTACGGCTCGAGGTATACGGTGCCGTCCCCGAAGGCGCGCTCGGCTTCGGTGGACGACCGCGAGAAGCCGGCTCGCAGGTCTTCCTCGCCGCGCACGATCGTCATGCCGCGGCCCCCGCCCCCGGCAGATGCCTTGAGCAGCAACGGAAAATTGTCCAGCTTCTCCGCGGCCCGCACCGCGTCCTCGACGTCGACCAGCCCCGGCGTGCCCTTCCCGGTGGGAATGCCTGCCTGCTCGGCGACCTCCCGGGCGCCGAGCTTGGAACCCGCCCGGCGCATGATGTCCGCGGGCGGCCCCACGTAAGCGATTTTGTTCTCTTCGCAGGCGTCGACCAGTTCCGGGCGCTCGGACAGAAAGCCGTATCCAGGATGCAGAGCATCGCATTCGGCGTGCAGCGCGGCCGCGACCACGCGATCGACCGACAAGTAGCTCTCCGACGCCGAGGCGGGCCCGATCACCACCACCCGGTCGGCCAGCCTGGCCGCGAGCGAGTCAGTGTCGGCCGCCGAGACGGCGAGCACGCTTTCGATGCCTTCGTCGAAGCAAGCTCGCACGATCCGGACGGCGATCTCGCCGCGATTGGCGATGAGCAGTCGGCGCATTTCAGTTCTCCGGGCGAATGGTGACGAGCGGCGTGCCGTACTCGACCGCACCCGCGTTTTCCACGTGCACCGCCGTCACCGTGCCCGCCACGTCGGCAGTCACGTTGCTCATCAGCTTCATCACTTCCACGATGCCGATCGTGTCGCCCGCCGCCACCTTCGAACCCACTTCCACGAACGGCGGCGCTCCCGGCTCCGGCGCACGCCAGAACACGCCCACGCTCGGCGCCGTGATGACATGGCCTCCCTCAGCGGGAACCTCGGGCTCGGACACCGGAGCAGGAGCCGCCTGAGGCGCGGCCAGCGCGGCCGGAGGCGGCGGCACGGGAGCCGCGGCCGGGGCCGGCGGAGGAGCCGGCACGGCCGCGGGCGCGGCGGGGGCACCCAGGCTCGCTCCGTTGCGGGCGACCGCGACGCGAACGTCGCCGACGACGACTTCGGCCTCGTCCCACTCGGAGTCCTGCAGCGTCGCGACGATGATCTTGATGTCCGCAGGAGAGAGCGTCATTGTTCCGTCCTTCTCGAATCAAACGATCGGTTGGTTGATAGTACGATCCAAGACCGCCCCACCGCAAGGCGCCCAAGCCGGAACAGCCGCCTGAGGCCGAGCTGGCAGCAGGTGGGAGCCACGATTTCCCGCCGCCCGCCAGCCCGCTCGAACGAGCCTCGTGCCCTCGAGGCTACCAAACACTTGGTTGACTCAGCAGCGCCGACGCGGCCTCAGGCGGGCCCGAGACCCGCTCGGCGGCCCCCTCATCCGCCCCGGAATTTCCGGAAGGCACCCGCCGACGCGCGGCGAACTCGCGACGAGCGCCCGGCGATGGGACGCGGATCTGCCAGCGAACCAACCTGCCGGCTGTTAGATTCAGCGGGTGACGCAAGCCCAGCACCCTTCGCGCCCGGCGGCCCGCTCGTGACCCGCCGCCGCAACCGTGACGACGAGGTGCTCACCGTCGCGATGAAAGTCTTTTACGAGAGGGGATATCTCGCGGCCTCGCTCCAGGACGTCGCCGACGCCGTGGGAATCAAGAAGGGCAGCCTGTACTACTACATGTCCTCCAAGGAGGAAATGCTCTTCCGCATCTTCCAGCAGGCCCACGACGAGTCCACCGCGATCATGGCCGAGGTCGACGCCCTCGGGCTGCCGGTTCAGGAGAAGCTGCGGGAGTACGTGCGCAGGCTGATCGTCTGGTACCTCGCCAACCGGGAACGGGCGAACCTCTACTTCACCGAATGGCATCATCTGACCGGCGAGTACGCGGAGACCGTGCGCCAGCATCGGCGCTTTTTCGAAAGCTACGTGCGCAAGATGATCGTAACCGCGCACGAACTCGGTCTTACCAAGCCCGGCATGGACCTGAAGGTCGTCTCGTTCTTCGTGCTCTCGGCGGTCACCAGCGTCCCGACCTGGTACCGCCCTGGCGGATCGTGGTCCCCGCACACGGTCGCCGAGCAGACCGCGGACCTCGCCTGCACGGCCGTCTTCGGCGAGATCGCCGCGGCCCCCTGAGGGCGTGCCGGGCCGCCGATCGACGACCCGGCACGTGCGGCTCAGCCGACCAGCCGGTCCGTCAAGGCACCGACCGCGGTCGTGGACATCCCGTGTTCGGTCAGCCACTGTGCTGCCCCGCCGCGGCCGCGCAGCTTGGCCAGGAACGCGGACATGGTCGGCGCGTCCGAGCGGTACATCTCCTCCGGCAAGCGCGCCGTGTTGGCGGCGTAGGTCGGGCTAGCCCGCAACGCGGCCATGATCTGCTTCATCGCCGCGGTCGTACGCGCGAAATCAGCGACGATGTCCTCCTCGCGCACGCCCACCGCCTCGAGGATCATGGCGATGACCACACCCGTCCGGTCCTTCCCCGCCCGGCAATGCACCACCACCGCGCCCTCCGCCCCGGACGCGACGGTCTCCACCGCTCCGACCACACTCGGCGCGTAGTCGTCGAGGTACTCCAGATAGCGCGCAGCGAGACGCTCGCCGGTGGGCGCCGCCTCGATCGCGGTACCCGGACCGCCGGCGATCGGGAAGTGGTGCACCCGAGCGGCGGGCGAGAAGCCGGCATGCCAGCCCTCCGCGTCCAATTCGCGCCGGGACCGCAGATCGATCACGTCGGCGACCCTGTATTCGGCGGTCAGCAACCGCACGTCCGCGTCGTCGGCCAGGTGCGGGTTGTCCGAGCGGTACAGCACACCTCGGCGGATCTCCCGGCCGTCCCCGGTCCGGAGTCCGCCGAGATCGCGGAAGTTGACCAGCGACCGCACCGCTTGAGCGTCAGTCATCTTCGAGCACCACGCTCACCCGGCCGGTGTCCCCGTTGACGGTGATGGTCGCTCCGTCGGGAATCTTCTGCATCGCGCCCGGCAGGTTCACCGCGGGCAAGCCGTATTCGCGCGAGAGGCAGGCCCCGTGGGAAAGCATCCCGCCCGCCTCCAGGATCAACCCGGAGATCAAGCCGAACACCGGCGTCCAGCCGGGGTCGGTGGAGTTGCAGACCAGGATTTCCCCGCGCTGGACGCGGCCGATGTCCCGCAGGTCGCCGACGATTCGCGCCGTGCCGGTCACCGAACCGCGGCTCATGCCCACGCCCGCGAAAGTTCCCTCCAAGCCGGTGTCCGTTCCGTCGTCGACCTCCATCGGCACGTTGCCGCGCAGGTAGCCCGGCGGCACCTCCGACCTGGCGACGAACTTGTCGAACACCGTGCGCCGGTTGCGCACTTTCGCCCGCAGCAACTTGCCGGGCAACCGGCCGTCCAGCAGGTCGTACAGCTCGTATTCGGCCAAGTGGTAGAAGTCGTCCGGCTCGTCGATCAGGTTCCGCTCGTGCAGCCGTCGCCCGAGTTCGGCGAAGGCCCGCTTCTTACCCATCGTGATGGCGTCCGCGAACGGCCGCTCGTCGTCGCGCAGGACCAGGAAGCGGTGGATGTAGTCCAGCACGGCCTTGAACAATTCGGCCCGGACCGACCCGAACGGCTTGGCCCGGATGCGCTCGATCACCTCCGCGGTGACCTCCTCGCGCTTGGCGACCAGCCGGTGCTCGTTGTCGACCGGCGACGGCGAATCCGCCGCCACCAGGGACCGGAGGCTCCGGAAATCGATGTCGGGATCCTCCGAACGGCGCGGGTACCACAGGTCCCGGTCCTGGTGCCCGCGATGACCGTGCGCGGCCATGAACTCGTCGTAGCGCGAGCAGAAGGTCACCCCCTCCGGTTCCTCCCGCACCGCGGCGAAGAACTCCGCCCCGTTCGCGCTCTTCTCGAGCAATGCGACCACAGTGGACGATCGCTTCAGCTCGGCGGCCAGCTCCCACAGATCGACCTGTTCCTGCAGCATCGCGGTGCGTTTCGGCAGCCCGCTGATGAGGTCCTGGAAGACATAAGCGTTGTCGCCGTCGTACCACGCCGCGAGCAGTTCGCGCAGAACGGCGAACGCGGTAGAGGCGTACACGTGGAACGCCGGGCGAAGGATCGTGAGGTAGTCCTCGAACAGCTTGATCTTGCGCGCGATTTCCTTGCGCAGCTCGTGGTCGGACAACCGGCGCAGCTCTTCGGCCGACGGCGAATTCGCCTCCGCCGTGCGGTCCTCGATGAACCGGTACACCGATTTGATCGTGCGCAGCGGCCCGTGGTCGGTGGTGAGCGCGCGAACGCGCGCGTACATCCGGGCCGCCTTGGCGGGATCGAACCGCGCAGTGCCCGCCTCCTCTCGCCAGTCCGGCGGAAGGTTGTCCAGCGAATGCTTGCGCAGCTGAGCGGGCAGCAGGTTGCGGTAGTAGATCCGGTCGGCGTCCGAACTGAAATAGACCGTGTTCCGGCGGTACTTGAACCGCCGCATCTTCGCGAGATCTTCGAAGCCCCACAACGTAAACAGGCGCTCGTCGCTGTTGCGCAGCTCCCGGCCGCGCACCGAGTAGAACAGCGGGGTCACCGCTCCCGTCCAGAATGCTTCGGCCCAGGTGTGCGACCACACCGTGGCCTCGTCGTCCGGCGCGCTCTGCCAGGACTCGATGTCCTCTTCCCAGAGGAAACCGGCACCGGTGATGTCCCGCGACTGCAAAATAAACAGCTCGCCGTCGCTCACCGCCCACTCGATGTCCTGCGGGATGCCGTCGCACAGCTCCAGGATCCGCCGGCCCTGGACGCCGAGTTCGGCCGCGGCCGCGTCGTCGAGACAACGCCGGCCCGCGTCCTGTGCCGTGGTCTCGGTCTTGCTCGTACCGCTTCCCGCCGTTGCCCGGTCGATGCGCCACTGCTTAGACCCCACGGTCGACCGCTTCACCGCCAGCGTTCCCGCGTCCAAGATCAGCTCGTCCGGGGTCACGATGCCGGAAGCGATCGACTACCCCAGGCCCCAACTCGCGTTGATGACGTACTCGTCGGTGCGCTCCGTGAGCGGGTTCGCCGTGAACAGCACCCCAGCGGTCTCCGCCGCGACCATCTGCTGCACCACCACTGCGACCTCAGCGTCGCGGTGGTCGAAGCCCAGCCGCTTGCGGTAGGCCGCGCATCGCGGCGTCCACAGCGACGCCCAGCAGCGCCGCACCGCGTCGACCACGTCTTCGGCGCCTTTGATGTCGAGATACGAGTCGTAAAGGCCGGCGAAAGACGCGTCTCCCATGTCCTCGGCCGTACCGGACGACCGCACCGCGACGTAGACCTCTTCGCCCGCGCCGAGGCCTGAGTAGGCCTTCGCGATTCTTTCGTCGAGGCCGCCCGGCAACGCACCTGAGGCGATTCGCTCCTGGATCTGCCGGGTGGCCGCGGTCAGGGCTTCCGCGTCCTCGTGGTCCACCTCGCGGACCAGCCCGTCGATGATGTCCGAAAGCCCGTTCTCCGCAACGAAATCGCGGTAGGAGGCGGTGGTGACCACGAACCCGGGCGGAACGCGGACACCGGCGGCGGCGAGCCGCACCAGTCCCAGTCCCTTTCCCCCGATCACCGCGCGGTCCGGCGTGCCCGGGTCGGTGAAGGCGTGGATGTAGGTCATCGCGTGCTTCCTCCTTGACGGCGTCGTGATGTCGCTGCGGCGGCACTGGGCGCGCTCTGCACAGGTGCGGCCAGAACGGAGTCGCGGCACCGGGAGAGGGCCGCGAGGCGCTGCCCGCGGCGCTGGTGAACGGTGTGGTGCGCGAAACTCTACCTGCCGGTCGGAAGGTGTCAAGGCTCTCACCGCTGCCCGCAAAAAGGGCGGTTCTGTGCCTGGTTTTTCAGTCCTGCTTGTTGCTATGCGGGGTGCACCGAGTTAGCCTGCCAATCGGTCGGTTGGTTGATGCCCGGGCGACCGGACCGACCCCGGAAGAGAGGTGCCTATGCGCGGAGCGGGCAGCGACGAGGCGACCGCGGACGGCACCTGGACCGAGGAAAGACACGGACCGGTTGTCCTGGCCAGGTGGTCGCGACCGCCGATGAACTACTTCACGGATGCCGGACTGGCCGGGCTCTCGGCCGGTCTCGACCGCTGGGAGGCAGAGGGCATCGGCGCGCTGGTGCTGGCCGGCGGCGTTCCCGGACGGTTCATCACGCATTTCGACGTCGACGAAGTCCTCAATGGACAGCGCGCGATGGATCCGGTCACCGCGCCTCGGCGCAGCACGGTCGCGCAGGCCCTGACGCTCCGGCTGCACTCCCTCCCCTTTCCGGTGCTCGCCGCGCTCAACGGCGACGCGATGGGCTGGGGGTTCGAGCTGGCGCTGGCGGCCGACGCGCGCGTCGGCGAACGAGGCGACCACCGGTACGGCCTGGTAGAGGTGCGCTTGGGCATCGTGCCGGGTGCGGGCGGCCTGACCCGGATGGCCCGGCTCGCCGGAACGGGGCGTGCTTTGCTGCACGGCCTGTCCGCGCGGCCGATCTCTCCCGAAGAAGCGCACGGACTCGGACTCGTCGAAGAACTCGCCGACGATTCCGTTGCCGCCGCGCTGGCCCACGCGCAGCGCATCGCGGCCATGCCGAGAACCGCCGTCGCGATGGCGAAAAGACTGGTGCACCGAGGTGCGGACCTGCCGCTGCGAGCCGCTCTCGACCAAGAGGCGGACTGTGCGTTCCGCGCGAAGCTCAGGGCCGATTCGGCGGCCGCCCTCACCGCGTACCGCCAAGTCCCGCCAGCGGACCGGAGGAATTGGCTCGAAGCCGATCCCCGCCGCGTCTGAACACCGACCGATATCCGATGCAGATCAACGAGGAGTGCCCATGACCGAACCACAATCGTTCCAGGACCGCGTCGTCGTGGTCACCGGCGCGGGGCGCGGCCTCGGCCGGGAACACGCGCTCGCCTTCGCCCGCCGCGGCGCCAACGTCGTCGTGAACGACCTCGGCGTCGCCTCCGACGGCGACGGCAACGACGTCTCGGTAGCCCAGTCCGTCGTCGACGAAATCGCCGCGCTCGGCGGGAAAGCCGTCGCTGACACGCACAGCGTCGCCGACTCCGCGGGCGCGGCCGCGGTGATCGACACCGCGGTGCGGGAATTCGGTCGCGTCGACGTTCTGGTCAACAACGCCGGCATCATTTCCTACGCCGCCTTCGAAGACCTGACTGACGAGCAGTGGGACCGCATGCTCGCGGTCACCCTGAACGGCGCCTACCACATGTCCAAAGCCGTCTGGCCGCTCTTCACGCGCCAGGGCGGCGGCCGCATCGTGAACACCACCTCCAACGCCGGTTTCGCCGGTTCGCCGACACTGAGCCATTACGGCAGCGCCAAACTCGCCGTCGCCGCGCTGACGAAGAACCTCGCGCTGGAGGGAGCCGAGCACGGGATCGTGGTCAACGCGATCGCACCGATGGCGGTCACGCGGATGAACCGGGACGCGTTCTTCGGCGGATCCGAGGTGGAACAGGACAACTGGCAAGACGATCTGCGCAGCGGACGCGTCCCGATGGGCCCGCCTTCGATCGTGTCCCCCACCGTTTTGTGGCTGAGCCACCCGGACACCGACGTCACCGGGCAGATCTTCAGCACGTCGTCGGGCAAGGTGGCGCGGGTGGCGTTCGTGGTCGGCGAAGGGTATTTCAATCCCGACCACACGATGGAGGACTTGCAGCAGCACCGCAACGAGATCATGGAACTGGGCAAGTATCTCGATCCGAGCGACACCGGCGCGGAACTGGCCGTGATCCCGCCGCTGTTCCAGTCCTCGTAGCGAACGACTCAGGTGGGGCCGCATCGCGCCGGATGCGGTAGCGACTACTCCTGCGTTCCTCGGCCGGTCCGTGGTCTTCTCGTTCCATGAGCACGAACACGAACGGCAGCGCGGTGCTGCCGGCACGCGGACCGGTCGAGGCGAAAAG
>NZ_JACJHR010000038.1 GCF_014174495.1 Amycolatopsis echigonensis
CGGCTCGCGGTGCCTTCCGCTCGGGGATCGATTCCCCGATGCTGCCGGGGCCGACGCCGCCGGAGTGTCCAGATTCCTGGACACTTCCGGTGCGGGCCGGTCAGATCAGCGCGCGGATCGCTTCCTCGAAACCGGTCACGTGGTCGAGCGTCAGCGCCGAAGCCTTCTTCGCGTCGCCCTCGGCGATCGCCGTCAGCAGCGGCGAATGCTCGTCCACGTGCCCGGCCATGCCGCGCAGCCGGGGGAGGAACACGCACCAGATCCGGGTCGCGAGGTTGTCGTAGTGGATCAGGGTGTCCTCGAAGAACGGATTGTGCACGCAGGCGTAGATCGCGCGGTGGAGTTCGAGGTCGGTGCGCAGGAGTTCGGCGTTTTCCTTCGGGGTGGCCGAATCCAGCTGATCGCGCAGCTCCACCAGCCGTGCCCGGTCGGCGTCGGTCGCCCGGGTCGCGGCGGACGCGGCGGCCGTCGGCTCGAGGGTGCGCCGGACCTCGGAGATGTGCGCGAGGTCGGAGATGTTGACGTCCGTGGCGAACGTGCCGCGGCGCGGGTACGCGACCACGAGGCGTTCGGTCTCGAGCCGTTTCAGCGCTTCGCGGATCGGCGTGCGGCCCATGCCGAGCGCGGTGCCCGCCCATTCCTCGTTGATCGGGTCGCCCGGCTTGATGTCGAGCATGACGAGACAGTCGCGCAGGAACTCGTAGGCGCGTTCGGCCAGCGACGGGGCGGCGGCCGGGATGACGTGGTTGACCGGGGTGCTCACCCGGCATACTCTACAGCGAAGATTGATATATCAGTAGTCGACCAGTTGTCCGATACGGGAGGCCAGCCGGAATGACCACGACGGACCAGTCCCGTCCCCCGGGCGCGGACCTTCCGGACCACCCGGATTTCCTGTGGCGGGACCCGGAGCCGCGGCGCGCGTACGACGTCGTCGTGGTGGGCGGCGGCGGGCACGGCCTCGCGACCGCCTACTACCTCGCCAAGGTGCACGGCATCACGAACGTTGCGGTGCTGGAGAAGGGCTGGCTCGCCGGCGGGAACATGGCCCGCAACACGACGATCATCCGCTCGAACTACCTGTGGGACGAAAGCTCCGGCATCTACGAGCATTCGCTGAAGCTGTGGGAGGGCCTCGAAGAAGACCTCGGCTACCCGATCCTGTTCAGCCAGCGCGGCGTGCTCAACCTCGCGCACAGCCTGCAGGACGTCCGCGACAGCGTGCGCCGGGTGAACGCCAACCGGCTCAACGGGATCGACGCGGAATGGGTCGACGCGGACGGGGTCAAGGAACTCTGCCCGATCGTCAACACCTCGCCGGACGTGCGCTACCCGGTGCTCGGCGCGACCTACCAGCCGCGCGCCGGGATCGCCAAACACGATTACGTGGCTTGGGGTTTCGCCCGCGCGGCCGCCGCGATGGGCGTCGACCTGATCCAGAACTGCGAGGTCACCGGCATCGAAACGCGGGACGGCAAGGTCGTCGGCCTCGACACGAGCCGGGGCCGGATCGCCGCCGGGAAGGTCGCGCTGTGCGCGGCCGGGCACAGTTCGGTGCTGGCGAAGATGGCCGGGATCGACCTGCCGCTGGTGTCGCATCCGCTGCAGGCGCTCGTGTCGGAACTGCTCGAACCGGTGCACCCGACGGTGGTGATGTCGAACGCCGTGCACGTCTACGTTTCCCAGGCGCACAAGGGAGAACTCGTGATGGGCGCGGGCATCGACTCCTACGCCGGCTACGGCCAGCGCGGCGCGTTCCACATCATCGAGGACCAGATGGCCGCCGCGCTGGAGTTGTTCCCGGTGTTCGCGCGGGCGCACCTGCTGCGGACCTGGGCGGGCATCGTCGACGTGACCCCGGACGCGTCGCCGATCGTCGGGCTGACCCCGGTGGAGAACCTCTACCTGAACTGCGGGTGGGGGACCGGCGGGTTCAAGGCCACGCCGGGCGTCGGCGACTGCTTCGCGCACACCGTCGCGAAGGGCAAGCCCCATCCGTACGCCGAACCGTTCACCCTCGACCGGTTCACCACCGGCGCGCTCGTCGACGAGCACGGCGCCGCCGCCGTCGCGCATTAGGAGCAACTGTGCAGCTGATTCCCTGCCCCTGGTGCGGTCCCCGCGAGGAGACCGAATTCCACTACGGCGGCCAAGCCCACGTCGCGTACCCGCAGGACCCGGCGGCGCTGTCGGACGAGGAGTGGGCGAAGTACGTCTTCTTCCGCGCCAACCCGAGCGGCCCGCTCGCCGAGCGCTGGACGCACAGCGCGGGCTGCCGGCGCTGGTTCAACGCCGTCCGCGACACCCGCACCCACGAACTCGCGGCGGTCTACCGCCTCGACGAACCCCGGCCGGTGATCCCATGACCTTCCGCCTTCCCAGCGGCGGCCACGTCGACCGCGACACCCAGCTTCAGTTCACCTTCGACGGCCGCGTCCTCACCGGACATCCCGGCGACACGCTCGCGTCCGCGCTCCTGGCCCACGGCGTGCACCAGGTCGCCCGGAGCGTCAAGCTCGGCCGCCCGCGCGGCATCATGGCGGCGGGCGTCGAAGAGCCGAACGCGTTGGTGCAGCTGGAAAAGCCGTTCCCCGAGCCGATGCAGACCGCCACCACCGTCGAGCTGTACGACGGCCTGGTCGCGCGCAGCCTGTCCGGCCAGGGCCGGTTGGCGACCGAACCGGACCCGGCGCGGTACGACGCGAAACACCTGCACTGCGACGTGCTCGTGGTCGGCGCCGGTCCGGCCGGGCTCGTCGCGGCCCGGACCGCGGCACGCGCCGGAGCCCGCGTGGTGCTGGTGGACGACCAGCCCGAACCCGGCGGTTCCCTGCTCGGCTCGAACGAGTACCTCGACCTCAAGCCCGCCGTCGAATGGGCCCGCGCGATCGCCGACGAACTCCGCGCGACGCCGGACGTGGAAGTGCTCGACCGGACCACCGCGTTCGGCGCCTACGACGACGGTTTCGTCCTGGCCGTGCAGCACCGGACGTCCGGCGCGGCCCGGCAGCGCGTATGGCGGATCCGCGCGCGGCAGACGGTCCTCGCGACCGGCGCGCACGAGCGTCCGATCGTGTTCCCGGACAACGACCGCCCCGGCATCCTCCTCGCCGGCGCCGCGCGGACTTACCTGCACCGGTACGGCGTCCTGCCCGGCCGTCGCGCGGTGGTGTTCACGATGGACGATTCCGCCTACGCGACGGCGATCGACCTCGCCGACGCCGGCGTGGAAGTCCCGCTGGTGGTCGACGTTCGTCCGGCCGCGCCGGAAAACTGGGCCGCCGTCTGTGCGGAACGGGGCGTCGAGGTCCGGACCGGGGCCGCGGTCACCGCGACCGATGGCGCCGAGCGCGTCACCGGTGTCCGCGTCACCGGGGAGCTGGTCCCATGCGACACGCTCCTGGTCTCGGGCGGCTGGACGCCTGCCGTCCACCTGTTCAGCCAGCAGCGCGGTGCCCTGCGCTACGAACCCGCGCTCGGCGCGTATCTCCCGGACGGCGACCTTCCGGCCGCTCGGGTAGCGGGCAGTGCCAACGGCACGCTGGATTTCGCCGGTTGCGTGCGAGAAGGCCGGACCGCCGCCGAAAAAGCGCTCGCCGGAGCCGGAATCGAGGCACCGGCGGAAATCCCGCTCCCGGTCTCCGACGCTCGGCCGCGCGAGCTTCCGCCCGCCGTCGAATGGCAGATCCCCGGCGCGGAGTCCGATGCGGACACCCGCTTCGTCGACCTGCAGCGCGACGCCACCGTTTCCGACGTGCTCCGCGCGACCGGCGCGGGGCTCACCTCGCTGGAGCACGTCAAGCGCTACACCACCATCGGCACGGCGCACGACCAGGGCAAGACCTCCGGCATGCTCGCCGCCGGGATCACCGCCGAAGCCCTCGGCGTCGACCTCGCCGACCGCCGCCCGACCACCTACCGCCCGCCGTACACGCCGGTCGCCTTCGCCGCTTTGGCCGGACGCAACCGCGGCGAGCTGCACGACCCGGTCCGCGTCACCGCGCTGCATTCCTGGCACGTCGAGCACGGCGCGGAGTTCGAGAACGTCGGCCAGTGGAAGCGCCCGTGGTACTACCCGCAGCCGGGGGAGGACCTGCACGCAGCGGTCCGGCGGGAGTGCATTGCCGCCCGCACTGACGTGGCCATGATGGACGGTTCGACGCTCGGCAAGATCGATGTCCAAGGCCCGGACGCCGCCGAATTCCTCGACCTGCTCTACACGAACATGATGAGCACGCTCAAGGTCGGCCGGATCCGGTACGGCGTGATGTGCGGAGTGGACGGCATGGTCATCGACGACGGCACCGTCATCCGCGTGGCCGAGGACCGCTTCCTGGTCACCACGACGACCGGCAATGCCGCGATGGTGCTGGACTGGATGGAGGAGTGGCTGCAGACCGAGTGGCCGCACCTGCGCGTGTTCGCCACCTCGGTCACCGAGCACTGGGCGACAGTCGCGCTCGTGGGCCCGCGTTCGCGCGAGGTGCTGGCCGGGCTGGCACCGGAGCTGGACGTCAGCAACGACGCCTTCGGCTTCATGACCTGGCGCGACGCCGAAGTGGCCGGGATCGCCGCGCGAGTGTGCCGGATCAGCTTCTCCGGCGAGCTGGCGTATGAGATCAACGTGCCGTCCTGGTACGGCCTGGCGCTCTGGGAAGCGTTGGCGGAGCAGGGAATCACCCCGTACGGCACCGAAACCATGCACGTCCTGCGCGCGGAGAAGGGCTACCCGATCATCGGCCAGGACACCGACGGCACCGTCACCCCGCAGGACCTCGGCATGAGCTGGGCGGTGTCCAAGAAGAAGGCGGACTTCCTCGGCAAACGGTCCTTCTCGCGGGCGGAAAACCAGCGGCCGGACCGCAAGCAGTTCGTCGGCCTGCTTCCGGTCGATCCCACTGTGCTGCTGCCGGAGGGCGCGCAGGTCATCGAAACCGCGCACGTGCCGAAGCCGCCGGTCCGCATGCTCGGCCACGTCACCTCCAGCTACCCGAGCGCCGCACTGGACCGCACCTTCGCGCTCGCCCTCGTCCGCTCCGGCCGGGAGCGGATCGGGGAGACGCTGTATGTCGCGGACGGCGACGAGGTGGTGCCGGTGACGGTGACCGAATCCGTGCTCTACGACAAGGAGGGGACCCGCCGTGACGGCTAAGACCCTGTCTCCGCTCGCGGAGCACGCGGGCCTGCTCGCCAGCTGCGCGCCCGCCGTGCTCGCCGAAGAACGACCGTTCCTCTCGCAGCTCAACGTCCGCATCCGCGAAGGCCACGACGCCGCCGCAGCCGTGCTCGGCACCGCGCTGCCGGACGTGTGCCGGTTCACCAGCGGCATCGGAGACGTGCTGTGGCTCGGCCCGGACGAGTACCTCGTGCTCGGTGCTCCGGAAGGCACCGAAGCCGCGCTGCGGGAAGCGATCACCGTCGGCGCGGTCACCGACGTGTCGGCGCAGCGCACCACGGTGCGGCTGGCCGGGCCGGCGGCTCGCGACGTCCTGGCGCATGGCTGCGCGATCGACCTCCACCCGAAGGCCGCGCCGCCGGGCACCTGCGTCCAGACGTTGTACGCCCGCACCGGAATCGTCCTGCTGGTGCGGGAAGCGGGCGAGTTCACCGTGCTCGTGCGCCAGTCGTTCGCCCCCTACTTCGCCGCCTGGCTCGCCGACGCGGCGCTGGAATACCGAGAGGAGGAGTCTTGACCCAGTTCACCTTGACCCTGCACTGCCCCGAGCGCTCCGGGATCGTGCACGCCGTGACGACGTTCCTCGTGAGCAACGGCTGCGACATCGTCGAGCACCAGCAGTTCGACGACGACGTGCACGGGGAACTGTTCCTGCGCACCGAATTCACCTGCGCCGGTCCGGCCACAGTGGACGATCTGACCCGCGAGTTCGACCTGGTCGCCCGGGACTACGCCATGCGGTACCGGTTCTCCGACCGCACCCCGGACCGGCTGCTGGTGATGGTGTCGAAGGCCGGGCACTGCCTCAACGACCTCCTCTTCCGCTGGCGCGCGGGCGCGCTCGGCGCGGAAATCGCGCTCGTGGCGTCCAACCACGAGGACCTGCGCCCGATGGCCGAGGCCGCCGGGCTGCCGTTCGTGCACATCCCGGTGACGCCCGAGACCAAGGCGGAGGCCGAACAGCGCCTGCTGGACCTGGTGCGGGAGCACGACATCGACCTCGTCGTGCTGGCCCGGTACATGCAGGTCCTCTCGGACGAGCTGTGCCAGAAGCTGCAGGGCCGCGCGATCAACATCCACCACTCGTTCCTGCCCGGGTTCAAGGGAGCGAAACCGTACGCGCAGGCCTACGACCGGGGCGTGAAGTACGTCGGCGCGACCGCGCACTACGTGACTCCCGAACTCGACGAAGGCCCGATCATCGAACAAGAGGTGCAGCGGGTCGACCACACCCACTCGCCGCGCGCGCTCGCGACCGTCGGCCGCGACGCCGAAGCCCTCGCGCTTTCCCGCGCGGTGCGCTGGCACTGCGAACGGCGCGTCCTCCTCAACGGCAACCGGACCGTCGTCTTCCGCTGACCTACTCCCAGGGAGTTCTCATGACCCGTGTCGTGATCATCGGCGCCGGAATCGTGGGCGCGAACCTCGCCGACGAGCTGACCCTGCGCGGCTGGACCGACGTCACCGTGCTCGACCAGGGCCCGCTGCCGCTGACCGGCGGTTCGACGTCACACGCGCCCGGACTGGTGTTCCAGACCAACCCGTCGAAGGCGATGACCGAGTTCGCCGGCTACACCGTCCGCAAACTGCTCGACCTGGGCTGTTTCCACCAGGTCGGCGGCATGGAGGTGGCCAGCACCGCGGCGCGGTGGGAGGACCTGAAACGCAAGCACGGCTGGGCGACGTCGTGGGGCGTCGGCGCGTACCTGATCGACCCGGACGAATGCGTCCGGCGCTGGCCGATGCTCGACCAGAACCAGATCTTCGGCTCGCTGTACGTCCCGACCGACGGGCTCGCTGTCGCCTCGCGCGCGGTGGAGGAGCTGATCAAACGGGCGTCGTCGCGCGGCGCGCGGTTCGCCGGCTCGACCCGGGTGACCGGCATCGAGCAGGCGAACGGCCGCGTCACCGGCGTGAAGACTCACGACGGGGAGATTCCGGCGGACATCGTGGTGTCCTGCGCCGGATTCTGGGGCCGGGAGATCGGCGAGATGGCCGGCATGACCGTGCCGCTGCTGCCGCTGGCCCACCAGTACGCGAAGACCGGCCAGCTCGCCGAACTGGCCGGAGCCGACCCGGTGCGCCCGGCGCTGCCGATCCTGCGCCATCAGGACCAGGACCTCTACTTCCGCCAGCACGGCGACCGGCTCGGCATCGGCTCGTACGCGCACCGCCCGATGCCGGTGGACACCTTCGCTGAACCCGGCGAGGTGACCGCGTCCGCGATGCCGTCGATGCTGCCGTTCACCGAGGACGATTTCGCGCCGTCGTGGGAGGAGAGCAAGCTGCTGCTGCCCGCGCTCGGGCGGACCAAGGCGGAGGAGGGCTTCAACGGCATCTTCTCCTTCACCCCGGACGGCGGTTCTCTCGTCGGCGAATCCTCGGACGTGCGCGGATTCTGGATCGCCGAGGCCATCTGGGTCACGCATTCGGCGGGCATCGCGAAGGCGGTCGCGGAGTCTATTGTGGACGGCCGCTCCGAAACCGATCTGCACGAGCTGGACGTGCACCGGTTCGAGGACGTCCAGCTGGCCCCGGAGTACATCCGGGAAACCGCGCAGCAGAACTTCGTGGAGATCTACGACGTGCTGCACCCGCTGCAGCCCCGGCTTTCGCCGCGCGACCTGCGGGTCAGCCCGTTCCACGCCCGCCAGCGCGAGCTGGGCGCGGTGTTCCTGGAGGCGGGCGGCTGGGAACGGCCGCACTGGTTCGAGGCCAACGCGTCGCTGCTGAAAGACTTGCCGCACGACTTCCTCCCGCCCGCGCGCGACGCCTGGGCCGGGCAGTTCCATTCGCCGATCGTGGCGGCGGAGGCCTGGCACACCCGAAACGGCGTCGCGATGTACGACATGACCCCGCTCAAGCGCGTCGAGGTCAGCGGCCCGGGTTCGCTGGAGTTCCTGCAGGGGCTCACGACGAACCAGCTGGCGAAGTCGGTCGGCTCGGTGACTTACACGCTGATGCTCGACGACGCGGGCGGCGTCCGCAGCGACATCACGGTGGCACGGCTGGAACCGGAGCTGTTCCAGGTCGGCATCAACGGCAACATCGACGTCGCGTACCTCCGCAGCCGGGCCCCGGAAGGCGTCCGGGTCCAGGACACCACCGGCGGCACCTGCTGCGTCGGCGTCTGGGGTCCGCTCGCCCGCGACCTGGTGCAACCGCTGTCGGCGGAAGACCTTTCGCACACCGGGCTCAAGTACTTCCGCGGCCGCCGGGCCCGGATCGCCGGGGTGCCGGTGACGATCCTGCGACTGTCCTATGTGGGCGAGCTCGGCTGGGAGATCTACACCTCCGCGGACAACGGCCAGCGCCTGTGGGACGCGTTGTGGCGCGCCGGGCAGCCGCTGGGCGTGATCGCGGCCGGGCGCGGTGCGTTCAACAGCCTCCGGCTGGAGAAGGGCTACCGGCTGTGGGGGACCGACATGACCACCGAGCACGACCCGTACGAGGCCGGGGTCGGGTTCGCGGTGCGTCCGGCGAAGGGCGACTTCGTCGGTCGGGCAGCCATCGACGGTCGCAGCGAAGGAACCTCGGCGCGGCGGCTGCGTTGCCTCACCGTGGACGACGGGCGGACTGTCGTGCTGGGCAAGGAACCGGTGTTCGTGGACGGCACCCCGGCGGGTTACGTCACGAGCGCGGCCTACGGCTACACGATCGGCCGCCCCATCGCCTACGCCTGGCTGCCGGGCTCGGTCGGGATCGGCGACCAGGTGCAGATCGAGTACTTCGGACGGCGGGTCGCCGCGACAGTGGCCGCGGAACCGCTGGTCGACCCCGGGATGGAGCGCATCCGGCGCTGAACGCGAAGGAGGCCCGCCATGCGGGACCAGATCGTGAGCGACTTCCTGAACACCCTCGCCCGGCCCGCGATCCCGGCTCCGGCCGGGGCCACGGTCGCGGCTCTCGCCCTCGCCCAGGCGGCGGCCCTGCTGAGCCGGGCCGCCGGCGGCGATGCGGAAGCGGACCACCTGACGCGCCATGCGTTGCGGCTGGCGGAAATCGACGCCCACGCCGTCACGCACGACGTCCCCGACCGCGCCCAGCCCGCCGCGGATGTGGTCGCCGCGGCGGGGGAGGTCGTCCGGGTGGCGGAACGCCTGTTGTCCACTGTGGACTCCGCGGCGCTGGCGGACGTCTCCGCGGCCGCGGAAATGGCGCGTTCCTCCGCGATGACCGCACGAGTCGCGGTCGAGGCCCGGCACGGCGTCCTGCTCGCCGCGGAGCCGGACGAGGTCGCCGAGAGAGCCGCCCGGGTCACGGAGGCGGTGCGGGCCCGTGAAGGACTCCTCGAAGGAATCTGATTCCCTCAAGGGGCCCTTCACGGACGTCGGGCGGCGGATTGCGGCAGGGGGCGCAAGCGGCGGCGACCAGGGAATGGCAAGATCTCCGGTGTTCCCCAGGAGACCTGTTCCCGAGAACACCGCAGTGAGGATCGCCGCATGGCTGTGCCGCCCCTGCTCACGCTGAACAACTCGGTCGCCATCCCGCAGCTCGGACTCGGCATGTACCAGGTCCGGCCCGACCAGGTCGCGAAGGTCGTCGCGACGGCGTTCGACGCCGGGTACCGCAGCATCGACACCGCCGCCATGTACGGCAACGAGGCCGAGGTCGGCGCGGCGGTGCGGGAGTCCGGGTTGCCGCGCGAGGACGTCTTCGTCACCACCAAGGTCTGGAACACCGACCACGGCTACGACAACACCCTGCGCGCGTTCGACCGCAGCGCCGAGGCGCTCGGCCTGGGCCCGGTCGACCTGTACCTGATCCATTGGCCGAAACCGGAGCTGGACCGCTACGTCGAGACCTGGCGCGCGCTCGAACGGCTGCTGAACGAGGGCCGGGTGCGGGCGATCGGCGTGTCGAACTTCGGCATCGACCATCTGCGGCGCCTGCTCGACGAGACCGACGTCGTGCCGGTGGTGAACCAGGTCGAACTGCACCCGTGGCAGCAGCAGGCCCCGCTGCGCGCGTTCCACGCCGAGCACGGCATCGCGACCGAGGCGTGGAGCCCGCTGGCCCGCGGCAGGCACCTGAACGACCGGGTGGTCACCTCGCTGGCGGCGAAGTACGGGAAGACGCCCGCCCAGCTGGTGCTGCGCTGGCATCTGCAGCAGGGCATCATCACGATCCCGAAATCGGCGACCCCCTCGCGGATCCGGGAGAACGCGGACGTGTTCGACTTCGAACTGGCCGAGGACGACCTGCTGGCGCTGGCCGAACTCGACTCCTGAGAGGCCTCGCCCGCCAGCCGCTAGCCCGGCCCCGCCCCGAACGCACAGCGCCGCCCCGGCCCGGGTGCGGGCGGAGGCGGCGCTGGTGCGGTCAGGGATCAGGAGGCGCGGATGCCCGCCGCCGCGAAGTCGGCCAGCTGCGCCGGTTCCTTCAGGAACGCCCGGAAGCTCTGCGTGCCGCGCTGCTGGACCTCGTCGATCGACGTGCCGGACAGGCCGACGAACGGGTAGTCCGCGGGCGGGCCGGAGCCGATCGGCATCGCGGGCGAGCCGATGACGTCGGGCTTGGCCTTCGACAGCTGGGTGATCCAGTACGACGATTCGGGGATCCAGCCGTCGGGCAGGCCGCCGATGGAGTCGAGCGAGGACTTGCCGGTGAGCGCGGTCAGCACGTCGGACGCGGGCTTGCTCTGCACGGCTACGTGCACGCAGCTGCCGTGCACCTGCGTCAGGTCCTGGTTCCACCGCGCCGCCGCGGCCTCGACCGGCTTGGCGATCTGCGGGGTCACCACGATCCGGACGTCGGTGCGGCCGCCGTTGCAGCTGGCGGCCTGCGCCTCGGCGCGGTTGTTGAGCACGCTGTCGGCCCAGTTCCAGCCGACGACGCCGAGCGCGGCGAGCACCACGAGCCCCAGGGCCACGAGCGGCCACTTCGCGATCCGCCTGCGCGGCGCCTTCTTGGCGACGATCCGGTGCGAGCCGGTCGTCTCGCTGCGGCCGGCGGGCCGCTTGGGCGGATCGAGGGGATGCGGCACCGGCTCCTCGGGCAGGCTGTGACGCCCCATCGTTGTCCTTTCGTGATGTGCACAACACGCTCAGTCATGCAATCGAATCGTTATCACTCTATCAGGCCAGCGACCTGCAGTGAATACCGTTACGCAGAGTTGCCGGTTCCGTGGTCCAGCGACTTCGGCACGGGTTCCGGCGGCTTCGCCGGGTCGGCGAGAAGCGCGCGGCAGAGGCCGATCAGGCGGGCCCGCAGCGGCGCGGCCCGCTCGGCGAATCCGGCTTGGGCACGGGCGTAGGAGGCCCGCCCTTCGGCGGTCTCGATCGGCACCGGCCGGTAGCCGTAGTCCGACAGATCGTACGGGCTGGCCCGCATGTCCAGTTCACGGACGTCCGCGGCGAGCGCAAAACAGTCGCCGACCAGCTCGGCGGGCACGAACGGATCGAGCTTGTACGCCCATTTGAACAGATCCATGTTCGCGTGCAGGCAGCCCGGCTGCTCCAGCTCGACCTGCGCTTCCCGAGTCGGCGCGAGCGTGTTGCGCGGCCGTGCCGGAGCGGTGAAGAACCGGAACGCGTCGTAGTGCCCGCACCGGATGTCCATCGATTCCACGACCTCGTCGGTCCTCGCCGACCCGAGCCGCAGCGGGACCTGCGCGTGCCGCACCGAGTCCGCGGGCTCGCGGTAGACCATGGCCCACTCGTGCAGTCCGAAGCAGCTCAGCCGCGGCGACCGGGACGCCGTGGCCGACAGCAGCTTCAGCACGAACTCGGCGGTGCGCGCCCGGCGGCCCGTGAAAGCCGCCGGGTCGAGCATCACTCCGGCCTCGGTCTCGACGTAGGCCGGACGCTCGAGGAACCGCCGGGCCGACGGCCCCGCGAGCACCACGCCCGGACCCGGCTGCCAGCGTTCGAGGTGGCCGGGCCGATGCGAGTAGTAGGTGAACAGGAAATCCAGCACCGGATGCTTCTCGCCGCGCGCCCGGCGTTCCTGGTGCGGCCCGGTCCACGCGCGCATCCGCTCGGCGTGCGCTCGCTCCCGGGCCTGCCAGTCCGCCTCGGCGAGCACCATCGGCGCACTCATGCCGCCGCCTCCTTGGCGAGTTTCACGCTGGTCATCGGGGAGGCGGCGGCATGAGTGCTGATGATTCGCTGGCAAGCTGCGCTCATGCCGCCACGTGGGTGCCGTCGCGCACGGTGCCCACGTATTCCTCGACGAGATCTTCCAGCGCCACCACGCCGACGGCCGCGCCGGAAGCGTCGAGCGCCCGCGCGAGGTGGCTGCCTTCCTTGCGCATGGCCGAAAGCGCGACGTCGAGCCGCGCGTCCGACCGCAGTTCGGTGAGCGCCCGCGTCTTGTCGTCCGGTATCACCGTGCCGGGGTCCTGGCCGACGAGGTCGAGAACGTCCTTGACGTGGATGTAGCCGGTGAGCGAACCGTCCTCGGTGCACACGGGGAACCGCGAGAACCCGGTGGTGGACACCGCGCGCTCGACGTCGCCGAGCGTCGGCCCGCAAGGGAGCGTCCTGAGTTCCGAGGTGGGCACCAGAACGTCCGCGACGGTCTTGGCGACCGACGACAGCGTCTGCGAAAGCCGCTGGTGCTCGGACTGGTCGAGCAGGCCCTCCTGGCGCGATTCGCTGAGCAGTTCGGCCAGTTCGTCGGAGCTGTACGCGGTTTCCAGCTCGTCCTTCGGCTCGACCTTCATCAGACGCAGCAAGGAGTTCGCGGCGAAGTTGAGGAACGCGATGACCGGGTTCGCCACCTTCACCCACGCCACGTGCACCGGCACGAGCCACAGCGCCAGCCGCTCCGGCTCGGCGATCGCGAGGTTCTTCGGCACCATCTCGCCGATCAGCACGTGCAGCATCGTGATGAACGCCAGCGCGATCGCGAACGAGATCGGGTGCAGCAGCTCGTCGGGCAGGCCGAGCAGGTCGAAGAACCCGGACAGCCGGTGCGCGACCGCGGGCTCGCCGAGGCGGCCGAGCAGCAGCGAGCAGATGGTGATCCCGAGCTGGGCCCCGGCGAGCATCCGCGACACGTGCTTGCTCGCGTTGATGACGATCTGCGCACGCGTCTTTCCCTGTTCCAGCAACGCTTCCAGCCGGTCGCGGCGCGACGAGATCAGCGTGAATTCCGCGCCCACGAAGAACGCGTTGGCCAGCAGCAGGACCACGACGAGGGCGATGTTCAGCCAGTCGCTCACGCGGTCACCTCGCGTTCGGCCGGGCGGACCTGGACCTCGGCGACGCGGTGCCGGTCCATGCTGGTGACCGCGAGCCGCCAGCCGTCGACCTCGACTTCGTCGCCCTCGGCCGGGATGGCGCCGAGGCGCTCCAGGATCAGGCCGGCGATCGTTTCGTAGTCGCCCTCGGGCATCCGGAAGCCGGTGACGTCCCGGACCTCGTCCGCGCGCAGCTGCCCGGACACGAGCCAGCGGTCCGCGCCGAGCTGCTGCGCGGCCGGGGCCTCGCGCTCGTCGTGCTCGTCGCGGACGTCGCCGATGATCTCCTCGACCACGTCCTCCAGCGTGACCAGCCCGGCGGTGCCGCCGTACTCGTCCACCACGATCGCGAGCTGGAAGCGCGAATCGCGCAGCCGGTTCAGCAGATCGTCGCCGGGAAGCGACTCCGGCACCGTCGGCACCGGGCGCATCGCCGAGCGGATCCGGGTGGTCGCGCGGTCCGCGGCGGGGACGGCGAACGCCTGTTTGACGTGCACCGCGCCCTGGACGTCGTCGAGATCCTCGGTGTAGACCGGGAACCGCGAGAACCCGGTGCGCCGGGAGATGTCGATCAGGTCGTCGATCGTGTCGTCGACGGTGAGCGATTCGACCTGCACGCGCGGGGTCATCAGCTCGTCCGCGGTGCGGTCGCCGAAGCGCAGCGACCGGTCCAGCAGCTCCGCGGTGGAGGTGTCGAGCTTCCCGCTTTCCGCGCTGGAGCGGACGATCGAGCCCAGCTCCTGCGGCGACCGCGCCGAACGGAGCTCCTCCTGCGGCTCGATGCCGAACTTGCGGACGAGGAAGTTCGCGCTGTTGTTCATCAGCGTGATGAGCCAGCGGAACAGCGCGGAGAACCGGGCGTGGTAGCCGGAAACGGCGCGGGCGGTCGGCAGCGGCCGGGCGATCGCGATGTTCTTCGGCACCATCTCGCCGAGGATCATCGACAGGAACGTGGCCAGCACCAGCGCGACCGCCACCGCGACCCCGGCCGCCGCCGAAGCGGGCAGGCCCATCGCGTCGAGCAGCGGGCGGACGAGGTCGCCGATGAGCGGTTCGGCGAGGAAACCGGTGACCAGCGTGGTGAGCGTGATCGCGACCTGCGCGCCGGACAGCTGGAAGCTCAGCGTGCGGTGCGCCTTCTGCACCGTGCGCGAACGCTTGTCACCGACCTGGCGGACGTTCGCGTCGACCGTGCTGCGCTCGAGCGCGGTCAGCGAGAACTCGGCGGCCACGGCGAGGCCGGTGCCGATCGTGAGGAGGAGGAAGAGCAGCACGCCGAGCACGGAAAGCAGGACGTGGATCACGGCGCACCGGCCGGAACGGCGGAACGGACGGCAGGCGGGAAGCCGGGTCGTCGGAGACCCGGCCCGGTACTGTCACCGGGCGATGGCGCAGCGCGCACGGATGGAAGTCACTCCTCGGGAGAACTGGGTTGTAGTGCGACGATGCCGACAATCGTACCGGGTCCGGGCAGCCGCGCCGCGACAGGACGCGAACCCGGCTCCGGGTTTTCCGCCCCGCCAGGGCGGGGGACAGCGGCTCGGCCAGCGGTGTCGCGGCCAGGTCGCGCGGTGCTCCGCTCGGCGGGCGAGTTCGGGGAGTTACGGAAAACACGCCGCGCGGAGGCGTCGGGCTCTGTCCACTGTGGTGTTTCAGCGCGGCCGACGGCCCAGCAAGGCCACGAGGGGGCCGACCTCCTCGAGCGTCGCTCCGGCGCGCAGATGCGGTACCCAGAGTTGTTCGACGGTCAGATGGTTCACCAGATCGCGTACCGATGCGCTGCCGTGGGCGGCGAGGAGATCCACGGCGCACAGTTCACCCGAACCCGGCGGTCGCGCGGGTGCCTAGCCGCGCGCGCCCGGCCGGTGGCGCCGCACGGTTTCTTCGACCAGGTCGAGCACCGGGCCGAGATCGTCGCCGGGCAGGCCCATCGCGAGGTGCGAGACGAGCCCTTCGAGCACGAGTTCCAGGAACGCGGTGAGCACGCTGACGTCGACGTCGTCGCGCAGGTTGCCGGCCTTGCGCTGCCATTCGAGACGGTCGCGGGTGGCCTCGGTCAGCTGCTGCGAGCGTTCCGCCCACCGGCCGCGGAACTCCGGGTCGGTGCGCAGCCGCCGGGACACCTCCAGCCGGGTGCCGAGCCAGTCCGCCGGGTGTTCGCTGTTCCCGGCCAGCAGGTCGCGCATGACCTGGACCAGGCCCTGTTCGGCGACGACGTCGGCCATCCGCACCGCGTCGTCCTCGGCGAGGGCGAGGAAGAGCGATTCCTTGTCGCGGAAGTGGTGGAAGATGGCCCCGCGCGACAATCCGGTCGCTTCTTCGAGGCGGCGTACTGTGGCGCCCTCGTAGCCGTAGCGTGCGAAGCACACGCGCGAGCCGTCGAGGATCTGCCGGCGGCGTGCGTCGAGGTGATCCTGGCTGACCCGTGGCATCCTGAAATCCTGACATCGCGGACCGGGTTCTCGCAATCCGTACGTACGTACTGTGACGTGACGGGGGAACGGATGCGCGCGGTCACACTGCCGGGTTCTCGGCTGACACGACCGTGCCGGTTGACTACGCTGTGCACATCACGACTGCACCTCACGACGTGAGCACCGGGAAAGGGAGCGGCCTTGGTCATCGGCGAGTCGGGCCGTGCGCGGGGCGGTTTCGCCATGGACGCGGCGGAGCTGACCGCCGTCATCCGGCTGTGGGAGGACCAGCTCGGCAAGATCGCCGCCGACGGCCGAGCGATCGACGAGATCCTCGAGGTCTTCGCGGCTCCCGGCGCCGACCCGGCGAGCGCGGAGTACGCCGCCGCCGGCGCGGACTCCCTGCGCACGCTGCGCGACCAGAACGAGGCGCTGCACCGGTACGCCGCCGGATACCTCGACAAGCTGCGCACCGCGCGGGACCGGACAGCCGAGGCGGACCGGGCCGGCGCCGATCTCGGCCGCGGCCGGTAAGCGGACGATCCCGGCTGCGCACGAAGGGAACCAGGTGGACGGCAAGCAGATCTTCGACAACTTCCGCGGCGGCGACACGTCCGGGTTGCGTGCTGCCGCGGCGAAGGTCCAGGAGCTTTCCGCGGCGTACCTGGAGCGCGCACAGAGCGTGAAAGAGCTGCAGGAGCGGATGGTGCGGTCGTGGACCGGCGACTCCGCGGACGCGGCGAAGGCGGGCGCGGGACCGGTCGAGGCCGGGTTCCGGGAGTCCGCCGATCCGCTCGACCTCACCAGCGCGTCGATGGACACCCAGGCCAGCAGCTTCGAAAGCTCGCGGCACGCGGTCGTCGAGGTGCCGCCGCGGCCGGAGCGGCCGCAGCCGTGGGCCGGGCCGCTGCAGGCGGTGCTGCCCGCGTCGGCCGCGCCAGCGTCCTTTCAGGACGGAATCGACCGGTTCCACGCCGCGAACGAGAACAACGTCCGGGTGATGGAGCAGTACCACGGCGTCACGGTGAACACGAAACGCGTGCTGCCGAAGCAATACGGCCCGATCGTGCCCGATGCCGCCGCGATCCGCCGGACCTCTCCGGACAGCACGACCACGCAGGCCGCGGCGAGCCACGACCGGAACGGCCCCGGCGCCGCGGTGCTCCCCGCTCCGGTGAGCGAACCGTCCCAGCGCGGCTCGGGACCGGCCGTCGGCGGCGCTCCGGCCGCACCGGGTAGTCCCGGCGACGGCCTGCACTGGCGGCCGGACTATCTCCTCGAGCCCGATCCGGAGGGCGTTTTCGGCCTCGACGGTTCGGCGACCCTGCCGGTTCTCGGCGACGAGGAGGAGTAGCCGGTGGCCGATCCGGCGGGACGAGTGGACGTCCCGGTCGAAGCGCTCGCGGCGCTGGCCGAACGCGAGCAGGTGGGGCGCTTGCACGTGACGCTGCGGCCGGATCCGGCGTGGCTGTCGGAAACCGAGCGCGACGAAGCGGCCAAACGGGTGGACGACGCGCTGGCGGTGGCCGGACTGGTCGACTCGCGCGGCCGGGCCACGATGGACTTCCTCGACTGGCTGCCGCTGCTCGTGCGCCCGGTCGTCGAGTACTACGGCTGGGTCGCGACCGGCGACCGCACATACGGCGTGCTCGCCGCGGCGAGCGGATTGCAGGCGGTGCTCGCGGTGTCGGACGGCGAACACGTCGGAGTGCAGGAGATCGACCGCGAGCGCGTGCTGGAAACGCTCGTCGAACAGTTGCCGGCGGTCGGCCCGGGCGGCGGGCAGGTGCGCAGCGTGCGCGTCGCGGACCTGACCGAAGCCGCCCGGCGCGGCGAGGACGCTTTTCCGTTGGACCCGGTGCTGTCGGACGTGCTAACTCTGGTGCAGCGTCCGGTGCACGGCAGCGGAGAACTGTATGCGGGACGGCGCGACGACGTCGGCCGGTACGTCCGGCTGGAAGAACCATTGCACTACGCGGACACGGACTGGGGCCGGTACCTGAGCTACACCGTCGGGGCCGGGCCGGACGCGGAAATCCGGATCGGGCCGGCCGGCCCGGCTGAACTCTGCGGTGCGCTGCGGGCTCTGGAGCGCACCCTGAACTGAGGGGAACGCGGTGCGCTATCCGGAAATCGAGCCGTACGACAGCGGGATGCTCGACGTCGGCGACGGGCACCAGGTGTACTGGGAAACCTGCGGCGACCCCGACGGCAAACCCGTAGCGGTCCTGCACGGCGGCCCGGGAACCGGCTGCAGCGAAGGAATGCGCCGGTTCTTCGATCCGGAGCGCTACCGGATTGTCCTGCTGGACCAGCGCGGCAGCGGCCGCAGCACCCCGCACGCGGGCGACAGTGTCGAGGCGCTGAAGGCGAACACCGCCAGCCACCTGATCAGCGATTTCGAATTGCTGCGGGAAAAACTGGGAATCGAACGCTGGCAGCTTTTCGGCGGTTCCTGGGGCTGCGTGCTAGGCCTGACTTACGCGGTGCGGCATCCGGAGCGGGTGACCGAAATCGTCATGATGGGCCTGGCCACCGACCGCCAGATCGAAATCGACCACCTGACCGGCGGCCTGGGCGAAATGTTCCCGGAGGCCTTCGCCCGATTCCGCGAAGGCGTACCGGAAAACGACCGAGACGGCGACCTGGCCGCGGCCTACTGCCGCCTGCTGACGGACCCGGACCCGGCAGTCCACGAGGCCGCCGCGCAAGCTTGGTGCGCTTGGGAAACCGCCATGCTGCCCGGCGTCCCGCCCTCCCCGAAATTCGACGACCCGAGGTTCCGCCTGGGCTTCGCCCGCCTGGTCACCCACTACTTTTCGCAAGGCTGCTTTCTGGAAGACGGCGCCATCCTTCGCGACGCACATCGGCTGGCCGGAATCCCCGTCGTCCTGGTGCAAGGCGTCCTGGATCTGAGCAGCCTGGTCGGCACCCCCTGGCTCCTGGAACGCGCGATTCCCGACGCAGAACTGATCCTCGTCAGCGGCGCGGGCCACACCACCGCCGTCCCCTCGATGGAAGAAGCCCTGATCGGCGCGACGGACAAATTCGCCACCCGTCCGTGAAGGGGCCCTTCACGGACGTGGATTCCCTGAAGGAGCCCTTCACGACCCGCAAGCGTTTCGGCGACACACCGAACGCGGCATCGGGGCGCCAGCCCCGGCCGCGAACCGCAGCCGACCTTCCCCAGCCCGCGCCGACTCACCGCCAAAACCGCAGCCAACCCACTCAACAGATCCAGGCACCCACACCACCCCCGCACCCCGATACGAAGCCTCCCTGCGGTCTGGGGGTGCTTGTCAAGGCATCTTTCCCGCCTTGACAAGCACCCCCAGACCGTCAGCACACTCAGGCTTCGGGGTGCCCCACGCACACACCCACCTGCGATGTCGCCGACAGGCGACGAGCCACCCCACCGCTCACGGAATCATCAGCACAGGAGCCCCCTGCGGACTGAGCGCCTCCGCGGTCCGCGCCTCCCGCACCGCCTCAGCCTGCTGCAACGCCGTGACCCGCGGCGGAACCCGGTCCAAATGCCACTCCGCCAACACCAGCGCCACCTTGGCCTGCATCTCCGTCCGGAGCCGCAAGAAGGAATCGGCCGGATCCGCCCCGACCTCCCCGAGGAGCAGCCACCAAGCCCAAGCCGCAGCCCCGGCGTTGGCGATGAAGTCCGGGATCACCGCGACCCCACGCGCCGACAGCGCCGCCTCGGCCTCCGGAGTCGTAGCCGCGTTGGCCGCCTCCACGACCACCTTGGCCTTGACCAGATTCTCGTTGTCCACCCGCAACGCGTACGAAATCGCCGCCGGCACGAAGATGTCCGCGTCAGCCGCCACCACCGCCTCGCGCGGCAGCGACTGGACCCCCTCCGGCAACCGCGCGCGATCGACCTCCCCGAACCGGTCGCGCAGCTCGAGCAGTGCGGGCACATCCAGGCCCTCGGGGTCGTACAACGTCCCCGCGGCGTCCGCGACCGCGACGACCTTCATCCCCGCCTCGTGCAGGTACCAGGCCGCGCCGCCGCCCATCGTGCCGATGCCCTGGATCGCGACAGTCGTCTCCTCAATGCCCCAGCCCCAGGTGTTCGCCGCGCCGAGGCAAGCCTGCGCCACGCCGTAGCCGCCGATCACGTCGCCGAGCAGCTGCCCGCCCGGGACCGGCGCGTTGAGCCCGGCCTGCACCCGGCGGAGCGTGCGTTCGGGATCGGCCGAGCGGCGGATCGCGGCGTGGTACGACTGCTCCAGCCCCAGCGTCGCGAAAACCTCGTCGATGAGGTGCTGCGGCACGCCGAGGTCCTCGGCGGTCACCCAGCTGGCGTCCAGCCACGGGCGCAGAAACTCGCAGAAGCGGGTGAGCACGCCGGTCGCGCGCGGGTCCTTGGGGTCGAAGTCGATGCCGCCCTTCGCGCCGCCGACCGGGAGGTTGAAAGCGGCTGTCTTGTTGGCCATGCCGCGCGCGAGGTCCGCCACCTCGTCGACGGTGCAGCCGGCGCGCATCCGCGTGCCGCCCGTGGCGACGCCGGAGACCAGGCTGTGCACGACCAGGTAGCCGTGCGCACCCGTGACGGGGTCGGTCCACGTGAGCTTCATCAGCGGTTCGGCGATCCGCGGGTCCATCGAGCCACTCACCTCCTCGAGTCCTTGGCGGCGCTGTTCGCCGCCTGCTTTCGAGGGTGGGGCCGGAGCGGGGCCCGCGTCCATTTACCGAATGTGCACGAAGTTGTTTAGGGTTCGTACATGGAGCTTTCGCTGCATCGCTTGAGGATGCTCCGGGAACTGCACCGCAGGGGCACGGTCACCGCGGCCGCGGTGGCGTTGCATTACACCGCTTCGGCGGTATCCCAGCAACTCGCGCAGCTCGAACGCGACGTCGGCGCGAAACTGTTCGAACGGCTCGGCCGCCGGGTGCAGCTGACCGAACTCGGCATGCTGCTCACCGAGCACGCAGAGGACATCCTGAGCTCGGTGGAGCGGGCGACGCTCGCGCTGGAGGAGGCGCAGGGCTCGGTGTCCGCCCGGCTGACCGCGGGCGTCTGGGCGTCGGTCGCGTCCGGTCTGCTGCCGACCGCGCTCACCGCGCTTGCCGCCGACTACCCGGGAATCCAAGTGCGGACGAAGGAACTGGCCCCGGAGGCGACCGCGGAGGCGGTCCGGGACGGCACGCTGGACTTGTCGTTCGTCATCGACTACTCAGACGCCCCGATGGAGCTGAGCGACGGGCTGGAGCGCGCGGTCGTGGCGGTGGAGCGGCTGCACGCGGCGGTCCCGGCGGGCGCGCTGCCGTCCGCCACGGCGCCGCTCGACGCGCTGGCCGAGCACCCGTGGATCCTCGCGAGCCCGAAGTCCCATTTCGGCCGCGCGATCCGGATCGCCTGCCAGCGGCACGGTTTCCAGCCGAAGATCAACCACGAGGTCGAGGAGCAGTCGACCGCGATGGCGATGGTGGGCGCCGGGCTCGGCGTCACCCTGGTGTCGGACCTCGGCCTGCGGTTGCTGCGGCCGCCGGGGATCGACGTGGTCGCGCTCGCCCCGCCGCTGCTGCGGACGGTGTCGATCGCCTACCGGCGCACCGAGATCCGGCGCCCGGCGCTGCACCTGGTGATCGGCGCGGTGCAGGAGGCCGCGGCCGAGCTGGGGCTGGGCACCGAGCCCGCCTTGCCGTGAGCGGGGTGCCCCGGATGGAGCAGCGCCCGCTGTCCCCGCGAGGATGATCCGTTCGGTGAACTCCCAGGTCAGCCTGGATTACGAGTTCCTTATCGGTCGTCGCCGGGGCTTCGCGGCCCTGTTTTTGTCGGACCCCGCGTGTAGCGTCGCGAAGCGACGAGGTCCGGCCCCGCGGACCTCCTGAACGGACGGCGACAGATGACCGCAGTGCACGATTTTCCGGACAGATCCGGGAGTGCGGCGAACCTGACCGCGCGGGTGCTTGCCGACCGCGCGGAAGGGGAGCAGTACGTCGCGTCGGTGTGTTTCAAGCACGGCCCTCCGAGACTGCTCGGCGTGGAGCTGGAGTTCACCGTGCACCATTCCGGCGACCCGGCCCGCCCCCTCGACCCCGACGTCCTCGCCACGGCGCTCGGTCCGCACACCCCGCGGACGCTGCGCCCCGACAGTCCCGCGGTCCCGCTCCCGGCCGGCGCGCCGGTGAGCCTGGAACCCGGGTGCCAGGTGGAGATCTCCGCTCCGCCGCAGGCCTCGCTGCGTGCGCTGCACGCGGCTGTGGAGGCCGATCTCGCTCATCTCACCGCTCTTCTCGCCCGCCACGGCCTCGAACTCGGGGCCGCGGGCATCGACGCGCACCGCCCTCCCCGGCGCGTTCTGCGCACCCCCCGCTACGCCGCCATGGAACGCCGGTTCGCCCCGATCGGGGCGGGCGGCATCACCATGATGTGCAGTACGGCGGGCCTGCAGATCTGCGTGGACGCGGGCGAGGCTCACGAGGTCGCCGCGCGCTGGGCGGCCGCGCACGCGATGGGCCCGCCGCTGCTGGCGCTGTTCGCGAATTCCCGCGTGCACGCCGGATCGGACACCGGATTCGCGTCGGCGCGCTGGCTCGCGGTGCGGGAAACCGAGCCGGTCCGCACGCAGTCGCCCGAGCCCGGCGCGGACCCGGCACGCGAATGGGCCCGCCGGATGATGGACACGCCGCTGATGGTGCTCCCGCGCGGAGAACGGCCGTGGGACGCGCCGGAGGGGCTGACCTTCGCCGAGTGGATCGGCGGCCGGGGCGCGGCCGCCGTGCTGCGCCGTCCGACGGTCGCCGACCTCGACTACCACCTCACCACGATGTTCACCCCGGTGCGGCCGCGGGGCTATCTCGAGCTGAGATACCTGGACGGGCAGCCGCCGGGGGAATGGCTGGCTCCGGTGGCGCTGGTCACCGCGCTGCTGGCGAATCAGTCCACTGTGGACAAAGTGCGCGAGGTGTGCGCGCCGGTGGCCGGCCGCTGGGACGACGCCGCCCGGCGCGGGATGGCCGACACGCAGCTGGCGGCGGTCGCCAGCGAACTGGTGGAGCTGGGCATCGCCGAGCTCCCGGCCGCCGGGCTCCCCGGCGACACCGCGGCCCGGCTCGCCGCCGGGCTGCGCGCCCGGGCCGCCGGGGTGCCGCGCCAATCCCGATGAGCAGGACCGAGAACACCGCCGGGCCGGGTGCCCGGCGAACCGGACTCGAGGAGTCAGGAGCCATGAGCACCATCCCCGAACAGAACCCGCTGCTGGAACTGAGCCCGCAAGACCTGCGGGCGCACGCGGCCGCGGCCCTCACCCGGGCGCGCGAACGCAGCGTGGCCCTCACCGACGCGGTCGACGACGAAGACCTCGTGCGGCAGCATTCGAAACTGATGTCGCCGCTCGTGTGGGACCTCGCGCACATCGGCAGCCAGGAAGAACTGTGGCTGGTCCGCGACGTCGGCGGACGGGAGCCGCTGCGGCCGGACATCGACGACCTCTACGACGCCTTCCAGCACCCCCGCGCCGACCGTCCCGCGCTGCCGCTGCTCGGCCCGGCCGAGGCCCGGGCCTACGTGAAGGAAGTTCGCGAAAAGGCGTTCGACGTCTTGGAAACCGCGCCGCTGGAGGGCAGGCGGCTCACCGAGAGCGCGTTCGCGTTCGGCATGATCACCCAGCACGAACAGCAGCACGACGAGACCATGCTGGCCACCCACCAGCTGCGCAAGGGGGAACCGGTGCTGCACGCCCCGGAGCCCCCGCGCGCGCCCGCCCGGAAGCTGCCCGCCGAGGTGCTCGTGCCCGGCGGCCGGTTCACCATGGGCACCACCGCCGAACCGTGGGCACTGGACAACGAACGCCCGGCGCACGAGGTCGACGTGCCCGCGTTCGTCCTCGACACCACGCCGGTCACCTGCGGGGCGTACGTCGAGTTCCTGGAGTCCGGCGGTTACCACGACCGGCGGTTCTGGAGCGAGCCCGGCTGGGCGTACCGGCAGGAGCACGACATCACCGCGCCCCGGTTTTGGCACCGCGAACCGGACGGCTGGTGGCGCACCCGCTTCGGCGTGCGCGAGCGCGTCCCGGAGAACGAGCCGGTCGTGCACGTCTCTTATTACGAGGCGGACGCGTACGCGCGCTGGGCGGGCAAGCGGCTGCCCACCGAGGCGGAGTGGGAGAAGGCCGCCCGGCACGACTCGGCGAGCGGGCGGTCGCGGCGATTCCCGTGGGGCGACGAGGAACCGACGGCCGAGCACGCCAACCTCGGGCAGCGCCACCTGCGCCCGGCCGAGGCGGGCGCGTATCCGGCCGGCGCGTCGCCGCTGGGCGTGCACCAGCTGATCGGCGACGTCTGGGAGTGGACGAGCACCGATTTCCACGGCTACCCGGGCTTCGCGGCGTTCCCGTACCGGGAGTACTCGGAGGTGTTCTTCGGACCGGAGTACAAGGTCCTGCGCGGCGGGTCGTTCGGCACCGACGCGGCGGCGATCCGGGGCACGTTCCGCAACTGGGACTACCCGATCCGGCGGCAGATCTTCTCCGGATTCCGGTGCGCGCGCGATCCGCGCCCGGGCGAGGCGGGATAGCCGGATGTGCCGTCATATTGCCTATCTCGGCGCCCCGGTGTCCCCGGCGGAGCTGATGTTCGCCGCGCCGCACGCGCTGCTCGTGCAGTCGTACGCGCCGCTCGACATGCGCGGCGGCGGTTCGGTGAACGCCGACGGCTTCGGCCTCGGCTGGTACCCGGAACCGGGTGCGCCGCCGCAGCGCTACCGCCGCCGCGAGCCGTTGTGGACCGACCAGACTCTGCCCGCGCTGGCCGCTTCGGTGCGCACCACGGCGTTCGTCGCGGCGGTGCGCAACGGCACCACCGGCATGCCGGTCACCGAAGCGGCCGCCGCGCCGTTCACGGAGGGCCGGTGGCTGTTCAGCCACAACGGCGTGGTGCGCGGCTGGCCCGGTTCGATGCGCGGGCTGGCCGGACAGCTGGACGTCGCCGAGCTGTTCACGCTCGAAGCGCCGACGGATTCCGCGCTGCTGTGGGCGTTGCTGCGCGCCCGGCTGCGTGCGGGGGAGGAGCCGCTCGAAGCGGTGACCGGCCTCGTGCGCGACGTCGAGGCGGTCGCCCCTGGCTCGCGGCTGAACCTTCTCCTCACCGACGGCGAACTGCTCGTCGGCACCGCCTGGACGCACGCGTTGTCCGTGCGCCGCACCGAAACCGGCGTGGTGCTGGCGTCCGAGCCGTGCGATCCGGACCCGGCCTGGACCGCCGTGCCCGACCGCCACGCCGTGCGCGCCACCGCGGCCGGCGTCGACGTTCTTCCCCTGACCCTGGAACGGAGCACCGCCCGATGACCGAAGCGGACCTGGAGAGCCATCGCCGCGACGTGACCGCCGAATTGCGCGCGGACGTGCGCGAGGGGCTCACCGCGGATCAGAAGTGGTTGCCGCCCAAGTGGTTCTACGACGCCGAAGGCAGCAAGCTGTTCGAGAAGATCACCGCGCTGCCGGAGTACTACCCGACCCGCAGCGAGCGCGAGGTGCTCGCGCGGCGGGCGGCCGAGGTCGCCGGGCAGACCGGCGCGCACACGCTCGTGGAGCTGGGGTCGGGGTCGAGCGAGAAGACCCGGCTGCTGCTGGACGCGCTCACCGCGCACGGCACGCTGGAGGCGTTCGTGCCGATGGACGTGTCGGAATCCGCGCTCGCCGAAGCCGCCGCGGCGATCACGGCGGACTACCCGAAGCTCGAGGTGCGCGGGGTGGTCGGCGACTTCACCCAGCACCTGCAGCTGCTGCCCGGCACCGCGCCGCGGGTCGTCGCCTTCCTCGGCGGCACGATCGGCAATTTCCTGCCCGGCGAACGCGCCGAGTTCCTGCGCTCGGTGCGGGACGTGCTCGGCGAAGGGGAGTGGCTGCTGCTCGGCACCGACCTGGTGAAAGACCCGGAAACGCTGGAACGGGCCTACGACGACGCGGCAGGCGTCACCGCGGCGTTCAACCGCAACGTGCTGCGCGTGATCAACGCCGAACTGGGCGCGGACTTCGACCCGGACGAATTCGACCACGTCGCGCACTGGGACGCCGAGCACGAGTGGATCGAAATGCGGCTGCGCGCCCGGCGCCGGATCGAGGTGCGCATCCCCGGCGCGGACCTGATCGTGCCGTTCGCCGAGGGCGAGCACATCCGCACCGAGGTGTCGGCGAAGTTCCGGCCGGACGGCGTCGAGGCGGAACTGAACGCCGCCGGGTTCGCGCTGGAGCGGTGGTGGACAGACTCACAGGAGCGCTTCGGGGTGAGTTTGGCAAGATCAGTGCGTGCATAACCCTCTCGCGGCGCTCGCCCGCAAGCTCGGCACCCAGCCCCGGCTGATGGGCGCGTCGCGCGCCGTCATCGCGACCGACCGGCAGCTGCACCGGTGGTTCGGCGGCCGGGTCAGCCTGGTCGGCCTGGCCGGGCTGCCGTCGCTGCGGCTCACCACCACCGGACGCCGCAGCGGCCTGCCGCGGAGCACGAACTTGCTGTACTACCCGCACGGCAGCGAGTTCGTGCTCACCGGCTCCAACTGGGGCCGCCCGAAGAACCCGGCGTGGACGCACAACCTGCGCGACAACCCGAAGGCGACCATCGCGCTGCGCGGTCGCGAGATCGAGGTCAAGGCGCGGGAGCTGGAGGGCGCGGAGTACGACCGGATGTGGGCGGAACTGCTCGAGTTCTGGCCGGGGTACGAAATGGAACGGGAAGCGGCGGGGCGGCAGCTGCCGGTATTCGTGCTGACCCGCTGCTGAGCGCTCGCTGTGGTCGTGGAGCGCGACCGGTTGGTTCGAGGCTGTCCGCCGCCCGGCCGAAGAATTCGACGGAATCCGCCGGGCACGCCTCGGCGGTCCAGGGCGGCCACTGCCGGCCCGGTGACGCTCTCGCCGTTCTTTCGCGGCTGACGGGCGAGCCGGGCAGCCCGTCGGCCACCGCGCCGTTGTCGCTCGTCAGAACCCGCACTTCCTCCTTTTGGCCGGTGCCCGGCTTGGCCGGATTGTGCCAGTCTCGGTGACGCCCCGTAATCAGGCGGGTGCGCAACCAGGGGAGATTCCACGTGCGCGGAGCGAAAAGAGCACGAACCGGAGCATTGGTCGCGGCGATCGCGACCGTGCTGACCGGGTTGGCGGGCACAGCCGCGGCGGCGCCGTCCGACCCGGCGGTGCAGCAAGCCGCACCCGCGGAGATCGCGCGCACCGCGCCGGTCCAGTGGGAGGACTGCACCAAGGACCAGCTGCGCGGCGTCCCGGCCGATCAGCTGAAGCTGTACAGCTGCTCGCTCTATCGCGTGCCGATCGACCACGACGACGCGTCGCTCGGCAGCATCGACATCGCGCTGATGAAGCGCGCCGCCAAGGTCCCCGGCCAGCGGATCGGGTCGCTGTTCCTCAACCCGGGTGGTCCCGGCGGGTCCGGGCTGCGGATGCCGATCGCGGGCGACCGCTACTTCCGCCCGCAGGTGCTGGACCGCTTCGACCTCGTCGGGTTCGACCCGCGCGGCGTCGGGGCCAGCAATCCGCTGCGCTGTTTCACCACCGCCGAGGACGCCGCGGACGTGCAGAGCCAGATGGTCCCGGTTCCGTTGTCGCGCAAGGAAATCTCCGGCACGCTCGCGGCGTACCGAGACTACGGCCAGTTCTGCCGCCGCAACGCGGGAGCGCTGCTCGACCACATGTCCACCCGTGACGTCGTGCGCGATCTCGACCAGCTGCGCGCCGCGGTCGGCGACAAGCAGCTGACCTACACCGGGTTCTCGTACGGCACCCTCGTCGGGTCCACCTACGCGGCGATGTTCCCGAAGCAGACGCGGGCGATCGTGATCGACGGGAACGTCGACCCGCAGCTGCGCACCAACGACGGCGTCACCTACGACCTCGCGCGGGCACAGGGCTTCGAGATCGCGCTCGACGGTTTCCTCAAGCGCTGCGCCGAAGCAGGCGACAAGTGCGCGTTCAGCGCGGGCGACCCGCGGGCGAAGTTCGACGAGCTGCGCGAACACGTGCGCACCGACCCGATCACGTTGCCTGGCGGCGCGAAGCTCGACCTCGGCGCGCTGACCGGCGCGGTGTCGGGCGCGCTGTATTCGCCGGATTCCTTCAGCGAACTGGCGGAGGGCTTGCAGCAGGCGTATACGGTGCTGCACCCGTCGCTCCAGGCCCAGTCCGCGCGGAAGGGCCTCCTGTCCGCGGGCCGCGGCGGTCTGCTCGACCTCGTCCCGGACAGCCCCTACACCGGCGACGACTCGTATTTCGCGGTGAACTGCGCGGACAAGCCGATGCGGATCCGGCAGGAGGAGGTGCCGGGGATCGCGGCCAAGGCGGACCGCGAATCGCCGACGTTCGGCCGCTACCAGGTGTTCTCCGACATCGCCGCCTGTCCGGTGTGGCCGGCCGCGAAGACGTCCGACCCGTACCGCGGTCCGTGGCGGGCGAACACCGCGACGCCGGTGCTCGTCGTCAGCAACTTCTACGATCCGGCCACCCGGTACCGGTTCGGCCGGCGGATGGCCGAGGAGCTGGGCAACTCGCGGCTGCTGTCGGTCGACGCGTTCGGCCACTGCATCCTCGGCAGCGCGCGGGGCGTGGACGACGCGGCCGCGGCGTACCTGATCGACTTGAAGGTGCCCGCCGACGGCCAGGTGTTCCAGCCGGACCGGCAGCCCTTCACTTCGGCCGCGAAGGGCTGATCGGTTGATCTTCGGCCCGGAACCGGGCATAACGGCACAACCCTCTTGTCAGCGCCGGGCGGATCGGTGAAAGTGTCCGCCAGAAGTTCACCTGAGGGGAGTTGACGTGCGGCGCTGGGCGGGCGGGTTCGGCGCGGCCGCGGTGCTCTTCGGGACCGCGGTGCTCGCCGGCTGCTCCGGCTCGCCCGCCCAGCCCGGTCCGGTCGAGGTTTCGCGCTCGGCCTGCGGCGACGGCTGGACCGCGCCGCCGGCCGGGCCGCAGACCCTCCAGGTCCGCAACAACGCCGCCGTCACGATGGAAATCGACCTCGTCGACCCGGCCACCGGCACGGTCTTCGGGGAACTGGAAGGCGTCGGCCCCGGCACGACGCGCGCGTTGCCGGTGAACTTCGGCAACGGCGCGTACGCCCTGCGCTGCGTACCCGAGGACGGCACCCCGTTCGTCGGCCCTACCGTGCAGGTCACCGGTGGCGCGGCTCGGCCAGGACCCGCGGTGGTGCCCGTGACCAACGCGGATTTGCTCGGGCCGCTCAAGCAGTACCACGCCTACGTCGCCGACGGCCTCGGCACGCTCGCCGGCCAGACCGCCGCGCTGGCGCAAGCCGTCCGTTCGGGCAATCGCGGTGCGGCGCAACAGGCCTGGCTCACCGCCCACCTCACCTACGAACGGCTCGGCGCCGCCTACAACGCCTTCGGCGATTCGGACCGAGCCATCAACGGCACGACCGCCGGGCTTCCCGCCGGAGCTGCCGACCCGGGCTTCACCGGCTTCCACCGTCTCGAGAACGGCTTGTGGCACAACGAACCGATGCCCGCGCTCAGCCCGGTCGCCGACCAGCTCGGCCAAGCGGTCCAGAAGCTGCGCACGTCGTTCGCCGACGCCCAGATCAACGAGAACGACCTCGGCCTGCGCGCGCACGAAATCATGGAGAACACCCTCCAGTTCGAGCTGACCGGCCGCACCGACTACGGCAGCGGCTCAAACCTGGCGACCGCACGCGCGAATCTTGCTGGGACGCGTGCGGTGCTCGATGTGTTGCGTCCCTTGCTGGTTACTCGGTTCCCGGGCCTGAAGGACCTCGATGCCTGGATCGCGCGCACTGATCGGGATCTCCAAGCAGCCGCCGGGAAACCGCTCCCGGCGCTTGATCGGAAACAACGGCAGCGGGTCAACGCCGATGTCGCGGAGCTGACCGAACGCTTGGCTCCGGTGGCGGCGATCGCGGAGCCGAGGAGGACGTCGTGACCCTGGGGCGGCGAGCCTTCCTGCGCGGAGCTGCGGCCGCCGGAGCGGGCGCGGGCCTGGTCGGCCTGTCCGGAAGCGCGACGGCGGCCGGCGGAGCGGTGCCGTTCCACGGTCCCCGGCAGACGGCCGTGCTGGCGGAGCCAGCGAGGCATTCGGTCGTCGCCGCATTCGACGTTGTCGCCGAGAACCGCGCCGAGCTCATCGACCTGCTCAAGCAGCTCACCGCCCGCGCGCGGTTCCTCACCAGCGGCGGCGCGCCCGCCTCGGTCGGGATCACCGGGCCGCCCGCGGATTCCGGCGTCCTCGGTCCCGAAGTCCCGGAAGGTCAGCTGTCCGTGCTCGTCGGCGCGGGCGCCTCGCTGTTCGACGACCGGTACGGGCTCGCCGCGCGCAAACCGCCGAAGCTCAAGCAGATGCCGACGTTCCCGGACGACGCGCTCGATCCGCAATGGTGTCACGGCGACCTGAGCCTCGTGCTCAACGCCGCCGAACCGGACACCGTGCTGCACGCGTTGCGCGACATCGCCCGATCGACCCGCGGCGGGATGCAGTTGCGCTGGAAGATCGACGGATTCACTTCGCCTCCGCGTCCGGCCGGGACACCCCGCAACCTGCTGGGGTTCAAGGACGGCACGGCGAATCCCGGACCGTCCGAAGCGGACAGTCTCGTGTGGACGGACGACGGCGGCAGCTACCAGGTCGTCCGGCTGATCCGGATGCTGGTCGAGTTCTGGGACCGGGTGTCGCTGTCGGAGCAGGAGAACATGATCGGCCGCCGCCGCGACACCGGTGCGCCGCTCGACGGCGCGGCCGAACAGGACGTGCCGCGCTACGCCGAGGACCCGATCGGCACGGTCATCCCGCTGACCAGCCACATCCGGCTCGCGAACCCGCGCACGCCGCAGACGGACGGACAGCGGATCCTGCGCCGCGCGGTCAACTACGACCGCGGCGTGGACTCGAACGGCAACCTCGACATGGGCCTCGTCTTCACCTGCTACCAGCGCGACCTCGAGCAGCAGTTCGAGGCCGTGCAGAAGCGGCTCGCCGGGGAGCCGCTCACCGACTACGTCTCGCCGTTCGGGGGCGGGTACTTCCACCTGTTCCCGGGCGTGACGGATCCGGCCGACCACTACGGCCGGGCAGTGCTGGGTTGATGCTGGGTTGATGCGAAGGAGTTCTGCAGTGAAGCGAACCAGGAAGCGGGCCACCGCGGCAGCCGCGCTGGCGGCGACCGCGGCGCTGGCCGCGGCGTGCGCGAGCAGTTCGGCGTCGACCTCGGCGCCGGCGCACGCGATCGCCGCCGAGACGTTCACGACCTCGACGCCGATCAAGCACGTCGTGGTGATCTTCGGCGAGAACATCTCCTTCGACCACTACTTCGGCACCTATCCGAACGCCACCAATGAAAACGGCACCCCGTTCCACGCCGCGCCCGGCACTCCGAAGGTCAACGGCCTCACGCCGGAGCTGCTGCAGCACAACCCGAACGCCTACAACCCGAAGCGGCTGAGCCCGGACCAGGCGCTCACCTGCGACCAGGCGCACGACTACAAGAAGGAACAGGCCGCGTTCGACGGCGGCAAGATGGACAAGTTCGTCGAGTACACCGAGAAGGACAAGTGCACCGGGCAACCGGTGCTGTTCGGCGAGCCCGGCCTGGTGATGAACTACTTCGACGGCAACACCGTCACCGCGATGTGGAACTACGCCCAGCATTACGCGCTGAACGACAACTCCTTCAACACGGTCTTCGGCCCGTCCAGCCCCGGCGCGATCAACCTCGTCTCCGGCCAGACGCACGGCCTGCAGCCGGTGGATTCGGTCACCGGCGAGCCGAAGGTCGACCCGCAGACTGCGGCCTCGCCGGACTCGCACGGCGTCGGCACGATGATCACCGACCCGGACCCGGCGTTCGACGACTGCTCGGACAAGAACCACACCGCGACCGACAACCTCGGCGCGTTCCAGGGCCGCAACGTCGGCGACCTGCTGAACGCGCGCGGCGTCACCTGGGGCTGGTTCGAGGGCGGGTTCCGGCCCACTGGCGAGGCGAACGGGTACGCCGTCTGCGGGACGAAACACGCGAACGTGGGCGGTCAGGCGTCCGTCGACTACAGCCCGCACCACGAACCGTTCCAGTACTACCAGTCGACCGCCAACCGGAAGCACCTCCCGCCGTCTTCGGTGCACGCCGTGGGCCAGCAGGACCAGGCGAACCACCAGTACGACGTGCGGGACTTCAACGACGCTCTCGCCGCGGGGGTCATGCCCGCGGTGAGCTTCCTGAAAGCACCGGAGTACCAGGACGGGCACGCGGGCTACTCGGACCCGTTGGACGAGCAGGCCTTCGTCGCCGACGAGATCAACCGGATCCAGGCCTCGCCGCAGTGGAAGGACACCGCGATCGTGCTGGCGTACGACGATTCGGACGGCTGGTACGACCACGTAGCGCCGAAGATCGTCAACGGCTCGCACGACCCGGCGCAGGACGCTTCGGTGTGCACGTCGAAGCCGGTGAAGCTCGGCGGGTCCGCGGATCGCTGCGGGTACGGCCCGCGGCTGCCGTTGCTGGTGATTTCGCCGTACAGCAAGGTGAACCACGTCGACCACACGATGACGGACCAGACGTCGGTGCTGCGGTTCGTCGAGGACAACTGGCATCTGGGCCGGGTCGGCGGAGGGTCGTTCGACGTGCTGGCGGCCCCGTTGACCGGGATGTTCGACTTCGCGCATCCGGACGCGAAGCCGTTGAAGCTCGACCCGAAGACCGGCGCGGTCGTCGGCTAGGCGGGCGGGGACCGGGCGGGACCGCCGCCCGGTCCTCCGGTCACTCGGGGAGGATCGGCACGCGGGCGCCGTCGCGGAGGAACACCGGGATCCGGTCCGGCGGCGCGGCGGCCTCGACCGCGGTCCCGCCGGGATGGCGCCGCCCGGTGCCGGTTTCGGTCCAGTCCGCGCCCCGCGGCAGGTAGACCTCGCGCCCGGCGGCTCCCGGCTCGAGCACGGGGGCGACCAGCACGTCCGGGCCGAGGAGGAATTCCGTGTCCCGCCGCCAGCTTTCGGGGTCGTCGGGGAAGTCGACGAACAGCGGCCGCATCGGCGGCACGCCCTCCTCGTGCGCGACGCGCATCTGGGCCATCAGGTACGGCCGGATCCGTTCGCGCAGCCGGAGCGACTGCTCGATGAACCCGAGCGCCTCCTCGCCGTAGGACCAGGCTTCGTTGGGGCCGCCGGTCATCTCCGGGCCGAACGCGGGACGGGGATCGCGGAAACCGTGCAGCCGGAACAGCGGGCAGAACACGCCGTACTGGAACCACCGGACCATCAGCTCGCGGTAGTCCGGCGAATCCGGGTCGCCGCCGTGGAAGCCGCCGATGTCGGTGGTCCACCACGGGATCCCGGCCACCGCGAGGTTGAGCCCGGCGCGGACCTGCGCGCGCAGCCCGTCCCAGGTGGCGGGGATGTCGCCGGACCAGACCGCGGTGCCGTAGCGCTGGCTGCCCGCCCACGCGGACCGGCTGAGCAGGACGATCTCCTCGTCGCCTTCGGCGCGGATGCCGTCGTGGAAGGTCCGGGCGTTGGCCTGCGGGTACAGGCCCACCACCTCGGCGCCCGGACCGGCGTGGAAGCTGAGGTTCTGCGGATGCCCGGGCTGCAGTTCGGGTTCGTCGCCGTCCAGCCACCAGGCCCGCACGCCGAGGTCGTAGTAGTTCTGCTTGATCTTCGCCCAGACGTACTCGCGGGCGGCCGGGTTCGTCGGGTCGTAGAAGGAGACCGGCATTTCGGTGCCGAACCCCTTGTCGTTCCACGGCGCGTGGGCGGGCACGCCGGTCCGCGTGCCGACGAGGAGCCCGCGTTCGTGCAGTTCGCGGTAGTTCTCCGACAGCGGGCTGACGCTCGGCCAGACCGAGACCATCAGCTTGACCCCGAGCTCGTCCAGTTCGCGGATCATCGCGGCGGGGTCCGGCCATTCCGCCGGGTCGAACTTCCAGTCGCCGAGATGGGTCCAGTGGAAGAAGTCGGCGACGATGACCGACAGCGGCAGCCCGCGCTCGCGGTACTCCCGCGCGACCGCCAGCAGTTCGTCCTGGGTGCGGTAGCGCAGCTTCGACTGCCAGAAGCCGGACGCCCACTCCGGCAGCAGGGGAACGTGCCCGGTGGCGTCGGCGTAGCGGCTGAGGATCTCCCGCGGGTTCGCTCCGGTCGTGATCCAGTAGTCGATCTGCCGGGCTTGGTCGGCGACCCAGCGGGTGCCGTTGCCCGCCAGCTCCACCCGGCCGACCGCGGGCGAGTTCCACAGGAACCCGTAACCGCGGCTGGACAGCAGGAACGGGACGGACACCTCGGCGTTGCGCTGCACCAGATCGAGCACCAGGCCCTTCTGGTCGAGCCGGCCGTGGGTCCGCTGGCCCAGCCCGAAGATCCGCTCGTCCTCGTACGCGGCGAACCGCTGCTCGAGCCTGCCGTACCCGTTGTCGGCGGGCATGAACAGCCGCGCGCCGGGCCACCAGAAATGCGCGCGCTGCTCGGAAAGCAGTTCCTCGCCGGTGCCGGTGCGGACGAACCGCAGCTGGGCGTCTATCCCGGTGTCGGTGCCGGCGATCGTCACCTCCGCGGTGATCGCTCCGTTGACGAGCGAGGCGGTGCGGTCTTGGCACGTCACATGCACCGGCACCGGTTTCGGGGGAATCAGCGCGCCGGGGATGTCGTCGCGGATCGCGTGCTGTGCCGCGCGGACGCGGACGCTGCTCGCTCCCCACGGTTCGATGCGCAGGACTTCGTGCCGCACTGCGACTTCGAGGGCCCGGCCGTCGTCGGCCACGGTGATCATGCGGGAGGTCTCCTTGTCCGGAAGGTCAGTCTTTGACGGCGCCGCTGGTCAGCCCGGCGACCACGTAGCGCTGGGCGACGACGAGCAGCACCGCCGCGGGGATCGCGGCGAGCACGGCGGTGGCCATGACCCCGTTCCAGTCGGCGGACTGGTTGCCGACGAAGCGGTAGATGCCGACCGTGATGGGCTCGAACGACTGCCCGGTGGTGAGGGTGACGGCGAAGAGGAAATCCGCCCAGGCGAACAGGAACGAGAACAGCCCGGCGGTGACCAGCGCGTTGCGGCTGACCGGGAGGATGATCGAAAAGAACGTGCGCCAGTACCCGGCTCCGTCCACCCGGGACGCCTCGGCGAGTTCCTTCGGCACGGAGATCATGAACGCGCGCAGCAGCAGGATGGCGAACGGGATGGTCGCGGTGGAGTCGGCGAGCACCAGTCCGAGGTAGTTGTCGATCAGGCCGAGATTGCTGAACACGGTGTAGAGCGCGTTGGCCATCACGATGCCGGGGATCATCTGCACGATCAGCAGCACGAACACCAGGACCGGCCCGCCGCGCAGTTTCAGCTGCGCCAGCGCGTAGGCCGCCGGGGCGGCCACGACCAGCGACACCAGCACCGTGCCCGCCGCGACGACGATGCTGGACGCCAGGTTCGGCCCCTGCGTGGCGAGGGCCTTCCGGTATCCGTCGAGGGTGCCGCCGACCGGGAAGAACGCCGGGTCCGGGCGCAGCAGCGCGCCGCTCGGCTGCAAGGAGGCGTTGACCATCCAGTACAGCGGGAACAGCAGGACGGCGACGATGACGACGCCGAGCACGGTGCGGAGCCAGTTGCGGGCGGTCATGCGGCCGTCTCCGAGAGCGTCGCCTTCGCCGAGCGAAGGTAGAGGAAGCCGAACAGCGTGGCGACGACGATCAGGATGTTGCCCACCGCGGCGCCCTGGCCGAACGCGAAGTCGTGGAAGGACAGCCGGTAGGACCAGGTGGTGAGCGTCTGTGTCGCGTTGGCCGGGCCGCCGCCGGTGATCACCATGATCACGTCGAACACCTTGATCGTGTAGACCAGCCCCAGCATCAGCACGATGCCGGTGACCGGCCGCAGCAGCGGCCACGTGACGTGCCGGAACCGCTGCCAGGGCCCGGCTCCGTCGAGTTCGGCGGCCTCGTACAGCGAAGCCGGGACGGCCCGCAGCCCGCCGTGCAGGATGACGAGGTTGAACGGGATGCCGATCCAGATGTTGGCGAGGATCACCGCGGGCAGCGCCCAGCCGGTCCCGGTCAGCCACGGCACCGGGTCGAACCCGAGCGCGCGCAGGCCGGCGTTGAGCACGCCGTGGTCGGTGTCGAACATCCACCCCCACACCGCGCCGCTGACCACCAGCGGCAGCAGCCAGGGCAGCAGGAGCAGCGAACGCAGCAGCGCGCTGCCGAGGAAGCGGCCGTTGAAGAACACCGCCAGCGCCAGGCCGATGGTGAACTGGAAGACCAGCGAGCCGACCGTGAACAGCACGGTGTTCAGCGCCGTGGCCGGGAACAGGGGATTGCTCAGCACCGCGGCGTAATTGTCGAGGCCGACGAACGGCGCCTGTCCGGTGTAGAACGACTTGACCGTGTAGTCCTGGGTGCTCATCACGACATTGGCGACCAAGGGGTAGCCGAAGAACAGCCCCACGTAGGCCAGTGCCGGGAGCAGGAAGCCGAGCGCTGCCCAGTTGCCGCGGCGCGGGCGGCGGACCGGGCGCGCCGCGGCGGCCGGACGGGCGGCGGCGAGGGTCACGACCCGCTCGCTTGCTGCGCGGTCTTGAGCGCCTGCTCGGGCGGCTGCTTGCCGGTCAGCGCGGCCTGCAGGGCGTCGGCCAGCGCCTGGGAGACCTTCGGGTACTTCTCGCCGAGTTCGGCGGTGCGGGACCGCGCGGTGTCGACCTCGTTGACGAAGGCCTGCATCTCCGGCTGGCTCGCGGCGAACTTCTCGGCGACCGCGGTCTTCGACGGGACGTAGGCGTGGGCCTTGCTCCACTGCACCATGACCGGTTCGGACAGGACGCAGGACAGCACCTTGCCCGCGGCCTGCTGGCCCGCGCCGCCGGTGGCCGGGATCGCGCCGACCTCGCCGCCGAGCGCGACCACCGGCTTGCCGCCCGCGTGCGGCACCGGGATCGTCACCACGCCGTAGTGCAGCGACTTCTGCTCGTCGAGGCGGGCGAGGTTCCACGAGCCGTTGATCATCATCGCCGCGTTGCCCGCGACGAACTGGTCGGCCACGTCGTTCTGGTTCCAGCTGACCACGGACTTCGACGCCGAACCGGAGTTCACCAGGTCCGTCAGGTACTGGAGGGCCTGAACGGCTTCCGGAGAGTCCACTCGGGACAGATCGGCGCCGTTGCTCCAGAAGAACGGAAGATACTGCCAGGCGCCTTCCTCGGACGGGATCGCGGAGAAGGCGAGGCCGTACTTGCCGGCCTTGGTGAGCTTCGCGGCGGCGGCCTTGAGGTCGTCCCAGGTTTTCGGCGGTTCCACTCCGGCCGCGGCGAGCTGGTCCTTGTTGTACACCAGCGCGAGGCCGTTCACGCCGGGCGCGAGGCCGTAGACCTTGTCCTGGTAGGTGCCGGCCTTGACGATGCTGGGGTAGTAGCCGTCGGTGCTGATGCCGTAGTCGGTCAGCGGCGTCAGCGCGCCCGTCGCGGCGATCTGCTGCAGCGTGGGGTTGTCGGTGAACAGCAGGTTCGGCAGGGACTTGGAACTGGCTCCCTGCAGGATCTTCGGCAGCATCTGGTCGGTCGGCACCTTCTGCCGCTGCACCTTGACCCCGGTCTGCGCGGAGCAGGTGTCGAGGATCTTCTGCCACGCGGCCGAACCCTGTTCGTCGGCGTAGTAGTCGAGTTCGGTGATCGACGCCGCTGCCGCTCCGGAGGAGTCCGACGCGGACGGCGCGGGGGCGGGACTGCAGGCGGCCAGGAGCGCGAGGCCGGCGCCCAGGACGAGGACACGGCGGACTGGGGACATGGAAGTACTCCTCGGGCGGAAGGGGATTCAGGAGCGCGGGGCGGCGGTGCTCTCGCGGCGGGTCAGCCGGGGCGAGAGCAGCCGGACTTCGGGTGCGGTGTGCCCGCCCAGCTGGCGGACCACCATTTCAACGGCGAGCGTGCCGACCGGTTCGGCCGGTATCGCCACCGTGGTGAGCCGGACCGCGTGGTGCTCGGCCATCGTGTCCGGGCAGACCGCGACGACGGAGACGTCCTCCGGGACGCGCAGGCCCCGGTGGCGCAGCTCCGACAACAGGCCGGGCAGCACGGCCTCGTTGTGCACCACCAGCCCGGTCGGCGCCGGCCCCTCGTCGAACAGGGCGTCGAGACAGGTGCGCATGGCCTCGTAGGAATGCGCGCACGGGCGCGTGCTGACCGCGAGCCCGTGCTCCCGCGCCGTCTCGGTGAAACCGCGCAGGAACCGGGGCGCATAACTGGTTCCGCGTTCGTAGACCGCGGGGGAGGGCCCGACGAGCGCGATCCGGCGGTGGCCGAGTTCGGCCAGATGCCGCGCCGACAGCGAACCCGCCGCCGCGAAGTCCAGGTCGACGCAGGTGAGGCCGTCCGGATGGTCCGGGACGCCGATGAGCACCACCGGCCGGTCCAGCGCCAGCAGCATCGGCACCCGCGGGTCGGCGGCTTCGACGTCCATCACCAGGAGCGCGTCGGCCAGCGCCGAGGAGGCGACGCGCTGCAGTGCTGCCGGTCCTTCGTCCTTGGTGAGCAGCAGCAGGTCGTAGTCGTGCGCGCGGGCCGCGGTGGCCGCGGAAGCGATGAACTCCATGACGACCGAGACATTGAGGTCGGTGCGCAGCGGGACGACCACGGCGAGCACGTTCGTCTTGCTGCTGGCCAGCGCTCTCGCCCCGGCATGCGGGTGGTAGCCGAGTTTGCGGATGTTCTCCTCGACGAGCCGGCGCGTCTTCGGGGAGATCGCCCGCTTGCCGCTGATCACGTAGGACACCGTGCTGGGCGCCACGCCCGCCGCTTCGGCGACGTCGTTGATCGTGACCATGCACGGCCTCCTTGCCGGGGATCTCGGTTCGCTGTCGAAGCGCATCGACGGGACACAACGTAAGCCAGCGACCCGCCGAAGACAAGCGTCGTCGCGCAATTCGACAGAATCGACGCGCGGGCCGCCTGTCGAAATTGTCGAATGCGCCAGGCCTGGGCATTTCCCCAGGTGGAGAGCCGCTGGGCCGACTGCGGGAATCTCCGGCGGCGCACCTTGACCGCCGCGCGAACGGACTGCGATAGTCCTCGGCAATTCCCGATTCGCCGCGCTCCTTTTCCCGGAATTCATCGAATCGATTCGACGCCTGACCCGGAGGTCGGTTGATGCGTCCCCCACTTTCCCGGCTCCTTCGCCGCGGCGCGCTGGTCGCGCTGGCCGTCACGCTCAGCGCGGGCGCCGCTCCCGCGCTCGCCGCGCCGCCCCCGCCGTTCCGAGATCCGGCGCGGCCGCTTGCGGCCCGGATCGACGACCTGCTGTCCCGGCTGACCCTGGACGAAAAGGTGTCGCTGCTGCACCAGTACCAGCCCGCGATCCCGCGGCTGGGCATCGGCATGTTCAAAACCGGGACCGAGGCCCTGCACGGCGTGGCGTGGTCCACCGACTACGCGGACAACGGCGCGGTCGTGACGGCGAACGGCACCGTCTTCCCGCAGGCGCTGGGGCTTGCGAGCACCTGGGACCCGGCGCTGATCAAGCAGGTCGGCGGCGCGGTCGGACAGGAGGCGCGCGGGTTCAACGCGGAGAATCCCTCGCTGTGGGGCCTGAATCTGTGGGCGCCGGTGGTGAACCTGCTGCGCGATCCGCGCTGGGGCCGCAACGAGGAGGGCTACTCCGAGGACCCGTACCTGACCGGGCAGATCTCGACCGCCTACGGCAAGGGCATCCAGGGCGACGACCCGCGCTATCTGCAAGCCGCGCCGACCCTGAAGCACTACCTCGCCTACAACAACGAGACGGACCGGACCACCAGCGATTCGATGGTCCCGCCGAAGATCCTGCACGACTACGACGAGCAGGCGTTCAAGCCCGCGCTGACCGCGGGCGCGGCCAACGGCGTGATGCCGTCGTACAACCTGGTGAACGGCAGGCCCAACACGGTCAGTCCCGACTTGAACACCGTGCTGCGGAAGTGGGCGCCGCACGACCTCGCCGTGGTCAGCGACGCGGGCGCACCGTCCAATTTGGTCGATTCGGAGAAGTACTATCCGACCAAAGCCGAGGCGGACGCCGCGGCGATCAAGGCCGGGCTCGACAGCTTCACCGACAACGACACCAACGGGTCGATCACCGCCGCGGCCGTCAAAGAGGCGCTGAGCAAAGGCTTCCTGACGCTCGCGGACGTCGAAAACGCCGACCGGCACCTGCTTTCGCTGCGCTTCCGGCTCGGCGAATTCGACCCGCCGGGGAGCAACCCGTACGCCAGGATCACGCCCGCGGTGATCAACTCGCCGCGGCACCAGGCGCTCGCCCGGAAAGCCGCCGACGAGCAGATGGTGCTGCTGCGCAACAACAACGGCGCGCTGCCGCTGAACGCCGCGAGCACCAAGAAGATCGCGGTGGTCGGCCCGCTGTCGGACACGCTCTACACGGATTGGTACAGCGGTTCGCTGCCGTATCGGGTAACCCCGCTGCAGGGGATCAAGGAGCGGCTGGGCACCCAGGGGACAGTCGCGTCGGCGGAAGGCGTCGACCGGATCGCGCTCAAGAACCTCGGCACCGGCAAATATCTCACGGCGTCCGCCGACCCGGCCGGGGGCAAACTCGCCGAAGCGGCCACGACCGCCGGTCCGGCGCAGTCGTTCGACGTCTTCGACTGGGGCGCCGGCAAGAACACCCTTCGCACGGTGGCCAACGGGAAGTACCTGAGCTACTCCGGCGGCGCCTTGGTCAACAACGCCCAGCAGCCCAACGGCTGGTACGTGCAGCAGCAGCTCAGGCTGGACGCCCAGGCCGACGGGAGCTACGTGCTCGAATACGCCGGCAACGAAGTGACCGAATCCTGGTTCGGCAAGAACAAGTACGCGGTGGTCGGCGCGGACGGCACGCTCACGTTCAGCGCGGCGGATCCGGCGCGGGCGACCAAATTCGGCCGCGAGGTGCTCACCAGCGGGGTCGGCAGCGCGGTCGTCGCGGCACAAGGCGCCGACACGGCGGTGGTCGTCGTCGGCAGCATGCCGTTCATCAACGGCCGCGAGGCGAACGACCGCACCAGCACCGAGCTCGCTCCGGCGCAACAGGCGCTGGTCGACGCGGTCCGCAAGGCGAATCCGCACACCGTGGTCGTGCTGGAGAACAGCTACCCGACGACCGGCTGGGACACCAGCGGAGTCCCGGGCCTGCTCTGGACCACGCACGCCGGGCAGGAGACCGGGCACGCCGTCGCCGACGTGCTGTTCGGCGACGTCAACCCGAGCGGACGGCTGACCCAGACCTGGTACGCCTCGGACGCCGGCCTGCCGAACATGCTCGACTACGACATCTCGAAAACCGGCATGACGTACCAGTACTACCGCGGCGCCCCGCTGTTCCCGTTCGGCTACGGCCTGAGCTACACCGATTTCCGCTACAGCCGGCTCCGGATCGACCGGCCCGCGGTCGGCGCCGACGGGACTATCGCGGTCGACGTCGACGTGACCAACACCGGCGGCCGGGCGGGCGCCGACGTGGTCCAGCTGTACTCCAGCGCCCGGGATTCGCGGGTCCAGCAGCCGTTGAAGCAGCTACGCGCGTTCAGCCGGGTGTCGCTCGAACCGGGGCAGACGAAGACCGTGCGGTTGTCGGTGAAGGCTTCCGACCTGGCTTTCTGGGACGTCACCCGGGGCAAGCCGGTGGTGGAGACCGGCGTCTACGACTTCTCGGTCGGCCGCTCGGCCGCGGATCTCGCGCAGACCCGGCCGGTGTTCGTCACCGGGGAGCGGATCCCCGCCCGCGACCTCGGCCGGGACACCCCGGCGGAGAACTTCGACGACTACCAGGGCATCACCCTGACCGACACCGCCAAAGCCAGCGGGACGTCCGTCGCGGGCGCGGCCGGCGGCTGGGTCGCGTTCAAGGACGCCGACCTCGGCCGGGGCGCGGCGAACTTCACCGCCTCAGTGTCCAAAGCGGACAGTGCGCCGGCGCGGATCACCGTGCGGATCGACGATCCCGTCCGCGGCCGCGTGCTGGGCGCCGTGACCGTCGGCGGCACCGGCGGCAAATACACCTTCCAGACGGTCAGCGCCGCGCTGGCCCGGGCGACCGGGCTGCACGACGTCTACCTCGAGTTCGACGGGCCGGTGACCGTGTCGAGTTTCCGGCTCGGCTGATCCGCGGTCCCTCGCAGGAGAACCGATCCGGGCGGACGCCGTCCGGGAAAGGAAGGAATCATGCACAAAGCCGTGCGCTCCCTCGTGGTCTCGCTGACCGCCGTCGCGCTCGCGGCCGGCACGGCGGGGGCGGCCGAGGCCGCCGCCTGGTCGTCGTCGGACAAATACGCGAGCTGGTCCAACGGCGGCTACACCGTCCGCAACGACGTGTGGGGCAGCGGGGCCGGCCCGCAAACCATCTGGGCCAACTCCTACAGCAACTTCGGCGTCTATTCCGACCAGCCGAACACCGGGGGAGTGAAGTCCTACCCGCATTCGGCTAAGAACGTCGGCCGGAAGCTCAGCGCGCTGCGCTCGGTCTCCAGCAGCTTCAACGTCAGCCGGCCGGGCAGCGGCTCCTACGAAAGCACGTACGACATCTGGGCCGAGAACAACGCCTACGAAATCATGCTCTGGATGAACAAACAGGGTGCGGTCGGCCCGATCGGCACCAAGCAGACCACGGTGACCGTCGGCGGGCACACCTGGGACGTCTACCAAGGATCGAACGGCGGCAACGCGGTCTTCTCGTTCCTGCGGACGTCGAACACCGACGCCGGATCGGTCGACGTGCTGGCCGTGCTGAACTGGATCAAGGCACGCGGCTGGTTCGGCGACGTCACCCTGGGCGAGGTGCAGTTCGGCTTCGAGATCACCTCGTCGGCCGGCGGGATGAACTTCACCGCCAACAGCTATTCGGTGTCTTCCTCCTGACCGAGCGCTGAGAGAACGCACTGAGGCCCGCCCCCGCGGCTGCGGGAGCGGGCCTCGATGCGCGTGCTAGGTCAGGACTGGGTCATCTTCCGCAGCACGTACTGCAGGATGCCGCCGTTGCGGTAGTAGTCCGCCTCGCCCGGGGTGTCGATGCGGACGACCGCGTCGAACTCCACCTTGGAGCCGTCTTCCTTCGTGGCGGTCACGTGCACCGTCCGCGGGGTCTCGCCCTCGTTCAGCTTCGTGATGCCCTCGATGTCGAACGTCTCGGTGCCGTCGAGCTTCAGCGACGCCGCCGACTCGCCCTCGGGGAACTGCAGCGGGATGACGCCCATGCCGATCAGGTTGGAGCGGTGGATGCGCTCGAACGACTCGGTGATCACCGCGCGCACGCCCAGCAGCGACGTGCCCTTCGCCGCCCAGTCGCGCGACGAACCGGAGCCGTACTCCTTGCCGCCCAGCACGACCAGCGGGATGCCCGCCGCCGCGTAGTTCTGCGCCGCGTCGTAGATGAACGCCTGCGGCGCGCCCTCCTGGGTGAAGTCGCGGGTGTAGCCGCCCTGCACGTCGTCCAGCAGCTGGTTGCGCAGCCGGATGTTGGCGAAGGTGCCGCGGATCATGACCTCGTGGTTGCCGCGGCGCGAGCCGTAGGAGTTGAAGTCCTTGCGCTCGATGCCGTGCTCGGTCAGGTAGCGGCCGGCCGGGGTGTCGGCCTTGATCGCGCCGGCGGGGGAGATGTGGTCGGTGGTGACCGAGTCGCCCAGCTTCGCCAGCACGCGGGCGCCCGAGATGTCCTGGACCGGGGCCGGTTCGGCGGTCATGCCGTCGAAGTACGGGGGCTTCCGGACGTAGGTGGACTCGGGGTCCCATTCGAAGGTCTTGCCGGTCGGCGTCGGCAGCGACTTCCAGCGCTCGCCGCCGTCGAACACGTCGGCGTAGTCCTTCGTGAACATCTCCTGCGTGATCGCGGAGTCGATGGTCTCCTGGATCTCCTGCGGCGTCGGCCAGATGTCCTTCAGGAAGACGTCGTTGCCGTCGCTGTCCTGGCCGAGCGGCTGGGTCGCGAAGTCGAAGTCCATCGTCCCGGCCAGCGCGTACGCGATGACCAGCGGCGGGGACGCCAGGTAGTTCATCTTGACGTCCGGGTTGATCCGGCCCTCGAAGTTCCGGTTGCCCGAGAGCACCGAGACCGCGGTGAGGTCGTTCTCCTGGATCGCGGCGGAGATCTCGTCCGACAGCGGGCCGGAGTTGCCGATGCAGGTGGTGCAGCCGTAGCCGACCAGGTGGTAGCCCAGCTTCTCCAGGTACGGCCAGAGGCCGGCCTTGTCGTAGTAGTCGGTGACGACCTGCGAGCCCGGCGCCATCGACGTCTTGACCCACGGCTTGACCGACAGGCCCTTGTCGACCGCGTTGCGCGCGAGCAGCGCCGCGCCCAGCATGACCGACGGGTTGGAGGTGTTGGTGCACGAGGTGATCGAGGCGATCACCACGGCGCCGTGGTCGAGCACGAACTCGCCGCGGTCGGCGGTGGACACCTTGACCGGCTTGCTCGGCCGCCCGGTGGCCCCGTTAGCCGCGGACTGCACCGGCACCGCGGTCTCGTCCTGGAACGACAGCGCGGCCGGGTCGGAGGCCGGGAAGGTCTCCTCGACGGTCTCGTCGACGTTGGTGTGCGGGGTGGGCTGGTCGTCCTCGGCGTAGTCGTGCACCGACTTGCGGAACGAGGACTTCGCGTCGGACAGCTCGATGCGGTCCTGCGGGCGCTTCGGGCCGGCGATCGACGGGACGACCGTCGACAGGTCCAGCTCGAGGTACTCGGAGTACTGCGCCTCGTGGGACGGGTCGTGCCAGAGGCCCTGCTCCTTGGCGTACGCCTCGACCAGGGCGACCTGCTCGGCCGAACGGCCGGTCAGCTTGAGGTAGCGGACGGTCTCCTCGTCGATCGGGAAGATCGCCGCGGTGGAACCGAACTCCGGGCTCATGTTGCCGATGGTGGCGCGGTTGGCCAGCGGCACCTGGGCGACGCTCTCGCCGTAGAACTCGACGAACTTGCCGACCACGCCGTGGCGGCGCAGCATCTCGGTGATCGTGAGCACGACGTCGGTCGCGGTCACGCCGGCCGGGATCTCGCCGGTCAGCTTGAAGCCGACGACGCGCGGGATCAGCATCGACACCGGCTGGCCCAGCATGGCCGCCTCGGCCTCGATGCCGCCGACGCCCCAGCCCAGCACGCCGAGGCCGTTGACCATGGTGGTGTGCGAGTCGGTGCCGACGCAGGAGTCGGGGTAGGCCTGGCCGTTCCGGGCCATCACCGTGCGGGCCAGGTGCTCGATGTTGACCTGGTGCACGATGCCGGTGCCCGGCGGGACGACCTTGAACTCGTCGAAGGCGCCCTGGCCCCAGCGCAGGAACTGGTAGCGCTCGCGGTTGCGCTCGTATTCGATCTCCACGTTGCGCTCGAAGGCGTCCGCGCGGCCGAACACGTCGATGATCACCGAGTGGTCGATGACCATCTCGGCCGGCGCGAGCGGGTTGACCTTGTCCGGGTCGCCGCCGAGGGCGGTCACGGCCTCGCGCATGGTGGCCAGGTCGACCACGCAGGGCACGCCGGTGAAGTCCTGCATGATCACCCGGGCGGGCGTGAACTGGATCTCGGTCGACGGGTCCGCGTTCGGATCCCAGCCGCCGAGCGCGCGGATGTGGTCGGCGGTGATGTTCGCGCCGTCCTCGGTGCGCAGCAGGTTCTCGAGGAGGATCTTCAGGCTGTAGGGCAGCCGGGCGGAGCCTTCGACCTTGTCCAGGCGGAAGATCTCGTACGAGTTCTCTTCCACCCGCAAGGTGTCCTTGGCGCCGAAGCTGTCCTTGCTAGGTGCAGTCACGTCTAACTCCAGTGGCATGGATTCCACGCCGCAGCCGGCGTTTCCTCCCGGGTCAGTTCGGTGTCGTATCCGGGTCGTCGGGTCGACCCTGGCGAGTCTTGCGCACCCCCACCGTAGGACCGGAACCGGGAGGGCACACCTCGTCTTCTCGACCCAAACAGTACGCGTGTCCTGTATTTCGTTCAAGACGACACGCGGAGTGACGTGCGCCATCCGGACACGCCGTCCCCTCAGGTCCCCCGAACAGGGGAAATGATCTCCGCGGTGTGTAAGTTCTTCCTGAGGCTTGTGATAGTGGTGTGACTGCAGTGGTACGCGGTGTGCCCGGAACGCGGCAGCCGGTGAGCGGAGGTGGCGGGCGTGAGGGTCCGGCGGGGACGGTCCGGGACGGCGGGCGCGCTGGTGCGCGGCGCGGGCGCCCGGCGCGGCCTGACGGTCGCGGCGGTCGCCCTGGCGGCGCTGCTCGGCGCGACGGGCACGGGGCTCGCGGTGCCTCCTCCGCCGCCGAACCCGAGCGATTCGGCGATCGATTCGGCCAAGGGCGACGCCAGCGCGAAAGCGGGCGAGGTCGGCCGGCTCACGAACCAGCTCGCGCAGGCCGAGCAGAAGCTCAGCGCGCTGCAGGACGACGTCGAGCTGAAGCAGGAACAGGCCATGAAGGCCCTGGTCGACCTGCAGACCGCGCAGGACGAGGCGACCCGAGCGCAGAACGACGCGACGTCCGCGCGCCAGGAGGCGGACGCGGCGGCCGGTGCCATCGAGAAGGCCCGCCAGGACGCGAAGAAGTTCGCCGCCGCGAGCTTCGAGCAGGGCAGCACGATCGGGTCGATCTCGGCGTACCTGACCTCGGACAGCCCGAAGGACCTGCTCGCCCGCGCCCAGCTGCTCAACGCCATCGGCGGTTCGCGGCTCAACGCGATGGACCGGCTCCAGCAGGCGCAGACCGACAAGGCCAACAAGGACTCCGCCGCGCGCAAGGCGCTGGAACTCGCGCAGGAGAAGCAGGACGCGGCCACCCGGGCGAAGGGCGTCGCGGACGCCGCGCAGTCCGCCGCCGTGTCCGCGCAGCAGGCCCAGGCCGCGCAGAACACGCAGCTGGAAGCGAACAAGAACTCCGTCGAGCAGCAGCTGTACGCGGCGCAGGCGAAGGTCAACGGCCTGCAGGGGCAGCGCCAGCGCTACCAGGACTGGCTCGCGCAGAAGCAGCGCGAGGACGAGGAGCGCGCCCGGCAGGCGGCCCTGCGGGCGTCCGCGGCGAACAACGACGACGACAACGGCGGCGGCAGCCCGTCCCCGGCGGCGGGCGGCTCGATCGAGGACGTGATCGCGCGGGCGCTGTCCAAGGTGGGCATGCCGTACGCGTGGGGCGGCGGCAACGGCAGCGGCCCGACCCGCGGCATCCGCGACGGCGGCGTGGCCGACCAGTACGGCGACTACCGCAAGATCGGCTTCGACTGCTCCGGCCTGATGATCTACGCCTTCGCCGGGGTGCAGGGCCTGCCGCACTACAGCGGCTACCAGTACACGGCGGGCCGCCAGGTGCCGCTCTCGCAGATGCGCCGCGGCGACATGCTGTTCTGGGGCTACCCGGGCAACATCCACCACGTCGCGCTGTACCTGGGCAACGGGCAGATGGTCGAGGCCCCGCAGTCGGGTTCGTACGTGCGCGTGGTGCCGGTCCGCTACGGCGGGATCATGCCGTACGCGACCCGCCTCATCGGCTGAACGGGCTCCACACGTACGGCGTCGTTTCGGTGACCGCGGTGAAGCCCAGCCGTTCGAGGATCGGACGACTCGTGGGCAGCGCGTCGACCTGGAGGTAGGCCACGCCGCGGTCCCGGGCCGTGCCGACCCGGTGCGCCACGAGCGCCCGGTAGAGGCCGCGGCCGCGCCATTCGGGCAGGGTCGCGCCGCCCCACAGCCCGGCGAATCCCGTGCCGGGCACGACTTCCAGCCGGGACGCGGCGACGAACCGGCCGTCCGCTTCGGCCACGACGTGCGTGGTGGTCCCGGGATCGGCGCGGGCCCGGGCGAGCAGATCCGCGGCGACGGCGGCTTCGTCGTGGCCGAACACCGTGGCGGACAGCGTCGCGATGCGCAGCAGGTCGTCGTGGCCGTCGGCTTCGCGCACGACCACGTCGGTCGACGGCGGCGCCGAGGCGGCGACCGCGTCCAGCGGCGCGATCAGGACGGTTTCGGTTTCCTCCGGGACGAACCCGGCGGCGAGCAACCGCTCCGGCAGCTCCGCGGGACGGTCGTGGGCGCGGGTCTTCCACTCGAACTCCTCGCCGCGGGCGGCGAAGAACGCGCGCTGGCGGGCGATCAGCTCGTCGAGCGCTGCGCCGGTGACGCCGAGGTCGGGCGGGCCGGAGACGAACCCGCGGCGGCCGCCGGTGAGGCGCGCGAGCGGGCCGTCGACGGTGAGCTGCTGGCCGGGTTCGGCCTGGGTCAGCTCGGCTTGGCGGACTTCGCGGTCGTAAGCGGCGAGCAGCCGCGCGGCGTCGGGCACGTCGGCAACCTAATACGCGCGACCCCGGAGCGCGCGCGGGTTTCCCGCGCGGGCTGCCACCCCTGGTGCACGCGGCTTTCCGCACCGGGCACCCTGGGGGCATGACAGAGAGCCCCCGGTACGCGGGGATCGTGCTGGCCGGCGGGGCCGCGCGCCGGCTGTCCGGAGCGGACAAGCCGGAGCTGCGGGTCGGCGGGATCTCGTTGCTGGGCCGGGCGATCGAGGCGCTGGCCGGGGCGGATCCGGTCGTGGTCTGCGGGCCGCGGCGGCCGGGCTACGACGCGGTCGTCTGGACCCGCGAAGCCGTTCCCGGCGCCGGACCGGTCGCTGCCTTGGCCGCGGGGCTGGAGGCCGTCGGGGACGCGGAGATCGTCGTGCTGCTCGCCGCCGATCTCCCCGGTGTCCGGCGCTCCACAGTGGACCGGCTGCGGTCCACTGTGGCCAGCGCGGACGGAGCCGTGCTCGTGGACGCGGCGGGGGAGCGGCAATGGCTGGTGAGCGCTTGGCGCACCGCCGCTGTGCGCGAGGCGATGCCGGAGCGTCCGGAGAACGCGTCGCTGCGCCGGACGCTCGGCGGACTGCGGATCGCGGAGGTCGCCGCGGAACCGGGCGAGAGCGACGACATCGACACGCCGGAGGACCTGGAAAAGCACCGCTGACACGGGCTTCACAGCTGTCACACCGGCGATGCGATTGGCTACCGTCGCGGGAAGTCCGCGACGCAGTAGGGTCGCGGGCGAGCACGCAGACGTGGAAACCCCTGGAGGAAGAGTGACCGAGCCCGGCTTCGCCGAGGGAGCGAACGGGCAGCAGCCCGGCACCCCGGCGCGGGACGCCCAGCTGCTGGAACGCACCGTGTTCGAGGTGAAGCGCGTCATCGTCGGGCAGGACCGGCTGGTGGAGCGCATGCTCGTCGGGCTGCTGGCGAAGGGGCACCTGCTGCTCGAAGGCGTGCCCGGGGTCGCGAAGACGCTGGCGGTCGAGACGTTCGCGCGCGTCGTGGGCGGGTCGTTCTCCCGCGTGCAGTTCACCCCCGACCTGGTGCCCGCCGACATCCTCGGCACGCGCATCTACCGCCAGGGCGCCGAGCGCTTCGACGTCGAACTGGGCCCGGTCGTCGCGAACTTCGTGCTCGCCGACGAGATCAACCGCGCCCCGGCGAAGGTGCAGTCGGCGATGCTGGAAGTGATGGCCGAGCGGCACGTGTCGATCGGCGGCAAGACCTTCCCGATGCCCGATCCGTTCCTCGTGCTGGCCACGCAGAACCCGATCGAGAACGAGGGCGTGTACCCGCTGCCGGAAGCCCAGCGCGACCGGTTCCTGTTCAAGATCCTGGTCGAGTACCCCTCCGCCGAGGAGGAGCGCGAGATCATCTACCGGATGGGCGTCACGCCGCCGGAGCCGCACGAGGTGCTGAGCCCGGCCGAGCTGGTGCGGCTGCAGGGCGTCGCGTCGCAGGTGTTCGTGCACCACGCGCTGGTCGACTACGTCGTGCGGCTGGTGCTCACCACGCGGACGCCGAACGACCACGGGCTGTCCGACGTCGCGGGCTGGGTGTCCTACGGCGCCTCGCCGCGCGCGAGCCTCGGCATCATCGCCGCGGCGCGGGCGCTGGCGCTGGTGCGCGGCCGGGACTACGTGCTCCCGCAGGACGTGGTCGACGTCGTGCCGGACGTGCTGCGGCACCGGCTCGTGCTGTCCTACGACGCGCTGGCCGACGGCGTTCCGATGGACCACATCGTCACCCGCGTGCTGCAGACCGTGCCGCTGCCGCAGGTTTCCGCCCGGCCCCAGGGCGGTGCCGGCCCGGTGCCGGCGGGCGCCCCCGTCAGGTAACGGCGTGGCTGGCACCTCCTCGAAAGAACCGGGCGGCCGCCCCGGTTGGGCGCCGCCGGTCCTGCGCGGCGACCGGATGGAAGCGGGACTGCGGACCCTCGAACTCGAAGTGCGCCGCCGCCTCGACGGGCTGCTCCAGGGCAATCACCTCGGGCTGGTCCCGGGGCCGGGTTCGGAGCCCGGCGAAGCCCGGCCGTACCAGCCCGGCGACGACGTGCGCCGGATGGACTGGGCGGTCACCGCGCGCACGACGACGCCGCACATCCGCGAGACGGTCGCCGACCGCGAGCTGGAGACCTGGGTGGTCGCGGACATGTCGGCGAGCCTCGACTTCGGCACCGCGCTGTGCGAGAAGCGCGACCTGGTCGTCTGCGCGACCGCGGCGGTCGCGCACCTGACCGGCGGCGGCGGGAACCGGATCGGCGCGCTCGTGTCGAACGGCGAGGGCATCGCCCGGATCCCGGCGCGCGGCGGGCTTCCGCACGCACGCGGGCTCGTCCGGCGGCTGGCCGAGACGCCCCGCGCGGCCGAGGGAGTCCGCGGCGATCTCGCCGGTGCGCTGGAGAAACTGCGCCGTCCGCCGCGGCGGCGGGGACTGGCGGTGGTGATCTCCGACTTCCTCGGTCCGCTGGACTGGGAGCGGCCGCTGCGCGCGCTCGGCGGCAGGCACGAGCTGATCGCGATCGAGATCGTCGACCCCCGCGACGTGGACCTGCCGGACGTCGGCACTGTCGTGCTGGCCGACCCGGAGACCGGACGGCAGCGCGAGGTGCACGCTTCGGCGTTGCTGCGCAAGGAATTCGGCGCGGCGGCGAACGCGCACCGGCAGACGGTCGCGGCCGGTCTGCGCCGGGCCGGCGCGGCGCATCTGGTGCTGCGCACCGATTCCGACTGGATCGCGGACATGGTGCGGTTCGTGGTCGCCCGCAAGCGTCGCTGGTCGGGAGGTGTCGCATGAGCGAGCTCGTCCTGCACGCGGCCGCCGCCCGGGCAACCAGTAAGGAGGCGACGGCATGAGCCTCGCCGGTTTCAGTTCGCCGTGGTGGTTCCTGCTGCTGATCGCGGTCGCCGCGGTGGCGGGCGCGTACGTGCTGTCGCAGCGCCAGCGGCGCCGCCGGGTGCTGCGGTTCGCGAACCTGGAGCTGCTGGAGAAGGTCGCGCCCAAGGCGCAGGGCTGGATCCGGCACGTGCCCGCGGTGCTGATCGTGCTGTCGCTGCTGTTCCTGACCGTCTCGCTGGCAGGCCCGACGGCGGAGCAGAAGGTGCCGCGCAACCGGGCGACGGTCATGCTGGTGATCGACGTGTCGCTGTCCATGGAGGCCACCGACGTCGCGCCGACGCGGCTGAAGGCGGCGCAGGACGCGGCGAAACAGTTCGCGCAGAACATGACGCCGGGCATCAACCTGGGCCTGATCTCGTTCGCCGGCACCGCGACGGTCCTCGTCAACCCGACGACGGACCGGGCGGGCGTGACGAACGCGATCGACAACCTCAAGCTCGCCCAGTCCACCGCCACCGGCGAGGGCATTTACGCGGCGATGCAGTCGATCCAGAGCTTCTCCGCGGTCGTCGGCGGCGCGGACGGCCCGCCGCCCGCGCGCATCGTGCTGATGAGCGACGGCAAGCAGACGGTGCCGGAAGACCTGTACGCCCCGCGCGGCGCGTACACGGCGGCCCAAGCGGCGAAGCAAGCGCACACGCCGATCTCGTCGATCTCGTTCGGCACCGAGCACGGATCGGTCGACATCGAGGGCAAGCAGCAGGACGTCCGCGTGGACGACGAATCGCTGCGCGAGATCGCCCGGCTGTCCGGAGGAGAGTTCTACAAGGCGGCGAGCGCGGACGAGCTGAAACGCGTGTACGCCGACTTGGGGGAGCAGATCGGGTACGAGCTGAAGAACGCCGACGCGAGCAAGCCGTGGGTCGTCCTGGGCACGATCATCCTGATGGCCGGAGCCGCGACGGCGCTGCTGTTCGGGCAGAGACTGCCGTAGGTCCGTGAAGGGCTCCTTGAGGGAATCAGGTTCCCTCAAGGAGCCCTTCACGGAGTTGCGAAGCCGTTCTGCCGCCACCCTTCGTAGACCGCGATAGCCGCTGTGTTGGCGAGGTTCAGCGACCGGTTGTTCGGCAGCATCGGCAACCGCAGCCGGTCCGTGACCTCCGCCGCGCGCTGGACGTCGTCCGGCAGCCCGGCGGACTCCGGCCCGAACATCAGCACGTCCCCGGGCGCGTAGGAGACGTCGGTGTAAAGCCGGGTCGCGTGCGCGGTGAACGCATACACCTTCGCGGGCAGCAGAGCCTCCCACGCAGCAGCCAGATCAGCGTGCACGTGGACCCGCGCGAGGTCGTGGTAATCGAGCCCGGCGCGGCGGAGCTGCTTGTCCTCCAAGGTGAACCCCAGCGGCTCCACCAGGTGCAGCTCGCATCCGGTGTTGGCGGCCAGCCGGATCGCGTTGCCGGTGTTGGGCGGGATTTCGGGGCGGTAGAACAGCACTCGGAACACGGGGACCTCACACCGTCTCGGGGAGGTACTTCGCGTAGGCCGCGCGCACCTCCGGGGGCGGTTCCGTCTTGCGGTAGTTCTCGGTGTCGACGAACACGTACCGCAGCCGGATCTCGGTCGTCACCGTGTCGCCGCGGCGGACTTCCAGCTCGAACTGCATCGACGTGGTGCCCAGGTGCACGAGGTACACCGCGACCACCAGCTCGTCGTCGAAGCGGCACGGCGCGAAATACCGCAGGTTCGACTCGGCGACCACCAGGTCGACACCGGTGGCGAGCAGTCCGTCGTGCGAGCCGAAGAGCGCTCTCTCCACTTCGAACGCCGCCATGTCCGCGTACGCCAGGTAATGCGCGTTGAAGACGATCCCCTGGCCGTCGCATTCGTGGTAGCGCACGCGCAGGGGCATTTCGACGAGAGGGCGGCGTTCGGTCACGGCACCAATCTAGCGATCACCCGTGCAGCGCGCGGTAGGTGTCGGCCGCGCCGCGGTGCAGCGGGACCGGCTGGGTGCCGATGAGCGTCCGCACGTCCAGGAACTGCGTCCCGACGGCCTGCGCGGGCACGAGTTCGGCGGCGCGTTCGACGAGCACCCGGACCACTGCCGCGGCGACGTCGAAGGGCAGCTTGGGGGAACAGACCAACAGGTTCGCGACGCCGATCGTGCCGAGCGCGCCGACCCCGCGGTATGCCCCGGCGGGCACTTGCACCTGCTCGTACAGCGGCCCGTACGCCTTGCGCAGCTGGGGGAGCACCGACGTCAGCGGGATGAGCGAGAGCGGCGTCGTCCGGTTGAGATCGGCGAGGGCGGGCGTCGGGATCCCGCCGGACCAGAGGAACGCGTCGATCCGGTGGTCGTGCAGCGCGGCGACGGCGTCGTTCAACGGAAGGTGCTGCTCCTGGACCGGGACTCCGCTCGCGGCGAAGACCCGTTCGCCCAGCTGCGCGGCGCCGGACCGGCTCGCGCCGACCGAGATCGGCCGTCCGGCCAGCGAACGCAGGTCGGTGAGCTGGTCCTCGGCGCGGACGACCAGCTGCAGGTAGTTCTCGTAGACGCGGCCGAGTGCTTGCAGCGGAACGGGTTTCCCGAACGGCGAGCCGCCGGTGATGGCCGATTGCGCCACGTCGGCGAGCGCGAGGCCGAAGTCGGCCGTTCCGTCCTGGACCCGCTGCACGTTCTCGACGCTCGCCTCAGTGGGGAGCGCGCTGCAGCGCAGCCGCGGTTCGGCGCGCGACAGTTCGGCGGCCAGGACCTCCGCGAAAGCCAGGTAGAAGCCGCCGGGTTCGCCCGCCGCGATGGTGATCTTCCGCTCCGGGCCGCGGTAGGTGTCGTCGCAGGCGGCGAGCGCGAGGGCGAGGCCGCCGAGGATCGCGGCGCGGCGGGTGACGGTCATGGCGTCCCCGCCGCGGGCAGCGTGATCCGGACTTGGAGACCGTGCGGTTCGACCGCGCGCAACTCCAGAACCCCGCCACGGGCGCGGGTTTGCTCGCGGGCGATGGCGAGTCCGAGGCCGGTTCCGCGCGGCGCGCCGTCGCCGCCCGCGCGCCAGAACCGTTCGGTGGCCCGGGCGAGATCCTCCGGCGGGAGACCGGGACCGTCGTCGGCGACGACCAGCGTGACACTGTCCGAAGTGGACTCCCAACTGGCGGTGATGGTCGCACCCCGGCCGGCGTGGTGGACGGCGTTGTCCAGCAGGACGTCGAGAATCTGCGCGAGTTCGCTCTCTGGCGTGCGTACCAACAGCGGCTCTGTGTGCCCCTCGCACGGCACGAGCGTCGCGCCGGCTTCGTCGGCGGACAACCGCCACGCGTCAACTCGTTCCGCCACGACGGCGGCCAGGTCGGCGGGTTCGTCGTCGGCGCGCGCGGCCAGCCGGGTCGCCGTGCTTTCCGCGGTGGCGAGGGCGAGCAGACCGTCGAGAATCCGTTCCAGCCGTTCGACTTCGGCCACCGTGGCCTCGTAGGCCGGGCGGTTCTCGACCTCGGTGCCGAGCAGGTCGAGCCGGAGCCGGAGCGCGGCCATCGGGTTCCGCAGCTGGTGCGACGTGTCCGCGACGAGCCGCTGCTGCTGGTTCGCCGACTCGACCACCGCGTCGGACATCCGGTTCACCGACGCCGCGAGCGACCGCAATTCGCGCGGCCCGGACCGTTCCGGCACCTGCGCCCGGCGTCCGCCCGCCACGGCCAGCACGCCGGTTTCCAGCTCCACCAACGGCCGCACCATCCATCGCGACAGAAGGACCGCCAGCAACACAAACAGCGCCGCGACCACCATCGCCCCGGCCGCGATCGCGCTCCACGCCGCTTCGACGTCCGCCGCCGCGGCGGTCACCGAAGCGCGCAGCAGGACTACGCCCGACACGCGCGTCCCGGTGCCGACTGGGCGGGCGAACAGCACCGGAGTGTCCGACCACGGCCGGATCCGCTCGACCGGCGCTTCCGGCTCGTTCCGCAGCGTCGCCTCGATCAGGGTCCGCGCGTCCCGATCGCTGCAGGTCAGGCCGCCGGTTTCGACCAGCGGCCGCCGCTGCGCGTCGACGATCAGCACGCCTTCGCTGTATAACGACGAATACTGCCGCGCGTCGGCGCTCAACGCGGCTGCGTCGCCGGAATCGACGGCCTGTTGCGCGAGCACCACGAAGCGGTCGACGTCGCTGTTGCGCGAAATCACGAGCTGCTGCGTCCGCTGGTCGGCGGTCGCGGACAGCAACGGCACCGCGAACGCCGCCACGACGGCGAGCGCGAGCGTGACCAGGACAGCCAGCAGGCGAGTGCGCACCGATCAGCTCCGGCCGAGCCGGTAGCCGAAGCCGCGGATCGTGGTGAGCAGGCCGGGCCGGTCGAGTTTCGCGCGCAGCTGCGTCATGTGGACGTCCAGCGAACGCGAAACGGCGAGGTACGCGTCGCCCCACACCTCGTCCATCAGCTGCTGGCGGCTCACCGCCGTGCCCGGCCGCGCGGCGAGCACCGCCAGCACCGCGAATTCCTTGGTGGTCAGCCCGATGTCCCGGCCGCCGACGACGACCCGGCGTGCGCCCAGATCGATCTCGACGTCCTCGATCCGCACGACCGGGTCTTTCGGGGCGGGGGAGGAGTTGCCCGCCCGCCGCGCGACAGCGTCCATCCGGGCAAGCAGTTCGGCCATCCGCACCGGCTTGGCCAGGTAGTCGTCCGCGCCGAAGCGCAGCGCCCGGACGACCGAACGCTCGTCGTCGCGCGCGGTCAGCACGATCACCGGCACCGGCGACACCTGGCGGATCTTGCGCAGCACGTCGAGCCCGTCGAGGTCCGGCAGACCGAGGTCGAGGAGCAGCAGGTCCGCGTCCCGGTGCCGGGTGAGGGCGTCCGACCCGCGGCCGACCGCGGCGACGGAGTGGCCGTGCGCACCCAGCGTTTCGGCGAGTGCCCGGGCGACACCGGTGTCGTCCTCCACGAGCAGCACGCGCACGGCCGTCCTCCCGGTCAGTCCTCGCCGCGTTCGAGGGCGGACGAACGCGAAGTTTCCCGCATTGTCGCGTACACGACGAGCGACACGAGAACGCAACCCGCGACATACCAGAAGAAGAGCGATTCGTGCCCCGCCTTCTTCAGCGCCTGGGCGATCAGCTCGGCGGTCCCGCCGAAGATCGCGACGGTGAGCGCGTAGGGCAGGCCGACGCCGATCGCGCGGATCCGCGTCGGGAACAGCTCGGCTTTCACGATCGCGTTGATCGAGGTGTAGCCGGTCACGATCACCAGCGCGCCGAGCAGCAGCAGGAAGGCGAGGAACGGCTGGCTGGTGCGCGCCATCAAGGTCATGATCGGCACGGTCAGCAGGGTGCCCGCGATGCCGAAGAACATCAGCAGCTTCCGCCGGCCGATCCGGTCCGACAGCCGTCCGGCCAGCGGCTGCAGGATCGCGAAGACCAGCAACGCGAGGAACATGATCACGGTGACCGTGCGCCGCGGGATGTGCGCGGTGTTCTCCAGGAACTTCTGGGTGTAGGTGGCGTAGGTGTAGAACGCGACCGTGCCGCCGAGCGTCAGGCCGACCACGAGCAGGATCTCCCGCGGGTACTTCACGAGCTGGCGCAGCGTGCCGCGCTCGCCCTTGCCGGCTTCGGCGTTTTCGGTGACCCGCTCGTAGCTTTCGGACTCGTCCATTGACCGCCGCAGCGCCATCACGATGACCGCCGCGAGCGCGCCGACGACGAACGCGATCCGCCAGCCCCAGTCGCCCATCTGCTTGTCGGTGAGCACGCTTTGCAGGATCAGCTGCAGCCCGAGCGCGAGCAGCTGCCCGCCGACGAGCGTCACGTACTGGAAGCTGGAGTAGAACCCGCGCTTGCCCGGAGTGGCCACTTCGGACAGATACGTCGCCGAGGTGGAGTACTCGCCGCCGACCGAAAGCCCTTGCAGCAGCCGGGAAAACACCAGCAGGATCGGCGCCGCGATGCCGATCGCCGAATAGCCCGGCGTCACCGCGATGAGCAGAGAGCCGCACGCCATCATGGAAACCGAGAGGACGAGCGCGGAACGCCGCCCGTAGCGGTCGGCGAAACGGCCGAGAAGCCAGCCGCCGAGCGGGCGCATGAGGAATCCGACGGCGAACACGGCCGCGGTGTTGAGGAACTGCGCCGTGGCGTCGCCGCCGGGGAAGAACGCCTTCGCGAAGTAGACGGTGAACGCCGAATAGGCGTACCAGTCGTACCACTCGACGAGATTTCCGATCGAGCCGCGCAGCACGTTGCCGACCACGCGCCGCTCGTCCCGCGCCGAGCCGGCGTCCTGGATCCGGGTAGTCATCTTTGACCTCCTGTGTCGCGACTCACGGTGACCAACCGGCGGGTAACCATCAAGGTCGAAGCGCGGTTCCTTACCGTCGCTTAGGACGGGAGTGCCGGGTGCGCCGCCGGTCAGCGCAGCCGATAGCCTCAAGCGGGCGCAACAGCGAAGACGACGAGGAGAACGCAGTGGGACGGTCGGTCTTGGTCACCGGCGGCAACCGGGGCATCGGGCTGGCCATCGCCCGCGACCTCGCCGAGCAGGGGCATCAGGTCGCGGTCACGCACCGCGGGTCGGGCGCGCCGGACGGGCTTTTCGGCGTGCGGGCCGACGTCACCGACGCCGAGCAGGTGGACGCGGCGTTCAAGCTCGTCGAGGAGCACCAGGGGCCGGTCGAGGTCCTGGTGTCCAACGCCGGGCTCACCGACGACACCCTGCTCATGCGGATGTCGGAGGAGCAGTTCGAGCGCGTGCTGAACGCGAACCTCACCGGGGCGTTCCGCGTCGCCAAACGGGCCTCGCGGGGCATGCTGCGCGCCCGCTGGGGCCGGTTCGTGTTCATCTCGTCCGTGGTGGGCCTTTCCGGCTCGGCCGGGCAGGCGAACTACGCCGCGTCGAAGGCCGGCCTGGTCGGCTTCGCGCGTTCGCTCGCGCGGGAGCTGGGCTCGCGCAACATCACCGCGAACGTGGTCGCGCCCGGCTTCGTGCACACCGACATGACCGACGCCTTGAGCGAGGACCGGCGCAAGGAGATCCTCGCCAACGTCCCGTCCGGCCGCTACGCCGAACCGGCCGAAATCGCCGCGGCGGTGCGCTACCTGTCCTCGGACGAGGCGGGCTACGTCAACGGCGCGGTGCTGCCCGTCGACGGCGGCCTCGGCCTCGGCCACTGATTCTCTTCCCGCACTTCCCGAGAAGACCATCCACGACCTGGAGGACGTGTTGCCCGGATTGCTCGAAGGCAAGCGGCTGCTGATCACCGGCGTCATCACCGACGCCTCGCTCGCGTTCCACGCGGCCCGCATCGCCCAGCAGGAGGGCGCGAAGGTCGTGCTCACCGGCTTCGGACGGCTGTCGCTGGTGGAGCGCATCGCCAAGCGGCTGCCCGAGCCCGCCCCGGTGCTGGAACTGGACGTCACGAACCAGGAGCACCTCGACTCGCTCGCCGACCGCGTCCGCGAGCACGTCGACGGCCTCGACGGCGTGCTGCACTCGATCGGCTTCGCGCCGCAGAGCTGCCTCGGCGCGCCGTTCCTGGACGCCCCCAGCGACGACGTGAAGGTCGCGGTGGACGTCTCGGCGTTCTCGTTCAAGTCGCTCGCCGTCGCGACGCTGCCGCTGCTCGGCCGCGGCTCCTCGATCGTCGGCATGGACTTCGACGCGCGCGTCGCGTGGCCGGTCTACAACTGGATGGGCGTCGCGAAGGCCGCGCTGGAGTCGGTGAACCGGTACCTGGCCAAGGAACTCGGCCCGCGGGGCATCCGGGTCAACCTGGTCAGCGCCGGCCCGATGAAGACCATGGCCGCGAAGTCCATCCCCGGCTTCGGCGAACTCGAAGGCGGCTGGGACGGCCGCGCGCCGCTCGGCTGGGACTCCGCGGACCCGGAGCCGACCGCCAAGACGGTGTGCGCGGTGCTGTCCGACTGGCTGCCCGCCACCACCGGGTCGATGATCATGGTCGACGGCGGAGTGCACGCGCTCGGCATCTGAGCTGACAGTGGAATGGCCCTGCGGGAACGCTCCCGCAGGGCCGTTTTCCTTTAGGCGTTCACGAGTTGCGGCGCGGTGTCGCGCCGGTGCAAGCGCAGCGCATACGTGAGGGCCGACAGCGCGAGTGCTCCGAGCGCGACGCTCACCCACGCCACGCTGGAAAAGCCCAGCCCGGCGCTGATCGTCGTCCCGCCGAGCCACGGGCCCACGGTGTTGCCGACATTGAACGCGGACGTCGTGCTCGCGCCGACGAGCGTCGAGGTGCCGCCCGCCGCGGAGTAAGCCCGCACATTGAGCGCCGGGTTCGCCGCGAAGCCAGCCGCGCCGAGGACGAGCACTGCGGCCACCGCTACGACGGGGTTGGCCGCGAAGGCAAGCGTGACGAGAGCGGCGACAGCGATGCCGAGACTGCCGTAAAGCGTCGCGAACGGATACGCGTCGGCAAGCTTGCCGCCAGCGAAAATCCCGATGACCGCACCGCCGCCGAACAACGCGAGCACGAGCGGCACGGCGGATTCGGGCAGTCCCGCGACGGAGACCAGCAGGGGAGCGAGGTAGCTGAACGTCGCGAACACCATCGCCTGCAGCAGCGCGATCACGCCGAGCGCGAGCCACAACCGGCTGCGGCGGAACACGCGCAGTTCTTCGGCGATCCGCGGCGCTTCAGTTTCCTTGGCGGTGCGCGGAACCGACAGCAGGACGGCGAAGGCGGCGACGGCGGTCAGCGCGGCGACCGCCCAGAACGCGCTCCGCCAGCCCGCGTGCTGTCCGAGCAGCGTGCCCGCCGGAACCCCGACGACGTTCGCGACCGTGAGCCCGCCGACCAGCACCGCGAGCGCCTGCCCGCGCCGGGCTTCCGGCACGAGATTCACGGTGGTCGCGGCGGCGACGGCCCAGAATCCGGCGCAGGCGACGGCGGCGATGACGCGGGTGGCGAAGAGGATTCCGTAACCGTCGGCGACCGCGCCGATGACGTGTGCCGCGCTGAAGACGACGAGCAGCCCGAGGAGGGTGGTCCGCCGGGGAAGCCGGAACGTGCCGACGGCGAGCAGCGGGGCGCCGACGACCATGCCGATGGCGAAGGCGGAGATCAGCAGGCCCGCGTCCGGGATGCTGACGCCGAGGTCGGAGGCCATTCCGGGGAGGAGGCCGGTGATCATGAACTCGGAGGTGCCCAGGGCGAAGATGCTGAGCCCTAGCACGAAGACGGCTGGGGGCATCGGAGAGCTCGCTTTCTGGAATCGGCGGTACAGAATTGGGGTGGGGGTGTGGTGGTGTGGGCGTGGGTGAGACGGGTGGGGTGTGGGGGCGGCTCGTCGCCTGGCGGCGACATTGCAGGTGGGTGTGTGTGGGGCACCCCGAAGCTTGATTGTGCTGACGGTTCGGGAGTGCTTGTCAAGGCGGGAAAGATGCCTTGACAAGCACTCCCGAACCGCAGGGGGGCTTCGTATCGGGGTGCGGGGGTGGTGTGGGTGCCTCGATTGTTGGGTGTGGTGGTGGCGGTTTGGTGGGGTGGGGCTGGTGCTCCGATGTGGCAGTGGGTGGGTCTGGCGTACCGAGCGCCGTGTCCTGGTTGTGGGTGGTCAGTCAGCGTCTGGCGACTGCGCTTGTCGCGATTTCTGCTACTGACGTCAGGGCTTCTCGTTCTGCGCCGCGTCGGGACATTGTTCTCAGTCCGGAGATGGTGGCGTGGATGAAGTTCGCGATGTCGGCGGCGTCGCGGTCGCGGGTGACGCTGCCGTCCGCTTGTCCGGTGCGGGCGAAGTGGACCAGGGCGGACAGATGTGCTTCGGTGTCGGCGTTTATCTGCGCAGCGACTTCCGGGTCGGTGGTGCCGAATTCGGCGATGGTGTTCACCATCAGGCAGCCGCGTCTGCCGTTTTCGAGTTCGTCGTCGATCGTCGAGGCCAGGAGCAGGCGGATGGCGCCGAGGCCGTCCGGTGCGTTGTCCAGCAGGGCTTCCCGCAGCCGGATGCCGCGGTGCGAGTAGTGGTCCAGCACGCGCCGGAACAGTTCGTGCTTGCTGGAAAACGTGTTGTAGATGCTGCTGCGGCCGAGTCCGGTGGCGGCGCACAGTTCCTCGGTCGACGTCGCTTCGTATCCTCGCGCCCAGAAGGCGTTCATGGCGCCTTCGAGTGCTTCGGTCTCGTCGAACTCTCGTGGCCTCGGCATGTTCCCCACCCTAACACATTTTGGACAGAGCAATACATAACTGGGCCGCCGGGGCGTGCGGGGCGACACAGGGGCAGGATGAGCACCGTGGGTTACGACGCGTTGCTATGGCTTTCGTTCGGCGGTCCGGAGGGACCCGACGAGGTGATGCCGTTCCTGGAGAACGTCACCCGGGGCCGGGGCGTGCCGCGCGAGCGGCTGCTCGAGGTCGCCGAGCACTACCAGCACTTCGGCGGGGTCTCGCCGATCAACCGGCTCAACCGGGCCGCGATCGCCGCGGTCGAGAAACAGCTCGCGGCCGAGAGCATCGAGCTTCCGGTGCACTTCGGCAACCGCAACTGGGCGCCGATGGTCGAGGACACCGTGGCTCAGATGAAAGACGCGGGCGTGCGGCGCGCGCTGGTGTTCCCGACGAGCGCGTACGGCGGCTACTCCGCGTGCCGCCAGTACGACGAGGACATCGAACGAGCCCGCGCCGCCGTCGGCGAAGGCGCGCCGGAACTGGTCAAGCTGCGCCAATTCTTCGACCACCCGCGGTTCGTCGCCGCGGTCGCCGACGCGGTCCGCGCCGCCCACGCCAAACTCGGCGACCGTCCCGGCACCCGCACGGTTTTCACGGCCCACTCGATCCCGGAAAGCGCCGACCTCGCCTCCGGCCCGCCCTCCGAAGGCGGCCGCCGCTACTCGCGCCAGATCGCCGAAGCCGCCCGCCTCGTGGCCGCTGAAGCAGGAATCGCCGAGTACGACGTCGTCTGGCAGTCGCGCTCCGGCCCGCCCCAGATTCCGTGGCTGGAACCGGACATCGTCGACCACATCGACGCCCTGCACGCCCAAGGCGTGGAATCCGTGGTGGTCAGCCCGATCGGCTTCGTCGCGGACCACCTGGAAGTAATCTGGGACCTGGACAACGAAGCCGCCGACCGCGCCGCCGAACACGGCATGGCCTTCGCCCGCGCCGCCACGCCGGACGCGTACCCGAGGTTCGCGGAAATGGTGGTGGAACTGGTCCGCGAACACCTGGACGACGCCCCCGCGCGGAAACTCTCCCCCTTCCCGGCGGCTGGCTGCACCCTCAACGGCGCCCCCTGCGCCGTCGGCTGCTGCGAACCGCCCCGCCGCCCCAGCCGCTGACCAAGTTCGTTGCCGCAACCGCACCGAATGCGGCATCGGCGCCCCAGCCCCGGCCGCGAACCGCAACCGACCCTCTACAGCCCCTGCCCAACCCACTGCCAACCGGCGCTGGTGCACCCGACCGACCAGGCACCCAGACCCACCCCTGCACCCCGATACGAAGCCCGCATGCGGTCTGAGGGTGCTTGTCAAGGCATCTTTCCCGCCTTGACAAGCACCCTCAGACCGTCATGACAATCAAGCTTCGGGGTGCCCCACGCAACCACCGACCCCCTACGAAACCGCACCAGCAGGACGGCCGAAACCGCACCAGCAGCACGGGCTAAACCTGCCGATCCCCCTGCTCAGCAAAAACCCGCACCGCCTCATTGACCGACGCAGTCCGCGCCCCCCGAACCGCTTCCGCCAACGGCCGCAACGCCTCCGCCCGCCGGTTCACCGCCGACGCCGACAACGCGCCCCCAGGATCATCCGCCTGCGCCACCGCGAGAATCGCCGAAATCTCCTCCGCCCGCTGCAGCACCCGCAACGCCCGCCCCGGCGTCCCGGCAGGCCACTCGACCTGCGGCCGAGCCCGCAAATGCGCGGACAACTCCGCCCGCACCCCCGGCCGGTCGCTCGCCACATCCAACGCCTGCAACGCCCCGGCGCTGGCCCGGATGGCGTCGGTCAACCCGTGCTCAGCGTCCGGCAACGGCTGATACTCCAGCGAAGCCGGTGCGGCGAGCGAATACACCGTCCACCGCATGAGCCCCTCGGCGATCGACTCGGGCACCAACCCGAACCCCAGCCCGGTCAACACCACAGCCTCGCCGCACCGCAACGCCGCCTCCGCGAACGGCCCGCCGCCGCCCAGGCCGCGCACATCGCCCGGAACCGGCAGCACCAGCTGGACGCTCACCGCACCCTGCGCCCGCAGCGCGAGCAGCAGCTGCACCGGAGTCGCCGCCCGGTGGAACGCGAGCGGGAGATCGAACGCGTCGGCCGCGGCGGGATCGGCCGCGACGACGTCGTGGGCCTCGGCCCAGTCCTGCAAGGCGTCGAGGACGTCGTCGGACGCCGCGGCCCCGTTCAGCCACGCGGAGGACCAGACGGCGAGGGTCGCACTGGGTCGGCACACGACTGCTCATTTTACCGGTTCCTCCCGGCTCCGCCGATCCCCGCCCGGCTGGAGCCGCTCCACATCGACGGATGCCGGAACGGTCAGTAGCGTCGAAGGGGTGAACGCTGTTCCCGACGCTCTTCCCCGTACTGCCGGCGAGCTCCGCGCCGCCGGATACGCCCCGCGCCCGATCGCGCGGGAGATCCACGACAACCTGCTCGCCGCGCTGCGCGAGGGCCGCGACGCCTGGCCTGGCATCGTCGGCTTCTCCCGCACCGTGCTGCCCCAGCTCGAACGCGCCCTGCTCGCCGGCCACGACGTCGTCCTGCTCGGCGAACGCGGCCAGGGCAAAACCCGCCTGCTGCGCACCCTGGCCGGCCTGCTCGACGAGTGGACCCCGGTCATCGAGGGCTCCGAACTGGGCGAACACCCGCTCGAGCCGATCACGCCCGCCTCGATCCGCCGCGCCGCCGAACTCGGCGACGACCTGCCGGTGGCCTGGCGGCACCGCAGCGAGCGCTACACCGAAAAGCTGGCCACGCCGGACACGAGCGTGGGCGACCTGATCGGCGACGTCGACCCGGTGAAGGTGGCGCAGGGTCGCAGCCTCGGCGACCCGGAGACCATCCACTTCGGACTCGTGCCGCGCGCGCACCGCGGCATCGTCGCCATCAACGAGCTGCCCGACCTGGCCGAGCGGATCCAGGTCGCGCTGCTGAACGTCATGGAGGAACGCGACATCCAGGTCCGCGGCTACACGCTGCGGCTGCCGCTGGACGTGCTCCTCGTCGCCACCGCCAACCCCGAGGACTACACCAACCGCGGCCGGATCATCACGCCGCTGAAGGACCGCTTCGGCGCGGAAATCCGCACGCACTACCCGCTCGACGTCGAGTCCGAGGTCGCCGTGGTGCGCCAGGAGGCGAACCTCGTCGCGGAGGTCGGCGAGCCGTTGCTGGAGGTGCTGGCCCGGTTCGTGCGCAACCTGCGCGAGTCGCCGGTGATCGACCAGCGTTCCGGCGTGTCCGCCCGGTTCGCGGTGGCGGCGGCCGAAACCGTCGCGGCGGCCGCGCTGCGCCGGGCCGCGGTGACGGGGGAGGACCCGGCGGTCGCCCGGCCGGTCGACCTCGACGCCGTGCCCGCCGTGCTGCGCGGCAAGGTCGAGTTCGAACCCGGCGAGGAAGGCCGCGAGGTCGAGCACCTCGTGCACCTGATGCGCCGCGCGATCGCGGAAACCGCTCGCGAACGCTTCGCCGGACTGGACCTGCGCCCGCTGTCGGACGCGGTGGCGGACGGCCACCTGGTCGCCACCGGCGAGCGCGTGCCCGGCGCGGAAGTTCTCGCCGCGCTGCCGGAACTGCCGGTGCTGCACGAGGTCGCCCAGCGGGCCGGAGTGTCCGCGGACGAACCGGCCGGCCGGATCGCGGCCGCGGTCGAACTGGCCCTGGAGTCGCTGTTCCTCGCCCGCAGACTGGCGAAGGACTCCGACGACGGCACGACGGTGTACGGCGAATAATGCCGCTCTTACCGGAGGGATATTCCTACGGCCCGTGGCACGACGGGCCGGATCCGCTGGCCCCGCCCGCGGACCTGCGGGACGCGCTGGACGAGATCGGCCGCGAGGTCATGGGCGGCTCGTCCCCGCGTTCGGCGCTGGAGGAGTTGCTGCGCCGCGGCACCGAACGCACCGCCGGGCTCGACGAGCTGACCCGTCAGCTGTGGCAGCGCCGTTCGCAGATCCAGCGGCGGCACCGGCTGGACGGCACGCTGCGGGAAGTCCAGCAGCTGCTGCAGGAAGCGCTGCAAGCCGAGCGCCGGGAACTCTTCCCGGACCCCGACGACGAGGCCCGCTTCCGCGAGGCACAGCTGGACGCGCTGCCGCCCGGCACCGCCGCAGCTGTTCGCGAGTTGAACGAGTACGACTGGCGTTCCGACGAAGCCCGGCAGAAGTACGAGCAGATCCGCGACCTCCTCGGCCGCGAGATGCTGGACGCGCGGTTCCAGGGCATGAAGCAGGCGATGCAGAACGCCGGCCCCGAGGACGTCGAGCGGATCAACCAGATGCTCGGCGACCTCAACGCGCTGCTCTCCGCGCACGCCCAGGGCGCGAGCGACATCGGCGAACGCTTCGCCGAGTTCATGCGGCGGCACGGCGAGTTCTTCCCGGAGAACCCGCAGAACGTCGACGAGCTGATCGACGTTCTGGCCGCCCGTTCCGCCGCCGCGCAGCGCATGCTGAACTCGATGTCCGAGGAACAACGGGCCGAGCTGGCCGAGCTGGCCCAGCAAGCCTTCGGCGACCCGAGGCTGGCGCAGCAACTGTCCGCTTTGGACTCCCAGCTGCGCGCGTTGCGGCCGGGGGAGGACTGGACGTCGTCCTCGCGCTTCCGCGGCCAGGACCCGCTGGGTCTCGGCGAAGGCGCACAGGCGATGGCCGACCTGGCGGAGCTGGACGCCCTCGCCGAGCAACTGGGCCAGTCGTATCCCGGCGCCCGCTTGGAAGACATCGACCTGGAGGCGCTGGAACGCCAGCTCGGGCCGGACGCGGGGGTCGACGCCCGTCGTCTGTCCGAACTGGAACGAGAACTGCGCCAGCAGGGCTTGTTCGAACGCGCCGCGGACGGCACCCTGCGCCTGTCTCCCAAGGCATTGCGCCGGCTTGGCGAGACCGCACTGTCCGATGTGGTCAATTCGCTGCGGGGCAAAACCGGGGAACGCGAGACCGAGTCCGCGGGCGCAGCGGGCGAACCGACCGGTTCGAGCCGCCCCTGGCGGTTCGGGGACATGCAACCCTGGGATGTCCCGCGGACCGTGCGCAACGCCGTCCTGCGCTCGACCGCGGTCGGTGCGGGGAGTGTTCGGCTCGACGTCGAGGACGTCGAAGTCATCGAGACCGAACACCGCTCTCGTGCCGCGGTAGCGCTGCTGGTCGACACGTCGTGGTCCATGGTTCAGGAGGGCCGCTGGCTGCCGATGAAGCGGACCGCGCTGGCCCTGCACCAGCTGATCAGCACCAGGTTCCGCAACGACGCTCTGCAGCTGATCACCTTCGGCCGCTACGCGATGCCGGTGGAACTGCCGGAACTGGTCGGTCTCGAAGGCACCTGGGAGCAAGGCACCAACGCCCACCACGCGCTGCTGCTGGCCGGACGCCACCTGCGTCGTCACCCAGACGCCCAGCCGGTGGTCCTGATGGTCACCGACGGAGAACCCACCGCTCACCTGGAACCCGACGGCGAAGCGGAATTCTCCTACCCGCCGGAACCGGCGACCATCTACAAGACACTGTCCGAAGTGGACAGAATCGCCAAACTGGGCGCGTCCGTCACCGTCTTCCGGCTGGGAGACGACCCGCGCTTGGAAGCCTTCGTGGACACGATCGCCCGCCGCTCCGGCGGTCGCGTCGTGGCCCCGGACCTGGACGGCCTGGGCGCGGCCGTTGTGGGGGACTACCTCCGCACCCGCCGCCGCTGACCGGCTCAGACAACGGTCCGTGAAGGGCTCCTTGAGGGAATCACATTCCCTCAAGGAGCCCTTCACGGACTTACCGGCGGTGCACCATGATCCGTGCGCCATCCCCGGGCACGAGGGTGATGTGACGGGTCTTCGTCCGTTCCGGACGGGGACTGGGCGCGCTGACCCGGTAACGCGTGAACAGCTCCCGCAGCACGATCGTCGCTTCCAGCAAGGAGAATCCCGCCCCGAGACACCGTCGTGCGCCGCCGCCGAACGGGAACCAGCTGCCAGCGGGCGGACCGCTGCCGAGGAACCGCGTCGGATCGAACACTTCGGGCGACGGGTGATGTTCCGCGTCCGCGTGAATCATCGAAATCGACGGCAGCACCATGTACCCGGCCGGAACGGTATACGGCCCGACCTGGACATCCTTGGTCAGCTTCCGCGAAACCTCGGAGATGATCGGCCGCAGCCGCGTCGCTTCCTTCGCGACCGCTTCCAGGTACTTCTCGTCGCCCTCGTCGGCGGCGCGAGTGGTCGCCGCGGCGGTCACCGGGTCCCGGGCCAGCTCGTGCAGCGCCCAAGCGAGCGCGGTAGCGGTGGTCTCGTGCCCGGCCAGCAGCAACGTGATCAGCTGGTCGCGCAGCTCGAGGTCGCTGAGCTGATCGTCGCCGGGCACGGTCAGCAACCGGGACAGCACATCGGTCCGCTCGGCCAGATCCGGCGCCGCCCGCCGCTCGGCGATCTCCGCGTACAGCAACTGGTCGACCCGCTCCTGCCGCCCCCGATTCCGCCGCCAGGGCCCGAACTTCTGCAGCGCCGGGCTGTGCCAGCCGAAAAGGTCCAGCGCGCTGATGTCGACGACCTGTTCCAGCGCCACACGCAACTCCGCCAGCCGAGGCCCGTCGGTCACGCCGAAAACGACTCGCAGGATCACTTCCAGCGTCAGCGCCCGCATCCGGTCGTGCACCCGGAACGCCCGGCCCCGCGGCCACCGCTCCAGTTCCGCGACGGTCAGCTCGGCGACCATGTCGCGGTACCCGCGCATCGCCGCCCCGTTGAACGCGGGCATCAGCAGTTTCCGCGCCCTGCGGTGCTCTTCCTCGTCGGTGAGCAGCACCGAATGCGCTCCCAGCATGGGTTTGAGCACCATGTTTCCCTCGCCGGCATGGAACGTCTCGACCGGACCGGCGAAGATCTCGCGGACCAGGTCGAGGTTGCCCACCAGCACCACCGACCGCTCCGGGTACAGCTTCAGCCGCACGACGTCGCCGTAGCGTCGGCGCAGCAGCGGCAGCAGGGCGTTGCGGAAAGCGCCGAAGAGGGCGGTTTGCACCGCGAGAGGCAGTCGCGGACCGGGCGGAAGAGCGGAGCGGCCGCGGATCGGCGTGCGCAGTGCCATTCTTCGTTCGTACTCGCGCCGGACTGAGGTGTCCACCACACTTGACCCTCACGCGACGTGAGGCGCGATCGTGGTTTCTCGCAAGGGCCATTCGGCCGAAGAAACAGGGGGAGAGCGATGGGCTACCGGGTGGGCGAGGTCGCGGCGCTGGCCGGTGTCACCGTGCGCACGCTGCACCACTACGACGAGATCGGGCTGCTGTCGCCGAGCGGGCGGACCGCGGCCGGCTACCGGCGCTACGACAGCGCGGATCTCGACCAGTTGCAGCGGATCCTGCTCTACCGGGAGCTCGGCTTTCCCCTGGAGACGATCGCGGCCGTGCTCGCGGATCCGGGAACCGACGCCGACGCCCACCTGAAACGGCAGCGGGAGCTGCTGGTGGCGCAGGCGGACCGGATCGCGCACATGGTCGCGGCCGTCGACCGATTGCTGGAGGCGAGAGCCATGGGCAACGCGTTGACGCCCGAGGAGAAGTTCGAAGTGTTCGGCGGGTTCCGGGAGCCGGAAGGCTACGCGGAGGAGGCGGTCCGGCGCTGGGGTTCCACGCCGGAGTGGCAGCAGGCGCGGCTGCCGGACACCAAGCAGGAGTGGGCCGAGGCGGAGCGGCGGCGGAAGGACTGGGTCAGCCGCTTGGTCGCGCTGGTCGACGCGGGTGCGCCCGCGGACGGTCCGGAGGCGGGCCAGCTCGCCGAGGAGCACCGGGCGATGCTGTCCGCGGTGATGGGGGAGTGCGGGTACGAGATGCAGCAGCGCATCGCGGACCTGTACGCGGACGAGCCCGCGCAACTGGCGTTCCTCGTCCGGGAGGACGAGCAGCGGCCCGGCATCGGGGCGTACGTGCGTGACGCCGTCCGGGCGAACGCCGTCCGGCAGCGGCTCTGACCGTTCCGGTAGGAGGGACCGCGCGGCGGTCTCTCCCACCGGGTGGGAAAGCGGACGGACGTCACGCTTACAGTCGGAGGCATGCAGACTTGGTCATCCGTCGCCGTGCCCCGGCTGCCCGGCGCCCCCCGCCCCCTCCGGCTCCACGACACCGCGACCGGGCAGGTCCGCCCGACGGCTCCCGGCGCCGCCGCCCGGATGTACGTCTGCGGCATCACCCCCTACGACGCCACCCACCTCGGCCACGCCGCCACCTACCTCGCGTTCGACCTGGTCAACCGGGTGTGGCGGGACAACGGGCACGAGGTGCACTACGTCCAGAACGTCACCGACATCGACGAGCCGCTGCTGGAGCGCGCGGAACGCGATTCGGACGACTGGATCGTGCTCGGCATGCGCGAAACGGCGCTGTTCCGCGAGGACATGGAGGCGCTGCGGGTGCTGCCGCCGCGGCAGTTCGTCGGCGCCGTGGAGGCGATCCCGGAGATCGTCGAGGTGATCGCGAAGTTGCTCGCCGACGGCAGCGCCTACCGCGCCGACGACGCCGAGTTCCCGGACATCTACTTCGACCACAACGCGACCGGCCGGTTCGGCTACGAATCGAACTACGACGCCGAGACCATGGCGAAGTTCTTCGCCGAGCGCGGCGGCGACCCGGACCGTCCCGGCAAACGGCACCCGCTGGACGCGCTGCTGTGGCGCGTCGCGCGCGAGGGCGAGCCGTCGTGGGAGTCGGAGCTGGGCGCCGGACGGCCGGGTTGGCACATCGAGTGCAGCGCGATCGCGGTGAACCGGCTCGGGCTCGGCTTCGACGTGCAGGGCGGCGGGTCCGACCTGATCTTCCCGCACCACGAGTACAGCGCGGCGCACGCCGAGGCCGTCGCCGCCGACCACCCGTTCGCCCGGCACTATGTGCACGCCGGGATGATCGGGCTCGACGGCGAGAAGATGTCGAAGTCCCGCGGCAACCTGGTCTTCGTGTCGCGGCTGCGCGCCGACGGCGTCGACCCGGCGGCGATCCGGCTCGCCCTGTTCGCCGGGCACTACCGCGAGGACCGGGCATGGACCGACCAGCTGCTGGTCGACGCCCAGGAGCGGCTGGCCCGCTGGCGCGAAGCGGTCGCGCTGCCGGCCGGGCCGGATGCGGAGGACACTGTCGCCCGGCTGCGCGACCACCTCTCCGACGACCTGAACACGCCAAAGGCCCTGACGGCGATCGACGCGTGGGTCACGTCGGCACTGCGCCGCGACGGCACCGATCAGGCCGCTCCGGGCCTGATCAAGGAGGCCGTGGACGCCTTGCTGGGCATCGTTCTCTAAACCCGCTCAGCACCGGACAGTGGCCGGACATCGATCCGGCCACTGTCCGCGCAGTGAACTGTATAACGACCTATACATCCTCGCGGTGGCCGTCCGCCAACGCGAGGTGGTCGCCTTCCCAACGGCGGCGCAACCACCGATCATGCGAAGCGAGGACGACCGCGCCCGGCGCGCTGTCGAGCGCTTCGGACAGCTCTTCGGCCAGGCTGAGCGACAGGTGGTTGGTCGGCTCGTCCAGCAACAGCACGTCCGGCGGCTCGGCGAGCAGCACCGCCAGCGCCAACCGGCGACGCTGGCCGACGGAAAGCTCGCCGACCGGACGATCGTGTTCCCTCGGCGGCAGCAACCCGAGAGTGGACAGCGAAGGCGCCGTTTCCCCGGCCGCGGCGCGGTACACCTCCTGCGCGGTCCGCTTCGGGCGAGCGAACGTGACATCCTGCTCCAGTAATCCCACTCGCACGCCGGGTCCGAAGTGGACAGTCCCGGCCGACGGCGTGAGCTGACCGGCCAGCACCGACAGCAGCGTGGATTTGCCCGCCCCGTTGCCGCCGGTCACGAGGAGCCGTGCGGTGCGATCCACATCCAGCTCGTCCAGCTCCACACGGCCCGGCACAGCGATGCCGCGCACCGACACCGCCGGGCCTTCGCCGCTGGTGTCCGCGGTGAGCGTGGCCCGAAACCGCAGCGGCGCGGGCGGTTTGCGGACTTGCTCGCGCTCCAGCGTCTCGAGCTTGAGTTGCGCGTTGCGGACGCGGCGGGAAATCTGCTTCTGCACGCGACCTGTCTTGAAGTCGTAGAGCATCTTCGCGTTGTCCCGCGGCGCACGGTTGTGCGCGACGCGGCGCGCGGTTCCGTGCACGGATTCCCGCAACTGCTTGAGTTCCTCCTGTTCTTCAGTGAACCGCTGTTCCCACCGCGCTCGTTCGGCCTTTTTCTGGCGGAGGTAGTCGGTGTAGCTGCCGCCGTAGCGCGTCGCGCCGCCGACGCGACGGTCCGCCGGAACCGGGTCCAGGTCCACGATGTCCGTGCAGACCGCGTCGAGGAACACGCGGTCGTGCGAGGACAGCACGACGACGCCGGTCAGCTCCGCGAGATGGCGTTCGAGGAACTCCATCGCGTTGTCGTCGAGGTGGTTGGTCGGCTCGTCGAGCAGCAGAATGCGCGGCCGCCGCACCAGCAGCGCGGCCAGCCCGAGCCGCGACCGCTGTCCGCCGGAGAGCGTGTGCAGCCACCGGTCGTGCTTGATGTCGCCGAGCCCGAGACCGGTGAGCACGAGGTCCGCGCGGCGGTCCGCGTCCCACAGGTCGTGGGCCTGCGCCCATTCCAGGACATGGCCGTACTCGCTGAGCACCTCCGGGTCGTCGGGGCGGTCGGCGAGCACCGCGGCCAGCTTGTCGAGCGTCGCGGCGGCGGTGCGGATCTCGGCGAGAGCCTCGTCGAGAACGTCGGAAACCGTTGCGGTGCCGGCGAACGGCAGTTCCTGGAAGAGGAAGCCGAGGTCGCCGTGCCGCACGACGTCGCCGGCGCGCGGGATTTCCAGTCCGGCGAGCAGCCGGAGCAAGGTGGATTTCCCGACCCCGTTTTCGCCGACGAGGCCGATCCGCCTCCCGGGCGACGCGACGAGCGAGACGCCGTTGAGGACGGTGCGGCCGCCGTAGCCGAACACGAGGTCGGAGGCGTGCAGGACAGTAGACATGAGTGAGCACCGGGCCTTTGCGGTGGAAGCGAAATCCCCGACGGGCAACGCGCGGCTTCCCGGGAGCAGGGCTCGACCGGGAGCGGCCTCGATGCGGGGAGGGCTCGGTTCAGCTGTCCATGATGGCCGGGAGCATAACGCGGAGCGCACGGTGCCTGGCAAACCGTTTTTTCGGGGCCGGGTAACCGCCCGGCTTGACGATCGACCTCCTGCCTGCAACTCTGAAAGAACAGTTTCGAAAGAAACCTTTCAGAGTTTGGACGGACGGCTGATGACCGAACTGCCCCCGAGGAAACGGGTCGACGACGTCGAGCTGCTGCGCGCGCTCGCCCACCCGCTGCGGTCCGCGCTGGTGCACCACCTGATGGCAGTCGGTCCGTCGACGGCGAGCGAATGCGCGGACGCGGTCGGCTCGACGGCGTCGAACTGCAGCTGGCATCTGCGCAAGCTGGCTGAACACGGCCTGGTCGAGCGGGCCGAGGGCGGCGACGGGCGGGAGCGGCCCTGGCGGGCGTGCCAGGTCGGGCTGGTGCTCGGCGGCTCGGGCGGCGACCCGGCGCTCACGGCGGCGCAGCTCGCGGTCGCCGGCACCGAGCTGGCCGAGGAGCAGGAACTGACCCAGCGGTACCTCGACACGGTCGAGCAGCTGGACGAGGAGTGGCGCGAGGCAAGCGGATTCTTCTCCTACGGCCTGAAAGCGACGCCCGAAGAGGTCACCGCGCTGACCAAGGCGATCGACGACCTGGTCCGGCCGTATGTCAGCACAATCCGCGAGGACGCGCCCGCGGACGCCCGCGCGGTCTTCCTCGGGATGCGCGCCTTCCGCCGGATCGGGCACGACGGGAAACCGGCGTGAGACGGCTGCTGGCCGCCCCGGGATTCGCCCGGCTCTGGGTTTCGGCGTTCTTCGGCGAGACGGCCGAATGGATGCTGCAGGTGGCGCTGCCGGTGTACCTGTTCGTCCGCACCGGATCCGCGGTCACGACCGCGTTGAGCATCGTGCTCGGGCTGCTGCCGGCGGTGCTGCTGAGCCCGGTCGCGGGGATCGTCGCCGATCGCTGGGACCGCCGGGTCGTGCTGGCGGCGGTGTGCGCCGGGCAGGCGCTCGTGGTGCTGCCGTTGCTCGCCAGCTCCGCGTTGCCGGTCCCGGCGGTTTACGCGGTGATGGCGGCGCAAGCAGGGCTGGCGTCGGTGTTCGAACCGGCGCGCAGTGCGCTGGTGCCGGAACTGGTCGGCGTCGAGGACGTCACCCCGGCGAACGGCCTGATGAGCGTGAACAGCAGCGTCGCGCGGCTCGCGGGCGGCTGGGCCGGGGGAGCGTTGCTGGGCTGGGGCGGGCTGGACCGCGTGATCGTCGGCTACCTCGTCGCGCTGGCGGCCGCGGGATTGCTGCTCGCGTTCCCGTTCCGGCGGGCGGCGGTGCGGAAGACCGCGCCCGACCGGACGGCCTGGCTCGCGGGCGTCCGTGATCTGGCGGGCAAGCGGCTCCGGGCGACGAGTGCGTCGGCGCTGCTGACTTCGCTCGCGCAGGGCATGTTCCTGGGGCTGTTCGTGGTGTTCGTGCTCGACATCCTGCGCGGGAGCGAGGCCGACGCCGGGCTGCTGCGCGGCGTGCAGGCAATCGGAGGCCTGGCGGCCGGGTTCGCGGTGGCGACGCTGGCCCGCCGGGTCGCGCCGGTGTTGTTGCAGGGCTGGGGGTTGGTCGCCGCGGGGCTGCTGTCGATGGCGATCTGGAATCTGCCGGGCGCGACGACCGTGCTCGGCGTGTACGTCGGGCTGTTCATGGCGGTCGGTGCGCCCGCCGTCGTGGCCGGTGCCGGGCTGCTGTCGCACGTGCAGGCGGAGACCGGCCCGGACCGGGCGGGACGGGTGCTGAGCACGGTCTACGCGCTGATGGCCGCGGGCACGGCGGCCGGTTCTCTGCTGGCCGGCGCGCTCGTCGCGGTGACCGGGCCGACAGTGCTGCTGAACGTGCAGGCAAGCCTCCACGTGAGCGCCGGGCTGGTCGTTCTGGGGTGGGGGAAGGGGCGGTCGCGGCGCTCCCGGACGCGGAAAGTCGTTACGGTGGACGAGTGCCGTCTCTCTTCGCCACCAGCGACCTCCACGTGACCCACGAGGGCAACGGCCCGATCGTCGACGAGATCGTGCCCGACGATCCCGGCGACTGGCTGCTCGTCGCCGGAGACGTCGCCGAGTCCGCCAAGGTCGTCCGGGAGACGCTCGCGAGGCTGCGCGAGCGGTTCGCGAAGGTCGTGTGGGTCCCGGGCAACCACGAGCTGTGGACCACGCCGAACGACGAATGCCAGCTGCGCGGCCAGGCCCGGTACGAGTTCCTCGTGGAGCAGGTCCGGGCGATCGACGTGCTCACCCCCGAGGACGAGTTCCCGGTGTGGGACTTCGGCCCGGAGCCGCTGACCGTCGCGCCGCTGTTCGTGTTCTACGACTACAGCTGGCGCACCCCGGCGACGGAGGGCAAGACCCGCGAAGAAGCGCTCGCGCACGCCCGCGAGATCGGCGTCGTCTGCACCGACGAGTACTACCTGCACCCGGATCCGTACGAATCGCGTGCGGCCTGGTGCGAGCAACGGCTGAAGGTGTCCCGCGATCGGCTGGACGCGATCCCGGACGACCGCCGCACGATCCTGATGTCGCACTGGCCGCTGCACCGGCATCCGACGAACCCGTTGTACTACCCCGATTTCGCGCTCTGGTGCGGCACCACGCAGACCGAGGACTGGCACCTGCGCTACCGCGCCGAGCTGGCCGTGTACGGGCACCTGCACATCCCGCGCACGACCTCCGCGGACGGCGTGCGGTTCGAGGAGGTGTCGCTCGGCTATCCGCGGGAGTGGCGGAAGCGGGCACGCGGCGCGGTCCCGGTGCGGAAGCTGCTCACCGCCTGAGCCCGGACGCGACCGGACTGCCCGCGCGGCCCGGTCGCGTCGTGGTGCGGATCAGTCGAACGAGAGCCGACAGGCCGTCACCGCGACCTCAGCGGGAACGTAGGCGCGGTGCAGGACCCAGTAACACTCCTCGAACGTGGCGGCGTCGCACGCGTCGTGTGCGAGCCAGGGCTCGATGGCGTACTCGCCCACCGCGTAGTCCATGCAGGCGCCGAAATCATCCGCCTTCACCGGTGAAACCGGTGCCGCCGACGCGGTCCGCCGCTAGTGCCTTGGCGAACATGCTCGTACCTCCTGGTCCGCGCGATGTCGCTCGCGCCGGACCAGTCAACGAGACGCGCTCGGCGAGGCACCAGAGCAGCACGGGGCGATCAGTCAACGGCGCAGGCGCCGTCATCCCGCCGGGCGGCTCGGATTACTGTTCGTAGTTCGGCGATCACGGTGCGTTCCCTCGCCCGTGCACCCGGGAACACGCCTGCCCCGAACCGGTCAGCGGAGGCCGAACCCGCCGTCCTGCCCGGGCCGGCGCCGCCGCAGGTACCGCTCGAACTCGGCGGCGATCTTGTCGCCGGAGACCTCTTCCATGGTGAAGTCGGTCTCGGCGTCGCCGCGTTCCTCGAGGCTGCGCACGTACTCGCTGATTTCCTCGTCCTCGTCGGCCATCTCGCTGACCGTCTGCTGCCACTCCTCGGCCTGCTCCGGCAGCGCGCCCAGCGGGATCTCGACGTCGAGCACGTCCTCGAGCTTGTGCAGCAGCGCCAGCGTGGCCTTGGGCGACGGCGGGTGCGACACGTAGTGCGGCACCGCGGCCCAGATCGAGACCGCCGGGATGCCGACCTGCACGCAGTAGTCCTGCAGGATCCCGACGATCCCGGTCGGGCCCTGGTAGTTGCTCACCTCGAGCCGGTACTTGCTCGCGGTGTCCTTGTCGTAGGCCGTCCCGGTGACCGGGACGGGGCGGGTGTGCGCGGTGTCGGCCAGCAGGGCGCCGAGCGCGATCACCATCGACACGTCCAGTTCCTGGACGTGCTCCACGATCTCCGCGCAGAACTTCCGCCAGCGCATGTTCGGCTCCGGGCCCTGCACCAGCACGAGGTCGCGGTCGAAGCCCTCGGGACGGCAGACCGACAACCGGGTGGTCGGCCATTCGACCCTCCGGGTGATGCCGTCGACCATCTTCACCGTGGGGCGGCTGACCTGGAAGTCGTAGTAGTCGTCCGGCTCGAGTTCGGCCAGCGGCGTCGCGTCCCAGGTGAGCTGGAGGTGTTCGATCGCCTGGCTGGCCGCGTCGCCCGCGTCGTTCCAGCCTTCGAAGGCCAGGATCATGATCGGGCGCTGGGCATCGGCGCGGTCCTGCTCCGGGTCGCCGGGCCGCGGGGTGTCGTCGACAGGCTCACTCACCTGACCAGCCTACGGCCTTCGCCACCTACGCTGCGCAGCGTGTCCGCCCCCGCGTGTCACGGAGCGGGTGTGGCCCCGCTCACGGCGGCCCGCGTGGGACGCTGGAGGCGAGCGCGCCCGGCCGGAGCGGGCGCACCGGACAAGGAGAAACTGTGACTGCACCGTCCACTTCGGACGGATTGGCGGCTGTCCTCTGGGACATGGACGGCACCCTCGTCGATTCCGAGAAACTGTGGGACGTCGCGCTGTACGAGGCCGCCGAGGCGCTCGGCGGCACGCTTCCGGAGGAAATCCGGATGACGCTCGTGGGGTCCAACATGGACGCCACCGCCACCGTGCTGCTGGAGCAGACCGGCCGCCCGGTCACGCCGGAAGCGGTCGCGGAAACGGGGGAGTGGATCCGCCGCCGCACCGCCGGGCTGTTCGACGACGCGCTGCCCTGGCGTCCGGGCGCACGCGAGGCGCTGGCCGCGGTCCGCGCGGCCGGGCTCAAATCCGCGCTGGTCACCTCCACCGAACGGGCGCTCACCGAACTCGCGCTCGACACGATCGGGCGGGAGTTCTTCGACGTCACGGTCTGCGGCGACGAGGTCGACGGCCAGAACAAACCCCTCCCGCGGCCCTATCTGAAGGCCGCCGAACTGCTCGGCGTGGCCCCGGCGCGGTGCGTCGCGGTCGAGGACTCGCCGCCGGGCGCGGAGTCGGCCGAGAGCGCCGGCTGCACGGTGCTCGTGGTGCCCAACGACGTGGCCGTCCCGGACGGTCCGCGCCGGGTGTTCCGCACGTCGCTGGCCGGGGTCGGCGTGCCCGAGCTGGCCGCGCTGCTGCCGTCGCTGTGAACTCGGCGGCTTCCGGGTCACCCGGAAGGACGCGGACGAGCGCGGGATGAAAGGATCCGGTCCCGTGAAGACCTTCGATGAGCTGTTCGCGGAGCTTGCCGAGCGCGCGCGTACCCGTCCCGACGGGTCCGGCACCGTCGCCGCACTGGACGCCGGAGTGCACGCCCAGGGCAAGAAGGTGCTCGAAGAGGCGGGCGAGGTGTGGATCGCCGCCGAGCACGAATCCGACGACCGGCTCGCGGAGGAGATCTCGCAACTGCTGTACCGGGTGCAGGTGCTCATGCTCGGCCGGGGGATCTCGGCCGAGGACGTGTACCGCTACCTGTGACGCGCTCGCGCACCGGAGACCGAGGAGAGACCGAAATGCTGCGTGTTGCCGTGCCGAACAAGGGAGCCCTCGCCGCCGCGTCGGCGGAGATGCTTTCCGAGGCGGGCTACCGCAAGCGACATGACGGCAAGGACCTGACCGTGCTCGACCCGGTCAACGAGGTCGAGTTCTTCTTCCTCCGGCCGAAGGACATCGCCATCTACGTCGGTTCCGGCGAGCTGGACCTCGGCATCACCGGCCGCGACCTCGCGCTCGACTCGGGGGCCCCGGTCGAAGAGGTGCTCGCGCTCGGGTTCGGGGCGTCGACGTTCCGGTACGCCGCCCCCACCGGACGGGACTGGAAACCGGCCGACCTGCAGGGAAAGCGGCTCGCGACGTCCTACCCGCGGCTGGTCCGCGACGATCTCGCGCGGCACGGGGTCGAGGCGGAGGTGATCCGGCTCGACGGCGCGGTGGAGATCTCGATCCAGCTCGGCGTGGCGGACGCGATCGCGGACGTCGTCGAGTCCGGACGGTCGTTGCGGCAGCACAATCTGGTGGCGTTCGGGGATCCGATCTGCGCGTCCGAGGCGGTGTTGCTGCAGCGGGCCGGGAGCGACGGGTCGCGGGCCAAATCGCAGCTGGCGGCTCGGCTGCAGGGCGTGGTTTTCGCGCAGCACTACATGATGCTGGACTACGACTGCCCGCGGGAGATCCTCGACCAGGCCATTTCGATCACTCCGGGGCTGGAGTCGCCGACGGTGGCGCCGCTCGCGGACGAGAAATGGGTCGCGGTGCGGGCGATGGTGCCGCGCAAGGAAGTCAACCGGATCATGGACGAGCTGGCCGAAACGGGCGCCAAAGCGGTGCTGGCCTCGGACATCCGCTCGTGCCGGTTGTAGAAAACTCTTGAGCAGAGGGCGTCTTATCTTCGGGGAGACGCCCTCTGTCGCATGTGGACGGTGCGTCAGCGCGGGCGGTTCGGGCGTTTCGGCATCAGGTCGTACAGCTTCTTGCGCGCGCCGTTGTCGTTGACGTTCCGGGCGACCGCGACCTCGGAGATGAAGTCCTCGAAGACGAACTCGTCGTCGGCGGGAACCTCGGTGGGGCCCGGATTCTGCGCGAGGTAGCCGTCGAGAGTTTCGGCGATCTCCCGGAACGACACGGCCTGGATCGTCTCCGGCGCGAACGTCGTCACCGGGACGCCGTGCGCGGCCGCTTCGTTCATCACCACGCCCAGCGGGACGTGCGAGAGCATCGGCACGCCGAAGGAGTACATCTCCTGCAGCGCTGCCGCGGCGTAGTGCGAGATCGGGCGGCGGTACAGGCCGGGAACGATGCCGAACCAGGCGATCGGGGAGCGGCCGGTGGTCTGCTCCACGTACCGGACCTGCTCCGACAGCAGGCGCAGCGCGCGGATGCTCGTCTTGTCCGGCTGGACCGGCACCAGGATGCCGTGCGACGCCGCCAGCGCGTTGTTCGTCAGCACGTCCTGGGCGGGCGGGCAGTCGATGATCACATGGTCGTAGTGCGCGAACTGGATCACCCGCGCCAGCTGCCAGCCGGGCACCCGGAACTGGTCCAGCCTGCGGATCAGGTCGAACATCCCCGGCGACGTCGGGATCACGTCGAACGCTCCGCCCCGGCCCAGGTTGCTGCGCGGATGCGGCACGGCCAGCTGCTCGATCGGGCCCTTCCACAGCTTCGTCAGCGCCTTCGCCAGGCTCGGCGCGTCCGCCGGGACCTCGTCCATGCCGAGCATCTCGGTCGTCGCGTGCCCCTGCGGGTCGAGGTCGACGAGCAGCACCCGCCTGCCGCGTTCGGCGAGGGCCGCCGCCGCGCCCACGCTCAGCGAGGTTTTGCCCACCCCGCCCTTCTGGTTGACCACCGAGGTGATCTGCATGCCGGAGCGCTCCCTTGTCGATCGTTCCGCGAAGGCTATCGGACTCGCGCGCGCCAGGGCGCTCATCCGCCCCCGGCCTGTCGCGGACGCACCAGCAAAGCCTGCGCGCCGGTGCCGACCGGACCGGAACGATCGTGCAGCGTACTGGTCGCGCTGCCGATCCCGTGCGGCCCGACCAGCGTGACCGCGTCGAGCCCGATCCACTCGCCCTCGGGGATCCGGCGCAGGTGCACGGTGAGTTCCGAGTTGATGAACCACCACTCCGCCGCTGGAAGGAAGTGCGACACCCCGTTCCCGGAGTCCGCGATGGCGAACAGCCGTTGCAGGCCCGTCGGTTCCTCGCCGTCGACCAGCGGATACCGCTGCCGCGCCCACACCGCGGCCGGGCCCGGCGCGGAAATCGAGCCGCGGACCGAACGCCACTCGATCGCGTGCAGGTAACCGCCCTGCCAGTCGTCCGGGAAAGCCGCCTCGCTCCCCGCCTCGGCCGCGGGCAGCAGCGGACCGCCGTCGGTGGCGATCTCGGCGGTGTCGGACGTCGCGATCCGCCACCCCGACGCCCGCGCGACCGTCCGCCCGTTCGCGGACAGCTCGGACTGGACCAATTCCACCGTCCGGCCCGGCCGCTCGATCCACGACCGCTGCTCCAGCTCGCCCACCGGAGCCGGGCCGAGGATCTCGACCGTGACCCGGGCCAGCTGCGCCGGATGCTTCGCCTCCAGCCGCTCGAGCCCGCGCACGAGCAACGCCGACGGAGGGCCGAAATGCTGCGCTCCCGGGCTCCACGGGCCGCTGGTGTGCTCAGTCGCCTCGTAGCGGTCGCCGCCGAGCGGGAGGAAGAACGCGTCGCCCATCAGTCGGCCCGGTCCAGGGCCGTCTCCTCGCCCGGATCCGGCTCGGGCCAGCCCGGATACTCCGGCGGCGTCCCGCCGAACTCCGGGCAATGCGCCTGGTGATCGCACCACGAGCACAGCTTGCCCTTGTTGGGCCGGAAATCGCCGGTCTTGCCGGCCTTCAGGATCGCCTGCCAGATCGCTTCCAGCGTGCGCTCGAACCGGACCAGCTCCGCCTCGTCCGGCGTGTAGGCCAGCGACTGGCCGTCCGTGAGATACATCAGCTTCAGCTGGCGCGGCACGACCCCGCGCAACCGCCACAGCACCAGCGCGTAGAACTTCATCTGGAACAGCGCTTTGGCCTCGCCGATTTCCCGCGGGGCGGCACCGGTTTTGTAGTCCACCACGCGGATCTCGCCCGTCGGCGCGACATCCACCCGGTCGATGTACCCGCGCAGCAGCACGCCCGAGCCCAGCTCGATCTCCACGTGCAGCTCGCACGCCTCCGGCTCCAGCCGGCGCGGATCCTCCAGCTCGAAATACGCATCGAGCAGCTTTTCGGCCGAGGCCAGCCACTTGTCGGCCTCCCCGGGTTCGCCGTCCGCGAACAGCTCCGTCCATTCCGGACTCTCGGCGGACAGCTCCGACCACGTCGGCGCGAGCAGCTCCTTGGCCCGCGGAGCGACCCGTTCGGAGGCGGGGAGAGCGAAAAGCCGCTCCAGAACCGCGTGGACGAGCGTGCCGCGCAGCTGCGCCCGGGTGGGCACCTCCGGCAGCCGATCGACCGCGCGGAACCGGTAGAGAAGCGGGCACTGCTTGAAGTCGCTCGCCCGGGACGGCGACAGCGCGGGCCGCCTCCGGGCCGGCGCGTCGCCCTCGGGAGGAGTGGTGACCGTGGCGGTGTCGGACATGGCCAGAGCGTAACCCTGGGGTACGACAATTGTGTTTGCCCCGCCTTCGGCGGGGCGGGCGGGA